>NZ_VTTK01000001.1:518365-562792 GCF_008365135.1 Azospirillum sp. Sh1 | reverse complement strand
CCCATGACCAGTTCGGCAATCTCGCGGAACACCGCCGCAGGCCGTGCCGCCGAGGCATCGCTGAGCGTGCTCTTGCTCACTGGCCGCAGCCCGGTGTGGTACAGCCCAGCCGGTTGGGCCGCCAAGCCCTCCGCAATCTCGCGAAGGCTCTTCAGCCCGGCAAACTGGGCGAAAAGCATCGCCTTGAGGTGCCGTTGGCACGTCCAGCCCTTGTCACCACTCCCAACACCATGATTGCCCCGGTGCCGCGCGACAATCCCGTTCACACAACGACGGTCCAGAGGTTCCACAAGGCGCAAAAATCCGCTAGCTTGGAACAGCACGGCAGACCTCAAAATCTATGTTTGGCGACTGCGATTTTGGGCCAAAACACTGGCTGTGTCTGCCGTGCAGCTGCAATCCATTCAAAAATCCCGGACAGCAGTGCGCCTTCGCGGGAATGACGGCCGATGGGGGATGACGCGAGTCCTGACTGCCGTCAAGCCTGCGTCGCAGCGGTCGGAAGCACCGCCTCGGCGCGGAAATCGGGCACCACGGTGCCGAGGATCGACAGAACCCGCTCGCCGTCTCCTGCGCGCGCCGCCGCCTCCAACTCACCCACCGCGCGGTTGATCAGGGCATAGTCGATCAGCCGGGGGGAGGCGAGGAAGACGCCGTCGGCCTCGGTGCGGCTCGGCGCCTCCGCCGCGGTCAGGATTTCCTCGAACAGCTTCTCGCCGGGGCGCAGGCCGGTATAGGCGATCTCGATGTCGACGCCCGGCCGATAGCCGGCCAGCCGGATCATCTGGCGGGCGAGGTCGGCGATCTTCACCGGCTCGCCCATGTCCAGAACCAGGATCTTGCCGCGGTCCTCGGTGCGGGTGGCGCCGTGGGCGGAGGCCTGCAGAACCAGCTCCACCGCCTCGCGCACCGTCATGAAATAGCGGCGCATGTCGGGGTGGGTAACGGTCAGCGGACCGCCCTTCGCCAGCTGGCGGGTGAACAGCGGCACGACAGAGCCGGAGGAGCCCAGCACATTGCCGAAGCGCACGGTCATGTAGCGGGTGGCCTGTTCCGTCGCGTCGCGCGGCGGCAGCACGTCCAGCGCCTGGCAATAGGTCTCGGCGAAGCGCTTGGCCGCCCCCATGACGCTGGTCGGACGGATCGCCTTGTCGGTGGAGATCAGCACCATGGCGAGGCAGCCGGCGGCGCGCGCGGCGTCCGCCACGTTGCGGGTGCCGATGACGTTGGTCAGCGCGCCTTCGCACGGGTTGGCCTCCACCAGCGGCACATGCTTCAGCGCCGCGGCGTGGAAGACCAGGGCCGGGTGCTCGTCCTGGAACAGGCGCATGATGCGGTCGCGGTCGCGCACGTCGGCGATCACCGCGCGGGTGTCGAGGCCGGGGAACTTCTCCCGCACTTCCATTTCGATGCTGTAGAGGTTGAACTCCCCGGCATCGAGCAGGATCAGCCGCTCCGGCCCCAGCGTGGCGATCTGGCGGACCAGTTCGCTGCCGATGGTGCCGCCGGCGCCGGTGACGATCACCCGCCGCCCGCCGATCAGCCCAGAGATGGCGCCGCGGTCCAGCACTGCCTGCGGTCGGCCCAGCAAATCCTCCAGCGCGATCGGCCGCACCTCGACGCCCTTGCCTTCGCCGAGCGCCGACTTGAACTCGGTCAGGCTCGGCAGGCGCGACAGGACCAGTCCCAGCGCCTCTGCCCGGTCGAGCAGGCTGCGCAGGGTCGATCCCTTCAACTCGGCATCGCCCTTGGTGACGATCAGCCGCTGCGGCCGCTCTCCCTTGCGGTCCAGCGCCTGGACCACCTGCTCGAGATCGTCCGGGCCGCCCAGGACCGGCACGCCGCGCACGGCATGACCGATGCGCCTGCCCTTGTCGTCCAGGATGCCGACGACGCGATAGGCCGACTGGCCCGGCTGGTCGAGCGAGCGGATGAACAGCTCCGCCGCGTCGCCGACGCCCAGCAACAGGACAGGGATGCGCGGCACGCCTTCCACCGCCTCGGCCCAGCTGAAGCGGCGGTCCTTCATGAAGCGGTAGGCGAAGCGCGGCCCGCCGAGCAGAAGCATCTGCACCAGCCACAGAATCGGCGGCAGGGAGCGCGGCAGCAGCTCCGCGCGCGTCAGCAGGAACATCGCCAGGACGAAGCACAGCACCGCCACCGTGACGGCGCGCACCACCTGCATCAGGTCGGGGATGGAGGCATAGCGCCAGATGCCGCGGTACAGCCCGAACAGCACGAAGACGGCTGCCGAAATACCGACCAACGTCGGCAGCGCGATGACCAGCGCATCGAAATACAAACCGAAGGCGGAGCCGCCCACCCGCAGGTACAGGGCAACGACCAGGGCAACCCCGGTCATCACCAGATCGTGCAGGAAAACCAGGGATGCCCGTGCGGACGGGATACGCATGCCGCTAAACCTTGTTCTTTCGTTCGGCAGCTGGAGCCAGCGATGGCGGATCCAGCCCGGTAATCAGCCGCGGGAAGCTTTGAACCATTCCGCAGTGGCGCGCAACCCGGACGCAAGGTCATGGGGCGGGCGCCAGCCGAGCCTTTTACGGATTGGTCCGTCATCGACCGTCAGCGTGCCGGCCAGCCGGTCGAACACCGCGCGCGTGCCGGTCAGCGCCGCCCCCAGCGCCATCAGGCCGCGCGGCACCGGAACCAGCCGCGCCGGCCGGCCCAGCGCCGCGGCGATGGCGCGCACCAGATCGGCGGTCGAAACCGGCTCCCCGTCCTGAACCAGGAAAGTCCCGCCGGCGGCGTCCGGATGTTCCAGCACCGTCACCACCGCGTCGGCGAGGTTGCCGACATAGATCAGGCTCCGCCGGTTGTGGATGCCGCCGAGCGGCAGCGGCAGGCCGGTCGCCACCAGCTTCACCAGCGCCCGCATGTTGCCGGCGGCGCCGGGTCCGTAGACCAGCGGCGGGCGGATCACCGCCACCTCCATGCCGGTGCGGGCGGAGATTTCGGCGAGCGCCTGCTCGGCCTCCAGCTTGGAGATGCCGTAGGGGCTGTGCGGGTCGGGCGGCGCCGCGGCGTCCAGCGGGGTGGGGCGGCTTTCGTCCACCATCGCCTTGATGCTGCTGAGGAAGACGAAGCGCTTGACCCCGGCGGCGGCCGCCTGCTCCGCCAGCCTGACGGTGCCGGCGGTGTTGACGCGGCGGAACTCCGCCAGCGGGTCGGCGGCCTTGTCGCGCATCACATGGACGCGGGCCGCCATGTGGATCACCGCATCGACGCCCTCCAGCGCCGCGGTCCAATCGGTGTCGGGACCGATGTCGCCGACCGCCGCCGGTTCCCACGGCCCTTCCCTGGTGGTGCGCAGGGCGGCGCGCACCCGGTGTCCGCGGGCGGCCAGCAGCGGGACGGTGTGGCGGCCGACGAAGCCGGTGGCGCCGGTCAGGAGAACGCGCATGGGCAGGAATGTCCGTGCTGGTATCGTATCATGGACTGAACCATGCCTTAGTATCCGGTTTGGCCGGGTGACGCCACGGCGCAAAGTCCCAGAACCCTTTTCCAGCTTTCGGTTGGTGGTGGGAATGGCTATAAGCTGAATAGGGACGCGTGAATAAGGACGCTACCAAGACATGTCACACATTGTGGACGGTGCAAATGATCGGCACAGCCGGATCATCATCGTCAGCTTTAACTGCGCCGAGTTCGTCAATCGCGTCATTGGCTGTCTGCTCGACCAGACCGACCCTGCCTTCGAGGTGGTGATCGTCGACAATGCGTCGAAGGACGTCGACGGGATCGCCTTGCCCGCCGATCCGCGGTTCCGCATGGTCCGGCTGGACAGCAATGTCGGTTTCGCCAAGGCCAACAACATCGGCGCCGCCGGTGCCACCGTCCCCTGGATCGTCACGCTGAACCCCGACGCCTTCCCGCGCCGCGACTGGATGGAGCGGCTGCAGGCCGCCGCCCAGGCGCAGCCCGACGTGGCGATGTTCGGCTCGACCCAGCTGTTCTCGCACGACCCCCGCATGATCGACGGCGAGGGCGACCAGTATTCCATTTTCGGCTTCGCCTGGCGGGTCAATTACCGACGGATGCTGAAGCCGCCCTATTACAGCGGCGAAGTCTTCTCGCCCTGCGCCGCCGCCGCCATGTACCGCCGCGATTATTTCGAGGCGGTCGGTGGTTTCGACGAGGATTTCTTCTGCTATTGCGAGGATGTCGACCTCGGCTTCCGCATCCGTCTCAACGGCGGTCCGGCCGTGCAGGTCGGCGACGCGGTGGTGGAGCATGTCAGCAGCGGCGTGTCCAAGCAGTACGGCACCTTCGCCCAGTATCACGGTGTCCGCAATCTGGTGTGGACGATGGTGAAGAACATGCCGCTGCCGCTGCTGCCGCTGGCCTTCGCCGGCCATGCGCTGCTGGTGGTCTATCTGGTGTTCCGCAGCCTGGGCAGCGACCGCACCGGCGCCATCGGCCGCGGCATCCGCGATGCGCTGTGCGGCCTGCCGCGCATGATGGCCAAGCGCCGCGTCATCCAGCGTGACCGCAAGGCGACGCTGGGGCAGGTCGCCCGCATGATCGCCTGGAACCCGCTGCTGCTGAAGACCCGCGGCCGGCCGGGGCTGCGGAAGTCGCACAGTTCAGACCAGCCGCCATCCGTGGGTATTGAAAAAGCGTAGGGCGGACCGGGCGAACATGCGGATATGCGCGCTGCCCTTGCGCGCCGCCTTGCCGCCGAAATGCACCATGCGCACGTCCGGCACATAGGCGATCTCGCCCAGCGCCATTGCCCGGCGCGACAGGTCGAAATCTTCGAAATACAGGAAGTACCCGTCGTCGAAGCCGCCCAGCCGGGTCAGCGCGTCGCGCCGGAACAGCATGAAGGCGCCGCTGACCTGCTCCAGCCCGGTCACCACGTCGTCGCCGGTGACGTCGCGCATCTCGTAGCGGTTCAGCCGTTTTGCGAACAGCCGCTTGACCGCGGCAGGGGCGAAAGCGCGCAGACCCAAATCCAGCACGGTCGGCCGCCGCTTGCACAGGAACTCCTGTTCCCCCGACGGGCCGAACACCTTGGGCGTCAGCAGCACGGTGCGCGGGTGCGCCTCCATATAGCGCCAGCCGGCCAGCAGCGCGTCCGGTTCCAGCAGGATGTCGTAGTTCAGGATCAGGTGGTATGGCGCGTCGCCCCGGCGGATCGCCAGATTGTGCCCGGAGCCGTAGCCGACATTGCCATGTCCGGCAATCAGCGTCACCGGCGACCGGCCGGCCTCGGCATAGCGGTCCAACAGCAGCCGGAACGGGTTCGACGCAAGATCGCTGCCCTTCGGTGCGCCATTGTCGATGATCCACAGCCGGGTCTGCACGCCGGCTGCTTCCGCCAGCCGGTCGGCGGCGGCGGCGATGGTGTCGAGCGAGCGGGCCAGCAGCTCCGGATCGGGGTGGTAGAGGACGACGGAGAGGTCGAGGAAGGCTGTGGTCATCGGAATCAGGCTTTCGACATGCGCGTCAACGTCGCCAGCAGCAGCGCGACGGTGATGGCACCGGGCAGGAGCGTCCAGGCGCCGAAGCTTCCGGCGGCCAGCGCCGCGACGACGAGGACGAGGCTGTAACCGATGATGGTCAGCACCACGCGGTCGTGCCGGCCCGCACCCTTGGCGGCCTTCTGATAGAAATGCTCGCGGTGGGCCTGCCAGATCTTCTCGCCGCGCAGCAGCCGGCGCAGCAGCGTGATGGTGGCGTCGGTCAGGTAATAGGCGGGCAGGATCAGCGCCGCCACCCAGTCGCCGCGCGCCGCCAGCGAGGCGAGCAGGAAGGCCAGGATATGGCCGAGCGGGATGCTGCCGACATCGCCCATGAACATGCGGGCCGGCCGCCAATTGTGGGTCAGGAACCCCGCCGCCGCCCCGGCCAGCGCCGCCCCGGCGACTCCGGTCAGCCCGAAATCGCCCATCACCAGCGAAACCAGCGCTACGCCGCCGCCGATCAGGATCGTCTCGCTGCCGGCCAGCCCGTCGATCCCGTCCATGAAATTATAGAGGTTGACGAACCACAGCCAAAGGAAGGCGGTCGCCGCCCGGTCCAGGCCCCAGGGCAGCCAGCCCTGCCACACCATCTGGTCGGACGGCAGCGCCAGCAGCCCGAAGGCCACCGCCAGCGCCTGCACCGCCAACCGCAGCAGCGGCGACAGGGTGCGCCGGTCGTCCATCCACGACACCCCCATCAACGCCAGCGTGCCCAGCAGCACCGCCGCCGTCTCCAGCATCCGGTCGAAGGCGATCCCGGCGATGGCGAAGACCGGCACCACCGTCAGCATCACCGCCCAGCCGCCGCCGCGCGGGGTGGGGGCCTGATGGCTCGACCGCTCGTTCGGGATGTCCATGATGCTGCTGGCGAGCAGATAGCGCAGCACCCGCGTCGACAGGTACCAGCCGACGGCCAGACACAGCAGGAAGACGCCGATCAGCGCGGTCGAATAGGCGGTGGAGGTCATGGTGGCTCGGGTGGTGGAGGGGTAGGGGAAGGCTCAGAGCTTGTGATAGCCCTTGTACCATTCCACGAAGCGGGGCAGGCCGATCTCGATCGGGGTCTTCGGTTCGAAGCCCAGCACCTGGCGGCTCAGTTCGATGTCGGCGGCGGTCTCCTGCACATCGCCGGCCTGCATCGGTTCCATCACCTTGACGGCCTCGCGGCCGAAAGCCTGCTCCAGCACGGTGATGAACCGCATCAGTTCCTCGCACCGGTTGTTGCCGAGGTTGAAGACGCGGTGCGGGGCACCGGTCTCCGCATCGACCGGGGCAGGGCGGTCGAGGGCGGCCAGCACGCCGGCGACGATGTCGTCGATATAGGTGAAGTCGCGCTTCATCTTGCCGCCGTTGAAGACGCGGATCGGCCGGCCGGCGGTGATGGCGTCGGCGAACAGCCAGGTCGCCATGTCCGGGCGGCTCCACGGGCCATAGACCGTGAAGAAGCGCAGCCCCGTCATCGGCATCCGGTAGAGATGGCTGTAGGTGAAGGCCAGCATCTCCGCCGCCTTCTTGGTGGCGGCATAGACCGACACCGGGCTGTCCACCCGGTCCTCCACCGAGAACGGCATCTTGCGGTTCGCGCCATAGACCGAGGAGGTCGAGGCATAGACGAAATGCTTCAGACCCGGCATGCGCCGCGCCGCCTCAAGCAGCGTCACCTGACCGGTGACGTTGGCATCGACATAGGCGTAGGGGTTCTCGATGGAGTAGCGAACGCCCGGCTGCGCCGCCAGATGGACCACGCCCGTCACGTCGCCGAATTGCGGCCATAGCCCCTCCACCGTCGCGCGGTCGGAGATGTCGGCCCTGATGAAGCGGAAGCCGGGCCGGCCGGTCAGCCGGGCGAGCCGCGCCTCCTTCAGCGCCACCGCGTAATAGTCGTTCAGGTTGTCGAGGCCGAGCACGCTCTCCCCGCGGTCCAGCAGAGCCGCCGCGACATGCGATCCGATGAAGCCGGCGGCCCCTGTGACGAGGATGGTCATGGTCCGACACCTTGATATGACGATGGTCCGACGGTCTTATGCCCCAGCGGCGACCGGGGCGCCAGCCTGCATCCGCGACCATCCCGTGACCGGTTCGCATGCTTGACAGCCGATCCGCCCTGCCGGTCTACTGCGCAACCGCGACACACCAGGACCGATGAGACCATCGATGCCCCCGAAGAAGAATCCGCTGAACCTGAACCCGCTGCAGCTGCGCACCCTGACCCTTCTGCAGGAGATCGCCCGTCTGGAGAACGCCCCGGCCGAGGATGAGGAGGGGGGCTTCCAGATCACCTCCCTGCCGCATGCCCACGGCAACCACTTCCACCTCGGCCATGCCGTGGTCGCCGCCAAGGACGCCACCGGGCTGCAGAACGACGCCGTCTGGACCATCCTGGAGCGCAAGGGCATCGTGAAGCGCACCCCCGGCGCGGCGATCCTGACCGCCACCGGCGTCGCTTACGAGACCGGCCTGCGCGACCAGATCCTGCATCATTCCGACCACTGACACCCGCCTGTGAGGCTGGTTGCGGAGCCGCGCCGATGGACGACACCGCCGAGACGATGGACACCCCGCCGGCACCGGTGAAGCCGAAGCCGGCGGCAAAAGACCGTGATGAGCGCCTTGCCGCCCGCCTGCGCGAGAACCTGCGCAAGCGCAAGGAACAGGCGCGGCAGCGGGGGGAATAGCCCCTCTCCCGACCTGGGAGAGGGCACTCTCGTTCAGGCCAAATCCTTCCTGAACCAGATCTGCTTGTGCCCAGGCGGATAGCCCTCCATTTCCGCCCACACCTCGTAGCCCTGCTTCGGGTAGAAGCCCGGCGCCTGGAAGTCGTAGGTGTAGAGCCGCGACCAGCGGCAGCCGCGGGTCTTGGCCTCTGCCTCCGCCGCGGCCAGCAGTCGGCCGCCGAGACCGCTGCCGCGGGTGGAATCGTCCACCCACAGCAGGTCGACATACAGCCAGTCCCAGTTGGTGTAGCCGACCAGCCCGCCCTTCAGCGTGCCGTCCGCGTCGCGGGCGACCGCCACAAGGTCGCGGCGGTCGTAGGGGCGGCCGAGCGACGCCTCGTTGTAGGCGCGCAGGCCTTCGAAGACTCCGGCCAAGTCGGCCGGGGCGGGGGTGTCCGTCACGGACAGGATGAAGTTCTGTGTCATGCGGCGAAGCTTAGCCGCGACCGCGCGGAAGACCAGCGCCGTGATAAAGAACCGTCCATGCGCCACAAGCGGCCCGGCTTTTCTTGAGCCTCGCCGCGCGCTCGGCTACAAACCAGCCTCAACCTCCCTCCACCCAATCGATACGCCAAGGAGTACCCCCGCGATGGGCATCATGCCGGACAGCTGGATCCGCGAGATGGCCGAGACCAAGGGCATGATCGAGCCCTTCGTCGAGACCCAGAAGCGCGAAGGCGTGATTTCCTACGGCGTGTCGTCCTACGGCTACGACGCCCGGGTCGCCGACGAGTTCAAGATCTTCACCAACGTCGACAACGCCATCGTCGACCCGAAGCGTTTCGACGATTCGAGCTTCGTCGATCGCAAGACCGACGTCTGCATCATCCCGCCGAACAGCTTCGCGCTGGCCCGCACGGTGGAATATTTCCGCATCCCGCGCGACGTTCTGGTCATCTGCCTGGGCAAGAGCACCTATGCCCGCTGCGGCCTGATCGTGAACGTCACCCCGCTGGAGCCGGAGTGGGAAGGCCACGTCACGCTGGAGATCTCCAACACCACCCCGCTGCCCGCCAAGGTCTATGCGAACGAGGGGCTGTGCCAGTTCCTGTTCCTGAAGGGCGACAGCGTGTGCGAGGTGTCCTACGCCGACAAGTCCGGCAAATACATGGGGCAGAAGGGCGTCACGCTGCCCCGGCTCTGAGCACTCCTATCCTGAACGCCCCCAGGGGCGTATCCGCGAAAGAAACAGGTCCATGGACAAGATCCGCATCCGCGGCGGCCGCCCGCTGAACGGCTCCATCACCGTTGGTGGCGCCAAGAACGCCGCCCTGCCGCTGATGACGGCGTCGCTGCTCACCGACGAGACGCTGACGCTGACCAACCTGCCGATCCTGGCCGACATCAACACGCTGTGCAATCTGCTGTTGCAACATGGCGTGGCGATCCACATGGCCGGGGCGGGTGGTGATTGCGCCGGGCGCGCCGTGGACTTCACCGCGCGCGACGTCACCAACACCACCGCCCCCTACGATCTGGTCCGCAAGATGCGCGCCAGCGTGCTGGTGCTGGGGCCGCTGCTGGCCCGCTGCGGCGAGGCCAAGGTGTCGCTGCCCGGCGGCTGCGCCATCGGCGCGCGTCCGGTGGACCTGCACATCAAGGGCCTGGAGGCGATGGGCGCCGACATCCGGATCGATGCCGGCTATATCGTCGCCAAGGCCCCGGCCGGCGGTCTGCGCGGTGCGGAATATGTCTTCCCCAAGGTGTCGGTCGGTGCGACCGAGAACCTGCTGATGGCCGCCACGCTGGCCAAGGGCACCACCATCCTCGTGAATGCCGCGCGTGAGCCGGAGGTGACCGACCTCGCCGAATGCCTGGTCAAGATGGGGGCGAAGATCACCGGCATCGGCAGCGACCGGCTGGTGATCGAGGGTGTCGACCGCCTGCACGGCGCCCGCCACATGGTGGTGGCCGACCGCATCGAGACCGGCACCTACGCGATGGCCGCCGCCATCACCGGTGGCCGTCTTGACATCATGAACACCCGTCTCGATTTGATCAAAGCGGCGGTCAAGGCGCTGGCTCCGGCCGGCGTCGCCTTCGAGGAGATCGAGAACGGGATCCGCGTGTCGCGCGCGAATGGCGAACTGCACGGCGTCGATGTGATGACCGAGCCGTTCCCGGGCTTCCCCACCGACCTTCAGGCCCAGATGATGGCCCTGATGTGCACGGCGAAGGGCGCGGCGATGATCACGGAAACGATCTTCGAGAACCGCTTCATGCACGCGCCGGAGCTGACGCGCATGGGCGCGCGGATCACGGTCCACGGCTCGTCGGCCCTGGTGCGCGGTGTGGAGCGGCTGACCGGTGCGCCCGTGATGGCGACGGACCTGCGCGCTTCGGTGTCGCTGGTGCTCGCCGGGCTGGCGGCGGAGGGGGAGACGATGGTCAACCGCGTCTACCACCTCGACCGCGGCTATGAGCGGGTGGAGGAGAAGCTGGCCGCCTGCGGTGCGGAGATCGAACGCATCCACGGCGGCGACGAGTAAGCGGCGGGGGCACCCCTCCGCCATCCCCATAAGGTTGGCCATTCCCGAGAGGTGCCCACGACCATGACGGCCTCAGCCATGACCCCGATCCGCCTGCGTGCCGAAGACGAGGAGGACCTGAAGGTCGTCTCCGCCTGCCTGCAGGACGCCATCCTTCCGGTCGGCGACATGTGCTTCCAGCCCGACGACAAGCGGTTCGTCATGGTCGTCAACCGCTTCCGCTGGGAGGCCGCCGACCGCCCGCGCCCCGGCCCCGCCGCCGACGACGACGATCTGGCTCCCTACGAGCGGGTCCATTGCGGCGTGCGGGTGGATGGGGTGACCGGCGCCAAGCTGCGCGGCTTCGATCTGAAGGACCGCGGCCGGATCCTGGAATTGCTGTCGATGGAGACGATGAAGGGCGGGATCGCCCTGCATTTCGCCGGCGGCGGCTGCATCCGCCTGGACGGGGAGTCCTGGCGGATGGTGGTGGAGGATCTGGGCGAGCCCTGGCCCACCGGCTGCAAACCCTGCCACCCCGACGAGCCGGCCTGATCAGTCGTATGGCGCGCGGGGCGCCGGTTCAGCGCTCCGCGACCTGGGTGTCGTTGTGAATGCGGCGGATCACGTCCTCCGCGGTCTTCTTATAGGTGACGGTGTCCACGTCCTCGCCCGGCGACAGTTGCGAGCGGCGGACGGTGAAGAAGCGGTGACCGACATCCAGCATGCCGCTGGCCTCGACCAGGATGCTGGTGTCCTTGCCGTCGGCGCTGGGCGAAACGGAAACGATCTGGCCCAGTTCCTCGCCGAGCAGACCGGTCACTTCGATCCCGACAAGATCGTCGCCGGCGCGCGGATCGGCGGCCTGTACCGACTCGATGTGGGCGAATGGCAGGGTCGTCGCCAGCGCAAGGCCGGCCAACAGGGTCTGGAACCTCATGATTCGGGCTCCCTTCGCTGATGTGTGTCTCGTATGTCACAATCAACATGGGAATTGCGGGACAGTTCCCAGGGAACCATGCAGGGGTAATCCGGTTGCTGCGGCATGACCAACAGCGAAGGAGATCCGTCCATGGCCCGCAACCTCAATGGAAAGACCGTGGCTGTTCTCGCCACCGACGGCTACGAACAGGTGGAACTGACCGAGCCGGTGAAGGCCCTGCGCGATGCCGGTGCCACCGTGCATGTGGTCTCGCCGAAAAGCGGGCAGATCCAGGGCTGGAATCACCATGACCGCGGCGACAAGGTCGATGTCGACGTGACGCTCGACCAGGCCGATGCCGGCCGGTACGACGCGCTGATGCTGCCGGGTGGCGTGATGAATCCGGACAGCCTGCGGCTGGAGCCGAAGGCGATCGAGTTCGTGAAGAGCTTCGTGAATTCGGATCGTCCCATTGCCGCCATTTGTCACGGCCCCTGGACGCTGATCGACGCCGGCGGCGTGCGCGGCAAGCGCATGACCTCCTGGCCGTCGCTGCAGACCGACCTGCGCAACGCGGGCGCGACCTGGGTCGACGAGCAGGTGGTGACCGACCATGGTCTGGTCACCTCGCGCAAGCCCGACGACATACCGGCCTTCTGCCGCAAGATGATCGAGGAATTCTGCGAAGGCCGCCACGCCGGCCATCGCCACGCGGCGGAGTAGGGGGCACTTTTGCCCCCTCCCTAACCCTCCCCCGCTTTGCGGGAGAGGGGACTGCCGCTGCTTCGCAAATCACTCCCTCTCCCGCCAAAGGCGGGGGAGGGAAGGGGCCCATGCGAAAGCATGGGAAGGGAGGGGGCAACCCTGCCGTGACTTGGAGCCCCCTACGCCGACACCAGCGGCGAAAGCCCGTTCTGGATCGCCCACACCGCCGCCTGCGTGCGGTTCTGCGCGTTGATCTTCCGCATCACGTTCTTGAAGTGCATCTTCACGGTCGATTCCGTGATGTGCAGGTTGCGCGCGATGGCCTTGTTCGATTGGCCGGCCAGCAGGCAGCGCAGGATCTGAACCTCGCGCTTCGACAGGTCGCCGCTGGGCGGCATGGCGATCGGCGTCGGGCTGTGCTGCGGGCGCTCGTTGGCGGCGGCCATCAGCAGGCCGGCGACATGGGTCGGATAGACCACCTCGCCCAGCATCACCAGACGCAGCGAGCGCAGCAGGCTCTCGCTCGACATGCTCTTGTTCAGATAGGCGTCGGCGCCGGCCTTCAGCGACTGGGACAGGCTGCGGTCGGCGATGGTGTCGGCCAGCACCGCGATCCGGGCCGATGTGCCGTCGCGCAGGCGCCGGATGCCGGCGATTTCCTCCGGCATGCCGTCCTGGAGCGCCAGCACGATCAGGTCGGGCTCCTCGCCTTCGGCAATGAGGTCGAGCGCGTCGTCGGCGCTGGCCGCGTGGGCGCTGACCCGGAAGGGGCCGCCGCCGATCAACGTTGCCAAAGCCGCCGAAAACAGCCGGTCATGGTCGACCAGCATCACATTCCATGTCGTCATCGATCATCCTCCGCTGGGCCACCCATATCACCGGGCGGCGGCGATCCCCCCTTTTTGTCCGCGCCTGAAGGATCAGGCCAAGGACCGGACCGCTCGATCCGGCCCACGCAGACTCCGAACATAGAAAATTAGAACAATATTGTTCGGAACAGCGGGCTTTACGCTTCATGCCGGGATGATTTATACGGTTCATTAACCAACGGCGCAAGGTGAGAACAGGAAAGTCACAGGCAATAGATCAGATTTGGCAGGAAATTGAACGCAGAGCCGTTCATTCGATATTTAGGGGTAGCTGCGCCAAAGAGCGGCGCGAATGAACCGCTTTTCCGTTGGGGCTTTTTGGTGTTCTTGGCCCTACTGAGAAGCGGTCCGCTGAGAATAAGGGGACACGATGGAGTTCGAGCTTCAAGCGCGCGATGGTTCGCGTAGCGCGGGCAATCCCACGCGGATTTTTCTGGTGGTCGACGAGCAGCCGATGGTGCGCCATGGCTTCGCTCTGTCCATCGGCGAAATCTGCCCTGGGACGCGCGTGCTGGAGGCCGGGTCGTTGGATGAAGCGCTGAACATCGGCCGCCAGACCCCCGAGTTGGCCCTGGTTCTGTACGACCCCGGTCCGCAGCGCGCGGACGACGAGGACGCCGGCGGCGGCGCCATCGCCGGGCTGCGCCGGCTGAAGGAGACGCTGGGCGAGGTGCCGGTCCTGATCCTCACCAACTCCGACGAGGTTGCCGACATCGTCGACAGCGTCCGCATGGGAGCCCGCGGCTATGTGCTGAAGACCAGCCCGCCGGAGGTGCTGGAGCATGCCATCTCGCTGGCGCTCAGCGGCGACATCTTCCTGCCGCTGCCGCGGGCGGTGCTGAACGGCGCGTTGGCCGAGGGGCCGCGTGGCAACGACGACATCCTCGACCGCCTGACCGACCGCCAGCGCGACGTCTTCGAACTTCTGCTGGCCGGCCATTCCAACAAGGAGATCGCCCGCGGCCTGGGCGTGCTGGAAGGCACGGTGAAGGTGCATGTGCGCGCCATCATGCAGAAGCTGGGCGTGCGCAACCGCACCCAGGTCGCGGTGGTCGCCGCTCGCAACGGCTGTTTCAACGGCGAGGGCTGAGCGGGGCGGGGTGTTTGTCCGCATTGCCTGAACGGCCCCGCTTCCGGCAGACTGGCGCCCCTGTGATCCAGTGAGGAGCGGGCGCTTGGTTCAGGTGGCGGTGGCCGACAGGCCGGAAAATTCGGCGCGCGATTCAGGGTGCGGGGAAAAGAAGGTCGCGGTCCATGGCGCCGCGACCGTCCGGTTCGAACATCGCCACGGCGAGACCCGTCTGGCGACCCTCTACCACCACGACCCGCTGCGGGTGCTGATGCCGACGCCGCGCCGCGATGACCTGCCCATCGCGGTGCTCGCCACCACGTCCGGCGGGATGGTCGGCGGCGACCGCATGGACATCGCGCTGTCGGTCGGGCCGGGCGCCAGGGCGCTGGTCACCACCCAGGCGGCCGAGAAGGTCTATCGCTCCACCGGCGCGGACTGCCGCATCGACACCGCCTTGTCGGTGGAGGACGGCGCATGGCTGGAATGGATGCCGCAGGAGGCGATCGTCTTCGAAGGCTCCCGCCTGCGCCGCCGGACCCGGATCGACCTGTCGGGCGACGCCCGCGTCATCGCCGGCGAAATGCTGGTCTTCGGCCGCGCGGCCTTCGGCGAGACGGTCACCCGCGGCCTGATCCGCGACGCCTGGGAGGTCGCCCGCGACGGCCGGCTGATCTGGGCCGACGCCCTGCATCTGGACGACGACATCGCCGAGGCTCTGGCCCACCCCGCCGGCTTCGGTGGAGCCGCCGCCTGCGCCACCCTGCTGCACGCCGCCCCCGATGCCGCCCGGCATCTCGATGCCATCCGTGCCCTGGCGGAACCTTTGGAGGGCGCCCGCATCGGCGCGACGGCGCTGGATGGGCTGCTGATCGTCCGCATTCTCGGCGGCGACGCCCGCGCGGTGCGCCGCGCCTATGCTGCGCTGTGGTCCGGCTTGCGTGCCGAGGCCGCCGGTCTGCCAACCCGCTTGCCGCGACTGTGGGAGGTTTGACGGCGTTGTGTGTACTCGCATCGCGTTTTTTCGCGAATGTGATACTCTTTTGAGTGTGCGCATGCCGCGTACAGGGCGCTGAGGACATGGGCGATGGACTCCTACCGCAAGAACTACGAACCGCTGCCGGACGTCGACGGGCTGGACGGTGTTCGCATGGACAACGGCAGTGAGGTGCTCGATTACGATGCTGCGGTTCGGCATCTGGCGGCATCCAGCGCATTTCTGGCCGAACGGTCGAAGCGGATGGCTGCGCGCATTGCGCAAGGTTCCGCTAAGGAATGAGTGACCGATTATCGACACTGTTTCTCAAGCGGCGGCAATTTCTTGTTGAATGCGGTCGCGCCGCCGTCACGGCCTTGCCAGACGGTCTCCGTCCCGTTTTCCTGACTGAAAGCCTGCACCTCAATCAACTGGTTGAAGATTACGGTGCCTTGCGCGATCAGTTCGTGACCCGTCATGGCATGGGCGAGAACCTGTTGGCCAACCACAAGGTTGCAGCCCTTTATATCTGGCTGCTGTCCAAGGTGCCGGCGAAGTCACTGTTCCGCTTTCCAGAAGATGCACCTCTCGAGTCCCGCCGGCTTGTCATGGCAACCATGATGAATGCCGTGATCGTGGGCCTCCTCGGCATAGATCCGTCGCGTGTGGACGGACTGCTGCAGGACGACATTGAATACTGCCTGCTGAAGGAAGCGCCGACAAACCTTGAGTGGTTGTGCTGCACGCTCCATGCCCATTGCCTGCTGAACGGCGCACGGACGAACATCCCCCGTTATTGACGTCCAGCACTTTCAACCCTCTACGTCATACGACGCACTTGGCGCGCCGCGTCGGCGTGGCATAATCGCCGGCAACGAACAGGGCGGCGAAAGGGCATTCCCCCGATGAACCTGACAGGGCGCGAGAAGGACAAGCTGCTCGTCGCGATGGCGGCGATGGTGGCGCGGCGGCGGCTGGAACGCGGGGTCAAGCTGAACCATCCGGAGGCGGTCGCCCTCATCACCGACTATGTGGTGGAAGGCGCGCGCGACGGCCGCACGGTGGCCGAGCTGATGCGCGACGGCGCCACCGTGCTGACCCGCGATCAGGTGATGGACGGCGTGGCCGACATGATCCACGACATCCAGGTCGAGGCGACCTTCCCCGACGGCACCAAGCTCGTCACCGTCCACCAGCCGATCCGTTGAGGGGGACTGCCCGATGAAACCCGGTGAAATCTTCCCGGCGGCCGGCGAGATCGTGCTGAACGATGGCCGCGCCACCGTCGAACTGGACGTCGCCAATGCCGGCGACCGGCCGATCCAGGTCGGCTCGCACTTCCATTTCTACGAGACCAACAGCGCGCTGACCTTCGACCGCGAGAAGGCGCGCGGCTTCCGGCTCGACATTCCGGCCGGGACGGCGGTGCGTTTCGAGCCCGGCCAGACCCGGCGCGTGACGCTGGTCGCCTATGGCGGCGACCGGGTGGTGATCGGCTTCAACCGCATGGTCAACGGCGCCCTCTGACGGGCCGACAGGGAAGGGCGAACGACAATGGCGCACCGCATCGACCGGGCCGAGTACGCGGCCCTCTACGGCCCGACCACCGGCGACCGCATCCGGCTGGCCGACACCGACCTGATCGTGGAGGTCGAACGCGACCACACCGTCTATGGCGAGGAGGTGAAGTTCGGCGGCGGCAAGGTGATCCGCGACGGCATGGGGCAGTCCCAGCGCTCGCGTCACCAGGGGGCGGTCGATACCGTCATCACCAATGCGCTGATCATCGACCATTGGGGCATCGTCAAGGCCGACATCGGCATGACCGGCGGGCGGATCGCCGCCATCGGCAAGGCCGGCAACCCCGACATCCAGCCCGGCGTCGACATCATCATCGGTCCGGGCACCGAGGTGATCGCCGGCGAGGGCAAGATCGTCACCGCCGGCGGCATCGACGCCCACATCCACTTCATTTGCCCGCAGCAGGTGGACGAGGCGCTGAACAGCGGCGTCACCACCATGCTGGGCGGCGGCACCGGGCCGGCCGCCGGCACGTCCGCCACCACCTGCACGCCCGGTCCCTGGCATATGGAGCGGATGCTCCAGGCCGCCGAAGGTCTGCCGATCAATCTGGGCTTCTTCGGCAAGGGCAACACCAGCCGCCCCGACGCGCTGCTGGAGCAGATCGCCGCCGGCGCCTGCGGCCTGAAGCTGCACGAGGATTGGGGCACCACGCCGGACGCCATCGACACCTGCCTGACGGTCGCCGACCAACTGGACGTCCAGGTGGCGATCCACACCGACACGCTGAACGAATCGGGCTTCGTCGAGGACACCATCGCGGCGTTCAAGGGCCGCACCATCCACACCTTCCACACCGAAGGGGCGGGCGGCGGCCATGCGCCGGACATCATCCGGGTGGCCAGCCTCGCCAACGTGCTGCCCAGCTCGACCAACCCGACGCGGCCCTTCACCATCAACACGGTGGACGAGCATCTCGACATGCTGATGGTGTGCCACCACCTCAGCCCGCGTATCCCGGAAGACGTCGCCTTCGCCGAAAGCCGCATCCGGCGCGAGACCATCGCGGCGGAAGACATCCTGCACGACCTGGGCGTCTTCTCCATGATCTCGTCGGACAGCCAGGCGATGGGCCGGCTGGGCGAGGTGGTGATCCGCACCTGGCAGACCGCCCACAAGATGAAGCTGCAACGCGGCCGGCTGCCGCAGGAGACCGGCGACAACGACAATTTCCGGGTCAAGCGCTACATCGCCAAATACACCATCAACCCGGCGCTGTCGCACGGCATCGGCCATGTCGTCGGCTCGGTCGAGGTCGGCAAGCTGGCCGATCTGGTGGTGTGGTCGCCGGCCTTCTTCGGGGTGAAGCCGGACATGGTTATCAAGTGCGGCACCATCGCCGCCGCGCTGATGGGCGATCCCAACGCCTCCATCCCGACGCCGCAGCCGGTGCATTACCGTCCGATGTTCGGCGCCTTCGGCCGGGCGATGCAGGCCAGCAGCGTGACCTTCGTCAGCGCCAAGGCGCTGGAACTGGAGGTCGGCCGCCAGCTTGGCCTGCACCGCGAGCTGATCGCCGTCCAGGGCACCCGCACCGTCGGCAAGAAGGACATGATCCACAACGACGCCACCCCGCATATCGAGGTGGACCCGGAAACCTACGAGGTGCGGGCGGATGGGCAGCTGCTGACCTGCGAACCGGCGGCCGTCCTGCCGATGGCGCAGCGGTATTTCCTGTTCTGATGGTACGCTCCCTCTCCCGTCCCGGGAGAGGGAAGGGACCCAAGCGAAGCTTGGGAAGGGTGAGGGGTTGGACAAGGATCAAGTCCATGTCCGGATCACCCCTCACCCTCCCGCCTTCGGCGGGTCCCTTCCTCTCCCGGGGCGGGAGAGGGTAATGGTTGCGAAGGCTCAAACAGTTGATCGGTGTATTCGATTCAGGACATGGCGGATTGACGGTGTTGCGCGCCCTGGTGGACGCGGCACCCGACCGGCCGTTCGTCTATCTCGGCGACCATGCCGCCGCTCCCTACGGTCCGCGCAGCGAGGACGACATCTACCGGCTGACCATCGCCGGGATGGATCGGCTGTTCGCCCAGGGTTGCCGGCTGATCGTCATCGCCTGCAACACCGCCGCCGCGGTGGCGCTGCGCCGTCTGCAGCAGGAATGGCTGCCGTCGGCCCATCCCGGCCGCAACGTGCTGGGGGTGCTGGTGCCGATGGTGGAGGCGATCACCCGCGTTCCGTGGATGATCGACACCGTTCCGCCCGACCATCTGGCCGAGCCACGCAGCGTCGGCATCTTCGCCACCGCGGCGACGGTCAATTCCGGCTCCTTCCCGCGGGAGATCGGCAAGCGCGCGCCGTCGGTCCGCGTCGTCCAGCAGGCCTGTCCCGACCTCGTGCCGCTGATCGAGCGCGGTGCGTCGGATGCCGAGATCGAACCGGCGGTCGCCGGCTATGTCCGCGTTCTGCTCGACAAGATGGGCAGCCAGCCGCTGGACACGGTGGTGCTGGGCTGCACCCATTATCCGCTGGTCCGTCACCTGTTCGCCCGCGCGCTGCCGCAAGGGGTGGAGGTGCTGTGCCAGCCGACGCTGACCGCCCGCTCGCTGGAGCAGTATCTCGACCGCCACCCCGAATACCGGCCGGATCCCGCCGAACGGGGCCTGCGCTTCTTCACCACCGGGGACGCGGCGCTGGTCAGCGAACTGGCCGGCCGCTTCTTCGGCCACCCGACCCCCTTCGAACGGCTTCGCTGATGACCGATCCCACCCGCCGCGCCACCCGGGTCCATGCCCGCGGCCACTGGTCCGCCGAGCAGGCGGCCGGCACCGTGACGCTCGCCTTCGACGACCGGTTCCGCCGCCGGATGGCGATGACCGACGATGCCGGCGGCGCCTTCCTGCTCGACCTGCCGCGGGCGGTGGCGTTGGACGACGGCGACGGGCTGGAGTTGATCGACGGCAGTTTCCTGCGCGTGGTCGCCGCGCCTGAGGAACTGATGGAGGTCCGGGTGCCCGGACCGGTGGAGGCCTTCGCGCGGGTCGCCTGGCATCTCGGCAACCGTCACCTGCCGGTGCAGATCGTTGGCGACACCATCCGCCTGCGCCGCGACCATGTGATCGAGGACATGCTGCGCGGGCTGGGGGCCGAGGTGCGCGACGTGACCGCGCCCTTCATGCCGGAAGGCGGCGCCTATGGCGGGCATTCGCATGGCGGCGGGCATGGGCATTCGCACTGATAAGCCCCCTCTCCCCCCTGCTCACGCGCAAACTTCGTTTGCGCTGACGCGGCAGGCGGACCTTTGGTCCGCCGAAAGCGGGGAGAAGGTTGGGATGAGGGGGTTCGGCGCAGCCGAAGAGATCCTCGAAGTGCATCCCCCTCACCCTAACCCTCTCCCCGGGGGGGAGAGGGGACAGGATAGCGTCTCCACCCACGCCCTGACGCGCCTGCTGGCGTGGCTGTCGCCCAGCTTTCCGGTCGGCGGCTTCTCCTACAGCCATGGGATCGAGGCGGCGGTGGAGCAGGGGCTGGTGCGGGACCGGGCGACGATGATCGTCTGGCTCGACGGCATCCTGCGCCATGGCGCCGGGCGGACCGACGGCATGCTGTTCGCCGCGGCCCATCGCGCGGTGCGGGCGGGTGACGAGGCCGGCTTCTCCTGGGCGGTGGAACGGGCCGACATCCTGCGCGCCTCCGCCGAAACCGCGCTCGAATCGCGGGCGCAGGGGCAGGCCTTCCTGCTGGCGATCCGCGCCGCATGGCCGCTCGACGAGTTGCCGCGCTGGGATGCGGTGATCGCATCCACCGGCCGGCCGGTCGCCTACGCGGTTGCGGTGGCGCTGGTGTCGGCGTTGATCGGCGTGGCGGAGGGGCCGGCGCTGACCGCCTATCTGCACGCCTTCGCCGCCAATCTGGTATCTGCCGGCGTCCGGCTGGTGCCGCTGGGCCAGACCGACGGCCAACGGGCGCTGGCGGCGCTCGACCCCATCACCCACAGCGCGGCGGAGGCGGCGCTGGCCGCCCCGTTGGACGATCTCGGCGGCCGGGCGATGGCCGTCGATTGGACCTCGATGATCCACGAAACCCAATATACGAGGCTGTTCCGCTCATGAGCGCTCTCCCCGCTATCGAAAAGAGCCACGCCGGTCCGCTTCGCGTCGGCATCGGCGGCCCCGTCGGCTCCGGCAAGACCGCGCTGACCGACGCGCTGTGCAAGCGCATGCGCGACGACTGGGAGGTTGCGGCGATCACCAACGACATCTACACCAAGGAGGACGCGGAATTCCTCACCCGCTCCGGCGCGCTGAAGCCGGAACGGATCATGGGGGTGGAGACCGGGGGCTGCCCGCACACCGCGATCCGCGAGGATGCCTCGATCAACCTCGCCGCCGTCGACCAGATGAACGCCAAGTTCCCCGATCTCGACCTGATCTTCATCGAATCGGGTGGCGACAACCTCGCGGCGACCTTTTCGCCGGAACTGGCCGACATCACCATCTACGTCATCGACGTGTCGGCCGGCGACAAGATCCCGCGCAAGGGCGGGCCGGGCATCACCCGCTCGGACCTGCTGGTCATCAACAAGACCGATCTCGCCCCGATGGTCGGCGCCAGCCTGGAGGTGATGGACCGCGACGCCCGCAAGATGCGCGGCGACCGCCCCTTCGTCTTCACCAACGTCAAGGCGGGCGAGGGGCTGGACGCCATCCAGTCCTTCATCGTCCAGCGCGGCGGCCTGCCGCTGCCGGGCTGATCCCCCTCCACAACTGGAAGAAGATTCGCGTTCGGGAACCTCCGGCTTGACCATGCTGTTCATATGGCATGAGACGATTCAAGCCGGAGGATGCCCCGATGATGCGCCCGACCCCCAGTAGGACCTTGGGCACGGCCCTGCTGCTGGCCGCACTGGGACCCTTGACCATCGCCGCGCCCGCGCTGGCGGCCGACGATTGCGCGGCGGGGCTCGACCGGCTGGGACAGCAGGCGGCGGCACTCGAAGCCGCCGCACCCGGCAACCCCGCTCCGGTGACCCAGCAGGAAACCGCACAGCTCCGCGCCCTGCAGCAGGCGGCGCAGGCCGCCGCGCAGAAGGGCAACGCGCCCGCCTGTCAGGCCATCCTGGGTGAGGCGGCGGCCCTGCAGGACTCCATCGCCCATCCGCGCGCGATCGCCGCCGACGAGCTTGAGGACGCCAAGCTGCGCAGCCCGGACGGCAAGGATCTCGGCAGCGTGTCCGAACTGATCATCGATCCCGCCAGCGGCCGGGTCGCCTATGCGGTGGTCGAGCTGGGCGGCTTCCTCGGCATCGGCGACAGCCATTTCCCGGTGCCGTGGGCGCTGTTCTCCCCATCGGGCAATGGTTATGTCCTGAACGTACCGAAGGACAAGCTGACCAACGCCCCCCGCTTCGACGAGAAGAACCGTCCGAACATGAACGACCGCCAATGGGCGATGGCGGTGCACACCTACTACGGCGTGGCGCCCTACTGGATGCGCGATTCGGCGACGCTGGCCGCCATCGCCGGCTCGGCGGGCGGCGGCGACGCCTCGGCCGGCCCGTTGCGCCAGGAGGTGCAGCGCCTGTCGCAGGAGGTGGCACGTCTGAACCGTGAACTGCAGCAGGCCCGCGGTGCCGCCGGTTCCAGCGGCCAGGAGGGAAGCAGCCAGGGCGGTGCGTCCCAATCGGCGCCGGGGTCCTCTTCCGGGACGCCGTCCGGGAACGGCACCCCCCAGCCGCCGGTTTCCCAACAGTGACGCGATAACGATCCGATGGCGGACGATCCCCGACCGGGACCCGCATTCAGGAGGACCGACATGGAACTCTCTTCCATCACCGAAACGGCCCAGCGCAACCTGCGCGGCCTCAACGACCGCATCCAGGGGTCCAATTGGGCGCCCGGCGGCGGCTACAGCATCAATGTCGGGCATACCGAGCGGCTGGCGTCGCTGGCCGGCGGCGTGCTGTTGGCGGCCCTGGGTCTGCGCCGCCCCAACTGGACCGGGGCCGCCATGGCGCTTGCCGGCGGCGCGCTGGTGGCGCGCGGTCTGACCGGCTATTGCCCCGGCAAGGCGATGCTGTCCGACTGGACGCACAACGACCGGGCGGCCATTCCGTCGCAGGACGTGAACGAGGGCGTCAATCCCTACTCCCGCCATCCCGGCGACATCTATGGGGAGGCGTGCGATGAAGAGATCGTCGACGAGGCCTCGCAGGAATCCTTCCCGGCCAGCGATCCACCATCCTTCTCGCCGGGTGTTGCGCGGTAAGGAGGCGGATCGCACAAGCGGTGTGACGCCATAACAGAAATGTCATCAAGAAACGGCCTGCCGGTCCTGTGCCGGCAGGCCATTTTGATATGGATCAATGAAAGACTGAAACAGCAGTAATTCAGTTTTTACTGAACGCTCCACGAACAATGCTGCGCAATGATTGAAGCGCATGTGCGGAACGCGCCCATTGCACGTTGCGGACCCCCGGCGATTGGGTTATGGTGCACTGCACAAGGAACGCCGCGTGATCTCACCCGGCGAAAGGCGGCCGGGGTTTTGCGGCCGCTCCCTCCCGTCCCATCGACCGCAGGACCGTCCGCATGACCACGATCATTCCCGCCGCCGCCACGCTCGAAGGCAAGAAGGGGCTCGTCCTTGGCATTGCCAACGACCAGTCGATCGCCTGGGGCTGCGCCCGCGCCTTCCGCGCCATGGGTGCCGACCTTGCGGTCAGCTATCTGAACGACAAGGCCAAGAAGTTCGTCGAGCCGCTGGCCCAGCAGCTGGAGGCCGAGATCTTCGAACCGGTGGACGTCACCGGCGAAGGCCAGTTGAAGGCCATGTTCGACAAGATCGGCGAGAAGTGGGGCAAGCTCGACTTCGCGCTGCACAGCATCGCCTTCGCGCCGAAGGAAGATTTGCACGGCCGCGTCGTCGATTGCTCGCGCGAGGGCTTCCAGCAGGCGATGGACGTCTCCTGCCATTCCTTCATCCGCATGGCCAAGTATGCCGAGCCGCTGATGAAGGACGGCGGGTCGCTGTTCACCATGTCCTATTTCGGTGCCAACCGCGTCATCGACAACTACGGCGTCATGGGCCCCGTCAAGGCGGCGCTGGAAGCCAGCGTGCGCTATCTGGCGGCCGAGCTGGGCCCGAAGGGCATCCGCGTCCATGCCATCTCGCCCGGCCCGATCAAGACCCGCGCCGCCTCCGGCATCGCCCATTTCGACGAGCTGATGAACAAGGCCGCCGAGCGCGCACCCGAAGGCCGTCTGGTGACCATCGAGGAGGTCGGCTACACCACCGCCTTCCTCGCCACCGACGGTGCCAAGGGCATCACCGGCGACACCACTTACGTTGATTGCGGGTACTCGATCGTCGGCTGAGATCGATCGGCTGTTGGTTGCTGAACGGGGCGGGTGCGGCGACGCATCCGCCCCGTTCCGTTCCGGCTCGCTTCATACGGGTGCGTCAAATTGCCGTGTGACGCCGGCGGCTGTTTGGGTGGGCTGGTAACACCATTCATAATCCTCCCCAACAGGGTGCCGGTTAGGGGGGAGGCCGCAAGGTCATGGGCGCCATCACATGGCGACGGCAGTTGAGCGTCGGGCAGCCGGCCATCGACGACGATCACAAACACCTGATCGAGTATCTGAACGAACTCGACGCCGCGCTGGCCGCTCCGCGGTTCCAGCCGGTTCGCGTCGCCAAGATCCTGATCAAACTTCTGGAATACACCAAGGAGCATTTCGCCCGCGAAGAGCGGATCATGCAGATCGTGCATTACCCGAAATTCGACGAGCATGTCGCCATGCACCGCGCCGCGGTCCAGAAGGTCAGCGAGCTGTCGAACCAGTTCTCCAACGAACCCACCCACGAGAACGCCGAAAAACTCTATAAGTTCACCGCCGACTGGCTGGTCCGCCACATCATCCTGACGGACACGCAGCTGACGCCGTATGTTCGCGGCGTGTGGGCGTGAGGCGCGTTATCGGCGCGCCAGCAGGTCCAGCGGCACATTCAGCGCCGTTGCAATGCGCCCCATTGCGTCGAAACTGCCGGGCTTGCGTTCGTTTTCGATTTCCGAAAGGTAGGACGGAGCAAGCCCTGCCGCCTCGGCCAGCCCGCGCAGGGTGAAGCGGCGGTATTCGCGAAGGACCGTCACCGGATGTTCGCCGTCCAAGATGCGTTCGGCGACCTCGAAGGGAAATACCTCCGTTTCGCCCGCCGCGAGCCGCGCCTTTACCGCTTCCACATCGGCAAGATCTTGGGCGTCAGCCACCAGTTCTGCCAATGCCTCGAAGTCGGCGCGACTGAGCGTGACGCTGTCAGCGGTTTCAGCAATCGGTCGGATGGGCAGCGCGTTCATCGGTAAACCTCCTTGCGATCCCCGATCTTCAACACCGTGACAACCATCATGTCGCCGTCGATGGTATAGACGGCTCGCCAATCGCCGTGGCGGATGCGGCCCCGTCCACCGCCGAACGCCTTGGCCCATGGATGCGGGTTATAAGGAGCTGCGGCAAATTTCTTTAGTTTCGTCCGGAGACCGTTCGCATCGGAGGCCGGATCCGCAACAGAACTTTCAGTGCGGCGGCCTCAATGACGAGCTTCATAAGGCTATGATCCAGTTACCGATCATCCGGGTCAATAGAAAGTCGCGATCAGCGAACACGGGCATTTTACCCTACGAACTCCGCCGCCCGGTAGCCCTGGGCGTAGAGCAGGGCGGTCAGGTCGCCATGGTCGACGCGGGCGCGGGCTTCGGCGGCGACCACCGCCTTGGCGTGGTAGGCGACACCCAGACCGGCGGCCAGCAGCATCGGCAAATCGTTGGCGCCGTCGCCGACCGCCATGGTCTCCGCCATCGGCACGCGGTGCTCGCCGGCATAGGCCATCAGCGCCTGCAGCTTGCTGTCCTTGTCCAGGATCGGCTCGATCACCTTGCCGGTCATCACGCCGTCGATCACTTCCAGCTCGTTGCCGCGGTCGTCGTCGAAGCCGATCCAGCTGCGCACCCGGCCGGTGAAGCAGCGGAAGCCGCCCGACACCAGGACGCAGGCGGCGCCGTTGGCGCGCATGGTGCCGACCAGCTGGGATGCCCCCGGCATCAGGGTGGCGCGCTGCCACACCTCGTCGATCACTGACTCCTTCAGGCCCTTCAGCAGGGCGACCCGCTCGCGCACCGCGTCCTTGAAATCGATCTCGCCGTTCATGGCGCGGGCGGTGATGTCGGCGATGTGGTCCTTCAGCCCGACATAGTCGCCCAGTTCGTCCAGCATCTCCTGCTCGATGATCGTCGATTCCATGTCGGCGACCAGCAGCCGCTTGCGCCGGGTGGCCGCCGGCTGGGCGACGATATCCACCGTGGCACCGTTCAGGGCATGGCGAATCGCCGCCTCCGCCTGCTCCGGCGCCAGATTGCCGAATGGCAGGTCGCAGGCGGTGCCGGGAGCCAGCCAGTCCGGTGCGCCGGCATCGGCGCCCAGGCCCACCAGCGCCGCCTTGGCGGTCTGGACGGCAGCCTCGTCGAGCGTGGCGGTGCGGGGGGCGATCAGCGTGGCGACGGCGTTCATCGGCGGGTGTCCCGAGCAAAAGAGGGCCTTCGCGCGCTGCCTACCACAGGCGAGGGGTCCGGTCCAACGAAGCTTCGGCGTCGGCATGCGGTTGGGGCATGCGGATGGGTGTTGCAAAGGAAACGCCGTGGCCCCATGGAAGGGCGATGAACACGCTCACCGATGTCATCGTCATCGGCGGCCCGACCGCATCGGGCAAGTCGGGGTTGGCGCTGGCGATTGCCGAGGCGTTCGGCGGCACCGTCATCAACGCCGACAGCATGCAGCTCTACGCCGATCTGGACGTGCTGACCGCCCGGCCGCCGGCCGAGGACCTGGCGCGGGCGCCCCATCGCCTTTATGGCGTGCTGCCGGCGGCGGAACGCGGCTCGGCGGCGCGCTGGCGCGACATGGCTCTGGTGGAGATCGCCGCCGCCAGTGCCGACGGCCGGCTGCCGGTGGTGGTCGGCGGCACCGGTCTTTACCTGCGCGCCCTGATGCAGGGCTTGAGCGAGGTCCCGCCCATCCCCGACGAGGTGCGCGCCACCGCCCATGCCCGTTTGGCGACCATCGGCGGCGAGGCCTTCCGTGCCGAGTTGATTGCCCGCGATCCGGCGTCGGCCAAGCTGAACCCCGGCGACACCACCCGCCTGACCCGCGCCTGGGAGGTGCTGGAGGCAACCGGCCACCCGCTGTCCCACTGGCAGAGCCGGACGGCCCAGGGCGCGCCGGAGGATTTGCGCTTCACCATCCTCGTGCTCGACCCGCCGCGGGCCGACCTCTACGCCCAGTGCGACAAGCGTTTCCATCTGATGATGGAGCAGGGCGCACTGGAGGAGGTGCGGCGGTTGGACGCACTGGCTGATGAGCAGGCGCTCGCCCCCGACCTGCCAGTGCTGAAGGCCTTGGGCGTGCCGGAGCTGCGCCGCGTCCTGCATGGCGAGATCCCGCTCGACGAAGCGGTCGCACTGGCCCAGCAATCGACCCGCCGCTATGCCAAACGGCAGGTCACTTGGTTTCGGCATCAGATTGTTGGCAAATTCTCTGATATGCTGGTAAGTGATACAGGACAGCATAGCTGCCATACCATCGATCTGCCTTGTTCGCTCGCGGTACGAAATGCAATGCTCGACCGCCTGAGAACGATACTAAATTACTGATCCGAAGGAGAAGCACCGTGTCGGTTGATTGGGGTCATGTGTTCGCGGGCCGCGTGAGCGGCATGACGGCGTCCGAAATCCGGGAACTGCTGAAGCTGATCGACCGCCCGGAGATCATCTCCTTCGCCGGCGGCATTCCCGATCCGGACCTGTTCCCCAGCGCCGCCATCGCGCGGTCCTACGAGAAAATCTTCCAGTCCAACGCCGGTGCCGGCGCTGCCCTGCAATACTCCATCACCGAAGGCTACACGCCGCTGCGGGAATGGATCTGTGATTACATGGGCCGCAAGGGCGTCAACATCGGCCTGGACGGCGTTCTCATCACCAACGGGTCGCAGCAGGTGCTGGAATTCGTCGGCAAGCTGCTGATCGGCCCCGGCGACAAGATTGTGGTGACGCGGCCGACCTATCTCGGCGCGCTCCAGGCCTTCTCGCCCTACGAGCCGACCTACCTCTCCATCCCGATGGACGAGGAAGGGCCGGAGATGACGGCGCTGACCGAGGCGCTGGCACAGAAGCCGAAGTTCTTCTATCTCGTCCCCGATTTCCAGAATCCCAACGGCACCACGGTGACGCTGGCCCGCCGCCACGCCATCCTGGACGCCTGCGAGGCGGCCGGCGTGCCGGTGATCGAGGACACCGCCTATTGCGAGCTGCGCTATGACGGCGAGCATCTGCCGCTGCTGGCGGCGCTGGATTGCGAGCGCAATGGCGGCAAGCTGACCAACGTGATCTTCGGCGGCACCTTCTCCAAGACGATGGTGCCGGCGATGCGCGTCGGCTGGGTCAATGCGGCGCCGGAGGTGGTCAACCGGCTGGTGCTGATGAAGCAGGCGGCCGACCTGCATGCCAGCACGATCAACCAGATCGTCATGCACGACGTCGTCTCGCAGATCTTCGACAGCCACATCAAGCTGCTGCGCACCCAGTACAAGGAGCGTCGCGACGCCATGCTGGCGGCGCTGGACGAATTCGCCCCGCCGGGCGTCACCTGGACCAAGCCGGAAGGCGGTCTGTTCGTCTGGATCGAAGCGCCGGAAGGCGTCGACGGCACCGAACTGCTGGCCCGCGCCATCAAGGAGGCCAACGTCGCCTTCGTTCCCGGCTCGGCCTTCCATGCCGACCGGTCGGGCAAGAACACGCTGCGTCTGGCCTTCTCCGTCACCAAGCCGGCCCAGATCCGCGAGGGCATCCGCCGGCTGTGCGGACTGCTGAAGACCGCCGCCTGACCGGCTGCGCCATCACTCAGTCGCCCCTTGGGAACGGCGGCCGCGCTTCGGTGCGGCCGCCGTTTCCGTTTGCGGCAAGCGCTGGCGGGGCAGGGGGCGGAGCGTGGTGGCCACCTCCAATGGGCGCGCAACAATTGGAAAAACTGCGGCAAAAAAACTTTGCAAACATTCGCGAATTGGGTTGACCTATGACGGATGATTTGACTAATTTGCCCGTCCCAGCACAGGCCATCGGGGCTAAGCCGTTGTTATGAACGGTATCCCCCCTCGGCAGGTTTGGTGTTCCCAAGGAACCGGGTGCCCTAGAGGAGGCGCCCACATGAGAAGGTCGTGAGCGATGTCCGAACAGAAGCTGACCGGCGCCCAGATCGTCATCAAAGCCCTGAAGGATCAGGGCGTTGACATCATCTTCGGCTATCCCGGCGGCGCCGTACTTCCCATCTACGACGCGCTGTTCCAGCAGAACGACCTGAAACATGTCCTTGTACGCCACGAGCAGGCCGCGGTTCACGCGGCGGAGGGCTACGCGCGCTCGACCGGCAAGGTCGGCTGCGTGCTGGTGACCTCCGGCCCCGGCGCCACCAACGCGGTGACCGGCCTGCTGGACGCCCTGTGCGACAGCATTCCGCTCGTCTGCCTGTCGGGCCAGGTGCCGACCCACCTGATCGGCAATGACGCCTTCCAGGAAGCCGACACCACCGGCATCACCCGTCCCTGCACCAAGCACAATTACCTGGTGAAGGACGTCGACAATCTGGCCCGCACCCTGCACGAGGCCTTCTATGTCGCGCGCAGCGGGCGTCCCGGCCCGGTGCTGGTCGACATTCCGAAGGACGTGCAGTTCGCCGACGGCACCTACGTCCCGCCGGCGGAGGTCAAGCACAAGACCTACCGTCCGCAGGTGAAGGCGGAGATCGCCCGCATCGAAGAGGCGGTGGAACTGATCGCCAACGCCAAGCGGCCGGTCTTCTACACCGGCGGCGGCGTCATCAATGCCGGCCCCTTCGCGGCCAAGCTGCTGACCCAGTTCGTCAAGACCACCGGTTTCCCGATCACCTCCACCCTGATGGGCCTGGGCGCCTTCCCGGCGTCCGACAGCCAGTGGCTGGGCATGGTCGGCATGCACGGCACGTACGAGGCGAACCTCGCCATGTACGAATGCGACGTCATGATCAACATCGGTGCCCGCTTCGACGACCGCGTGACCGGCAAGCTGTCCGCCTTCTCGCCGGGTTCCAAGAAGATCCACGTCGACATCGACCCCAGCTCGATCAACAAGAACGTGGCGGTCGACATCCCGATCGTCGGCGACTGCGGCGCCGTTCTGGAAGACATGCTGCGCATCTGGAAGGCGCGCGCCAAGTCGCCGGACAAGGCCGCGCTGAAGGAGTGGTGGGGCAAGGTCGAGGGCTGGCGCGCCCGCAACTGCCTGAACTACAACCGCACCGAATCGGTCATCAAGCCACAGTATGCGCTGGAGCGCCTGCGCGAGGCCCTGCGCGGCAAAGACCACTACATCACGACGGAAGTCGGCCAGCACCAGATGTGGGCCGCCCAGTTCCTGCCCTTCGACCAGCCGAACCGCTGGATGACCTCGGGCGGTCTGGGCACCATGGGCTACGGCCTGCCGGCCGCCATCGGCGCCCAGCTGGCCCACCCCGACGCCATCGTGGTGGACGTGTCGGGCGAGGCGTCCTTCCTGATGAACATGCAGGAGATCGGCACCGCCGTGCAGTACCGCGCGCCGGTCAAGATCTTCATCCTGAACAACCAGTATATGGGCATGGTGCGCCAGTGGCAGGAACTGCTGCATGGCTCGCGCTATTCCCAGAGCTACTCGGAAGCCCTGCCGGACTTCGTGAAGCTGGCGGAGGCCTGGGGCTGCGTCGGCCTGCGCGCCACCACGGTGGCCGAGGTCGATCAGGTGATCGAGAAGATGCTGGCCGTCACCGACCGCCCCTGCATCGTCGACATCGCCGTCGACCAGAAGGAAAACTGCTTCCCGATGATTCCGGGCGGCAAGGCCCACAATGAAATCCTGTTCGGTCCGGACGACAGCCCGTCCGACGCCACGCCGGAAGACGGCATGGTGCTGGTCTGATCGGCTGACGACGAACGAACGGGGGAATGGGTCTCATGGAAAACGCGATCGAAAAGCACACCATCGCCGTGCTGGTGGACAACGAGCCGGGCGTCCTGGCCCGCGTCATCGGGCTGTTCTCCGGCCGCGGCTACAACATCGAAAGCCTGACGGTGGCGGAGGTGAACAACGCCGAGCACCTGTCGCGCATCACGCTGGTCACCTCCGGCACCCGGATGATCATCGAGCAGATCAAGGCGCAGCTCGGCCGGCTGGTTCCGGTCCACCGCGTCCACGACCTGACCGACGAGGGGCCGTCGGTGGAGCGCGAACTGGCGCTGGTCAAGGTGGCCGGCACCGGCGACCGCCGGATCGAGGCGCTTCGCCTCGCCGACATCTTCCAGGCCAAGGTGGTCGACGCCACCCTGACCAGCTTCATCTTCGAACTGACCGGCACCACCGAGCAGGTCGACGACTTCGTCGGCCTGATGAGCCAGCTCGGCCTCGTGGAAGCCAGCCGCACCGGCGTGGTCGCCATGTCGAAGGGACCGGCGGCGTTCTGAGGCGCCGTTACCCGCGGAATAGCATTCTGCGAAAGATTGGGGCGGCAAAAACGCAAGGAAGCTTTGCGCTTCGCCGCTCCATCGAGCGATTGTTTCCCTTGACGGACGGCTTTGCTCAATGGAGTAATCCGCCGCAGGAAACGCACTCTGTCTTCGTTCGTTGCGAATTCAAGGAACCATCTCAATGCGCGTCTATTACGATCGTGATGCCGACGTCAACCTGATCAAGGGCAAGAAGGTCGTCATCGTCGGCTACGGCAGCCAGGGCCATGCCCACGCCCACAACCTGCGTGACAGCGGCGTGAAGGACGTGCGGATCGCGCTCCGCCCGGGTTCGGCCACCATCAAGAAGGCCGAGACCGCCGGCTTCACCGTGATGACCCCGGCCGAAGCCGCCGCCTGGGCCGACGTCGTGATGGTTCTGACCCCGGACGAGCTGCAGGCCGACCTGTACCGTGACGATCTGGCCCCGAACATGAAGCAGGGCGCCGCCCTGGCCTTCGCGCACGGCCTGAACGTCCACTTCAACCTGATCGAGCCGCGCGCCGACCTCGACGTGTTCATGATCGCGCCGAAGGGCCCCGGCCACACCGTGCGCAGCGAATACCAGCGTGGCGGCGGCGTGCCGTCGCTGGTTGCCGTGCACCAGAACGCCTCGGGCAACGCGCTGGACATCGCCCTGTCCTACGCCTCGGCCAATGGCGGCGGCCGCGCCGGCATCATCGAGACGACCTTCAAGGAAGAGTGCGAGACCGACCTGTTCGGTGAGCAGGCCGTGCTCTGCGGCGGCCTGACGGAGCTGATCCGCGCCGGTTACGAGACGCTGGTCGAGGCGGGCTACGCCCCCGAGATGGCCTACTTCGAGTGCCTGCACGAAGTGAAGCTGATCGTCGACCTGATGTACGAGGGCGGCATGGCCAACATGCGCTACTCGATCTCCAACACGGCCGAATACGGCGACTACCGCACCGGCCCGCGCATCATCACGCCCGAGACCAAGGCCGAGATGAAGCGCGTGCTGACCGACATCCAGGAAGGCCGCTTCGTCCGCGACTGGATGCTGGAATGCAAGGCCGGCCAGCCGTCCTTCAAGGCGATCCGCCGCCGCAACGCCGAGCACGAGATCGAGAAGGTCGGCGAGAAGCTGCGCGCCATGATGCCGTGGATCGCCGAGCGCCGTCTGGTCGACAAGTCGAAGAACTGATCCGGCGAAAGCCGCATCGGTCTGTTGAGAAGCGCGCCCCTTCGGGGGCGCGCTTTTCTTTTTGCGATGCATATTTTCGCAAAAATCATCGTCTCATCCCTGACCAGCGCTGGTGAGGATGAACAACGTGCCCAATTGATACAGGCGTCCTGGATTGCAAATAGGGCCCGTGTACCGCTTTGACCCCAAAGTATTGTTCGGATGAATACGAGCTGATACAGTATGGTTGGGCGATTATCAATGCATCTGGGCGACAAGAACTGCGATGGAAATGAGCAATTCCTTTCTTTCCGCACCTGAGGGACTGCTGCTGGTTGGTGGCGGTCGGAATGCTCGCAATCTAATCTGTATTCTGGAGACGGCGGGGATTACCGTTGGTGGGGTTGTGGATGACCGACCTCCCGGGTCGATTCTCGGGCACAAGGTTGGTTTAATCGACGATGTGAATGGTGCGACGGTTGACGCACTCCTTACGGTTGCCGATCCCGATCACGCTCAGTCGATACGCGAACGCCCGGCCTTGCGTGGATGCCGCTGGCCGAAAATCATTCATCCCTCTTCGGTGGTGTCGTCCCACGCCCAGATGGGCGAAGGGTGCTACGTCGGCCCCTTCGCATTGCTCACCGACGTTGATTTGGGCAGGCACGTTCATCTCTTTGCGCATAATGTTCTGGGAGCGCGGGCCGCAGTCGGCGATTTCAGCGTCGTTCTGCCCCATGCAACTGTTGCGAGCGATGTGCGGATCGGTAAGCGTTGCATGATCGGAATGGGCGCACGCATCCATGCCGGCGTCACCATCGGCGACGATTGCCGGATCGGCGTGAATGCCGTCGTCCGGAACGACATGCCGGATGGGTCAATAGCCATTTGCAATCGTCCGACATCCATCCGGAGCCGTCTTGTTTTCGGACGATCGGGACGTGGCGGTGTATGACACATAGGGGACGCGACCCGCTCCAAGCGACCGTCCAACCTCCCCATCTGCCGGCGCCACACGAGCGAGACCATGATCCTTGTACTTACCTATGCCAAGGTCTGCACAACCTCCATAACCGAGCTGTTGACCGCGCACTTTCCGGGTGAGGTGTTCAGCAGTCACGGTCTCGAAGCCTGGCTGCACGAACCTTTGGCACAGGCTCTGGCCCTGCGGGGAACGACCCAGCAGGACATGCCGCTTTTCCATACCGAGGCGCCCGGTATCGCCCGCCGTCTGGCGGATGCCCTGGCCGCCGGCGAATCCGTAACCATCGTCAGTGGTGTCCGCGACCCCATCGCCCGGTCGCTCTCGGTTGCCATGCAGAATCTCGAAGCTGATTTCGCCGATTGCCTTGCCGCTACGGCGGAAGCTACGGCGGAGGCTCTTGCCACGCGCATCCGAGATCTGTGGCTCCGCAATACGCCCGACGGCGATCCCAACCGGCTTTATCTTGAGCGCATGATACGTGCGCCCCTGATCTGGTTCGGGGAAGAGATCGGGAAGTCCTTCGGCTTCGATTTGGGGGCGCATGACTTTGACCGGGAACGAGGCTATTCGATCCTGATCAAGGGGAACATCCGCCTCCTGTTGTTCCGCCATGAGAGCGCACCGACGGCGATCCAGAGCGGATTGGCCGAACTCTTTCCGGGCATGGAGTTCTGCCTGCCTCATTCCAACGATGGCACGGCCAAGCCGACGAGCGAGATCTATGGGGCTTTGAAGGGCTGCTTTCGCTTGCCTCGTCCGGCATTGCAGGAGATCTACGCCCATCCGGACGTCAGCCGCTATTATGGTGCGGACGAGATCGCCGGCGCCATCGAGCGCTGGGCCGAAGATGGCCCCGTCCATCTGCCCGCCATGCCGCATCAGAGCTTCGCGGCGACGGTATTCATCCCGTTGCGCAATCATGCGGTCTGGATCGGACAGCAGTTGGACAGCCTGTTTTCGCAATGGCGATCAGACATCGAACTCGTTCTGATCGATGACGGGTCTGATGACGGCAGTTTTTCCGTGGCCCTGGAGCGGCTGGCGAGCCGGCCGGACGTGGCTGCGACGGTGATGCGAAACAGCCAGGCAATGGGTCATGGCATGCTGCCCAGCCTCGCTGCCTTCTCGCGGGCACCGTTGTTCATCCAGGCGGACAGTGACGACATCGCCCTGCCAGGGCGTCTTGACACCATCATCGATCATTTTGCGGCAAATCCGGATTGCCGGCTGTTCACGTCCAATGCCGTCCTGTTGAGCGAAGCGGGTGTTCCGATCTCGCTGAGCGGTGCGGAAATGCCGGACACGGATTTTGACGACCCAAGCATTTTGGTCGACCGGCAGACCGAACCCTGCTGGCTAGGCGCATCATCGGCCTATCATCGTTCGGTGATCGAGGCGTTTCCCCCACTCGACCCGGAGCTCTGCCCTTACGGCCTCGATCTCCTTACCGGCTTCAGGGCGACGCTGCTTGGCATCCACCATTATCGATCACGTCCTTTGGTTGGATGGCGGCAGCATGCCGGCAACAGCCACCGGGTCAGCGGGTGGCTTGGGGCGGACATTGCCGGCCAGGAACACTCCGCGGCCTTGAAGCTCATGGTCTGTGCCCAGCGCCTGCGCGACCTCGCCTGGCTGCAGACTCAGGGACGGCTCGATCCGGTGCGGGCGGCTGCGACGGAGACACGCTGGAACGCCGATTTCCTGGCACAGGCTGACCTTTGGATGCGAACCCGCAACCGTCTTACCGGAACGCATGCCGCTTCCGCGCCGCGGACGGAGAGGGGCACTCAAGGGAGCGGGCGCTACATCCCGGCAATCCCGCCGGTCATCACCCTGCTGCTTGGACGGGACTATCCGGTGGCGGGTGCGATTGGCTCGGTTCTGTCCGGCTGGGGCGGCTTCCATACTCACGAAGGAAATTGGAACTGGACCAGCAGACAGGCAATCGTCGTCCTGCGCATACCGGAAGCCGCGTCCCAGTCGCTGCTTGTCACTCTGCAAGGCGTTCCCTATCGCGAGCGGCAGTCGATCTTCCTGTCCATGAACTTCGCTGAGGCGATCGAGGTCAAGCTGGCTTGCGGTCAAACCGCGTCGGTGGCTGTGCCGCTTCCTCGGCGCGAGGACAGGCAGGGCGATCTTTTCACCCTATGGATCCATGCGCCCGACGCAGTGCGCCCTACGACGGTCGATCCCAGCAACAGCGATTCCCGCCTCATCGGCACAGCAGTTTTTGGGCTGAAAGTGGTTTGACGAGCAGGGAGCCCAAGCAGACGCTCGTTCGGAAGCATCGTTCCGATTACACTCTACAGCGTTGCGCGTTTAATAAGAAACGCACGACGCTGTAGGTTTATGCTTGGCGATCGGATTCACGCTCCAAATCGATTCCGATTTTACGCGATCTGATCTACCCCCGCGGCTCCGGCATTCCGCTCGGCGGCGGGGTTTCGGCGACGGCGGCGCGGCCGGGGTCGCGCTTCTGGGTTTCCAGCAGGATGTCGCGGGCGATGGGGGCCGCCGCGGTCGACCCGCCGCCGCCATGTTCGACGAAGACGGCGCAGGCGTAGCGCGGCGCCTGGATCGGTGCGAAGGCGACGAACAGGGCGTGGTCGCGCTCGCGCCAGGGAAGGTCCTCGTTCTTCTTCACGCCGGTGTTGCGCTCGGCCATGGTAATGCGGCGCACCTGGGCTGAACCGGTCTTGCCGGCCATCTCGTACCCGACCTCGGTGATGCGCGACTTGAAGGCGGTGCCGTTGGGGGCGTTGACCACCTCGGTCATGCCGCGCAGCACGATGTCGAGATTCTCCTTCTTCACGCCGATGCCGGGCCAGGCGGTCTGTTCGCCGCTGACGGTCTTGATCTGCTTGGTCAGGTGGGGCTTGACCGCATAGCCGCCATTGGCCAGCCGGCAAACCATCACCGCCAGCTGCAGCGGCGTCGTCAGCACATAGCCCTGGCCGATGGAGGCGACCAGCGTCTCGCCCATGTCCCAGCCCTTGCCCAGCGTCGCCTTCTTCCAGGCGATGGAGGGGATCAGGCCGGCGCGCTCGTGCGGCAGGTCGATGCCGGTGCGGTGGCCCAGGCCGAAGCGGTTGGACATCTCGGCGATGCGGTCGATGCCGATCCGGCGCGACACGTCGTAGAAGAACACGTCGCAGGAATGGCGCAGCGCGCCGACGAAGTCGACGGTGCCGTGCCCGCCGCGCTTCCAGCAATGGAAGCGGTGGTCGCCCAACTCCAGATGGCCGGGGCAGAAAACGGTGTGCCGGTTGCTGACCACCCCCGATTCCAGCGCCGCCAGTGCCGCCATCATCTTGAAGGTGGAGCCCGGCGGGTATTGGCCGACCACCGCCTTGTTGTTCAGCGGCGTCGCCGGATTGGAAAGCAACTCCTCCCACAGCTCGGCGCTGATGCCCATGGTGAACTGGTTGGGGTCGTAGCTGGGGTGGGAGCACAGGGCGTAGATGCCGCCGGTGTGCACATCCATCACCACCGCCGAGGCGCTGACCTCCTGCGACAGCCTTTCCTGCACGAAGCGCTGCAGCGCCATGTCGATGGTCAGCTGGATTTCCCGGCCCGACTGCCCCTCGTCGCGGGAGAGTTCGCGGATGACGCGGCCGACCGCATTGACTTCCAGCTGGCTGGTGCCGGCGGTGCCGCGCAGCACCTTCTCGTGAAACTTCTCGATGCCGGCCTTGCCGATGCGGAAGCCGGGCAGGGACAGCACGGGATCGCTGTTGCCGCTCAGCTCCGCTTCCGATACGGCGCCGACATAGCCCAGGATGTGGGCGGTCGCGTCCGCCTGCGGATAATGCCGCAGTTCGCCCACCTCGATCGCCACGCCGGGCAGGTCGGGGGTGTTGGTCTCCAGCGTCGCCACCTGCTCCCAGGTCAGGTTCTCGCGCACGGTGACGGGCACGAAGCGGCGCTTGCGATGCAACTCGCGCAGCACGCGGCGGCGGTCGCCGTCGGTCAGCGGCACGATGCGGGAGATCTTGTCGAGCGTTTCCTGGATGTTGTGGGTGCGCTCCGACACCACGACGACCCGGTAGTTCTGCTCGTTGACCGCCAGCGGCACGCCGAAGCGGTCGACGATGTTGCCGCGCGAGGGCGCGATCAGCCGCAGGCTGATGCGGTTCTCCTCCGCCAGCATGGTGTAACGGGCCGACTCGACGACCTGCAGGTAATACAGGCGACCGACCAGCGCGGACAGGCCGGCCAGCTTGATGCCGCCCAGCACCAGGGCGCGGCGCGCCAGCAGGCGGGAGCGGTCGGTGTCGCGATCGATTGAACTCATGAGGTCCGTCGGGGCCCTTTACCCGTTCAGGAACGCGCGGTGGACGCGGATCAGCAGCCAACCCACCGCAGGAAACACCGCCACCGTCAGCAGGCCCTGGAACAGCGCCGGCAGGATCGACAGCGCGGCGGCGTCCAGCACCGAGAAGGCCAGCCATTGCAGCAGCACGGCACCGGCCATCACCAGCGTGAAGCCGAACCACAGCAGGGCGAAGGTGCTGGCCAGGAACACCCGGCGCTGGTTCAGCACCGCCCATTGGGCGACGACCAGCAGCAGCGCGTTCACGCCCAGCGGTCCGCCGACCAGGAAATCCTGCAGCAACCCGATCAGAAACGCCACCCCCGGACGCATCAGGTCAGGCCTGTGGATCGTCCAGTAATAGACCGAAACCAGCGTCAGGTTCGGCGCCACCGGGGCGTAGCCGGGCACCGGCACCGGGATCATGCCGACCAGCACCATCATCACCGTGACGGCGAAGGGCGCCAGATTGCGCCCGGTCTTGTCCACCTTCTGCCAGAAGGTCGCCGTCATATCGGCAATCCTCCGGCTGGCAGACCGTCCGTCCGGTTCACATCCACGTCCAGCTCACTTCCACATCCGGTTCACTTGGAATCCGGCGACGGGTCCAGATCGGTGCTCGGCAGGCCGAAATCCACCAGACGCAGATATTCGACGCGCGACAGATCGGCGCTGGGCAGGACGCGGATGCCACGTTCGCTGACCGCGGTCACCACGCCGACCGGCAAGCCCGGCGGGAACAGACCGCCGTCACCCGAGGTCACCACCCGCTCTCCCACCTGGATCGGCGAGTCGGGCGGCAGGTAGAGAAGCTTGGCCTGGTCGGAATTGTCGCCGGCCAGGATCGAGCGCTGGCGCGTGTTCGACAGGATCACCGGAATGCGGGCGTTGATGTCGGTCAGCAGCAGGACACGGGACGACCATTCGCCGACTTCGATCACCCGGCCGACCAGACCGGCGCCGGCCAGCGCCGCCTGTCCCTTGCGCACCCCGTCGCGCCGCCCGGCGGTGACCACCAGCGTGCGGACGAAGGAACTGCCGGGCGTGGCGATGACGCGGGCGGCGATGTAGTTGACGGACGGCTCCGGGCGGACGCGCAGCAGGCTGCGCAGGCTGTTGTTCTCAGCCTCCAGCCGCAACGCCGCCTGCCGCCATTGCAGCAGCCGGGCGTTCTCGGCCTTCAGCCGCTGGTTCTCGTCGAAGGCGTTCTCAAGCTCCACCGCGGACTCGACCACGCGCGCCGCCGTCGCGGCGGGGCGGGAAATGGCGTCCAGGATGGGGGCGAAGGCATCGGTCACGCGTGCGCGGGCGCTGTCCACCGAAACGGACTCGATCTTTCCCACCATCATCAGCGCGACGGAGGCCAGAACAAGCAGAAGGAAGGAGAAACGCTGCGCGAGAGCCCGCAGAGGGGCGGCAAGGCGGATGACGGAGCCGGATGAGCGTGGCTTCACAGGAAATTCCCGTCCAGATACGCGGTCCGTCTCCGGTCCTCAGCAACCCGAAGAGGGGTGCGGGACCGGAGGCCTTCCAACCAGGGATACACCAATCAGTAGGCGCTGACCAAGACGTTTCGCAGCGTCTTCATCTCCTCCAGCGCACGGCCGGTGCCGAGCGCCACGCAGGAGAGGGGATCGTCGGCGATCGACACCGGCAGGCCGGTGGCGTGGCGCAGGACGAAGTCCAGGTTGCCCAGAAGCGCGCCGCCGCCGGTCAGGACGATGCCCTTGTCGACGATGTCGGCGGCCAGTTCCGGAGCGGTGTGCTCCAGCGCCACCTTCACCGCCTCGACGATGGCCGAAACGGGCTCCGCGAGCGACTCGGCGATCTGGCGTTCGGAGATGATCAGTTCCTTGGGCACGCCGTTCATCAGGTCGCGGCCCTTGATCTCCAGGATGCGGCCCTCACCGTCCTCGGGCGGACAGGCGGAGCCGATTTCCTTCTTGATCCGCTCGGCGGAGCCTTCGCCGACCAGCAGGTTGTGGCTGCGGCGGATGTAGCCGATGATGGCCTCGTCCATCTTGTCGCCGCCGACGCGGACTGACCGGGAATAGACGATGCCGCCCAGCGACAGCACGGCCACCTCGGTGGTGCCGCCGCCGATGTCGACGACCATCGAACCCGTCGGCTCCGTCACCGGAAGCCCGGCGCCGATCGCGGCGGCCATCGGCTCCTCGATCAGGAAGACGCGGCGGGCGCCGGCGGCCTCCGCCGATTCCTGAATCGCCCGGCGTTCCACCGCGGTCGAACCCGACGGCACGCAGATGATGACCTGCGGGCTGGCGAAGCTGCGGCGGTTGTGAACCTTGCGGATGAAATGCTTGATCATTTCCTCCGCGACTTCGAAATCGGCGATGACGCCGTCGCGAAGCGGCCGGATGGCCTGGATGTTTCCGGGCGTGCGGCCAAGCATCATCTTCGCCTCGTCACCGACGGCGAGGACCTGCTTCTTGCCGCGCACGTTGGCGATGGCGACGACGGACGGTTCGTTCAGGACGATGCCGCGGCCCTTGACATAGACCAGGGTGTTGGCCGTCCCCAGATCGATCGCCATGTCGGCGGACAGAACGCCGAGCAGTTTGGAGAGCATGGAGCTGACGAACTCTATCAAAGCGGTTGAGACGGCCGAGCCGGCGGACTGGCATAGCATGCCCGCCAACGGTTCCATAGTCGAATGCGCCCGCACGCTCAAGCGGAGAGTGCGCCCGGCAGCCCTGATACCTGCCGCGAAAACAGCCTCCGGAGGACCGGTGACCGCCGCGGCGCGGTGTCTGGTGATCGGGACATTGGCGGGTTAGGGTTAATATTCCGTCAACGGGCCGAAGCCCCGCGGTCAAGCCCATTCCGATCCGCCGACAGCCCGGCAAGCCGGTGTGACCGTTGAAGTGTCTATCCCTGTCGATGAGGCGCTGCAATGGCCTTTTGCCGGCCCTTCCGCCCGGTTCAGTGTTGATCCGTGGCGGATTTGGGTCCGGACTTCGCGGCAGGGGCGTGGTGCCCCTCCAGCCTGTCCATGCAGGCGAGCAGAACGCCGGAGATCACGAAGGTCATGTGGATGATGACCAGCCACATCAGCTCGTCGCGGGAGGTCTGCGCCAGGTTCATGAAGGCCTTCAGCAGGTGAATGCCCGAAATGGCGACGATCGAGGCGATCAGTTTCAGCTTCAATCCGCCGAAATCGACCTTGCCCATCCAGTCCGGCCGGTCCTCGTGATTGGCGACGTCGATCTTGGAGACGAAGTTCTCGTAGCCGGCGAAGATCACCATCAGCAGAAGATTGCCGGCGAAGGACATGTCGATCAGCGTCAGCACGGCCAGCAGCACGTCCTTCTCGCTCATCTCCAGCACATGCGGGATGATATGCAGGATCTCCTGCGTGAACTTCACCAGCAAGGCGCCCAGCGAGACGACCAGCCCGAGATAGAAGGGGGCGAGCAGCCAGCGGCTGGCAAAAATGATCTGTTCAAAGCGGCGTTCGATCATGGCGGGTTCGGCACGTCGTTGAGTGAGGGAGAAAGCACGGACTCCACACATGTGTCGCAATGCTGCGCCGCAAAATCAATCCGGCAGTTTCCGGGGTGCGCAAGGGTGGGCGGGAACCGCCTTTGGTCATAGGGGTTGTCATCGTACCGTAACGTCCGGGCGCTATGGTGAGGGCTTTGCACAAGACCGCCGGGAAGGGTTTGGCGACCATGAAGACCTCCGCTCCGCACATCGTGTCCGCGTTCGAGGACGCGCTGAAGCGGCTGAAATCCGCCATCGTGCAGATGGCCGGCGCTGCGGAGACGCAGATCGACCAGGCGCTGACCTGCCTGGCCCAGCGCAATCCCGAGCTTGCGCGGGAAATCGTGGAGTCGGATGCGCGACTCGACTCCTTCGAACATGACATCGAAGCCCACTGCATGCGCCTGCTGGCCCTGCGCCAGCCGGTTGCCGACGATCTGCGCGAGGTGATCGCGGCGCTGAAGATCGCCGGCAATCTGGAGCGGATCGGCGACCATGCCGCCAACACCGCCAAGCGGGCCGTCGCCATCTTCAGCCTGCCCGACGCTGGTTCGATGGCGGGGCTGCCGCAGCTCGGCCGGCTGGTGCGCGAGCGCCTCAGCGCGGTGATCGACGCCTATGTCGACAATGACGGCGAGGCGGCCCTGCGCATCTGGCGCACCGACGACGAGGTGGATGCCCTCTACACCAGCCTTGTTGCGGAGGTGGAACGGTCAGCATTGGCGGCGCCGGACCAGTTCACGGCGCACATGCACCTGATGATGATCGCCAAGAACCTGGAGCGCATCGGCGACCACGCCACCAACATCGCCGAGGTCGTCTATTTCGTCAGCACAGGCGAAGCCCTGCTGGACGAGCGTCCGAAGGCCGACCATTCCTATGATCCGGTGAGCTGAAACGGCGCCGCGCCGCAAGGCATAAGGCCATCGTGCGGCGCGTCACCGCGCCTATGGGGGATGGTAATTTCGTCGCGGAGCGATCACGTTATCGAAACGATGCTTCCGTCGCCCGCACACGAGACAAATCCGACCTGATGACCGACGACCTGATCCGCCTCTATGCCGCCATCCTCGACCGCAAGCAGATGGATCCGGCGCACTCCAAGACCGCGCGTCTGATCGCCGCCGGCCCGAAGAAGATCGCCAAGAAGGTGGGCGAGGAGGCGGTCGAGGTCGCGCTGGACGCCATGAACGAGGATCGCCAGGGCGTCATCAACGAAAGCGCCGACCTGCTGTACAACCTGTCGGTCCTGTGGGCGACGCTGAACATCCATCCGGATGACGTCTTCGCCGAAATCCGCCGCCGCGAGGCGCTCTACGGCATCGCCGAAAAGCTGCCGAAGACGGCGGCGGAGCGCTGACGCCGGCACTCAAGCCACCCCAAGTCCCTGCAGCAACGGCAATCGCCGCTGCACGAAGGCCGCGTGCCGGCGCGCCAGTTCCGCGCGGTTGGCGTCGTCTCCCTCGCAACGCTCACCGTCCCGGCCCAGCACGATGCCGTCGGCCGACAGGTGTTGCCAGGCGAAGGCAGCCGGCTCCTCGCCTTGCCGTGCGGCCAGGAGGAACAGAGCCTCGATCCGCGACACCGGCGCGCCGGCACCCAGCAGGGGCGAGGCGAGCTGCCCCGGCGTGTCGCCGAAGCGGTGGCGCTCCAGCACGGCGGCATTGAAGCGGTCGCTTGAGGTCTTCCGTTGGGCAAACCCGTCATCCGGCATCACCGGTGCGGCCAGTGACAGGCTGGTCAGCAGCACCAGCGCGCGCAGCACCGCCTCTTCCCCCTGCGCCGCCAGGGCCGGCAATGCCAGCAGCGCGTCGAGGCTCTGCGGTCCTTCGGTCAGGACTTCCGCCAGCGGCTGGTAGAGCGCCCGCGGGAAGGGCAGGCGGCCGACGGGCGTGGACGCGACCTCCGGCAGGTCGTCGGCGGCCACCAGAAGCATGAATCGGGTCTCGCCCAGAAGGGCGCGCCGCTCGGCCGGACCCAGCCGTTCGCCGCCCTTCACGAACAGGTCGCGGCGGAAACTGCGGTTGGTCATCACGTCGCGCAGGGTTTCCGCCTGGGCGGGGTCGCGCGCCTCGGCTGCCAGCGCCTGCTGGGCGGGGGAGAGAGTGAGATCGTCCAACTGCTCCATCGGCACGGCGGCGCCGGCGAATTCCAGCTTCGCGCCGGCCAGCTCGCGCGCCACGTCTGCATGGTAGAAGGCGGTCCAATCGCCGTTCAGATATTCGTGGGCGATGTAGTTCGGTGATTTGTGGCGAAGCTGCTCGATCCGCTCCACCACGCCCTCGGTGTTGGCGAACCAGCCGCCACCCTGCGCCGCCATCCGTGCGGCGAACTCCACCGCGCGGGCGATGCGGTCGGGCAGGGGGCCGTCCCCTTCGGCGCAGCGCTCCACCAGCAGACGGCGCAGCGGCATGTGGGCCAGCGTGCCGGGCAGGGTGTTGTAGCTGACGAAGACGACACCGCCGGGCGCCAGCCGGCGGCGCAGCGTGTCGAGCAGGATCGCGCGGTTCTCCGCACTTACCCAGGACCAGACGCCGTGCAGGGCGACGGCGTCCAGCTTCGGCCCGTCGCGACGTGCGTACTCGGTGAAGCTCTCCTCCAGGAAATCGGCGTTGGTCAGACCGGCATCGGCGGCCAGCCGGCGGACGCCGGCGATATGGGAGGGGTTGAAGTCCATCGCCTCGAACCGCGCAGCCGGGTGGGCGCCGGCCAGCAGCGCGCTGGTCAGCCCATGGCCGCAGCCGGGCTCCGCCATGGTGAAACTGCCACGGCGCAACGCCTCGGGCGGGCGCCAGCCGCGCAGCGTCAGCGCGAAGCAGAGCAGGGCGGGCGACCAGTCGCGATAGACGGCGCGGATATAGTCGATGCCGCCGACATAGCCTTCGGTCCAGCCGCCCATCCCCGATCTCCCGTTCCGATGTCCCGTTTCGACAGCGCCGGTGTAGCCGCCGGGGCAGGAGTCCGGCCACCGAAAAGCACGCGCCAAAAAATTCACATGGGGTGCGATTTTGCTATCGACAGGCCAAAAGCCCTTCGCTATAAACCGCGCCACACCGGCCGGGACAACGGCTTGGCCGGCGCGATGAACAGTCGGCTCGTTTCGGCGAAGTTCACCGCATCAAGAGATGGG
>NZ_VTTK01000001.1:0-518268 GCF_008365135.1 Azospirillum sp. Sh1 | reverse complement strand
GGGCGCATAGCTCAGTTGGTAGAGCAGCTGACTCTTAATCAGCGGGTCCAAGGTTCGAGTCCTTGTGCGCCCACCATCTCTTGAACATTTCCTACGGATGGGCGCATAGCTCAGTTGGTAGAGCAGCTGACTCTTAATCAGCGGGTCCAAGGTTCGAGTCCTTGTGCGCCCACCATCCATAAGGGGCTGGAACCGAGCAGGTTCCGGCCCCTTTCCATTTCCGGGGTTCTGTTGGGGGCGAGATGCCCCCTCCTCACCTCTCTGCCTGGGCCAGGAAATCCGCGGTCACCCGGTCCATCGTCGCCAGATGGGTGTGGAACCAGTCGGGGAAGTGCTCGGTCACATACAGGCGGGCGCGGGCCTCATTGCCCTCCTCCAGTTCGGCTTCCAGGGTTGCGACCACCTTCAGGACGCGGGCGTGCTCGTCCTTGTGGCAATGCAGGGCGAAAAAGCCGTGCTGGGTCATCAGCGCGTTCTCGCGGGCGAAATGCTCGCGCAGATGCTTGGCGAAGGCGGCGAAGGGGGCCTGAAGCTGGCCGGCCGGCGCGTCGCAGGCCGCCTGAAGCAGGGCGACCGAATCGACATGGTCGCGGTCCATGACCTCATAGCCGAGCATGGGGACATTGGCAGTGGGGGCGGCAGTGGGGGCGGCAGTAGGGGCGGCGGGCGTGGTCGTCGCAAGCATGATGTTCGCTTCCAAAAAAGATGGCCTTCGGAGACGACGCTCCGAAGGCCACCATACCCGCACGCCGGTCAGGGTTTCTTGACGGCGGTCAAGACACCCGAATCGTCAGCTTTTCGCCTCGCCGGCCTCAAGCTCGTCGATGAAGCCGCGGATGACGCCGAGCCCCTTCTGCCAGAAGGCGGGGTCGGAGGCGTCGAGGCCGAAGGGGGCCAGCAGCTCCTTGTGGCGCAGCGTGCCGCCGGCCGACAGCATGGCCAGATACTTCTCGGCGAAGCCCTGCTCGGCATCCTGATAGACCGCGTAGAGCGAGTTCACCAGGCAGTCGCCGAAGGCATAGGCGTAGACGTAGAAGGGCGAGTGGATGAAGTGGGGGATGTAGGACCAGTAATGCCGGTATCCCTCGTCGAAACGCAACGCCGGGCCCAGGCTTTCGATCTGCACCGCCATCCAGATTTCGCCGATCCGTTCCGGCGTCAGTTCGCCCTCGCGCCGTTCGGTGTGGACACGGCGTTCGAAATCGAAGAAGGCGATCTGGCGAACCACCGTGTTCAGCATGTCCTCGACCTTGCCGGCCAGCATGATGCGGCGGCGTTTCGGGTCGGACTCCGCCGCCAGCAGGGCGCGGAAGGTCAGCATCTCGCCGAACACCGACGCGGTTTCCGCCAGCGTCAGCGGGGTATCGGACAGGAAGTGACCTTGGCGGCCGGCCAGGATCTGGTGGACGCCGTGCCCCAGCTCATGGGCCAGCGTCATCACATCGCGCGTCTTGCCCTGGTAATTGACCAGCAGATAGGGATGGACGCTGGGCACGGTCGGGTGGGCGAAGGCGCCCGGTGCCTTGCCGGGCCGGACCGGGGCGTCGATCCAGGGGTTGTCGAAGAAGCGTTTTCCTAAGCTGGCGAGGTCGGGGGAGAAGCGGCCATAGGCGCCCAGCACGATGTCGCGCGCCTCGTCCCAGGGGATGCTGCGGTCGGCATCTTCCGGCAGGGGGGCGTTGCGGTCCCAGTAATCCAGATGGTCCTGGCCGAACCATTTCGCCTTCATCGCGTAATAGCGGTGCGACAGCTCCGGATAGGCGCCCTTGACGGCGGAGACCAGCGCGTCGACGACTTCATCCTCGACCCGGTTTGACAGGTTACGGGCGGAGGTCGGCGTCGGATAGTTGCGCCAGTCGTCCTCGATCTCCTTGTCCTTGGCCAGCGTGTTGGTGATCAGCGAGAACAGCCGCGCATTCTCGCCCAGCACCTTGCCCACCGCTTCGCCGGCCTCGCGGCGGACGGCGGGATTGCGGTCGGACAAACGGTTCAGCGCCTCCGCACAGGTGAGGTCCTTGCCGCCCATGGGAAAGCGCAGGCTGGCGATGGTCTCGTCGAACAGGCGGTTCCAGGCGGCGCGGCCGACCACGTGCTTTTCGTGCAGCAGCCGCTCGATCTCGTCGGACAGCTGGTGGTCGCGGTAAAGGCGGACGTCGCGCAGCCACGGCTCGTAATGGCGCAGCGCCGCCGAAGCCTTGTGCTTGGCCGCCAGATCCTTTTCGTCCAGCCGGTTGATCTCCAGCGTGAAGAAGATCAGGTGGGCGGAGATGTCGTTCACCCGCTCCTGCGCCGACTGGTAGAACTTGGCGATGGCCGGGTCGATCATGTTGCCGTTGTAGACCAGCCCGGCATAGGACATGACGCGCGACAGCGTCTCGTCGATGTCCTCATAGGTGTGGATCGCCGCGGCCAGATCGTCGCCGTTCAGCGCCGCCAGCTTGCCGGCATAGCGCTCGCGGAAAGCCTTGCACTCCCGCTCCATCCGGTCGAGGTCGGTCTTCAGCTCCGGCGACTCGGTGCCGGGATAGAGGTCGCTCAGGTCCCAGGTGGGAAGCGCACCCAGATCGGGGGTGTCGTTTGCGGCCGTGGCGGCGCTGCTGGTCATCGAGTCCCTCCAGAGATTGGTTGGATCCATATAAGCGCGCACTCGGCGCGGGCAAAGCCTTCATCAGGCGGGCGGGCATCAGGCGGGCGGGCTTCCTGCCACGCCGCCGATGGGTTGCAGGGCTCGCCGTCCGGCATTCAGGACCGCGCGCGACAGCTCGGCCAGCGCGGTGCCGGCGATGCGGCTCTGTTGCCAATAGAGCGGCACGTCCAGCGGCCGGTCTGGCACCAGCTCCACCAGACGGCCGGCCGCCAGATGGTCGGCCACCAGCGGGTCGGGGTTCATTCCCCATCCCAGCCCGGCCAGCGCCCCGTCGACAAAGGCGTGGGTGGAGGGCAGCCAATGGGTGGGCGGGGTGGGCACCGGCGCCGACCCGTGATCGCTCAGCACCAGACGCAGCCACTGTGCCTGCAACTGGTCCTTGCGGTTGAAGGTCAGGCAGGGTGCGGTGGCGAGGTTTTCTGCCGTCACCCCGTCGGCGAAATGGCGGCGCAGATACTCCGGGCTGGCGGTGGCGCGGTAGCGGAGTGCGCCGAGCGGATGGCTGTTGCAGCCGGGGACCGGCGTCGCGCTGGCGGTGACGGCGGCCAGCACCTCGCCCTTGCGCAGCCATTCGGCGCTGTGGTCCTGGTCGTCCAGCACCAGATCGAACAGGCAGCCGGGCGTTTCCTCCATCGCCGCGACGAACCATGTGGCGAGGCTGTCGGCATTCACCGCGATTCGCAAGGTGACCGGACCATCCGCCGGGCTCAGCCCCGGCAGGGTGCCGCGCAGTTCGCTTTCCAGCAGCGCCACCTGCTCCACATGCTGACACAGGCGCTGGCCGGCGGCGGTGCCGGTGCAGGGCTGGCCGCGCACGACCAGGATGGTGCCCAGCCGTTCCTCCAGCAGCTTCACCCGCTGCGACACCGCCGATGGGGTGACGTGCAGCTGCCGGGCGGCTCGCTCGAAGCTGCCGGTGCGGATCACGGCGGCCAGCGCCATCAGCAGCGGGTAGTCCAACATGATTTAGTCCTGCTTAATCACGGCAAGAAGGATTAAGTACGGCAAAGGAGCGCGAGGTGGTAGCGGATTGACATCCGCCGACTCCGGAGCCGCCGAGATGACCGACTTTTCCCCCGCCGCCCTGATGCCTGCCTTCCTGCCGGGCCTGTTCCTGGGTTTCAGCCTGATCGTCGCCATCGGGGCGCAGAACGCCTTCGTGCTGCGTCAGGGCCTGCGCAACGAGCATGTGCTGGTGATCTGCGCCACCTGTGCGCTGTCCGACGCCGTGCTGATCCTGGCGGGGGTGAGCGGATTCGCCACCGTCGCGGCGCGCTGGCCCTGGCTGGAACCGCTGATGCGCTATGCCGGCGCCGCCTTCCTGCTGGTCTATGGCCTGCGCAGCGCACGGTCGGCATGGGCCGGCGGCAGCGGGCTGAACCCGGCCGATCGCGAGCCGGGCGGGCTGTTGCCGGCACTGCTGACCTGTCTGGCGCTGACCTGGCTGAACCCGCATGTCTATCTGGACACGGTGGTTCTGGTCGGCTCCGTTTCCGCCCGCTTCGCCGAGGCAAGGGGCGCCTTCGCGCTGGGGGCGATGACGGCCTCCTTCCTGTTCTTCTTCGCGCTCGGCTATGGCGCCCGGCTGCTGCGCCCTCTGTTCGCCCGGCCCGCCGCCTGGCGGGTAATGGACGGCGTCATCGCCCTGGTGATGTGGGCGATCGCGGCGGGCCTGCTGATCGGTTAGGAGCGGGCGAACAAGGCGTCGTCCTCACAGAACAGCAGCGACCGGTGCAGCGCCGTTCCGGCGATCGTGCCGGCGCCGACGGCCAGCGCCACCGATCCCGCGGCCCGTGCCGCATCGCCGCAGGCGAAGACGCCGGGGATGCTGGTTTCCTGCATCGCATCGACACGGATATGAGTGCCGAGCGGCCCGTCTTCGGTCGCACACCCGAGCTGTGCGGCCAGCGGGCTTGCAACGCGGCTTCGCGGCAGCACGAACAGTCCGGCGAAAGGCAGTGTGCGTCCGTCGGCGAGCGAGATCTCCGGTGGATCCCCGTCGATCCCGCTGATGAGTGCGGTCTCGACGGTCACCCCGCGCCGGGCCAGATGGGCCGACTGATCGGCGTCGGGTTCGAACGCCGCGTTCAGGAGCAGTGTCGTCGGCCCCCAATCCGGCAGCATCAGCGCGTGGTGCATGGATTGCCCGGACACGGCGACGACGCCGATACGGCCTTGCATCAGCTCATAGCCGTGGCAGTAGGGACAATGGAAGACGGACCGTCCCCAACCTTCAGCCAGACCGGGAATCGCCGGCAGCTCGTCGACCACGCCGACGGCGATCAGCAGCCGGCGCCCTCTGTAGGCGATGCCGTCCTGGTCGATGATTTGAAATCCCTCGCCCGTCCTGGCGGCCTCTCCGGCCCGGCCGGTCATCCAGGTGACGGTCGGATAGCGCATCAACTGGTCGCGGGCTTCCGAGGCGATTTCTCCCGGCGGACGGCCATCCTGACCGAGGAAGCCATGCGAGTGGCTGGCGAAGCGGTTGCGCCGCAGTCCCTCATCCACCACCAGCACCCGGCGTCGGGCACGGGCCAGCTGCAGCGCGGCGGCGATGCCGGCATAGCTGCCGCCGACGATGATGGCGTCATAGGTCGTCGTGTCGTATCCGTTCATACCTGTGCCTTTCCACGGATTGACCGGGCGCGCCGTTCGTGTCCGATCACGACACACGATAAGTTACATGAAAGGGGATGGTCAATGTGCCATGTAACTTATGAAGTGGCCTGAGTCGGCCGTCCGCCCGGCGTCACACCGAAGGAACCGATCACCGATGAGACAGGACAGCCGCCTTTCCCGCATGCTGCATGTGCTGCTCCACATGGACCGGCATGACGGCGCGCTGACGTCGGATGCGATCGCCGAGATGCTGAACACGAATCCGGTGGTCATCCGCCGGACCATGGCGGGGCTGCGCGAGGCCGGCCATGTGCGGTCGGAAAAGGGCCATGGCGGCGGCTGGCGGCTGGCACGGCCGCTCGACGGGATCACCCTGCTGGACATTCACCGCGCATTGGGGGAACCGGGAATCTTCGCCATCGGTCCAACGGCGGACGAGCCGAGTTGCCTGGTGGAGCAGGCCGTCAATGCCGCCCTCGACGGGGCATTGCGTGAGGCGGAGGCGGTGCTTGTCCGCCATCTCGGCCAAGTGACGCTCGCCGATCTCGCGGCCGATTTCGATCGGCGCATGAGGGCACTGGGGAAGTGCTGAGCGCGGAGTCTAGCCCGCTTTGGGCGTCTCCCCCTCCTGCGCCCGCCGGATCGCCGCTTCCACGCATTGCAGATGCAGCTTCTTGCGGGCGAGCTGGCGGGCGCGGCGCTCCTCCAGGTCGGTGGTCGCCATCGCCTCGATGATGCAGCCGCGCCAGCCGTTGGCGTCCAGGGCGCGGGCGACCTCGGCATAGCCGAAATAGCCCTTGTCCGGCTGTTCCCAGGGCGCACGGAAATCGGCGCGGCGCAGGACGAAGCGGTTGGACTGGCTGCCGCCGCCCAGATTGGTGAGACGGGCCACGATCAGGCGCTCGCCGTTGCCGTGAACGACGGTCAGGATCGGGCGAATCCCGGTGATGGGTGGATCGACGGCCATGTTCCATGCATAACGGTCCAGGGGCGTCCTGACCAGAGCGTCGCTGATCGCACTGCCGACGCTTCCTCTCGCGCCCGAATGGAGAATCGCCCATGCGTCTCTTCAACCGTCCCGTCCTGCATCATGGTCCCGGCCTGTCGTCCGCCGTCCTTTCGCTCCTTCTGCTGACCGGCCCCGCCGCGGCCCAGCTGGCGCCCGCGCCGGCGGCGTCGCCGACGGTGTGCGAGGCCTATGCGGCCGGCGCGATGATCGAGGCGCAATTGTTCTTCGGACGCAACATCGGCAACGAGCTTGGCGTCAGCGATCGCGAATGGACCGACTTTCTCGACCGGGAGGTGACGCCGCGCTTTCCCAACGGGCTGACCGTCGTCGATGCCTCCGGCCACTGGCGCGACATCCAGACCGGCCATCTGGTGCGGGAGCCCAGCAAAATCCTCACGCTGCTGGCCGATGGCGACCCGGCGACGCTACGGCTGATCCACGAAATCGTCGATCTGTACAAGGACCGCTTCCACCAACAGTCGGTCGGTCTGGCCATCCGGCCGGTGTGCGTTTCCTTCTGAAGCGGCAGGGCTATTCCAATTCCCGGAACTTCGTTTCACGAATGGGGAATGCGACAGCTCGCCGCACCCCCGACCTTCAGACATTTGCCTGCACTTATGCTTTTGTCGCAGATTGTGGAGGCTGCGTAGCGGATCGTTTCGCGGCCAAGAGGAAATACGCACCGAATAGTACTAAAATAGAACGAGGGACGCCCTGCCATGAGCGCGATCGCCAGCACCGCCACTGCCGAGCTTTTCGACCAGATGCATGCCCGCTCCTTGTCGGACCCGGCCGGGTTCTGGGGAGAGGCGGCGAAGGACATCTCCTGGTACAAGCCATGGGACAAGGTGCTGGACGACAGCAACGCGCCCTTCTACCGCTGGTTCACCGGCGGGGAGCTGAACACCTGCTACAACGCGGTGGACCGCCATGTGGAAGGCGGGCGCGGCGCCCAGGCCGCGATCATCTATGACAGCCCGGTCACCCAGACCGTCCAGACCATCACCTATGCCGAGTTGCAGGAGCAGGTCGCCCGCTTCGCCGGCGCGCTGCGCGCCCAGGGTGTGGAGAAGGGCGACCGCGTCCTCCTCTACATGCCGATGATCCCGCAGTCGCTGGTCGCCATGCTGGCCTGCGCCCGTCTGGGCGCGGTGCATTCGGTGGTGTTCGGCGGCTTCGCCCCGCACGAGCTGGCGACCCGCATCGACGACGCCAAGCCGAAGGCCATCGTTTCGGCCTCCTGCGGCATCGAGCCGAACCGCGTCGTCAAGTACAAGCCGATGCTGGACGCCGCCATCGAGCAGTCGGCCCACAAGCCGGCCAGCGTCATCGTCTGGCAGCGCCCGCAGGAAACCGCCACGCTGATCGAAGGCCGCGACGTCGACTGGGCCGAGGCGGTGGCGAAGGCCGAACCGGCGGAATGCGTGCCCGTCAAGGCGACCGACCCGCTCTATATCCTCTACACCTCCGGCACGACCGGCCAGCCCAAGGGCGTGGTTCGCGACAACGGCGGCCATGCGGTGGCCCTGCGCTGGACCATGACCAACATCTACAACGTCAAGCCGGGCGAGGTGTATTGGGCGGCCTCGGACGTGGGTTGGGTCGTCGGCCACTCCTACATCGTCTATGCGCCGCTGCTGACCGGCTGCACCACCGTGGTGTTCGAGGGCAAGCCGGTCGGCACCCCCGATCCGGGCACCTTCTGGCGCGTGATCGAGCAGCACAAGGTCGGCACGCTGTTCACCGCCCCCACCGCCTTCCGCGCCATCAAGCGCGAGGATCCGGACGCCAATTACCTGAAGAAGTACGACCTGTCGCACTTCCGCGCCCTGTTCCTGGCCGGCGAGCGCTCCGATCCCGACACGCTGCATTGGGCCGAGGACAATCTGCACGTCCCGGTGATCGACCACTGGTGGCAGACCGAGACCGGCTGGGCGATCTCCGGCAACCCGCTGGGCGTCCACCTGTTCCCGATCAAGTACGGCTCCGCCACCCGGCCGATGCCGGGCTGGGACGTGCGGGTGCTGAACGCCGAACTGAAGGAGGTTCCGCGCGGCGACATCGGCGCCATCTGCGTCAAGCTGCCGCTGCCTCCCGGCACGCTGCCGACGCTGTGGAATGCCGACGAGCGCTTCAAGAAGTCCTACCTCGCCGATTACCCCGGCTACTACCAGACCGGCGATGCCGGCTTCGTCGACGATGACGGCTATGTCTATGTCATGGCCCGCACCGACGACATCATCAACGTCGCCGGCCACCGCCTGTCGACCGGCGCCATGGAAGAGGTGCTGTCGAGCCACAAGGACGTCGCCGAATGCGCGGTGATCGGCGTCGCCGACGACCTGAAGGGGCAGGTGCCGCTGGGCTTCGTCTGCCTGAAGGCCGGCGTCACCCGTCCGCATGAGGAGATCGTCAAGGAGGTCGTCCAGCTGGTGCGCGAGCAGATCGGCCCGGTCGCCGACTTCAAGCGCGCCCTGGTGGTCGATCGTCTGCCGAAGACGCGGTCGGGCAAGATCCTGCGCGGCACCATGCAGAAGATTGCCGACAGCCAGGACTACAAGATGCCGGCGACCATCGACGATCCGGGCATCCTGCCGGAGATCGCCGACGCGCTGAAGACGCTGGGCTACGCCAAAGCCAGCAATACGCCGGCCTGACGCGCTTCATGAGAGGGGCGGCCTTCGGGCCGCCCTCTTTCATTTCGGGACCGGGATCAGCATGAGACGACCGACAGGTTTTCCGGCTCCTCGCTGCCGAGGTCGAGCAGCGGCAGGAAGCTCGCGGGTTCCTGCGCGCCGGACAGCGCGTAACGGCGATTGAAGATATAGCAGGGCACCGCCTGCAGCCCCATCTGGCGGGCCAGCGTATCGGCGGCAAGGACCGACGCCGATTCGGCATCGGTGGACAACTGGCGCCGTGTCTCGACGAAGTCCATCCCCAGACCGGCGGCGACGCTGGCCAGCGCGTCCGGGTCGCCGATGTCCACGCCCTCGACGAAATAGGCGGCGAACAGCGCATCGGCCATGGCATTGCCCAGCCCCAGGCGGCCGGCGATGCGGACCAGACGGTGCGCGTCGAAGCTGTTGGGCGTGCGCTGGATGCGGTCGAGCGCCAGCGGCAATCCGTCGCGTGCCGCCGTATCCTCCACCACCCGGTGAATCTGCCGGGCCCGCTCGGCCCCGCCGAACTTGGCGGCGAGATAGTCGTCGCGCGACATCCCGCCGCGCGGCATGTCCGGATTCAGCTGGAACGGCTGCCAACGGATTTCCGGGCGCAGGTTCGGCCGCTGCATCAGCGCCCGGTCGAGCCGGCGCTTGCCGATGTAGCACCAGGGGCAGATCAGGTCGGCGAAGGTTTCGATCAGCATGCCGCCACTATCCGCGCCTCTTCCAAATGGAGCAACCGCTTCTTCCGTCTCATCCCGCGGGCCGGAAGGGACCCGCAACCGTTTGTTAACCGAGTTGGCCCAACAGTCCTGAATAGTCCCGCCGATACTTGCAAGGTCGGCGGACACATCCCGGTGGGCGATTCCCGATGAGCAATTCCTACGTCGACGGCAAGGTGCGCGAAGCGATCCTGGCGGCCAAGGGCAGCCGGATGAATGCGCAGAAGATCCTGATGGCCTGGGCCGTCGAGGATCCCGACCTGCTGCGCGGCATCGCCCAGCCCTTCCTGAAGGCCATCGCCGCCGCCGCCATCGAACGCGCCGGCCGTCCGGCCAGCAGCAGGCCGGCCGCGCGTCCGGCCGCCGCCGGGGCGGGGGGCGGGCGTCCGTCGGCCTCCGGCCTCAGCCGCGATGCGCTCGAGAACCTGCTGAACCAGTTGGGCCGGGAGCCGGACGAACAGCCGGCTCCGCAGCGCGCAACGCCTGCCGGCAAGTCCGCGCCTGCGGGGAAGGGCGCCACCATTCACAATGCACCGGCCGGCGGGCCGAATCATGAGAAGGCGATGATGGCGATCGCCAAGGCCTTCGTCGCCAAGAAGGTGCGCTGACGCCTTACGACCCGTTGTTGGCCGTATAGGGCGTGGCGTCGTCGAACCAGCTCCGCTTGCGCGGCAGCGTACGGACGTCCGGCGGCGGACTGGCCAGCGCGGTGTTGCCGTTGCGGTAGGGATCCGGGATGTGGTGGCATTCGACGTCGGCCAGCGTGCGGTAGCAATAGACCCGCGACCGGTCGACCTCGACCTTGTCGGGGCAGTAATCGCCGTCCTTCTCGAAGCTGAGGATCGAGCAATCGCGCCCGGTGGCTGCCGACACGATATGGTCGCCTATGGTCTTCTTGGTCGCATTCAGCGTCACGACATCGGCACCCGCCGCCGCCAGCCCGAGCGGGGAGGTGCAGCCGGTCAGCGCCCACGCCGAAATCGCCAGCGACAGGACAAGCCGGGCCCGCCTGGACCCCGTTCGCGCCGCATCCCTACCTGCGCCCACCATCCTGCGATTCCTCTTGCCAAGCCCTCTTGTCTAGCAGGGGCCACCCGATCCTGCACATTGCGCGTGCCCCCGGTTAACGACCGGTGAATTCGCCGATGGGGCGTGCCTCAACGAAGCAGGGTGCAGATGCGCGCCCGGCACAGCACGACGACGAAGGCGTCCTTATCCTCGGTGCAGCCGACCTTGAAGGTTGTCGATCCTTCCCGCCCGACGGTGTAGCGAAGCACCTCGACCTTCGCCGGTGTGCAGTTGCCCATCGACTTGGCGATCTCCTTCGCTTCGGCCTGGGCGGCCGACACGTTGGCAGCCGCCATGGCGGGGCCCGCCGCCGCGAAAACGGCGACGGCCGGAAGAACGGCGACGAGACGGAAGAGAGGCGAATCGCGGAACGTCATGGCCGGACTATCGCACGGGGTAGGGCGGTTCCGGAAGGGCTGCCTCCGAAATGTCGCAGCGATGCGAATCCCGCCGCGCAGGAATGACGAAGCTGCTATTCTCGCCCGGAAATGCAAACGGGAGGGCGCCTCGCCACCCGTTGCCTGATCTGGGTGGGGAAACGCATGACCTTGAACGAACGGCGGCTCGGCGACCGCATCCTTGCCGCGCTGGAGCTGGCGCTGGAACAGAAGCATCTCGACGTTGCCGAACATCTGGCCCGCGCGCTGGAAGAGACGCTGACCCGCTTCGGCGGACCGGATGCGGTCGACCACCGCGAACTGTCCGCCGGCATGCTGCAGGCGTTCGACCGGCTGGAGGCCCTGCGTCGCGATGCCCACCGTCTGCCCTGATCGGGCGGGCGGGACATCCCGATACCGCCGGCTCCACCTTCAAAGATTTTTTTGCAATTTGGTGATTGACAGGCGGCGGCCGGGGCGACTACAAACCGCCCACCGAACGACGGGGGCCTTCAACGGTTCCGGTGAAAAACACTAAGCGGTTCAAGCCTTTGGCTGTGTGACGGCGTGGTGTTCTGAAACAAGTCGCTCTGCGCGGGTGTAGCTCAGTTGGTTAGAGCGCCGGCCTGTCACGCCGGAGGCCGCGGGTTCAAGTCCCGTCACTCGCGCCACTTCCTTTTTCAAATTGCGCGTAACGCGCCAGTATGTGCAAAGGACTCGCAAACCGCGGGTCCTTTTTCGCATGCGTATTGTCTTTCCTTTTCCCCGTTTTAAAAACGTGGTATTACCAAGCTCTCGCGCGGGGACCGGCTTGTCCTTCCGCGTGGTGAAAAGCGATTCAAAGCGCTTTCCTTGCCCACGGTCTCGGCATATATTCCGGCCCGTCTGATGGGCTAATCCAAGGCATGGCTGCCACGGCTTTGCGCTTCCGCCGATTTCCCGGCCGGAACGGCGCCCGTGGTCGTGGGCTTATGGGAGGAACGCGGTGTCGACTCCGCTGATCATTGAGTATCTTCCGATCCTGGTGTTTCTGCTGATCGGCATCGCGCTGGCGGCGGTGATGGTTGGGGCATCCTACATCATCAGCCCGAAGAACCCGGACGCCGAGAAGGTCTCCCCCTACGAATGCGGCTTCGAGCCGTTCGAGGACGCGCGCACCAAGTTCGACGTGCGGTTCTACCTGGTCTCGATCCTGTTCATCATCTTCGACCTGGAAGTCGCCTTCCTGTTCCCGTGGGCGGTTGCGCTCGGCGACATTGGGCTGTTCGGCTTCTGGTCGATGATGCTGTTCCTGGGCATCCTGACCATCGGCTTCATTTATGAGTGGAAGAAAGGAGCTCTGGAATGGGAGTAGAGGTCGCCAAGCCGCTGGCGCCGATTCCGCCCGGACCGGAACAGGACGCCTACATCCGCGCGGTCTCGGACGAGATCCAGGACAAGGGCTTCGTGCTGGCGAAGTACGAGGATCTGCTGGCCTGGGCCCGGACCGGCTCGCTGTGGCCGATGACCTTCGGTCTGGCCTGCTGCGCGGTGGAGATGATCCACGCCTACATGAGCCGGTATGACCTGGACCGTTTCGGCGTGATTCCGCGTCCCAGCCCGCGCCAGTCCGACTGCATGATCGTCGCCGGCACCCTGACCAACAAGATGGCCCCGGCGCTCCGCAAGGTCTACGACCAGATGCCGGAGCCGCGCTGGGTCATCTCGATGGGCTCCTGCGCCAACGGCGGCGGCTACTACCACTATTCCTACGCGGTGGTGCGTGGCTGCGACCGGATCGTGCCGGTGGACATCTATGTGCCCGGCTGCCCGCCGACGGCGGAGGCGCTGATTTACGGCATCCTCCAGCTCCAGAAGAAGATCAAGCGCGGCAACCGCATCGCCCGCTGATCCCAGCGGACCGGACCGGCCGGGGCCGACAAGGCTCCGGACCCGCGGACGGAAGAGAAGCGCGCTGAAGACAAGTAGGAAGGCAGGGTCCCACCCATGTCCGAACAGGCGTTGAAGGAACTCGGGGACGTCATCGCCGCCAAGATCGGCGGCGACGTCCTAAAGGTCGAGGTGAGGCTCGGCGAATTGATGGTGACGGTCAAACGGCCGGCCATCCTGGCGGTGCTGACCGCGCTGCGCGACGACCCGGCCACCCGGTTCGAGCAGCTGACCGACATCACCGCGGTCGATTACCCGGACCGCGCGGAGCGGTTCGAGGTCGTCTACCAGCTGCTCAGCTACACCCACAACCGGCGCATGCGCGTGAAGCTGGCCACCGACGAGGACACGCCCGTCCCGTCGGCCGTTGCCGTCTTCAGCGCCGCGAACTGGTTCGAGCGCGAGGTGTGGGACCTGTTCGGCATCTTCTTCGAGAACCATCCGGACCTGCGCCGCATCCTCACCGACTACGGGTTCGAGGGTCACCCCTTCCGCAAGGACTTCCCGCTGACCGGCTACGTCGAAGCCCGCTACGACGAGGACCAGAAGCGCGTGATCTACGAGCCGGTCCGTCTGACCCAGGATTTCCGCGCCTTCGACTTCCTCAGCCCGTGGGAAGGCATGACCAACGTCATGCTGCCCGGCGATGAGAAGGCGGCCCTCCAGGACGGGAGCAAGAAGCCGTGAGCATGACCGTTTCGACCGAATCGGCGACCGGCGTCGTCTCGACTGGTCCGGCTATGACTGGTCTGGGCGGGGCGATCAGCGCCTCCGGTCCGGAGACCAAGACGCAGATCAAGCCCTACACGATGAATTTCGGGCCGCAGCACCCGGCCGCCCACGGCGTGCTCCGTCTGGTGATGGAGCTGAACGGCGAGGTGGTGGAGCGTTGCGATCCGCACATCGGCCTGCTGCACCGCGGCACCGAAAAGCTGATCGAGTACAAGACCTACATCCAGGCCGTGCCGTATTTCGACCGTCTGGACTATGTCAGCCCGATGTGCATGGAGCACGCCTATGTGCTCGGCATCGAGAACCTGCTGCAGATCAAGGCGCCGCTGCGTGCCCAGTACATCCGCGTGCTGTTCTCGGAAATCACGCGCATCCTGAACCACATCCTGTCGATCACGACCGGTGCGCTGGACGTCGGCGCGATCACCCCGGCGCTGTGGGGCTTCGAGGAACGCGAAATCCTCATGGAGTTCTACGAGCGCGTGTCGGGTGCCCGTCTGCACGCCAACTATTTCCGGCCGGGCGGCGTCGCCTGGGACATCCCGGACGGCCTGCTGGACGACATCTGGGCCTTCACCGAGCGTTTTCCGAAGTTCATGGACGACCTCGAAGGCCTGCTGACCGAGAACCGCATCTTCAAGCAGCGCACGGTCGACATCGGCATCGTCACCAAGGAGCAGGCGCTCGACTGGGCTTTCACCGGCCCGATGCTGCGCGGCTCCGGCGTCGCCTGGGACCTGCGCAAGTCGCAGCCCTACGAGGTCTATGACCGCATGGAGTTCGACGTCCCGGTCGGCCTGACCGGCGACTGCTGGGCGCGCTATCTGGTCCGCATGGAGGAGATGAAGCAGTCGCTGCGCATCATCCGCCAGTGCTGCAAGGAGATGCCGGCCGGTCCCTACAAGATCGAGGACCGCAAGGTGTCCCCGCCGCCGCGCGGCGAGATGAAGCGCTCGATGGAAGCGCTGATCCACCACTTCAAGCTCTTCACTGAGGGCTTCCACGTTCCCGCCGGCGAGACCTACACCGCCATCGAGGCGCCCAAGGGCGAGTTCGGCGTGTATCTGGTGTCCGACGGCACCAACAAGCCCTACCGCTGCAAGATCCGCGCGCCGGGCTTCGCCCATCTTCAGGGCCTGGACTTCATGTCGAAGGGTCACATGCTGGCCGACGCCGTCGCCAACATCGCCTCGATGGACATCGTTTTCGGAGAAATCGATCGATGAGCGCGCCCGCTTCCGATCACGGCCACGCCGAGCCGACCAGCTTCACCTTCACTCCGGAAAACCTGGAGCTGGCGAAGCGAATCATCGCCAAGTACCCGCAGGGCAAGCAGGCCAGCGCCTGCATGCCGCTGCTGGACGTGGCCCAGCGCCAGAACGGCGGCTGGCTGCCGCGCGTCGCCATGGACGCCGTTGCCGACCTGCTGGGCATGCCGCGCATCCGCGTGTACGAGGTCGCGACCTTCTACACGATGTACAACAAGAATCCGGTCGGCAAGCACCACATCCAGGTGTGCACCACCACCCCCTGCTGGCTGCGCGGGTCGGACGACATCGTCCACACCTGCAAGAAGAAGCTCGGCATCGAGGTGGGCGAGACCACGGCCGACGGCCAGTTCACGCTGGGCGAGGTCGAATGCTCGGGCGCCTGCGTCAACGCGCCGGTTGTGCAGATCGGTGATGATTACTACGAAGACGTGGCCCCGGAGCATATGGAGCGCATCCTCGACGCGTTGGCGCGCGGCGAGACGCCCAAGCCCGGTTCGCAGATCGGCCGTCAGTCCTCGGAGCCGGTCGGCGGCCCGACGACGCTGAAGGCCTTTACCACCGCGCAAGCGGACGATTGAGGGGGAGGGGACAGCGATGCTTCGCGATGAGGACCGCATCTTCACCAACCTCTACGGCTACCAGGACTTCGGTCTCGAGGCGGCCCGCAAGCGCGGTGACTGGGACAACACGGCGTCCTTCCTGGCAAACGGCCGGGACTGGATCATCGATCAGGTGAAGGAATCGGGGCTGCGCGGCCGTGGCGGCGCCGGCTTCTCGACCGGCATGAAGTGGTCCTTCATGCCGAAGAACGTGACCGACAAGCCCGTCTACCTCGTCATCAACGCCGACGAGGGCGAGCCCGGCACCTGCAAGGACCGCGACATCCTGCGCCACGATCCGCACAAGCTGATCGAAGGCTGCCTGATCGCCGGTTTCGCCATCGGTGCCAGCGCCTGCTACATCTACATCCGCGGCGAGTTCTACAACGAGGGCTCCAACGTCCAACGCGCGATCGACGAGGCGTACGCGGCGGGGCTGATCGGCAAGAACGCCTGCGGCACCGGCTACAGCTACGACGTCTACATCCACCGGGGTGCGGGCGCGTATATCTGTGGCGAGGAAACCGCGCTCATCGAGTCGATCGAGGGCAAGAAGGGGCAGCCGCGCAACAAGCCGCCGTTCCCCGCCCAGGCCGGTCTCTATTCCTGCCCGACCACGGTGAACAACGTCGAATCCATCGCGGTTGTTCCCACCATCCTGCGTCGCGGCGCTTCCTGGTTCGCCGGCCTCGGCCGTCCGAAGAACTCGGGCACCAAGCTCTTCTGCATCTCCGGGCACGTCAACAATCCGTGCAACGTGGAAGAGGAGATGGGCATCCCGCTGAAGGAACTGATCGAGAAGCATGCCGGCGGCGTGCGCGGCGGCTGGGACAACCTTCTGGGCATCATCCCCGGCGGTTCGTCGGTCCCGGTCCTGCCGAAGTCGATCTGCGACACCGTCCTGATGGATTTCGACTCCTTGCGCGAAGTGCAGTCGGGCCTCGGCACCGCCGCGGTGATCGTGATGGACAAGTCCACCGACATCGTGAAGGCCATCGCCCGCCTGTCGCAGTTCTATGCGCATGAATCCTGCGGCCAGTGCACGCCGTGCCGCGAAGGCACCGGCTGGATGAGCCGCGTCATGCAGCGCATGGTCACCGGCAACGCGCGCATGGAAGAGATCGACATGCTGCTGCAGGTCACCAAGCAGGTCGAAGGCCACACCATCTGCGCGCTCGGCGACGCTGCCGCCTGGCCGATCCAGGGCCTGTTCCGCCACTTCCGCCCGGAAGTGGAACGGCGCATCCAGGCCTACCGCAACAGCGCCCCGCTGGCGGCCGAGTAAGGAGTTCCCGTTCCCATGCCGAAACTGACCATCGACGGGATCGAGATCGAGGTCGAGCCGGGCACCTCGATCCTACAGGCTTGCGAGCAGCTGGGGATCGAGATTCCGCGCTTCTGCTACCATGAGCGCCTCAGCGTGCCGGCCAACTGCCGCATGTGCCTGGTGGAGATGGAGCGCGCGCCCAAGCCGGTCGCGTCCTGCGCCATGCCCTGCGGCGACGGAATGGTCGTCCGCACCAACAGCGAGACCGTCCTGAAGGCCCGCAAGGGCGTCATGGAATTCCTGCTGATCAACCACCCGCTGGATTGCCCGATCTGCGATCAGGGCGGCGAGTGCGATCTGCAGGACCAGGCCATGGCCTATGGCTTCGACCGCGGCCGCTACGGCGAGAACAAGCGGGCGGTCAAGGACAAGTATATGGGTCCGGTCATCAAGACCATCATGACCCGTTGCATCCATTGCACCCGTTGCATCCGCTTCATCAACGAAGTGGCCGGTGTTCCCGATGTCGGCGCCGTCTATCGCGGCGAGCACATGGAGATCACCACCTTCGTCGAGAAGGCGATCGGGTCGGAGCTGTCGGGCAACCTCGCCGACGTCTGCCCGGTCGGTGCGCTGACCCACAAGCCCTACGCCTTCACGGCCCGTCCGTGGGAACTGCGCAAGACCGAGACGATCGACGTCCTCGACGCCGTCGGCTCGAACATCCGCGTCGACGCCCGCGGCGCCGAGGTGATGCGCGTCCTGCCGCGCGTCAACGACGACATCAACGAGGAGTGGCTGAACGACAAGAGCCGCTACTCCTACGACGGTCTGAAGCGTCAGCGCCTCGACCGCCCCTACATCCGCCAGAACGGCAAGCTGGTCCCGGCCAGTTGGGCCGAGGCCTTCACCGCCATCGCGGCGCGCCTGAAGGGCCTGTCCGGCAACCGCATCGCCGCCATCGCCGGCGATCTGGTCGATGTCGAGGCTCAGTTCGCGCTGAAGGAGCTGCTGTCGCGGCTCGGCTCGGCCAACCTGGATTGCCGCCAGGACGGTGCGCGGTTCGACACCTCGGTGCGCGCCGGCTACCTGTTCAACTCGGGCATCGCCGGCATCGAGAAGGCCGACGTCATCCTGCTGGTCGGCACCAACCCGCGCTGGGAAGGCACGCTGGTCAACGCCCGCATCCGCAAGCGCTATCTGGCCGGCGGCGTCACCATCGCCTCCATTGGCGAGCAGCGTGACCTGACCTATCCCTACAGCGTGATCGGCGCCGGTCCGGACACGCTGCAGCAGCTGGTCGACGGCAGCCACCCGTTCTCCGAGACGCTGCGCGCCGCCAAGAACCCGATGATCATCGTCGGCATGGGCGCCTTCCAGCGCGCCGACGGTCTCGCGGTACAGGCCGCCGCCCGTCTGGTCGGCGAGGCCTACGGCATGTTCCGCGACGACTGGAACGGCTTCAACGTCCTGCACACCGCCGCGGCGCGTGTCGGCGGCATCGAGGCCGGCTTCCTGCCGGGCGAGGGTGGTCGCGACACCCACGGCATCCTCGACGGCGCGTCGAAGGGCGAGATCGACTTCGTCTACCTGCTGGGCGCCGACGAGATCGACATGGCCAAGCTCGGCAATGCCTTCGTCGTGTACCAGGGCCACCATGGCGATGCCGGCGCCCACCGCGCCGACATCATCCTGCCGGGCGCCGCCTACACCGAGAAGAACGCGGTATACGTCAACACCGAAGGCCGTCCGCAGCTCGCCCGCCTCGCGGTCTTCCCGCCGGGCGAGGCTCGCGAGGACTGGAAGATCATCCGCGCCCTGTCGGAAGTCCTGGGCACCACGCTGCCCTTCGATACCCATGGCCAGCTGCGCCAGCGGCTGATGGCGGCGAACCCGATCTTCGGTGCGGTGGGCGAGATGACCCCGGCCAGCTGGGCGCCCTTCGGCGCGCAGGGCCCGGTCGACGCCGCCCCCTTCGTGACGCCGATCACCAACTTCTACATGACCGACCCGATCAGCCGGGCCTCGGTGACGATGGCCAACTGCACGGAAGCGCTGGTGGGCCCTGCTCAGGAGAGGACTGGCACCCATGGCTGAGTTCTGGAGCGGCTTCCTCCTGCCGCTGATCATTATGGTTCTGGAGATCCTGGCGATCACCGTGCCGCTGCTGGTGGCCGTCGCCTTCATGACCTATGCCGAGCGCAAGATCATGGGCGCGATGCAGCTGCGCCAGGGCCCGGCGATCGTCGGTCCCTTCGGCCTGATGCAGCCCTTCGCCGACGGCCTCAAGCTGTTCGCCAAGGAGCAGATCCTGCCGGAAGGCGCCAACCGCGTCGTGTTCTACATCGCGCCGATGCTGACCTTCTTCCTGGCGCTGATCGCCTGGGCGGTCATCCCGTTCGACTACGGGGTGGTGCTGTCCAACATCAACGTCGGCGTGCTGTACCTGTTCGCGATCTCCTCGCTGGGCGTGTATGGCATCGTGATGGCCGGCTGGGCCTCGAACTCGCGCTATGCCTTCCTCGGTGCGCTCCGCTCCGCGGCGCAGATGGTGTCCTACGAGGTCTCGATGGGCCTCATCATCATCACCGTGCTGCTGTGCGTCGGTTCGCTGAACCTGACCGACATCGTGCGGGCCCAGGAGACGGTCTGGTTCTGCATCCCGCTGCTGCCGATGTTCGTGATGTTCTTCATCTCGGCGCTCGCGGAAACCAACCGCGCCCCCTTCGACCTGCCGGAAGGCGAGTCGGAACTGGTCGCCGGCTTCATGGTCGAGTACAGCTCGGCTCCCTTCGCGCTCTTCTTCCTTGGCGAATACGCCAACATGATCCTGATGAGCGCGATGACGAGCATCCTGTTCCTCGGCGGCTGGCTGCCCCCGCTGCCCTTCGCGCCCTTCACCTGGGTGCCGGGCATCGTGTGGTTCGCCCTGAAGATCGCGTTCTGCCTGTTCACCTATGTCTGGGTTCGCGCCACCGTGCCGCGCTACCGCTACGACCAGCTGATGCGGCTGGGTTGGAAGGTCTTCCTGCCCCTTTCGCTGTTCTGGGTCGTGCTGACCGCCGGCGTCCTGGTGACCTTCGGCTGGCTGCCGAAGTAAACGACGGCGAAAGCCGGCAAACGAACCCACCATCGACATGTCGATTTGAGTGCCGGCGAGCCGCCCGACCAATGGGCGGCCACCGGCGAGGAAGGAGACGAAGAGGCCATGGCGTTCCTCGACCGCGCGGCGCGCAGCCTGTTCCTGACCGAGCTGCTGGGCGGCATGGCGCTGACCTTGCGCTACATGTTCAAGCCCAAGGTCACGATCAACTACCCCTATGAGAAGGGCCCCATCAGCTCCCGCTTCCGCGGCGAGCATGTGCTCCGCCGTTATGCGAACGGCGAGGAGCGCTGCATCGCGTGCAAGCTGTGCGAAGCGGTGTGCCCGGCTCTCGCCATCACCATCGAGGCCGAACCGCGTGACGACGGCAGCCGCCGCACGACGCGCTACGACATCGACATGACCAAGTGCATCTACTGCGGCCTGTGCCAGGAAGCCTGCCCGGTCGATGCGGTGGTCATGGGGCCGAACTTCGAGTTCTCCACCGAATCCCGTGAAGAGCTCTTCTACAACAAGCAGAAGCTGCTGGCGAACGGCGACCGCTGGGAGGCGGAAATCGCCCAGAACCTCGCGGCCGAGGCTCCTTACCGGTAAGCGGAAGCGAGAAAAACGATGATACTCCAAGGCATCGCCTTCTACGTGTTCGCCGCGCTGCTGGTGGCCTCCGGTGTGATGGTCATCTCGGCGCGGAACCCCGTTCATTCTGTCCTTTTCCTGATCCTCGCCTTTTTCCAGGCAGCCGGTCTTTGCCTCCTGATGGGGGCAGAGTTCATCGCGATGATCCTCGTCATCGTCTATGTCGGCGCCGTCGCCGTGCTGTTCCTGTTCGTGGTCATGATGCTCGACATCAACTTCCGCGAGCTGCGCAAGGGTGCGATGGAAGCGCTGCCGCTGGGTGCGCTGGTCGGGCTGATCCTGCTGGCCGAACTGGCCGCCGTGCTCGGCGGCTGGATCGTGGCTCCCAACGTGGCGGCCATCGCCGGCGCGCCGACCCCGGCCTTCGATCAGGTGTCGAACACCCAGGCGCTGGGCCGGCTGATGTACACGCAGTACGTCTACCTGTTCCAGGCGTCGGGCATCGTCCTGCTGATCGCCATGATCGGCGCGATCGTCCTGACGCTGCGGCACCGTCCGGGCGTGCGCAAACAGAATGTCGGCGCTCAGATTTCCCGTCGCCGGGAAGACGTGGTCGTCATTCGCAAGGTTACGACCGGGGAGGGCGTGTGATCATGGAGATCGGTCTCGGACATTACCTGACGGTCTCGGCAATCATCTTCACGCTGGGTGTGCTGGGCATCTTCCTGAACCGGAAGAACGTCATCATCATCCTGATGTCGATCGAGATGATGCTGCTGGCGGTGAACCTGAACCTCGTCGCCTTCTCGACCTTCCTGCACGATCTGGTCGGCCAGATCTTCGCCATGATCATCCTGACCGTCGCCGCCGCCGAGGCGGCCATCGGCCTCGCCATCCTGGTGGTCTACTTCCGCAACCGCGGCTCGATCCGAGTCGAAGACATCAACATGATGAAGGGCTGAGGCGGCGCCATGGAAGTGCTAGTCGTATTCCTTCCGCTCCTGGCGTTCCTCGTCGCCGGATCGATCGCGCTGTTCGGCGGGCCGAAGGCCGAGCCGGCAGCCGCGGGTCACGGAAGCCACGGTCATGACCATGACGATCACGGGCACGCCCGGATCGCCCATGCCCATGACGATCATGCCCACCACATCTCGCACGACGAGCTGGACCACGCGCACGACGACGCCCACGACGACCACCATGTCGTCGCCGGCCCGCCGACCGTGGGCGACCGCGTCTCGCAGTTCGTGACCGCGGGCGCCGTCATCGTCTCGGCAATCCTCTCCTGGATCCTGTTCTTCGACGTCGCCGTGCACGGCAATCCGCGCACGATCGAGCTGATGACCTGGATCCAGAGCGGCACGCTGGACGTGAAGTGGGCGCTGCGCGTCGACCAGCTCACTGCGGTGATGCTGATCGTCGTCAACACCGTCTCGGCCTGCGTGCACGTCTATTCCATCGGCTACATGGCCGAGGACCCGCAGAAGCCGCGTTTCATGGGCTACCTGTCGCTGTTCACCTTCGCCATGCTGATGCTGGTGACGGCCGACAATCTGGTCCAGCTGTTCTTCGGCTGGGAGGGCGTCGGTCTGGCCTCCTACCTGCTGATCAACTTCTGGTACGAGAAGCCGTCGGCGAATGCCGCCGCCATGAAGGCCTTCCTGGTCAACCGCGTCGGCGACTTCGGCTTCGCGCTCGGCATCTTCGCGATCTTCGTGCTGACCGGCTCGGTCCAGTTCGACACGATCTTCGCCAAGGCCCCGACGCTGACCGGTCAGACGCTGCATTTCCTCAGCTGGGACTTCAATGGCCTGACCATCGCCTGCCTGCTGCTGTTCATGGGCGCGATGGGCAAGTCGGCGCAGCTCGGCCTGCACACCTGGCTGCCGGACGCGATGGAAGGCCCGACCCCGGTGTCGGCACTCATCCACGCGGCCACCATGGTCACCGCCGGCGTCTTCATGGTCTGCCGCCTGTCGCCCGTCTTCGAATACGCCCCGACGGCGCTCGAGGTGGTGACGGTGGTCGGCGGCCTGACCGCCTTCGTCGCGGCGACCATCGGCTTCACCCAGTTCGACATCAAGCGCGTCATCGCCTATTCGACGATGTCGCAGCTCGGCTATATGTTCTTCGCCGCCGGTGTCTCCGCCTACGGCGCGGCCATGTTCCACCTGTTCACGCACGCCTTCTTCAAGGCCCTGCTGTTCCTCGGTGCCGGCTCGGTCATCCATGCCCTGCACCATGAGCAGGACATGCGGAAGATGGGCGGCGTCTGGCGCAAGATTCCCTTCACCTATGCGGTGATGTGGATCGGCAATCTGGCGCTCGCCGGTCTGCCCTTCTTCGCCGGCTACTATTCCAAGGACATGATCCTGGAGGCGGCCTTCGCGTCGGGCAGCGGGGTCGGGCGCTTCGCCTTCGCTCTCGGCATCGCCGCGGCGCTGCTGACCGCCTTCTACTCCTGGCGCCTGCTGTTCATGACCTTCCACGGCACGCCGCGGATGGACAAGGAAGTGTACGACCACGCTCACGAATCGCCCGTCGTCATGCTGATCCCGCTGGCGGTCCTGACGCTTGGCGCGCTGTTCGCCGGCTTCGGCTTCCACCAGTGGTTCATCGGCCACGACCGGATGGAGTTCTGGGGCAAGGCCATCATGACCCTGCACGAGCATGACGCCATCGAGGCCGCGCACCACCACACCCCGGGCTGGGTCGCCGTCGCCCCGCTGGTGGTCGGCCTGATCGGTATCGCCATGGCCTACATCGGCTATGTGATGATGCCGCGGCTGCCGGGCCGGATCGCCTCCACCTTCCGCGGCATCCACCAGTTCCTCTACAACAAGTGGTATTTCGACGAGCTGTACGATGCGCTGTTCACCCGTCCGGCCAAGGCCCTGGGCTACGGCCTGTGGAAGTCGGGCGACGGGGCGGTGATCGACGGCGTGGGTCCGGACGGCATCGCCGCCGCCACCCGCGACGTCGCGGCACGCGCCAGCCGGCTGCAGTCGGGGTACGTCTATCACTACGCCTTTGCCATGGTGATCGGGGTCGTCCTGCTCGTCGCCTGGCTGTCGGTCTTCGGCTGAGCGGTTTCGAAGGAGAACAACAACAATGGCTAGCTGGCCGATCCTGTCGTTCGCGACCTTCCTGCCGCTCGTGGGCGTCGCGCTGATCCTGCTGTTCTGCCGGGGCAATTCCCCGGACGTGCTGCGGAACGTGCGGTATATCTCGCTGTGGACGACCCTCGTCACCTTCGTCCTGACCCTGCTGGTCTGGGCCAACTTCGATCCGCGCAATCCCGGCTACCAGATGGTCGAGAAGGCGGGCTGGATCCCCGAGTTCGGCATCAACTACCACATGGGGGTCGACGGCATTTCCGTGCTGTTCGTCGTCCTCGCCGGTTTCCTGATGCCGCTGTGCATCCTGGCGAGCTGGGAGTCGGTGCAGGTCCGCCTGAAGGAATACATGATCGCCTTCCTCGCGCTGGAAACCCTGATGATCGGGATGTTCTGCGCGCTGGACTTCGTTCTGTTCTACATGTTCTTCGAAGGCGTCCTGATCCCGATGTTCCTGATCATCGGCATCTGGGGCGGTCCGCGCCGTGTCTATGCCGCCTTCAAGTTCTTCCTCTACACGCTGCTCGGCTCGGTCCTGATGCTGCTGGCGATCCTGGCCATGTACTATGTGGCCGGCACCACCGACATCCCGACCATCACCGCCACCCAGTTCCCGCGCAACATGCAGCTGTGGCTGTGGCTGGCCTTCTTCGCCTCGTTCGCGGTGAAGGTGCCGATGTGGCCGGTCCACACCTGGCTGCCGGATGCCCACGTCGAGGCGCCGACCGCCGGTTCGGTGATCCTGGCCGGCGTGCTGCTGAAGATGGGCGGGTACGGCTTCCTGCGCTTCAACATTCCGATCCTGCCGGAAGCGACCGAGTATTTCGCGCCGCTGATCTACACCCTGTCGGTCGTCGCCGTGATCTACACCTCGCTGGTCGCTCTCGCCCAGGAGGACATGAAGAAGCTGATCGCCTACTCGTCGGTCGCCCACATGGGCTTCGTCACCATCGGCATGTTCGCGCTGAACCAGCAGGGCATCGAGGGTTCGGTGTTCCAGATGCTGTCCCACGGCGTGGTGTCGGGTGCGCTGTTCCTGTGCGTCGGCGTCGTCTATGACCGGCTGCACACCCGCGAGATCGCCCGTTACGGCGGCCTCGTGAAGAACATGCCGAAATACGCGGTGGTCTTCCTGTTCATGACCATGGCCTCTGTCGGCCTGCCGGGCACCGCCGGCTTCGTCGGCGAGTTCCTGGTGCTGATGGGCGTCTTCCGCGACAACACCTGGGTTGCCGCCCTCGCCGCCACCGGCATGGTTCTCGGCGCCGCCTATGCGCTGTGGCTGTACCGCCGCGTTGTCTACGGCAAGCTGACCAAGCCGGACGTCAAGGCGATGTTCGACATAACCCCGCGCGAAATCGCGGTGTTCGTGCCGCTGATCGTTGTCGTCCTGTGGATGGGCGTCTATCCCAGCAGCTTCCTGAACGTCACCTCGGCGTCGGTCGAGCAGCTGATCCAGACCTACCAGACCAAGCTGGCCGCGTCGCACGCCGCGTCCGGTGTCTCGGTCGCCGCTCGGTAAGGGGTTCTTCGACATGACCGCAGTGTTTCCCGACATCTGGCCGGCCCTGCCGGAGATCTTCCTGGCACTCTCGGGCGTCGCCCTGCTGATGCTGGGCGTGTTCCGCGGCGACGGTTTCACCCGTCCCGTCTCCTACCTGGCGATCGTCTGCATGCTGCTCGCCGCCGTCCTGGCGATGGGCTATGGCAGCGGCCGCGTCGTCACCTTCAACGGCATGTTCGTGATGGATGCCTTCGGCGTCTTCATGAAGGTGCTGGTGCTGGTGTCTGCGGCCTTCGCGGTCATCCTCTCGCTCGGCTTCAACGAGCGGGAGCAGATGGCCCGCTTCGAGTTCCCGGTGCTGATGCTGTTCGCCACGCTCGGCATGCTGATGATGATTTCGGCGAACGATTTCATCTCGCTGTATGTCGGCCTGGAGACCCAGAGCCTGGCGCTTTACGTCATCGCGGCCTTCCGCCGCGACAGCGGCAAGTCGTCGGAAGCCGGCCTGAAGTATTTCGTTCTCGGCTCGCTGTCCTCGGGCATGCTGCTGTACGGCGCCTCGCTGGTCTACGGCTTCGCCGGCACGACGTCGTTCGACAAGGTGGCGGCGCTGTTCGCCGGCGGCGCGCATGTGTCGCCGGGTCTGGTGATCGGCCTGGTGTTCGTGATGGCCGGTCTGGCCTTCAAGATCTCGGCCGCTCCGTTCCACATGTGGACGCCGGACGTGTATGAGGGTGCGCCGACCCCGGTGACCGCCTTCTTCGCGGCGGCGCCGAAGGTGGCGGCCATCGCCCTGCTGACCCGCGTGGTGATGGAACCGTTCGGCCACCTCGCCGCCCAGTGGCATCAGGTGCTGGTGGCGACCGCCATCCTGTCGATGGTGATCGGTTCCTTCGTCGCCATCATGCAGACCAACATCAAGCGTCTGATGGCCTACAGCTCCATCGGCCATGTCGGTTACGCGCTGGTCGGCCTGACCACCGGGACCCAGGACGGCGTGCGCGGCGTGCTGATCTACATGGCGCTCTACATCGCCATGAACATCGGTGCCTTCGCCGTCATCCTCAGCATGAAGGCCAAGGGCCGGATGCTGGAGGAGATCAAGGACTTCTCCGGCCTGTCCAAGACCAATCCGATGCTGGCCGCGACCATGGCGATCTTCATGTTCTCCATGGCCGGCATCCCGCCGATGGCGGGCTTCTTCGGCAAGCTCTATGTCTTCCTGGCCGCCGTCGCCGCGCAGGAATACACGCTGGCCGTCGTTGGTGTGCTGACCAGCGTCGTGGGTGCCTTCTACTATCTGCGCATCATCAAGATCATGTATTTCGATGAGCCCGCGGTGGTGGTCGACAAGGTCGACGACGACGGCATGACCGGCGTCCTGGTGCTGACCAGCCTGTTCACCCTGCTGTTCTTCGTCGCTCCGGCGCCGATCCTGAACGGTGCGGCTGCTGCTGCCGCGGCCCTGTTCGCCGGGTGACATCCGACCGATGACGCTATCGCTCGAAGCGGAGGCGGCGCGTCTGCGCCTGCCTCCGGGCTTCCAGGTCAAGGCCTTCGACTCCGTCGGCAGTACGAACGACGAAGCGAAGGCCTTGTCGCGTTCCGGGGCGGCCGAGGGCACCATCGTCTGGGCGCGCCGGCAGGACAGCGGTCGTGGACGCCGTGGTCGCGCCTGGACTTCCCCCGAGGGCAACCTCTACAGCACGACCATCCTGCGGCCCGGCCTGCCACCGGCGGAGGCGGCACAGATCTCCTTCGTCGCGGCGCTCGCCATCGCGGAAACAGCCGAGTCGGTCCTGCCTGACCCGATCGGCGTTCGCTGCAAATGGCCCAACGACGTTCTGGTGCATGACCGCAAGCTGTCGGGCATCCTGCTCGAGTCGGAGCCGGCAGCCGACGGCAGGATCGCCTGGGTGGTGCTGGGGGTCGGCATCAACCTGCGGCATTTTCCCGCGACCGCCGATTACGGCGCCACCTCCCTGATCGCCGAGGGCGCTCCGCCGATGGGACCGGGCGCGCTGCTCGAGGTCTATGCGGACCATCTGGCGACTTGGTATGGCCGCTGGCGCGCCCATGGTTTCGCGCCTGTGCGCGAGGCGTGGCTGGCGCGGGCCAAGGGGTTGGGGGGGCCGATCCTGGTCAGGCTGGCCGATCGGACGATCCCCGGGACTTTCGCCGATCTGGACAGCGACGGCGTTCTGTTGCTTGATCCAACGGACGGCGGCCCGCGGCAGCGGATCGCCGCCGGCGATGTGTTCTTCGCCCCGCCTCCAGCGGGCTGAGTTCGCCAGCCGAGTTCAAACGTCCATCGCCTTCAGGACCTTGCCATGCTGCTTGCCATCGACGCCGGAAACACGAATGTGGTGTTCGCCATCTATGACGGCGACCGCCAGCGCGGCATCTGGCGCACGGCAACCGATCCCAAACGCACCTCCGACGAATACATGGTGTGGCTGACCCACCTGATGGCGTTGAGGGGGCTGAAGCCGGTCGACATCCATGGCGCCATCATCGCCAGCGTGGTGCCCGGGGCCACCTTCAACCTGAAGCGGCTGTGCAAGGATCATTTCGGCTGCGAGCCGGTGATCGTCGGCCAGCCCGGAGTCGATCTCGGTGCCAAGGCTCTGGTCGACCGGCCGGAGGAGGTGGGTGCCGATCGTCTGGTCAACACGGTGGCCGCCGCGGCGACCTACAAGACCCCGCTGATCGTCATCGATTTCGGCACGGCGACCACCTTCGACGTGGTGGATGCCGACGGCAATTACTGCGGCGGCGTGATCGCGCCGGGGCTGAACCTGTCGCTGGAAGCGCTGCAGATGGCCGCGTCCAAGCTCCCGCGCGTCGAAATCCAGCCGCCCGCCGAGGTGATCGGCAAGAACACCATCGCCTGTATGCAGTCGGGCATCTTCTGGGGGTATGTCGGGCTGATCGAGGGGCTGGTCTCCCGCATCCGTGCGGAGTACGGCGAACCGATGCGGGTGGTCGCCACCGGCGGATTGGCTGTTCTTTTCGCCAAGGCTACCCATGTGATCGAACACACCGACAACGAGCTGACGCTCCGCGGTCTCCTCCTGATCCACAAGCGCAACACGGTCCAATGACACAATCCTCCAAGACAGCCGCCGGAACGTCCGAAGCCCCGGCGGACACCTTCGTTCCGGAGGATGGCGCACTGTATTTCGTCCCGCTCGGCGGTTCCGGCGAGATCGGGATGAACCTCAATCTCTACGGCCATCGGGGCAAGTGGTTGATGGTCGATCTCGGCATTTCGTTTGCCGACGACACCATGCCCGGGCTTGACGTGATCATGCCGGACCCGACCTTCATCGCCGAGCGTCGCGACGATCTGGTCGGTCTGGTGCTGACCCATGCGCATGAGGACCATCTGGGCGCGGTGCAGTATCTGTGGCCGGAACTGCGCTGTCCCGTCTATTGCACGCCCTTCACCGCTGCCTTCCTGCGCGCCAAGCTGCATGAGAAGGGCCTGAGCAGCACGGTGCCGATCCACGAGATCCCGCTGGGCGGCACGGTGGAGGCCGGTCCCTTCTCCGTCGAGTACGTCACCATGACGCATTCGATTCCGGAACCGAACGCGCTCGCGATCCGTACCTCGGCCGGGACCATCCTGCACACCGGCGACTGGAAGCTGGACCCCGAGCCGCTGGTCGGCGAGACGGCCGACGAGGAGCGGCTGCGCGCCATCGGCGATGAAGGGGTGCTGGCGCTGGTCGGCGACAGCACCAACGCGTTGGTGCCGGGTGCCGCCGGGTCGGAGGCGACCGTCCGTGCCGCCTTGATGGAGTTGTTCGGCCGCTACCGCGACCGCCGTATCGCCGTCAGTTGCTTCGCCACTAATGTGGCGCGGCTGGAGAGCATCGCCGCCGCCGCCGCCGCGCATGACCGCCATGTGGCGCTGGTCGGCCGGTCGCTGTGGCGCATCAACGAGGCGGCGCGGGCCACCGGCTATCTCGCCGACGTGCCGAAATTCCTGTCGGAGCATGACGCCAGCTACCTGCCGCGCGAGAAGCTGGTGCTGATCTGCACCGGCAGTCAGGGCGAACCGCGGTCAGCCCTTGCCCGCATCGCCGCCAACGATCATCCGCAGATCACGCTGTCGCGCGGCGACGTGGTGATCTTCTCCTCCCGTGAAATTCCCGGCAACGAGCGCGCCATCGGCCGCATGCAGAACCAGCTGGTCGCCCAGGGCGTCGAGCTGGTGACGGCGGACGAGGCGCCGGTCCATGTCTCCGGCCACCCGGCACGGGACGAACTGGTGCGCATGTACCAGTGGGTGCGTCCGCGCATCGCCGTGCCCGTCCATGGCGAGCAGCGCCACCAGCAGGCCCATGCCGCCCTCGCGGAGGACTGTCAGGTCGCCCACAGCATCGTTCCGGCCAACGGCGAAGTCCTCCGGCTCGACGGGCCGGAGGGCGCGCGGGTGGTGGCCACTGTGCGGGCGGGACGCATGGCGGTGGACGGCAAGCGTCTGGTACCGCTCGACACCGGCATGATGCGCGCGCGCAACCGCATGGTGAACAACGGCGCCGCCGTGGTGACGCTGGTGATGACCGGAACGGGCGAACTGATGACGGCGCCGCAGCTGGCGGTGATGGGGCTGATCGACGAGGCGACGGACCGCGACCTGCTGCTGGACGTGGTGGATGCGGTGCGCGAATCGGTGGCGATGCTGCCAAAATCGGCGCGGGCCGACGACGCCCAGGTGAAGGAGGCGGCGCGGATCGCCGTCCGCCGCTGCTTCAACGCGACCCACGGCAAGAAGCCGGTGACAGAGGTCCATCTGGTCCGCGTCTGAGCGAATCCAAGAACCGAAATGATGTATAACCGGCTTATCAGAGCCCGCTAACGGGCCAGCGACAGCCAGCGAGAGGACACGCATGATCGGGAAGCTCAACCACGTCGCCATCGTCGTTCCGGACCTTCCGGCGGCGACGGCGCTCTATCGCGACACGCTGGGCGCCGCGGTGTCGCAGCCGGTGGATCTGCCGCCGCACGGCGTCACCGTCGTCTTCGTCACCCTGCCCAACACCAAGATCGAACTGCTGCATCCGTTCGGCGAGAAGTCGCCGATCGCCGGCTTCCTGGAAAAGAACCCCTCCGGCGGCATCCACCACATCTGCTATGAGGTGGAGGACATCCTGGCGGCCCGCGACCGGTTGAAGGAGCAGGGCGCCCGCGTGCTGGGCGACGGCGAGCCGAAGATCGGCGCCCATGACAAGCCGGTCCTGTTCCTGCACCCGAAGGATTTCTGCGGGACGCTGGTGGAACTGGAGCAGGCCTGAACGGCTGAAACGCGGAGGGGACGATGGACAACTGGGTGACTGGAGCCTTCGTTTACGTCGTCGTCTGGTGGGTGGTGCTGTTCGCGGTGCTGCCCTGGGGCGTCCGGACGCCGGAGAGCCCGGAGCCTGGCATGGCCTCCTCTGCGCCGGTCGAGCCGCGCATCCTGCGCAAGTTCATGATCACGTCGCTGGTCGCCCTGCTGGTGTGGCTGGTGATCTTCGGGATCGAGCGGTCCGGCATCATCTCCTTCCGGGACATGGCGCGGGACATGTTCTGACGCCAGATTGGCCAGACCATCGAGAGGAGCGAGGCGGGTGAGCCTGACCTATTGCGCGGCCGCACCCGGCCATCCCCATCACGGCCCCTACCACGACGGCGAGTACGGCTTTCCCAGCAGCGACGACCGCGTGCTGTTCGAGCGTCTGGTGCTGGAGATCAATCAGGCGGGCCTGTCCTGGCTGACCATCCTGAAGAAGCGTGACGCTTTCCGCGCCGCCTTCGACGGGTTCGACATCGACCGGGTGGCCGCCTATGGCGAGGCCGAGCGGTCGCGGCTGCTTGCGGACGCCGGCATCATCCGCAACCGCCTGAAGGTGGACGCGGTGATCGAGAACGCCCGCCGCATCGTCGCGCTGCGGGAAACCCACGGCTCCTTCGATGGTTGGCTGCGCGCCCATCATCCGCTGACCAAAGCGGAGTGGGTGAAGCTGTTCGGCCGGACCTTCCGTTTCACCGGTGGCGAGATCGTCGGGGAATTCCTGATGAGCCTGGGCTATCTGCCGGGCGCCCATCAGTCCGACTGCCCGGTTCAGGCCACCGTGCTTGCCCAGAGTCCGCCTTGGAAGGGGGCGGTGGACGCCGGGTATCGTGGATACGCGCCCATGGAATAGGCAAACCGTCGCCCAGAACGACGGCAATCGCCGAAAAGCCGGGCAGAAATGCAAAAACTTTGTGCATGAAGTGTCTCTGCCTTTGTTTTGGGCTTGCTATGGCCGTGGCTCGGGTTCACTCTTTGGGAGTGATGAGGGAGGATATTCCTCCCTTTCCGACGCCTGGTGGCGATTCCTCCCTAAACTCGACAGGCCGCGCCGCTTCTGCCGCGCGGCCTTTCTTTATCCGGCGGGCGGGAGGAGACCGGGCAGGCGCGCGGACAGAAAATTTCCGCGCTGCTCCAGAAAACGTTAACGGTTTACTTGGTAGCGTTGCTTGGCTTAGCTCGCATCGGAGATTTCCCCAATCAGGGCTATGAGCCGGGCTGCGAGATCGTCACCGGGGGGCACACCGCCGGGGCGAATCCGCTTTGCCCACTTTTCATTTGGGCCTTTGCCCGCTTCGGCGGGTGGCAGGAAAAAAGGACGACAGTCGAGGCGCCGATGGCCGCGAATGAAAACGAACGGTTCGATCAGTTCGCCGCGGTTCTGTCGACCGAACTGTTGGAGCGGACCAAGAAAAGCATGGAGTTGCTGGCGCCGGAGCTTCAGCCATGCTCGGTCTTGCCCTTCATCCAGACACCGTCCTTCGTCGAGTTCTATCAGGAGTTGGTGCGCGTCGGCATCCTGCCGGTGGTGCTCAGCCGCCGTCCGGTGCGCGCGATCGTCGGCGACGTCGATTGGGCGCGGGAGGGGCGCGAATATCTGCTGACGGTCCTCGACGACCGCTCCAACGCTGTCTTCACCGCCTGGGAATATGCCTGGGACTCGCTGTGGGACGAACGCAAGGTCGGGCAGGACAGCAGTGGCGGGACTCAGGCCAAACCGAAGAAAGGGTTCTTCAGCGCGCTGTTCGGCCGCAAGCGCGAGGAGAAGGCGGACAGAGCCGGCAGCGAGGGCGGCGAGGGCGGCGTCATGGCCGGCCTGCATACCATGCTGACCGAACTGGCGGAAAAGCGGGGTTTCCTGCCGCTGTTCCATGACGATGTCCGCATCCTGAAGGCGCTGCCGCGCCTGAAGCCCGGCCGCGTGGCGCAGGCGTGGAAGGAGATCTCGCAGTATCACCACCAGGAATTCTACCTGCCCGAACCCGAACAGGCGAAGCCGGGTGTGACCTCCGACTGCCTGCAGAAATGGCATTACAATCTGCCGGACAAGATCGGCGAGTTCCTGGTGCTGAAGGCCGCGGTGGACCTTGAGCATGTGAACAAGCCCTTCATCGGCAAATACATCCGCCAGTCGGCGCGGACCCAGGAGGAGGCGGAAAAAGGAATGCCCTACCTGTCGCTCTACTGGAAAGCCATGCGCAACCCGGCCCCGGTGGCCGAGCGGCACACGCTGTGAGCGCGCGCGGCACCCTGCACGCCGGTCTGGCGGCTGCGGCATTTTTCCTGGCGGCCTTGCCGGCATCGGCGCAAACCCAGCAGCCGCGTCCCGGGCCGATCCCGCTGACCCCTGATGCCGCCCGCGACCGGCCGGTGGTGGATCTGTCGCTGTGCCAGCGGCTGACCCGTCATGTGCCGGCCGCCGACGTGGAATACCGGCCGGGCGTGGATGTGCATGGCCGCGCGGTCGCCCCGGCCGACTTGGCCGGCAGCGCGGGCGCGCAGCCGCCGATCCCCATCGACCTGCCGCTGTCGGTCGATCTTGCCCGGCGCATGGGAATTGCCCTGCCGTCGGTGCCGTTTCTGCCCGACGATGTCACCGCGGTGTGGCTGACCGTCGTCGGGAACCAACTCTATCTGAACGGCCAACCGATCGATCCGGGCGCCGAGGAACGCCTTTACCTCTACTGCCGCTCCCGGTAGCCGGCGGCCAAGCGGGGGGCTTACAGTGGACAAGTGCGGGCGACCTTCCTAAAGTCGCTCACCCGCCGCGCCCGTGTCCGTTCCTGTCCGCAGGGGCCATGCGCGTGCGGCCTTGTCGAACACCTCGCACACGAGAGCAGAGCCATGCGGCTGTCCAGCTTCTTCATGCCGACCCTCAAGGAGACCCCGACCGAGGCGCAGATCGTCTCGCACCGCCTGATGCTGCGGGCCGGGATGATCCGCCAGACCAGCGCCGGCATCTATGCCTGGCTGCCGCTGGGCTATCGGGTTCTGCGCAAGATCGAGCAGATCGTCCGCGAGGAGCAGGACGCAGCCGGCGCGCAGGAACTGCTGATGCCGACCATCCAGTCGGCCGATCTGTGGCGCGAGAGCGGCCGTTACGACGATTACGGCAAGGAGATGCTGCGCATCACCGACCGTCACGACCGCGAGATGCTGTTCGGCCCGACGAACGAGGAGATGATCACCGACATCTTCCGCTCTTTCGTCAAGAGCTACCGCCAGCTGCCGCTGAACCTCTACCACATCCAGTGGAAGTTCCGTGACGAGATCCGCCCGCGGTTCGGCGTGATGCGCGGCCGCGAATTCCTGATGAAGGATGCCTATTCCTTCGACATCGACGCGGACAGCGCGCGCCGTTCGTACCAGAGAATGTTCCTGGCCTATCTCCGCACCTTCGCCCGCATGGGGCTGAAGGCGATCCCGATGCGCGCCGATACCGGCCCGATCGGCGGCGACCTGAGCCACGAGTTCATCATCCTGGCCGAGACCGGCGAGAGTGGCGTCTTTTGCCACAAGGATTGGATGAACCTGGACGTGCTGAAGGACGCCCCCGGCATCGAGGACGACCTGCAGCCTTTCTTCGACCGAGTCACCGCCATCTACGCCGCGACCGACGAGAAGCACGATCCGGCCAACAGCCCGGTGCCGGAGTCGGAACTGGTGTCGGCCCGCGGCATCGAGGTCGGCCACATCTTCAACTTCGGCACCAAATATTCCAAGCCGATGAACGCCGTGGTCGCCGGCCCGAACGGCGAGTCGATCCCGGTGGAGATGGGCAGCTACGGCATCGGCGTGTCGCGCCTGATGGGTGCGATCATCGAGGCCAGCCACGACGACAACGGCATCATCTGGCCGGACGCCGTCGCCCCCTTCAACGTCGGCCTGATCAACCTGAAGTCCGGCGACGCCGAGACCGACCGCGTTTGCGCCGAGCTGTATGCGAAGCTGGAATCGGCCGGCCTTGAAGTCGCCTATGACGACCGCGACGAGCGCCCCGGCGCCAAGTTCGCCGACATGGACCTGATCGGCGTTCCGTGGCAGCTGGTCGTCGGCCCGCGCGGCCTGAAGAACGGCGTCGTCGAGCTGAAGCGCCGCGCGACGGGCGAGAAGGAAGAGCTTCCGGTCGAGGCGGCGCTGGCGAAGCTGCTGGGCTGATCGGCTTAGCTCGAACAGGAAGCCCGGATCGCCCAAGTCGGCGATCCGGGCTTTGCCCTTTTCCCGCCATGCTCACGTTCTTATGTAGGGCATCGTTTCCGCCCACCTGCATGCCCTCGTCACAGGACCCCCGCCTCATGATCTTCAACGCCTTCGAACGCATGGTCGCGATGCGTTACCTTCGGGCGCGCCGCCAGGAAGGGTTCATCTCGGTCATCGCGGGGTTCTCGCTGCTGGGCATCGCGCTCGGCGTGGCGACGCTCATCATCGTGATGGCGGTGATGAACGGCTTCCGGGCGGAGCTGCTGGGCCGGGTGCTCGGCCTCAACGGGCATCTCAACGTCTACAACATGCGCGGCGGACCGCTGCCGGACTTCGACATCCTGGCCGGCAAGCTGCGCAACACGCCGGGCGTGGTCAACGTCACCCCGACCGTGGAGGGGCAGGCGCTGGTGTCGGTGCGCGGCGTCGCATCGGGCGCCGTCATCCGCGGCGTGCGGCCGGAGGATTTCCGGGTGCGCCCGACGCTCGCCAACAACATCATCCGCGGTTCGGCGGACGAGTTCGGCGAGGACCGCGTCGCCATCGGCGTGCGCATGGCCCAGCGGCTGGGCCTGAGCATCGGCGACCAGATCACGCTGATCGCGCCGCAGGGCAATGTCACCGCCTTCGGTACCGTGCCGCGGATGCGCAGCTATCCCATCGGCGCGATCTTCGACGTCGGCATGTTCGAATACGACAACAGCTTCATCTTCCTGCCGCTGGAGGAGGCGCAGGCCTTCTTCCGCACCGGCGACGCCGTGACCTCGCTTGAGGTCTTCGTGAGCGACCCGATGCAGATCGCCTCCGCCCGTGCCGCCGTCCAGTCGGTGGTGGCGGGGGAGGGCAGAGTGGTCGACTGGCAGCAGTCGAACGCCAGCTTCTTCACTGCGCTGCAGGTCGAACGCAACGTGATGTTCCTGATCCTGTCGCTGATCATCATGGTCGCCGCCTTCAACATCATCTCCAGCCTGATCATGCTGGTGAAGGACAAGGGGCGCGACATCGCGATCCTGCGCACCATGGGGGCGACGCGCGGCATGATTATGCGCATCTTCTTCCTGTCCGGCGCCAGCGTCGGGGTGACGGGGACCTTGCTGGGACTTGCGCTCGGCGTGTCCTTCGCGCTGAACATCGAGAGCATCCGACAGGTCATCCAGGGGCTGACCGGCACCAACCTGTTCAATGCCGAGATTTACTTCCTGTCCCACCTGCCGGCGAAGATCGACTGGAGCGAGGTCATTCAGGTGACGCTGATGGCGCTGGGCCTGTCCTTCGCCGCCACCATCTATCCGTCCTGGCGTGCCGCCCGGCTCGATCCGGTGGAGGCCCTGCGCTATGAGTGACGTGGTTATGCAGCCGATGCTGGAACTGAAGGGGATCGTCCGCCGCTTCGAACAGGCGGGAGAGACGCTGGAGGTGCTGCGCGGGGTCGACCTGACCGTCGGCGCCGGGGAACTGGTGGCGCTGGTCGGCCCGTCGGGTGCCGGCAAATCGACGCTGCTGCACATCGCCGGACTGCTGGAGCGGCCGACCGACGGCGTCGTGCGCATCGCCGGCACCGACGTGTCCAACCTGGACGACGGCAAACGGACCGAGGTGCGGCGGCGCTCCATCGGCTTCGTCTACCAGTTCCACCACCTGCTGCCGGAATTCTCGGCGCGGGAAAACATCGTCCTGCCGCAGATGATCGCCGGCGTGTCGAAGTCGGTCGCCCGCCAGCGCGCGGACGAGCTTCTGCGCATGGTCGGGCTGGAGCAGCGCGGCACCCACCGCCCGGCCCGCCTGTCCGGCGGCGAGCAGCAGCGCGTCGCCATCGCCCGCGCGCTGGCCAACGCCCCGTCGCTGCTGATCGCCGACGAGCCGACCGGCAACCTCGACCCGCACACGGCGGAGCACGTCTTCGCCATGTTGTCGGCCATCGTCCGGCAGGCCAAGGTCGGCGCCCTGGTGGCGACCCACAACCTGGACCTCGCCCGCCGCATGGACCGGGTTCTGGAGATGCGCGACGGGCATCTGGTGGAGTATCAGCCGTCGGAACTGGTTCCGCTGAGCGAGGTAGCGCCGGAAGCCTCATAAGCAGCGTCATAGGCCGAAAGCGGATCCGCACCCCCGGTTGCCAAGCCGGCGCGGTGCCCCCACTCTCAAGCGCGACCGCACCGGCTGAGTTGCGGAACCGAAAAGACAGGGGGCATGCGGGGATGGACCAGCGGATCATCGATCTCTACGACGAATACACCCATGCGCCGCTGCCGCGCCGGGTCTTCCTGGAACGGTTGGCGGCGCTGGCCGGCAGTGCGGCAGCCATTCCGGCGATTCTGTCGGCGATCGAGCCGAACTATGCCCGTGCCGCCGTGGTCGGCGAGAACGACACCCGTCTGGCGGCGGAAAAGGTGTCCTTCCAGGGGGCGACCGGCGACGTGTCCGGCTATCTTGCCCGGCCAAAGCTGATCGACAAGGCTCCGGCGGTCGTCGTCATCCACGAGAACCGGGGCCTGAACGCCTATGTCGAGGACGTCGCCCGCCGCCTTGCCACCGAAGGCTTCGTGGCGCTGGCGCCGGACCTGCTGTCGCCGCTGGGCGGCACGCCGCAGGACGCCGACAAGGCCCGCGACATGATCGGCCAGCTCGACCCCGACAAGACGGTCAACAATCTGATCGCGGCAATGAGCTACCTGATGGCCTACCGCTATTCCTCGGCGAAGGTCGGGGCGGTCGGCTTCTGCTGGGGCGGCGGCATGATCAACCGGCTGGCGATCAAGGCGCCCGATCTGAAGGCGGGCGTCGCCTTCTACGGCCCGACCCCCGACCCGGCGCTGGTCGGTACGGTGAAGTCGCCGCTGCTGCTGCACTATGCCGGGCTGGACCAGCGCGTGAACGCCGGCATCCCCGCCTATGACGAGGCGCTGAAGAATGCCGGCGTCGAGCATCAGATTTATGTGTACGAGGGCGTCAACCACGCCTTCCACAACGACACCTCGGCCGAGCGCTACAACAAGGAGGCCGCCGATCTGGCCTGGAAGCGCACGGTGGAGTTCCTGAAGGCGAAGCTGGCGTAGGGTGGGGGCAATCAGCCCAACAGCTCCGCGGTGTCCACGACCTTTGCATACTCCCCGTCCATGTTGGCGAGCGACAGGTCGTGGACCTCGTCCGCCGTCCACAGCCGCCCCGACCGGTCTTTCCTGGCGAAGGTGAAGCAGGCGTCGGCCACCAGGCGCACGTCGTAGCCGAGGTTGCCGGCCATCCGCACCGTCGCCTCGACGCTGTTGTTGGTGATGACGCCGGCCACCACCAGCGTGGCGATGCCGCGGGCGCGCAGCCAGTCGTCCAGGCCGGTGCCGATGAAGGCGCTGTTCACCCGCTTGCTGATAACCGTCTCGGCCGGAAACGGTATCGCCTCGTCCTTGAAGGCGTGGCCGGGGCCGCCGGGGCGGTAGCTGGAGTCGGGCTCCACCGAATCGTGGCGGACATGGACGATGGGCCGTCCGTCCCGCCGCCAAGCGGCCAGCAAGGCGGCGACGTTGGCCTCCGCCTGCGGGTTGTTGCGCGGGCCGACCCGGCTCCAGCGTGGGTCGTCGATGGCTTTCTGCAGGTCGATGACCAGCAATGCGGCGTTGGAGGAGAGGGTTTCCATGCCGACGATCCTGCCGCGATAGTCCATCGCGTGACAAGTCCGCCGGTTTCTGGCTCTAATCCGGCGCTCGACCCTCGTTTCCCGTTTCAAGCGCTCGTCCGGAGGCGCCGTGCTCGCATCCCCCCTGTCATTGCTCGCCGTCGCCGCCGGAGGTGCCGCCGGATCGGTGGCGCGTTACCTGGCGCTGCTGCTGGTCGCACAATGGATCGGCACCCGCTTTCCGGTGGGGACGATCATCGTCAATGTGATCGGCTGCACGGTGATGGGGGTGCTGTCGGAACTGGCGGTGCTGACATGGTCGCCGTCGCCGGAACTTCGAGCCTTCCTTCTGGTGGGCATCCTGGGCGGCTTCACCACCTTCTCCTCCTTCACGCTGGACATCGGCGTCCTCGTCGCCCGTGACGAGATCGCTACGGCGGCGGGTTACTTCCTCGCCTCGACGCTGTTCAGCGTGGTGGGCTTCTTTGCCGGCCTGTGGGCCGTGCGTTCTCTTGTTTCGGTGTCCATCTGATGACTGACTCTCCCAAGCCCACTGCCGATCACGCCGATACCACGTCGACTGAAGCCAAAAGCGACAGCAAGGTCGAAATCCGCACCGTGACGGCCGACGAGGCCGACATGCGGCTCGACCGCTGGTTCAAGCGGCATTTCCCCGACGTGAACCACAGCTACCTGCAGAAGCTGCTGCGCACCGGTCAGGTCCGCATCGACGGCAAGCGGGCGGAGACGTCGTCGCGGCTGGCGGCCGGGCAGGGCGTGCGCATCCCGCCGCTGGCCGCCTGGGCCGCGCCGGTCAGGGGGCCGAGTCCGGGAGCCAGCAAGCCCAAGGGCATGTCGGACAAGCAGATCGCCGAACTGCAGGCGCTGGTGCTCTACCGCGACGCCGACGTCATCGCCATCAACAAGCCGGCCGGTCTGGCGGTGCAGGGCGGCACCGGCACCTCCAAGCATCTCGACGCCATGCTGGACGCCCTGCGCTTCGACGGCAACGAGCGGCCGAAGCTGGTCCACCGGCTGGACAAGGACACCTCGGGCGTGCTGCTGCTGGCCCGCACCACCTTCGCCGCCAGCAAGCTGACGGAGCTGTTCCGCGGCAGCGCGGTGCGCAAGATCTACTGGGCCGTCACCGTCGGCGTACCGACGCCCTACCAGGGCAAGATCGACCTCGCGCTGGCCAAGGAAGGCGGCCCCCAGGGCGAGCGGGTGGCGGAGAACAAGGAAGAGGGCAAGCGCGCCGTCACCGTCTATTCGGTGCAGGAGAATGTCGGCAAGCAGGCGGCCTTCGTCGCCATGTGGCCGCTGACCGGCCGCACCCACCAGCTGCGCGTCCACATGGCCGCCGTCGGCACGCCGATCCTGGGCGACGGCAAATATGCCGGGCAGGGCGCCTTCCTGGCCGGGGCGGAGGTGGCGAAGAAGCTGCATCTGCATGCCCGCCGGCTGATCCTGCCGCACCCGCGCGGCGGGAAGACCATCGACGTCACTGCGCCGCTGCCCGACCACATGCAGGCGACCTGGAAGTATTTCGGTTTCAGCCCCAACCTGCGCGACGACCCGTTCGAGGATTTCGAATGATGGCCTCCTCGGGGAAAGCACCGCTGCGATTGGCCCTGTTCGACTGCGACGGCACCCTGGTCGACAGCCAGTTCGCCATCATCGACGCCATGACCCAGGCCTGGGCAGAGCATGGGCTGGGCGAACCCGACGCTGCCGATGTCCGCCGCATGGTCGGGCTGTCGCTGGTGGAGGCGGTGGCCCTGCTGCTGCCGAAGCGCGACGCGGACCTGCATATCGCGGTGGCGGAGAGCTACAAGCGGGCCTTCTCCAGCGCCCGCAGCCGCGGCGAGGTGGACGAGCCGCTGTTCCCCGGCATTGTCGACACGCTGGCGGCGCTGGAGGCGGCGGGCGTGCTGCTGGGCGTCGCCACCGGCAAGTCGCGGCGCGGGTTGGACGCGGTGCTGAAGGGCCACGGGCTGACCGGTCGCTTCGTCACCTTGCAGACCGCCGATGTCGGCCCCGGAAAGCCCAATCCGCACATGGTGCAGCGTGCGCTGGCGGAGACCGGTGCGGACGAGGCGGCGACGGTTGTGATCGGCGATACGACCTACGACATACAAATGGCCCGCAACGCGCGGGTGCGGTCGGTCGGCGTTTCCTGGGGGTATCATGCGGTGCCGGAGCTGGAGCGGGCCGGGGCCGACCGCATCGTTCACCGCGGGCGTGACGTCGCCACCGCGGTGCTGGAGCTTTTGGAAGGGTAAGCGATGAAGCGTTTCTACAAGGCGGCGGACGTCGGCGAGACCGAAGGCGGCTTTCAGGTCGAGTTGGATGGCCGTCCGGTGCGCAGCCCGGCCAAGGCGCCGCTGGTCTTCCCCAGCCGGCCGCTGGCCCAGGGCGTGGCGGATGAATGGTCGGCGCAGGGCGATCGGATCGACGCCCATTCGATGCCGCTGATGCAGCTGTCGAGCACCGCGATCGACCTGATCCCGGCCAAGCGGCCGGACATTGTCCAGGCCATCAGCGCCTATGCCGGCACCGACCTGCTTTGCTACCGCGCCGAACATCCCCAACCGCTGGTGGAGCGGCAGGCGCAGCATTGGCAGCCGCTGCTGGATTGGGCGGCGCTGGCCTATGATGCGCCGCTGCATGTGTGCGCCGGACTGATGCCGCAGCCGCAGCCGGAGGAGGCGCTGGGCGCCCTGCGCCGGGTGGTGGAGCGGACCGACGACTGGTATCTGTCGGCGCTGCAGACAGCGACCGGTGTCTGCGGGTCGATCATCGTGGCGCTGGCGCTGCTGGAAGGCCGCCTCAGCGCCGAAGAGGCGTTCGAGGTCTCGCAGCTGGACGAAACCTATCAGATCGAGCAATGGGGCGAAGACGCCGAGGCCACGAAACGCCGCGCCAACGTGCGCGCGGAGATCGTGGCCTGCCGGCGGTTCGTGGATCTGCTGCGGGGGTGAGGTGTGGGGGAGACAGACCCCCACACCGTCAGGAACCCCTTACTTCGTGGTGGTGGTGCCGGTGGAACCGCTGGTGGGGGCGGCGCCCGGCGCCACCTTCTCGGTCTCGGCCGGCTTCCGGTTCTTGTTCAGCGAAGTCATGGTGTCGTCGTACTTGAACTCCGGCATCGACTTCACGTCGTCGCGGCTCATGCCGGCCAGGTTCAGGCGGTTGTTCTGCGAATCCCAGTTGGCGGCGCTGTAATCGACGGCGACCTGCTTCTCCCCGATGCCGAGGAAGCCGCCGGAGCTGATGACCAACTGCTTGGCCTTGCCGCTGGCGTCGAGGATGACGTCGTCGACTTCACCGATCTTGTTGTTGTCGCGGCCATAGACGTTCTTGCCGATCAGTTCGTCGGCGCTGGCCAGCTGGCCGGCCAGGCCGCCGGACGTGGCCGCGCTGCCGGACGTCATGCTGTCCGACTTGGTGGCATCGGACTTCATCGTATCCGACTTCACCGTGCCGGTCTTGGTGCCGTCCGGGGCCGCGGAGTTGGACATGCTGGAGGTGGAGGAAGACGGGCTGCCCACGGTCGGCGAAGTGGTCTGTGCGACGGCGGCGCCGGTCATGAGAGCCAGCGAAGCGGCGGTAGCGATCAGGATGCGACGCATGGGGGTGGCTCCTTTGTCGTTGTGTCGAGGACACGGGGTTCGTGTGTCGAGAGACATCGGAACAACAGCGACGGAGCCCGTTTTATTGCACCTTCCGGGAATTCTTTTGGTGAGGGACTACCCCTTTGAGGTGTGATCCCAGTCCGGTTCGTGCGGAATCAGCGCCACCGGACCGGCATGGAAGGTCAGTCCGCTTTCGGCCGCGCGCTGCACGTCTTCCAGTCGCAGCAGGGCAAGTGCGGCACCATCGCGGGCGCTGCGCACCTCGCCGGCATCCTTGCCGTCCAGTGTCACCGGTGTGCCCGCTTCCGGCGCTGCGCCTTCGAAGGTGACGGGGAACAGCTTCTTCTTGATGAGGGCGCGGTATTTGGTGCGGGCGGTCAGTTCCTGCCCCATGTAGCAGCCCTTGTCCCAGGAGATGGCGTTCAGGGCGTCCATCCGGCTTTCCAGCGGGATCGACTTTTCCGGGATCAGGTCCAGCGTGCCGTCCGGCACGCCGAGCGACAGGCGCAGCCGGTCGTAGTCCGCCACGTCCCGCCGCGCCAATCCGGCCGACTCCAGTGCGGCGACCCCATCGGCCGGCAGGAACAGACGGGCGCCCAAAGCCGGCAGCCGCGGATCGGTGAAGGCGACTCCGCCGGCGAAGGGCCGCGCCGCGCCCGGTTCGGCCGGCAGCCCGAGCGCCTCAAGCGCGCCGACCCCGAAGGCGACGGCCACGCACAGCCGGTCCGCCCGGTCTTCCAGGGCGATCTTCGACCGCAGCTTGTACAACTTCAGCCGCCGCAGCAGGTCGGCGCGCCGGTCCGTTTCCGGATCCAGCAGCAGGACGGCGTCCTCGCCGCTGTCCGACTCGACGATGCTGAAATCATGCAGGAACTTGCCCTGCGGGGTCAGGAACAGGGCGTAGGCGGCATGGTCGGGCGTGACCCGCAGCATGTCGTTGGACACCAGCCCCTGCAGGAAGGCCTTGCGGTCCTCCCCCGAAACCGCCACCACGCTCCGCTGGTCCAGCACTGCGTAACCCGCCGACATCCTAGCCTCCCAATCACTCGATAGCCTGAAGTGTTGGGCCGAACGAGCCCGCTGGCAAGAGTCTGCCGCGTTGCAGAAGGCTGGGTTGCGGGTGCCGACTGTGGCATGATGACCAAAGCGGCAGATGCATCACCGTTGGGCAGAGGATCGGCTGTTGACGGCCGGTGGTGCCGCCGGATTACTCTGTTGGTAGCGGTGGCACGGCTTTGGCAATGCCATGCAGGTTTGACCTTTTCCCGGATTGCTCCTCCTTGCCTTCGCCCGCCGAGACCTTACCCCCGGACGCTCCGCCGCCCCGACTGGAGCTGCGCGGCATCACCAAGCGATTCCCCGGCTGCCTGGCCAACGACCATGTCGACCTCGTGCTGCAGCCGGGCGAGATCCATGCGCTGCTGGGCGAGAACGGGGCCGGCAAGTCCACCCTGGTCAAGATGATCTACGGGGTGCTGCACCCGGATTCCGGAACCATGCTGTGGCAGGGGGCGGAGACGACGGTGCCCGATCCGGCCGGTGCCCGCCGGCTCGGCATCGGCATGGTGTTCCAGCATTTCTCGCTGTTCGACACGCTGACGGTGACGGAGAACATCGCCCTCGGCCTCGACGATGCCGGGCCGATGGACCAGCTCGCCGACCGCATCCGCACGGTGTCGGAACGCTATGGGCTGGCGCTGGACCCCGGCCGCCACGTCTTCCACCTGTCGGTGGGCGAGCGGCAGCGGGTGGAGATCGTGCGCTGCCTGTTGCAGGACCCGAAGCTGCTGATCATGGACGAGCCGACCTCCGTCCTGACGCCGCAGGAGGCGGCCAAGCTGTTCGAGACGCTGCGCGTCCTGGCGGCGGAGGGCTGCACGATCCTCTACATTTCGCACAAGCTGGAGGAAATCCGCGCCCTGTGCAGCCGCGCCACCGTGCTGCGCGCCGGCAAGGTGGTGGGTGCCGCCGACCCGCGGCAGGAGACGGCACGCAGCCTTGCCGAGATGATGATGGGGGCGGAGCTGTCCACCCCCGAACGGCCGCCGCAGGGCGCCGCCGGGGCCGCCCGCCTGACGGTGCGCCATCTGTCGACGACCTCCGACAATCCATTCGCCACCAACCTGAAGGACGTCAGTTTCGAGGTGCGGGCGGGCGAGATCCTGGGCATCGCCGGTGTCGCCGGCAATGGTCAGGCGGAACTGATGGCGGCGCTGAGCGGCGAGGTGCTGCTGGCCGACGCCGACGCCGTGGTGATCGAGGGCAGGTCGGCCGGACATCTGGGACCGCGGGCGCGCCGGGAACTCGGCCTCGCCTTCGTGCCGGAGGAGCGGCTGGGCCGCGGCGCCGTGCCGGAACTGAGCCTGTCGGAGAATGCGCTGCTCTCGGGCTATGCCCGCGAGCCGCTGGTGCGTGGCGGCATGGTCCATTTCGCCCGCGCCCGCGCCTATGCCGAGACCATCATCCGCGGCTTCAACGTGGTCGCCCATGGCCATCGGGCGGAGGCGCGGTCGCTGTCCGGCGGCAATCTGCAGAAATTCATCATCGGCCGCGAAATCCTGCAAAAGCCCAAGCTTTTGGTCGTCGGCCAGCCGACCTGGGGCGTCGATGCCGGTGCCGCCGCCGCCATCCACAAGGCGCTGATCGATCTGGCGCGGTCGGGTGCGGCGGTGCTGGTCATCAGCCAGGATCTGGACGAGCTGTTCGTGCTGAGCGACCGGATTTCCGTGCTGTTCCACGGCCGCCTGTCCGACAGCCGGCCGACGCACGAGACGACGGTGGAACGCATCGGCCTGCTGATGGGCGGCCTGTTCGGCACGCCGCCGGACGAAGACGGGGAGATCACGCGTGCGGTCTGATGGGTATCTGAGCGCCGGAGACGCCGCATGAGCTTCATTCGTCTCGAGCCGCGCGGGCAGGCGTCGAAGACCATGGTCTATGCCACGCCGCTGCTGGCGGTGGCGCTGACCCTGCTCAGCGGCTTCATCCTGTTCATGGCGATGGGCTTCGACCCGCTTAAGGCGCTCTATTCCTTCTTCGTCGCACCGCTGACCTCCGTGCGTGGGTTGGGCGAGCTGGTGGTGAAGGCGACGCCGCTGGTGCTCTGCGCCGTCGGGCTCGCCATCGGCTTCCGCGCCAATGTCTGGAACATCGGCGCCGAAGGGCAGCTGACGCTGGGCGCCATCACCGGCGGCGGGCTGGCGCTGGCCTTCTATGGCGAGGGCGGCTGGTGGCTGCTGCCGATGATGGTGATCGGCGGGGCGATCGGCGGGGCGGTGTGGGCGGCGGTGCCGGCCTATCTGCGGCTGCGCTTCAACGCCAGCGAGATCCTGACCAGCCTGATGCTGAATTACGTGGCTCTGCTGCTGCTGAACTATCTGGTCCATGGCCCCTTCCGCGACCCGGACGGCTTCGCCTTCCCCGAATCGCGGCTGTTCGAGGCCGATGCGACGCTGCCGATCCTGTGGGCGGGGACCCGTGTCCATCTGGGGGCTCTGTTCGCGCTGGCGGCGGTGGCGGGCGGCTGGCTGCTGATCGCGCGCACCTTCATCGGCTTCCAGATCAAGGTGATCGGCCTGACCCCGGCCGCCGCCGGCTATGCCGGTTTCGACCAGAAGCGCATCGTCTGGCTGACGCTGCTGCTGTCCGGCGCGCTGGCCGGCATCGCCGGCATGGGCGAGATCGCCGGCCCCATCGGCCAGATCACCGCCAGCATCTCGCCCGGTTACGGCTATACCGCCATCATCGTCGCCTTCCTGGGCCGGCTGCATCCGGTCGGGATCCTGCTGGCCGCGCTGCTGATGGCGCTGTCCTTCATCGGCGGCGAGGCGGCACAGATCGCCATGGGCCTGCCCAAGGCCATCACCGGAGTGTTCCAGGGCATGCTTCTGTTCTTCCTGCTGGCGAGCGACGTGCTGATCCGCTACCGGGTCCGCTTCGGAGCGCGGAGGGCCGCGGCATGAACGACCTCGCCCTGATCGGCCCGATCCTGGCCGCCATGTTCGCCGCCGCGACGCCGCTGCTGTTCGCCGCCCTGGGCGAACTGGTGGTCGAGAAGTCGGGCGTCCTCAACCTCGGTGTGGAAGGGATGATGCTGGTCGGTGCCGTCTGCGGCTTCGCCGTGACGGTGCAGACCGGCAGCGCCACCGCCGGATTTCTCGTCGCCGCGCTGGCCGGTGCCGCCACCGCCTCGCTGTTCGCCGTGCTGACCCTGTTCCTGCTGGCCAATCAGGTGGCGACCGGGCTGGCGCTCACCCTGTTCGGCGTCGGCCTGTCGGCGCTGATCGGCCAGGGCTTCGTCGGCATCCCGCTGGACGGGCTGCCGAAGCTGTATATCCCCGGCCTGACCGACCTGCCGGTGGTTGGTCAGGCGCTGTTCGGCCAGGACATCATGGTCTATCTGGCGGTCGCCGCCGTGCCGCTGGTCCATCTGTTCCTCTATCGCACCCGCGCCGGTCTCGTCCTGCGCGCGGTGGGAGAGAACCACACGGCCGCCCATGCGCTGGGCTACAAGGTCCTGCGCATCCGCTTCCTCGCCGTGCTGTTCGGCGGCGCCATGGCCGGGCTGGGCGGCGCCTTCCTGTCGATGGACTACACGCCGATGTGGGCGGAGAACATGACGTCGGGCCGCGGTTGGATCGCGCTGGCACTGGTGGTCTTCGCCACCTGGAAGCCGGCCCGTGCCATGCTCGGCGCCTGGCTGTTCGGCGGCGTCACCATCCTGCAGCTGCATGTCCAGGGGCTGGGCATCGACGTGCCGTCGCAGCTCTTGTCGATGCTGCCGTATCTGGCTACCGTTCTGGTTCTGGTGCTGATTTCGCGGGACGTCGCCCGCATCCGCCTGAACGCGCCGGCCTGTCTGGGAAAACTGTTTCATCCCGATGCTTGACGCGTCGTTTTGAAATCGAAACAAAGCCCATATCTAAAGACACTGAAGAACAAGGAGCGTCGACGTGAACAGAAGGACGATGGGCAAGGCGGTGCTGGGCCTGGCCGGTGCCGCGGTCGCGCTGAGCGTGGGCATGGGCGCCGGTATGGGGTCCGCCTTCGCGCAGGAGAATCTGAAGGTCGGATTCGTCTATGTCGGCCCGGTCAGCGACCACGGCTACAGCTACCAGCACGATCAGGGCCGTCTGGCCGTGGAGAAGGCGCTGGGCGACAAGGTCACCACCACCTTCGTCGAGAATGTGCCGGAAGGCGCCGACGCGGAGCGCGTGATCGAGCAGCTGGCCTCCAGCGGCCACAAGCTGATCTTCACCACGTCCTTCGGCTTCATGAACCCGACGCTGAAGGTGGCCAAGCGCCATCCCGACGTGAAGTTCGAGCATGCCACCGGCTACAAGCGCGCCGAGAACGTCGCGACCTACTCCGGCCGCTTCTACGAGGCCCGCACCGTGGTCGGCGCCATCGCCGGCAAGATGACCAAGTCGAACATCATCGGCTACATCGGCTCCTACCCGATTCCCGAGGTGGTCGGCGGCATCAACGCCTTCACCATCGCGCTGCGCGAGCAGAACCCGAAGGCCGAGGTCCGCGTGGTCTGGGTCAACAGCTGGTACGACCCCGGCAAGGAGGCCGAGGCCGCCAAGGCGCTGATCGACCAGGGTGCCGACGTGATCGTCCAGCACACCGACAGCCCGGCCCCGATCCAGACCGCTCAGGAGCGTGGGCTGTGGTCGGTCGGCCAGTCGTCGGACATGACCCGCTTCGGTCCGAAGTCGCACCTGACCGCGATCGTCGAGGACTGGAACGGCTACTATGTCGACCGCGTCAAGGCGGTGCTGGACGGCACCTGGAAGCCGATCGACACCTGGGGCGGCATCAGCACCGGCATGGTCGAGCTGGCCCCCTACAATCCGGCCATCCCGGCCGACGTCGTGAAGCTGGCCGAGCAGATCAAGGCCGACATCGTGTCGGGCAAGCGCCACTCCTTCCAGGGCCCGGTCAAGGACCAGTCCGGCAAGGTCGTGATTCCGGAAGGCAAGCATGCCACCGACGAGCAGATCCTGAAGATGGACTGGTACGTCGAAGGCGTGCAGGGCAAGGTTCCGAAGTAAGCGCAGCGATCCCATGCGGCGGACCGGGGAAGAGTGCTTCCGGTCCGCCCGTGCGGATCGGCGATGTGGGGAGGTGGCGATGGACGGAAGCAGCCTCTACGACCGCGATTTCTACGCCTGGGCGAACGAACAGGCGGCTCTCCTGCGGGCCGGCAAGCTCGACGCGGCGGACATCGAGCACATCGCCGAGGAGATCGAGAGCATGGGCAAGACCGAGAAGCGGGAACTGGTCAGCCGGCTGCGCGTGCTCCTGCATCATCTGCTGAAATTGAAGCATCAACCGGCCCGCCGCGGCAACTCCTGGCGTCTTTCGGTCGCCAACAGCCGCGACGAAATCGAAACGCATCTGCGTGACAATCCAAGCCTGAAGTCGAAGCTGGGCGAATCGATCGCCGACGCCTACCGGTTGGCGCGGCGCGATGCCGCTGCCGAAACCGGCATCGACGAGGCGGCGTTCTCCGTCCAGTGCCCGTGGAGTTTCGCCGAGATCATGGATGAGGGGTTCTGGCCGGAAGGCTGAAGAGTTCCAGCCGTTCCGCCTTACAGATATTCGCCCAGCAGGCGCAGGAACGGACGCGCTTCCTGCAGGACCAGAATGGTCTGGTGGAACAGGTCCTCGGGCGACGCGTGGTGTTCCAGGCGGATTTCCGAGAACAGGATGATCTTCTGCCCGCCCTGGACGATGAAGCGGACATGCGGCAGCCCCTCGATTCCGCGCAGGACAGCCAGCAGGGCGCGCCGGCGCTCCGGCGCCTGGGCGGTGTAGGGGACATGGCCGACATCGGCCCAAATCTGGCAGATCGACCCGCCGCCTTCCTCCGGCCCCTCGTGCCGGACGGCGACGTTGAAGGGCAGGCCGTCGGCCATGAAGGTCAGCTTGCAGGGGCGGGGCGGCTTGGCGATGCCCAGCACGCCTTCCGGCGTCACCTCGATCGAACCGGGATTGATCGGCAGGGCGCCGTCCGGCACTTCGGCCAGCGATTGAATGGTCTTCAGATCGGGAACGGACAAGGCGGCACGCTCGGCTTCTGGGTCGACGGAGACGACAGCATGGGCGCTGGCCGCTAAAATTCTGTAAAGGCTCGGAACGCACAGCTAGAATGGCTGTTCGCTGTGGTCTGAAAATACGAAGAAAGCAGGCGATGTCCGCCATCGATACCGTCGTCGTCCCCATCCACCGTGCCGGCTGGCCCTTCATCGCCGGATTCGCCGTGGTTTCCCTGATCCTCGGTCTCGCCGTCTGGGCGCCGCTCGGTTGGATCGGCCTGGTGCTCACCTTGTGGTGCGCCTATTTCTTCCGCGATCCCGACCGGGTGACGCCGACGCGGCCCGGCCTGCTGGTCAGTCCGGCCGACGGGCGCGTCACCATGATCGTCCAGGCCGTGCCGCCGAAGGAGTTGGGCATGGGCGACAAGGCGCTGACCCGGATCAGCGTCTTCCTCAACGTCTTCAACGTCCACGTCAACCGCGTGCCGGCCGACGGCACCATCGTGGCGGCCGAATACCACAAGGGCACCTTCGTCAATGCCGCGCTGGACAAGGCGAGCGACGAGAATGAACGGATGGCTTTCCGCCACCGTCTGCCGGACGGGCGCGAGATCGCCTATGTCCAGATCGCCGGGCTGGTGGCGCGCCGCATCCTGTGGTGGGTGAAGGCCGGGCAGGAGGTGAAGGCGGGCGAGCGCTTCGGCCTGATCCGCTTCGGCAGCCGCACCGACATCTATCTTCCCGACGGCGTCGCCCCGCTGGTCTGCGTCGGCCAGACCGCCATCGGCGGCGAGACGATCCTGGCCGATCTGAACGGCACCGAACCGCAGCGGCAGGGGGACGTGCGGCGATGAAACGACCGCCCGTCTTCCGCCAGCAAATCTTCCGCCCGCACCGGGCCCGCCGTCCCGGCCGGCCGCACCCGCGGCTGAAAGGGCTGTCGATCAACCACCTGTTGCCGAACGTCCTGACGGTGCTGGCGCTCTGCTCCGGCCTGACGGCGATCCGATTCGCCATGCAGGGGCGGTGGGAGCCGGCGGTCATCGCCATCGTCATCGCCGCGATCCTGGACGCGCTGGACGGCCGCATCGCCCGTCTGCTGAACGGGCAGAGCAAGTTCGGCGCGGAGTTGGACAGCCTGTCGGACGCCATCAGCTTCGGCGTGGCGCCGGCCTTCATGATGTATCTGTGGGGGCTGAACGGGGCGGGCAGCCTGGGCTGGATCGCCGCCATGGCCTATGCCGTGTGCTGTGCCCTGCGTCTGGCCCGCTTCAACTCGCGACTCGGTGTCGTCGACCTGCCGCCCTGGGCCTACAACTACTTCACCGGCGTGCCGGCGCCGGCCGGTGCCGGCCTCGTGCTGCTGCCGATGATCCTGGGGTTCGAGATCGGGCCGCAATATCCCGGCCACCCGGCGGTCATCGTGCCCTGGACGCTGCTGATCGGCGGGCTGATGGTCAGCACCCTGCCGACCTTCTCCTTCAAGGGCGCGCGGGTTCCGGCCCAGTGGGTGGTCCCGGCGCTGGCCGGTGTCGGCCTGCTGGCGGCGATGATGGTCAGCCAGCCCTGGTGGACGCTGTCGATCGTCGGCACCGCCTATATGGTCACCCTGCCATTCTCCATCGTCCAGTTCCGCAAGCTGCAGCGCGCCGCGGAACTGATGCGCACGGAGATCGTCGAGACCTCGGCGGAGGGCGGAGTGGATGCCGATCCCGCTACGGACATGGACAAGGCGGATGGGACCGCCACCGTGCCGGAAGGGCCGGCCGGCGACAGGGAACCATCCAGGCCGGCCTGACTGGCGACTGGCCTGGATTGCGACCGGGCGACGGTTACGGCCGGCGGTTACTCCGCCGCAGCCAGCAGAGCGGCGGAGTCCGCGGTGATTTCCGTCACCGTGACCCGTGCGACCATGGGGATCTGGCTTAGACAGCGGCAGATGTGATCGGTTTCCGGCTGCGGCAGGTCGCCGACCTTCATTTCGATCGCCAGGCTATCGCCGATGCAATCGCTGCGCAGCGACAGGGGGACGTGGCCACGCTTGGCGACCAGTTCCAGGATGCGGGGCAGGGTGCCGGGATCGGCATCGGCCAGCAGGGAGAATGCGACCTGGCGGCCGGGGGCCGTGGGACGGGCGTCCGGCGCGGACACAGGAGTCGCGGCGGTGGAAAGCGTGTTCAGGAGGGTGGACATGACGCGGTCAGGCCTTCAATCGGGTCTGCGGAATGGGCGTGGAAAATCCCCGGCTCTCAAAGGAGAGCCGGGCCACTAATTCGCAGAATGCCGTCGAGACGAAGCGCGTTCATGCCCGCCACCCTACGGTGTTGCCGCCGGCCGGTCAACCTCGCCGGAGACGGCCCGTTTACAAAGACAGCTTGTCCAAGCCGGCGGCCACCGCGCTCTTGTTTTCGCCGGCTCGGCTGTTGCAGGGTGAGGGCGCGCCGCCGGCAACGAACTCCAGCAGGTCGTCGGGCAGTTCGTCCTCGATCGATTCGGAGGGCTGCGGCAGCACGACATGGATTTCCGACGGCCCGTCGGCGAAGATCACCGGCTGGTGGCCGGGGGGCAGGTCGACGTCGTTGCCGGTCAGGTCGAAGAACATGCGGCGCGGATCGGCCTCGGCCTGCCGCAGCAGTGCGGGGCTGCGTTCCGCCATTTCGAACAGCATGTTCTCGAAGAATTGGCGGCGGGTCCTGGCTTCCGGCACTGCGCCGCCCTGGCCCGGCGCCGGCAGGGCGAAATACATTGCGCCGGCCGGTTCCTCGTGCAGGCGGATGCCGACGTCGCCGAGCGGACGACCGAGAATCCGCTCCATGCTGTTGCGCGGGTCGCTGAGCAGGCTGGAGCGCACCGCGGGATCGGCGGCTGCATCTTCGATATGGCGCTTGTCGGCGATGCTGAGGAATGCGGTCATGATGGTCGTCTCGCGTAGCGGCTGCCTGTGTTGGAGAGCATACAATTTGCAATCCAATGATTAGCAAGTGGAACCTGCGGCCTCCCGCTCCGATACGATTGTCCAGCCAATGACCGACCCGTCCGCCGCCAACCCTCCGCTCGCGGCCTTTCCCAATCTCCGAATCGCGGCATTGGAGGGTGACGGCAACGCCTTCGCCCGGCTGACCTACCCGGCTTACCGCAGTTTCCTGGCGCCTGTCGACATGGGCACCGTCGCGATCGGCGCCTGGATCGGCGACATCCCCGCCGGATTGATCCTGGCGCGCAGCCTGGAGGAGGGCACGGCACTGCTGTCGGTATCGGTCGCTTCCGGCTGGCGGCGGTGCGGGGTCGGGGGGCGGCTGATGGAGGCGCTGGCCGCCGAGGTTCCTGCCGGGGAACGGCTGACCGCCACCTACTCCTCCCGCCTGCCGGCGCGGGCGGCATTCGAAGGGCTGTTGCGCCGGCAGGGCTGGGGCGAGCCGGTATTGCAATCTATGCGGGCGGCCGGCACGCCGCGGGCGGTCCTGGAGTGGGCGGAGGCACATTCTCCGGCGCTGCGGGTTTTGCGCGGTTACGGCCTGGTGCTCTGGCGCGACGCGACGCCGGACGATCGGGCGGAGGTGGAGCGGCTGATCGCAGCCGGGGCCATCGATGCCGACTTCAGCCCCTTTGCAATGGCCGCACAGTTCGAACATTGGTCCGACAACAGCTGGATGGTGCGTCGGGACGGAGTCGTCGTGGGCTGGATGTTCGCCCGGCTGGAGCCCCCTGACACCGTCTGGTACCACGGTGCCGCGGTACGCCGGGATATCGAGCATATCGGCCCGCTGCTGCTGATGTTCCATCGCGTCCATCAGGTCGCCGCTGAGCGGCTGGGCCCGGACAGCACATGGCGGATCGACAGCTTCCCGCGCACCCCCGCCATGCTCGCCTTCATGCGCCGCCGGATCGCGACCTTCGCCAGCTTTGTCGACGAGCTGTACCGGGTGGATCGGCCGCCGGGGTGAGCCCTCCCGCAGCCGGCATTCCGAAAGGTCGGGCATATCGCGTTCGGGGAGCGCCGGAGGTGCCGCATCCTCCCTTGGTGGTGGCGGAGGGTCACGTTCGAGCCGGACAGGAACAATCCTCTCCGAGACCTGTTCAGGTTCCGCTTGCCCGTTATGAAAGCTCTACCGGAAGGGAGAAGGCCATGCTCGGCACGATTCTGCTCATCATCCTGATTCTGCTGCTTCTCGGTGCCGTTCCGGCCTGGCCGCACAGCCGTGGCTGGGGCTATGGTCCCAGCGGCATCCTAGGCGTGCTTCTGATCGTCCTGATCGTTCTGCTGCTGATGGGCCGGATCTGATCTCCAGCCAATCTGCCTGATGCTATCTGCCGGATGCGCGGCGGGGCCGGCGGAGTGCGAACATCAGCCATCCGACCGGTCCCAGCATCAGCACCATCACCAGCCAGCCGGCGCGCGGCCCGAAGGGGCAGCGCGACCCGGCCGGCGGGCGCCATCCGCCGCCGCGGCGCGACAGCGCCACATGCAGCAGTGGCAGCCCGTAAAGGGCGAACAGCACCAGCCAGGGGATCGCGGCCCCAGGGATCCAGGCGGAAAGATCGGTATTCATCGCCTGACGATATCATCATTCCCAGACCCGTCGCGACCGATCGTCACGTCATAGTACGGGCGCATGCAGTCTCGGTTGCGCTCCGCACAGAGCAACGAGGTTGAAGCCGGCAGGGACTTTCGGCTAGGGTCGTCGGCGAGTTCGTCCGAAGGGCCTAGCCATGGCACTGGAAATCGAGCGGCGCTTTCTGGTCCGCAAGGATGTCCGGCATCTCTGCCGGGATGGCGTCCGAATCCTCCAGGGATACCTGCGATCCGACGGCGCCAGCACGGTCCGCGTCCGCATTGCGGAGGACCGCGCCACACTGACCATCAAATCGCTGAAACGGGGCGCTTGCCGGGACGAAGTGGAACACCCGCTTGCACTGGATTTCGCCTGCCAACTCCTGTTGCATGGCTGCGAAGGGCGGGTGATCGAAAAGACGCGCTACCGCCACCGCCAGGACGGGCTGTGCTGGGAGATCGACGTCTTCCACGGCGATAATGCCGGGCTCGTCATTGCGGAGGTCGAGTTGGATTCTCCCGACCAGATGGTGCCGCTGCCGGACTGGATCGGTGCGGAGGTCACCACCCTGCGCGCCTACGGCAACTCTGCCCTCTCCCGCGCGCCGATCCGGCGTTGGTCCGCCGCTGCGGCCTGACGGTGCGGAGGTCGGGCGTGCGGCTCCGCTGCCGCACGCCACTTCAAATAGTCAGGCTCTAAACGTCAGGCTGTCCGTACCTTGTTCAGGAAGCCCTGGACCTCGCCGCGCAGGCGGTCGGCCTGGGTGGCGAGCGTGCGGCTGGCGGTCAGGACCGCATCGGCGGCGCCGCCGGTCTTGGTGGCGGCGGTGGTCACCTCGGCGATGTTGCGCATCACCTGCTGGGTGCCTTCGGCCGCCTGCTGGACATTCTGGGCGATCTCGCGGGTTGCGCTGCCCTGCTGCTCCATCTCATGGGCGATGTCGGTAACGGTGCCGCTGATGGCGGTGACGGCTTCGGAGATGGTGCGGATGGCGTCCACCGCACTGGTGGTGGCGGTCTGCATCTCCGCGACCTGGGCGGAGATCTCCTCGGTCGCCTTGGCGGTCTGGCCGGCGAGGTTCTTCACCTCGGTCGCCACCACGGCGAAACCCTTGCCGGCTTCACCGGCGCGGGCGGCTTCGATGGTCGCGTTGAGCGCCAGCAGGTTGGTCTGCTCGGCGATCTCGCCGATCAGGCCGACGACCTGACCGATCCGCTCGGCGGCGAGCGACAGACCCTCGACGATGCTGTTGGTCTGCACCGCCTTGTCGGCGGCACCGGAGGCGGTGGCCGAACTGGCGTTGAGCTGTCGGGAAATTTCGGCGATGGAAGCCGACAGTTCCTCGGCCGCCGCCGCGACCGTCTGCACGTTGGCGGTGGCCTGCTGCGAGGCCGTGGCGACGGCGGTTGACTTGGCGGTGGTCAGCGCCGCGTCCGACGACATCTCCTGCGCATCCCGGCCCAGCGAGTTGGCCGACTCGGTCAGCGACATGACCACGCCCGACACCGCCTGTTCGAAGCCGTTGGCGAACTCGTTCATCGTGCGGCGGCGGTCGGCATCGATCTGGATGCGCATCTCCTCCCGCTCGCGTTCCATCCGCTGCATCTCCAGGGCGTTGTCCTTGAAGATGGTCATGGCTGCGGCCATGTTGCGCAGTTCGTCCTTGCGGTCGCTGCCGGGGATGTCGACCGTCAGGTCTCCTTCGGCCAGCCGGCCCATGGCGCCGGTCATGGCGTGCAGCGGGTGGGTGATGGCACGGTCGATGATCCAGGCCATCAGCATGCCAAGGATCAGCGCCACGGCGGCCCCCACGGCGATCACCATTCCGGCGCTGGCGCGCCCGGCTTCGCGGTCGTCGCGCTGCAGGGTGACCAGCCGGCCGACCTGGCCGCTGACCGTGGCGGACGCGTTGGCCATCGCCGCCGATGCCTCGTGCTGCTTGGCCACGGCGGACGACAGCGAGGCGAATTCCGAGTCGAAGGCCCGTGCGGCCTCGGTGATGGCAGCGATCAGAGCGCGCCCTTCCTGGTCGACCAGCACGGCGCCGGCCTGTTCGGCAAGCCCCAGGATCTCCTTCACCGCGGCGTCGGCCATGGCCTTGGCGTCGGCCGCGCCGGTCAGCAGGAAATCGCGCTGGCCGAGCATCGCGGATTGGGCGCCCTGCACCAGCCGCATCGCCAGACCGCGCAGCATCACCGCCTCGTTCACCTCGCTCTGGGCGTATTTGGAGGCCTCGCTCAGGGCCTCGGTCACCATCGCCTGATTCTGCTGCAACTCCACCGCGCGCTCCTGCACGCCGCGCGCGGCTTCGTCGAGCCCGATGGCCACCCCCGCCTCGGTGAGCGCGGCGACGCCCTTGCCGCGCAGGGACTTGACGGTATCGTGATAGGCGCGGGAATCGCCGGCGATCCGGGCGGCGAGTTCCTCGTCATTGGTGCCGACGAGGTCCTTGGCGACGGTGTCGGTGGTCTGCACCAATTCGTCCAGCGCCGCCACGATGCGGTCGGCCAGCGCCTCGTCCGCGTTGCGGCGGAGTTCGCTCTGCTGGCGCCGAACTTCCAGAACCCGTTCGATCACACGGTTCGCGCGCTCCGCCGTGTCCATGCTGTGGCGCAACTCGGCATCGGCGTCGCGCTTGCTGGTCATGTTCAGGTCATAGCGCTCGGACTGCTGCTTGCCGATCTTCTCGGCGATCTCGCGCAGCGCGCGGGCGCGCGTTTCCATACTGGCGGTGCGGGCGTGCGCCTCGCCGTCCTGTGCGACGAAATTGGCGAAGGCGGCGCGGTAGCCGTCGATGCCCGACAGAACCTCGTCCAGCAGACGCCGGCCCTCGCCCTCGGTCAGGGCGGCGCGGGTTTCCTGCGCTTCGGTCTGCAGGGCATCCAGCATTCCCGGAACATTGGTCGCAGCCTTGGCGTCGCGTTCGGTGACGAAGCGCGCCTCCTCCAGCCGGACCGACTTCAGCCGGGTGTCGAGGTCGGCGGTGTGGGACGCCAAATCGACCCGTTCGGCATAGGTGCTCAGGCTGTTCCAGCCGACGAACGCCACGCCCACGGTCAGCAGCAGCACGGCGGCGAAGCCAAGCGCGATCCGGGTTCCGATCGTCATGGATTTTGGACTCCCCGATGGCATCGCCTGTGCGGCGACCCTTTTCTCCCAATCATTGGGACGATTGAACCACAGCTCGGTTAACGTCCGGTTTGATTCAGGTCAGGAAACCCACATATTTCAGAAGCGGTCGGGCATCCACGAGGGTGCGCCGCAAAATATGCGGTGCAAACGGTCGATCATCTTTTCTTCACCATGAAGCAAACCGGCTCTCCACAATGAACGAGCGCTTGCATGCCCTGTGAACAGACTGGCGAAGGCGGAGACACCCAGGCGGATCGGCGGTTCGATGACTTGCCCCAATTCGGAGATGTTGCCCTTGGATTGAGCAACCTCAAGGTGATAGTTCCCGGAGTTACCGTGGATTAAGCGATCTTTTATCTCAAAAGTGGCAGACTCCAGCAAGCCGGCCGGATAGCCGCGTGCCTTCAGCGACAGTGCTATGTTGAGCGGGCGGATCAGCCACTCCTCGCGCAGATCCAGCGTCACGCCGTCTCCGCCCATCAGCGCCAACGTGTCGTCCGGGCCGCCGCGCCACGTAACCCGGTCGACCTGAGCGCGGAAGCCGGCCAGCAGGGCCATGGCGGGCTCCAGCGCCCGTGGCGAGGGCAGACAGGCATCCGCGACGGCAAGACGCCGCTCTTGCGGCGGTGTCACCGCAATATAGCCGTCGTCGTTGCGGAAGAGGTCGGCCGGTTCGCCATCGGGGCAGAGGGCGAGCGTCCACAGCGCCTCCGTCCGTTCCGGCAGTCCGTTCTGTTCCGCCAGCACCGGCCGCCGGAGCATCGCCAGCGGCGTGGCATCGAGCGGATCCGCGGGCAAAAGGGAGGCTGCTGTCGCTCTGGCCCGCGCGAAGGCCATCGGCGGAGCGCTCCAGCGGCAGGTGACGCCGCCGCGGCCGAAGCCGAGTCGCTGGTAAAAGGGCAGGGTGGCCGGGCAGAGGACCGAAAGCGCCGCCCCGGCATTCCGCCCCTCCATCATCAGGGCCCGCATCAGCGCACTGCCATGGCCGGCGCCGCGCAGGGCCGGGTCGACCGCCACCATGGCGATGGCCTGCACCGGAACCGGGCGTCCGCCGAACCACTGGTCCATCATCCAGTGCGCGGCGCAGGCAGCCAATACGGTGCCCGTGGCCTGTGGAACTCTCAGGACGCGGATGCTGTCGATGCCGAACAGCCCGGCATAGCGGTCGAACAGATCGCGGGACAGCCCGAATCCGAGCCGCGCAAGACGTGCGACGTCGCTCAGCTCGTCCGGAAGGGCCGGGCCGTACCCGTGATGTGGAGCGGGGAGGGAGACGGCTGGCCTCCGCTCATTCGGCGGCGGGCGGGACCGCGGCGACGCGGGTCGGGATCAGCGCGGCGAGGATGCGTGACTGCTCGTCCAGGCGGCCTTCCATCCGGCTGATGCGTTCGCCCTGATTGTGGACGGTGACCTGCAGGTCTTTGAGGCGGTGGTCGATGCCGTCCAGGCGCTGGTCCATACTGTCCAAGCGCTGGTCCATGCCGTCCAAACGCTGTTCGACCCTATCGAGCCGATGCCCGAACTGGTCGAGCTTCCGGTCGAAGTGGGTCTTCATATCCAGAATCGCGTTCAGAATTTCGGCATCGTTCGACATGCACGCCTCCGATGGAATGATAGCGCAACAGCGCGGGCGCCGACAAGTTAAGCGGGGAGTGCCGTCAGGTTGAAGAAATGCCGCTCATGCGTGTTCATTTGTCGCGCCACTCAACCTTGCCATGGCCCAGCCGGCCGCCTCGCGCACCGCGTCGCTTGCATCCTGGCGCAGAGCCTCGGCAACCGGGCGCAGCGCCGGATCGCCGCTGTTGCCGATGGCGACCAGCACGTTGCGGACGAAGCGGTCGCGGCCGATGCGCTTGATGGGGGAGCCGCTGAACACCTGGCGGAAGCCGGCATCGTCCAACTGTGCCAGATCGGCCAGCCGCGGCGCCGTCAGTTCGGCGCGCGGCAGGAAGGCGGGTTCGCTGGTCGCGCGGGCGAACTTGTTCCAGGGGCAGGCGGCCAGACAATCGTCGCAGCCATAGATGCGGTTGCCCATCAACGGCTTGAGTTCGTCGGGGATCGGCCCCTTGTGCTCGATGGTCAGATAGCTGATGCAGCGCCGGGCGTCGATCTGGTAGGGCGCCGGAAAGGCGGCGGTCGGACAGGCCACCTGACAGCGGTCGCAGGAGCCGCAGCGGTCGTGTGCCGGCGGGTCGGGCGGCAATTCCAGCGTCGTGTAGATCTCGCCGAGGAACAGCCAGGAGCCATGGTCGCGCGACACCAGATTGGTGTGCTTGCCCTGCCAGCCCAGCCCGGCCTGCGCCGCCAGCGGCTTTTCCATCACCGGAGCGGTGTCGACGAACACCTTCACCCCGGCCTTGGTCTGGTGGGCCAGCCATTGGGCCAGCGTCTTCAGCCGCCCCTTGATCAGGTCGTGATAGTCGCGGTTGCGGGCATAGACGGAGACGACGCCGCGGTCCGGATGCTCCGCCAGCCGGCGCGGGTCGTCGTGGGGGGCGTAGCTGGTGCCGAGGGCGATGACGGTGCGCGCCTCGTCCCACAGGGATTGCGGATGGCTGCGCTGGTCGCTGCGCTCGGCCATCCAGCCCATGTCGCCGTGCCGCCCCTCGGCGACGAAGCGGGCGAGACGCTCGCGCGCCTCTGGCCCCAGAGCGGCGGGGGCGAATCCCACCGCGTCGAATCCCACCGCCAGCGCGCGGTCGCGGATGGCGTCCCGCAGCCGCGCCGGGTCGGCGGAGGCCAGCGGAGCGGGTTTAGCCGCGGCCACGGTAGGTCGGAACGTCCTGCGACGGGATCCAGACGCCCTTCGGCGGCTCTCCGGTCTGGAAGAAGACGTCGATGGGGATGCCGCCGCGCGGATACCAATAGCCGCCGATGCGCAGCCAGACCGGCGAAAGCTCGCCCACCAGCCGCTTGCCGATGCCGACGGTGCAGGCCTCGTGGAAGGCGCCGTGGTTGCGGAAGCTGGTCAGGTATAGCTTCAGCGACTTCGATTCGACCAGCCAGTCGCCGGGCACATAGTCGATGACCAGATGAGCGAAGTCCGGCTGGCCGGTGATCGGGCAGAGCGAGGTGAACTCCGGCGCGGTGAAGCGCACGCAATAGGGATCGCCGGGATTCGGGTTCGGCACCCGCTCCAGCACCGCCTCTTCCGGAGTCTTGGGCTGGACGGTGGAACCGCCGAGCTGGGTCAGGCCGGCATAGATGTTCTCAGTCATCGGTCTTTTCCTCCGCCACCCGCTCTGCCTTCGGCGGATCGCTGTCTTTGCCCGCCTTCGGTGGGCGGCCTTGCTTCGGCGGCTTGCCGGGCTTGGCGATGGGGTCCACGGTCGCCTCGATGTCGCCTTCGTTCATACGGGCTTCCATTGCGCTGGCAACTTCCTCGAAATTGCCGTCCTCGATGGCCTGCCGCATCGTCCGCATCACGTCCTGGTAGTAATGCAGGTTGTGCCAGGTCAGCAGCATCGGCCCCAGCATCTCGTCCGCCTTGAACAGATGATGCAGATAGCCCCGGCTGTAGCTTCGGCAAGTCGGGCAGCCGCATTCGGCGTCGAGCGGGCGCTCGTCATGGGCGTGGCGGGCGTTGCGGATGTTGATGGTGCCGCGGCGGACGAAGGCCTGTCCGGTGCGTCCGGAGCGGGTCGGCATCACGCAGTCGAACATGTCGACGCCGCGCCGCACCGCGCCGATCAGGTCGCTCGGCCGGCCGACGCCCATCAGGTAGCGCGGGCGGTCCTTGACCATCAGCGGTTCGGTGAAATCGAGCACGCGGAACATCGTCTCCTGCCCCTCGCCGACCGCCAGGCCGCCGATGGCGTAGCCGTCGAAGCCGATATCGCTCAGGGCGGCGACGCTCTCCGCCCGCAGCTCCGGATAGACGCTGCCCTGGACGATGCCGAACAGGCCGTAACCGGGCCGCTCGACGAAGGCGTCCTTGCTGCGCCGCGCCCAGCGCATCGACAGGCGCATGGAGGATTCCGCCTGCGCCTCGGTCGCCGGGAAGGGCGTGCACTCGTCCAGGCACATGGTGATGTTGCTGTCCAGCATGTGCTGGATCTGGATGGAGCGTTCCGGCGTCAGGTGGTGGCGGCTGCCGTCCAGGTGCGATTTGAAGGTGACGCCTTCCTCCGACATGGTGCGCAGGTCGGACAGGCTCATCACCTGGAAGCCGCCGCTGTCGGTCAGGATCGGCTTGTCCCAGTTCATGAAGCGGTGCAGGCCGCCCAGCTGCGCCACCCGTTCCGCCGTCGGACGCAGCATCAGGTGGTAGGTGTTGCCGAGCAGGATTTCCGCGCCCGTGGAGGCGACCGCGTCGGTGGTCATCGCCTTCACCGTCGCCGCGGTGCCGACCGGCATGAAGGCCGGCGTCTCGATGGTGCCGTGGGCGGTGGTCACGCGGCCGCGCCGCGCCCGCCCGTCGGTCGCCAGAAGGTCAAAGCCGATGCCGGTCATGATGGGTCCGTCCTGTGCAGCAGCGAGGCGTCGCCGTAGCTGAAGAAGCGATAGTTGCGGTCGATGGCGTGGCTATAGGCCGCCCGCATGCGGTCATAGCCGGCGAACGCGCAGACCAGCATGAACAAAGTGGATTTCGGCAAATGGAAGTTGGTCCACAGCAGATCGACGATGCGGAAACGGTAGCCGGGGGTGATGAAGATGTCGGTGTCGCCGCTGAAGGGAAGCAGCGTCCCGTCAGGCTGCCCGGCCGTCTCCAGGATGCGCAGCGCGGTGGTGCCGACCGAGACGATCCGGCCGCCGGCCTTGCGCGTCTCGTTCACCGCGGCGGCGGTGTCTGCTGAGATCTCGCCCCATTCGCTGTGCATCTTGTGGTCGGCGATGTCGTCGACCTTCACCGGCAGGAAGGTGCCGGCGCCGACATGCAGGGTGACCGGCACCCGCCGCACGCCACGCGCATCCAGTGCCGCCAGCAGGTCGGGCGTGAAGTGCAGCCCGGCGGTGGGGGCGGCGACGGCGCCTTCGCGCGCGGCGAAGACGGTCTGGTAATCGGCGTTGTCGCCCTCGTCCGCCTTGCGGCGGATGTAGGGGGGCAGCGGCATCCGGCCATGGCGGTGCAGCGCCTCCATAAGCTCCGCCCCGCCGGCGGAGAAGCGCAGCCGCACCTCCATCCCGTCCTTGGCGATCACCTCGGCGCTGAAATCCTCGGCAATGACGATGGTGTCGCCGGGCTTCAGCCGCTTGCCGGGCTTGGAGAAAGTCGCCCATTCCCGCTCGCCCAGCCGCTTGTGCAGCGTGATTTCCACCGCCACTTCGCCGCGCCGACCGTCGAGCCGGGCCGGGATGACGCGGGTGTCGTTGACGACCATCAGGTCGCCCGGCTGCAGCAGCGAGGGCAGGTCCCGCACGATGAAGTCGCGCAAGGTCGGGCCCACCTCCAGCAGGCGGGCGGCGTCACGCGGCCGGACGGGATGCTCGGCGATCCGGTCGGGCGGCAGGTCGAAGTCGAAATCGGCGGTCTTCATGGGAGGGGCAAGCTATAGACTGAACGGTGGGCGGATGGGAAGGGTCTGGGGGCAAGTCATTTGTTGGATCGCAGGCTTTTTGCCCCCACTTCCTCACTCCGCCTGCGGCAACCCCTGCGCCGCCAGCGCCGCGCTCTGCCGCGCCGCCAGTTCGTTCACGTCGAAGTCGCGGATCAGCCCCTGGAACATCTGGTACCAGTTCAGCTCTGCCTTCAGATGCAGGAACACCGAGCCCAGCCCCACCGCGGCGCGGTCCATGAAAACGAACTCGCGCGGAATCTCGACGCCGCCGACGCGGCGCAGCTCCGCGTGAACCTTGCCGGCGGTCTCTCGCCCGTAATGGCCGCCGTTGGTCTCCTCGATCTTGCGCTGGCGGTCCTCCATGATCGGGGCATAGACGAAGCGTGCCCAGATGTTCAGCACGTCGACCAGCTCGTTCGACGGGTTGACGAAGCCCCAGGTGCGGTAGGCCTCCACCGCCTGTTCGCGATTCTCCGTGCGCAGCGCGTTGTAGAGGTCGATCACGCCCTTGACGAAGCTGGGCTTGAAAACGCGGATGCAGCCGAAATCAAGCAGGTTGATCGACCGGTCGGGGCGGACCGTGTAGTTGCCCAGATGCGGGTCGCCGTGGATGACCCCGTAATTATAGAAGGGCACATACCAGGCGCGGAACATGTTCATCGCCAACTCGTCGCGCGCTTCCGGATGCTCGGCGACGAACTCCAGGATCTTGCGGCCATGCTCCCAGCCCATGGTCAGCAGCCGCTTGCTTGACAGCTCCGGCACCACGTCCGGCACATGGACGCCGGGCGTGTCGGCCAGCATCGACTGATACAGGCGGGTGTGCTTGGCCTCCCGTTCGTAATCCAGCTCCTCGCGCAGGCGGGCGCCGATCTCCTTCTGGATCTGGCGGGTGGAGATGGCGCTGTCGGTGCGCTCGAAGATCGCGAAGATCAGGCCCAACTGCCGCAGGTCGGCCTCAACCGCCGAGGCCATGTCGGGATATTGCAGCTTGCAGGCAAGCTCCCGACCGTCCAGGCCGATGGCCTTGTGGACCTGCCCCAGCGACGCGGCGGCGGCGGCCGTGTGCTCGAAGTTGCGGAACCGCGACTGCCAGTCGGGACCAAGCTCGCTCGCCATCCGCCGCTTGACGAAGGGCCAGCCCATCGACGGCGCGTCGGCTTGAAGCTGCGCCAGCTCCTGGGTGTATTCCTTCGGCAGGGCGTCGGGGATGGTGGACAGGATCTGCGCCACCTTCATCAGCGGCCCTTTCAGCCCGCCGAGCGCCACCCGCAGTTCGGCCGCGTGGCGTTCCCGCTCCACGCGGATTCCCAGCACGCGCTCGCCCGCCAGCCGCGCGGCCAGCCCGCCAACGGCGGTGCCGACCCGCGCATACCGCGCGACCCGTCCGCCCCATGTGTTTTCATCCTGTTCCGGCATAGCCCTCAAGGTGGTGCGCCCGCCGCAAAAGGCCAGCCCACCCCCAGACGGAGACTGCCGACGGAAGGCCTCCGTTTGGTGCTGCGCCGCAGCGTGCGATTTTCTTGACAGCTCTGTGAAAGGAGCGCAGGCTTCGTCTTACAGTAATCGACATCGAGGTGAAGTGAGCGAGCATCGGAAACGCCTTACCGTTCAAGCAGATGACTTGGGCGGAACAGTAGAGACCGATACCAGGGAGGGTGAGTAAGATCATGACTCCACCGGCGCTTACGTGATGATGCCGAACTATTCGGCCGATATAGCTCAGTTTTATTTCGCCTGATTGGCGACATCATTTGGGCCGTTGATGCCCGATGCGAAAGCCCTCGCCCCACTTCGGAGCGAGGGCTTTTGTTTTGCTCGGAGTCTTCCGATGCAAAGTCCGCAACGCTCCCGCCAATACGTTGCAAACGATACTGTTTGCGCATGAAACCAAATCCCGCTATCCACGGACTCGAACGGTGCGGCAGGACGCCGCAGGTCGGCGCACGCACCCGTTACGCAAAAACGGGGATGGGGAGGATCGCATGGGTTGGTTTCCAAGGCCTTTCACGCTGGCGGCCCTGCTCGCCAAAACGGCGCTGTCAGGGGTGGCGTTGTCGGCTGTGGCGCTTTCCGCACAGGCGCAGACCACCCAGCCGGTGCGTATCGGCGTGCTGGCGGATGAGGCGGGCTTCGCGTCGGACATCGGCGGCAAGGGCGCGGTGCTCGCCACCCGGATGGCGGTGGAGGATTTCGGCGGCAGCGTGCTCGGCCGGCCGGTGCAGGTGCTGTCCGCCGACATGCAGAACAAGCCGGACGTGGCGTCCAACATCGTCCGCAGCTGGTTCGACGTCGACGGCGTCGACATGGTGACCGACATCCCGGTCTCCTCCGTCGCGCTGGCGGTGCAGGCGGTCGCGCGCGAGAAGAAGAAGGTGCTGATGATCAGCGCCGCGACGACGACCGAACTGACCAACGCCCAATGCTCGCCCTACAGCATCCATTGGGCCGACGACACCGCGTCGCTGGCGGTCGGCACGACCAAGGCGGTGGTGCAGTCGGGCGGCACCAGCTGGTACTTCATCACCGCCGACTTCGCCTTCGGCTCGGCGATGGAGAAGGCGGCGACCGAGGCGATCAAACAGGCCGGCGGCACCGTGGTCGGCGGCGTGCGCCACCCGATGGGCACCAGCGATTTCGGGTCCTACCTGCTCAGCGCCCAGGGCAGCGGCGCCAAGGTGGTGGCGCTCGCCAATGTCGGCGCGGAGACCATCGGCACCATCAAGCAGGCGGGCGAGTTCGGCCTGACCGAATCGGGCCAGCGGCTGGTCGGCTACATCGTCTTCATCACCGACATCCACTCGCTGGGTCTCGACCTTGCCAAGGGGCTGTACGTCACCAGCGGCTTCTATTGGGACAAGAACGACCAGACCCGGGCCTGGGCGAAGCGCTTCTTCGACCGTCACGGCAAGATGCCGACCAAGGAACAGGCCAACACCTACCTCGCCACCCTGCATTGGCTGAAGGGGGTGAAGGCGGCAGGCACCACCGATGCCGAGGCGGTCACCGCCGCGATGAAGGCGATGCCGACCGATTATTTCGGCACCCCCGGCAGCATCCGCAAGGACGGCCGCGTGCTGTACGACCTCGAACTGTATCAGGTGAAGACCCCGGCGGAGAGCAAGGCGCCGTGGGATTATTACAAGCAGGTCCGCAGCATCCCGGCATCGGAGGCCTTCCTGCCGATCGAGTCGAGCACTTGCCCGTTCGTGAAGGCCAAATGAGGTTTGTGAAAGCCAAGTGATTGGCGCAGATGTGACCTGCGGGTCGCCGCCGGCGGAAACCGAGTCGAGAAGGGTTCCCGCCGGCCCGCGATCCGGGTTACACTCCGCTCTTTAGGCACAGCGGGGACGGTACGTGGATCTACAGGTGCAAAGCGAGCGGCAGAACGACACCGGACGGTTGCGTTCGTCGGCGCTGGTGCGCCCGGTCTTCGCCGCGCTGGACCTCGGCACCAACAATTGCCGTCTGCTGATCGCCAAATCGGCGCCGGGCGGCTTCCGCGTCATCGACGCCTTTTCCCGCATTGTCCGCCTAGGCGAAGGGCTGAGCCGCAACGACCATCTGTCGGAACCCGCGATGGAACGCACCATCGCGGCGCTCCGCGTTTGCGGCTCCAAGATCGAACGCCGAGGCTGCACCGCCGTGCGCGCCGTCGGGACGGAGGCCTGCCGCCGCGCCGCCAACGGCGCCGCCTTCGTCGAGGCGGTGGAGCGCGAGACCGGCATTCCCCTGGAAATCATCTCCAGCCAGGAGGAGGGGCGTCTGGCGCTGGCCGGCTGCGCCGCGCTGCTGGAGCCGACCCATCCCTATGCCATCGTCTTCGACATCGGCGGCGGCTCGACCGAGCTGATGTGGCTGCAGGTGGAGAAGGGCAGGGCGCCGCGCCTGCTCGACCAGACTTCGATCCGCTGCGGCGTCATCGGCCTGACCGAGGAATATGGCGGCCCCAACGTCACCCGCGCCAACTACACCCAGATGGTGGAGGCGGTGGCCGACGCCATCGCCCCGTTCGAGGCGCGAAACCGCATCCAGAGCCGCATCGCCGCCGGCAAGGTGCAGATGCTCGGCACCTCCGGCACGGTGACGACGTTGGCCGGCGTGCATCTGGGGCTGTGCCGCTATGACCGGCGGGCGGTGGACGGCAGCTATCTGCGGGTGGACCATGCCCGCGCCGTGATCGACCATCTGGTCGCCCAGGATTTCGACGGCCGCGCCCGCCATCCCTGCATCGGCCAGGACCGCGCCGATCTGGTGGTCGCCGGCTGCGCCGTGTTGGATGCGCTGTGCGACGTCTGGCCGGTGGAACGGCTGCGCATCGCCGACCGCGGCTTGCGCGAAGGGATTCTGGTGGACCTGATCGGGGCCGCCGGCGAATAAACCGGTCGAAGCGACCGGATAGATGATCGGACAGGAGGGGAACGGCTCCCCGCCTGCGCCGGATGACCGAGGAACTGCAGCGATCATGACCGAAAAGACTCCGTCGACGCGCCCGGGCGGGCGCCGTGCCACGGTCCGTGTGAAGACCGCCGGCAAGCGCACGGAATCCTCCAAGCGCTGGCTGGAGCGCCACCTGAACGACCCCTATGTGGCCGAGGCGACCAAGCGCGGCTACCGATCGCGCGCGGCGTTCAAGCTGTTGCAGCTGGACGAGAAGTTCCGTCTGCTCGGCCCCGGCAAGCGCGTGGTCGATCTGGGCGCCGCTCCCGGCGGCTGGACGCAGATCGCGGTGGAGAAGGTGCAGACCGCCAAGGATGGCTGGAAGGTGGTGGGGCTGGACATCCTGCCGATGGACCCGGTCCCCGGCGCCACCACCATGCAGGCCGACTTCCTGGAGGAAGGCGCCGCGGAGGCGCTGAAGGAAGCGCTGGGCGGCCCGGCCGATTTGGTGCTGAGCGACATGGCCGCCCCCACCACCGGCCATCAGCAGACCGACCACCTGCGCATCATGGGGCTGGCCGAGGCCGCCTATGATTTCGCGGAGGAGGTGCTGGCCCCCGGCGGCGCCTTCGTCGCCAAGCTGTTCCAGGGTGGGGCGGAACGCTCGCTTCTCGACCGGCTGCGGCGCGACTTCGCCGTGGTCAAGCACGCCAAGCCGCCGGCCAGCCGTGCGGAGTCGTCGGAGACCTACGTCGTCGCCACCGGCTTCCGCGGCGGCAACGTGAACGGCTGAGCAGGCTTCTTTTCGCACTTGCATGACAGATGCTGTGTGCGCACGGGTTCACAAGCCCATGGTCTTGTGTATAAGTGCGCCACGTTTATCTTCCGGGAGATTCACACATGGCGCGCGACACCAAAATCCGCGAAGCCCTGACCTTCGACGACGTGCTGCTGGTTCCGGCCGAAAGCTCGGTCCTGCCGAACGACGTGGACACCCGGACAAGATTGACGAAGACCATCGAGCTGGGCATCCCGCTGATGTCCTCGGCGATGGATACGGTGACCGAGAGCCGTCTCGCCATCGCCATGGCCCAGGCCGGCGGCATCGGCGTCGTCCACCGCAACCTGACCATCGAGCAGCAGGCCGAAGAGGTCCGCAAGGTCAAGCGGTTCGAATCGGGCATGGTCGTCAACCCGATCACTATCACGCCGAACGCCACGCTGGCCGACGCGCTGCAGCTGATGGCCGATTACCGCATTTCCGGCATCCCGGTGGTGGAAAGCCGCGACCAGCTCGGCAGCGGCAAGCTGGTCGGCATGCTGACCAACCGCGATGTCCGCTTCGCCACCGATCCCAAGCAGCCGGTCAGCGAACTGATGACCAAGGAGCTGGTGACCGTCCGCGAGGGCGTCAGCCAGGAGGAAGGCAAGCGCCTGCTCCACCAGCACCGCATCGAGAAGCTGCTGGTCGTCGACGAGGATTACCGCTGCATCGGCCTCGTCACCGTCAAGGACATCGAGAAGGCGCAGGCCTATCCGAACGCGTGCAAGGACAGCAAGGGCCGCCTGCGCGTCGCCGCCGCCACCGGCACCGGCAGTGACGGTCTGGCCCGTGCGGAGGCTCTGTTCGACGCCGGCGTCGATGTGTTGGTGGTCGACACCGCGCACGGCCACTCGGCCAAGGTGCTGGAGCAGGTCCGCGCCGCCCGCGCCATGTCCAGCTACACCCAGGTGATCGCCGGCAACGTCGCCACCGCCGAAGCGGCCAAGGCGCTGATCGACGCCGGTGCGGACGCCGTCAAGGTCGGCATCGGCCCCGGCTCCATCTGCACCACCCGCATCATCGCCGGTGTCGGCGTGCCGCAGCTGACCGCGGTCATGGATGTGGTGGACGAGTGCGAGAAGCATGGCATCCCGGTGATCGCCGACGGCGGCATCAAGTATTCGGGCGATCTGGCCAAGGCCATCGCCGGCGGCGCCAGCGTCGCCATGCTGGGCAGCCTGTTCGCCGGCACCGACGAGAGCCCGGGCGAGGTCATCCTGTTCCAGGGCCGCTCCTACAAGAGCTATCGCGGCATGGGTTCGGTCGGCGCCATGGCGCGCGGCTCGGCGGATCGTTACTTCCAACAGGAAGTTTCGACCATGAAGCTGGTGCCGGAGGGCGTCGAAGGCCGCGTCCCCTACAAGGGTCCGGTCTCCGCGGTCATCCACCAGCTGGTCGGCGGCCTGCGCGCGGCCATGGGCTACACCGGCAGCGCCTCCATCGCCGAGATGCGCGAAAAGTGCCAGTTCGTCCGCATCACCAACGCCGGCCTGCGCGAAAGCCACGTCCACGACATCACCATCACCAACGAGTCGCCGAATTACAGGCAGGGGTAATGGTGTTTTTGGGGGTGTCGTCGCCGGAAGTCACCCGGCGACGACACCCCCCTCCGCCACCATCTTCCAAGGCTGCCAGCCGCCCAGCCGCACGCCGACGGCGAGGCTGGTGAAGGGTATCCGCAGTTCGATGTCCCGCGGTTGGAAGAAGGTCAGCCGTTCCGGCTCGCCCTTCTCGTCGAACTCCAGCCGGGCGCCCTTCGGTTCGGGCGCGTATTCGTCGCTCATCACCTGCCAGATTTCCAGGTCGCCGCCGTGGTTGGTGATCTTGTACTGGCCGCAGCGCCAAGTCGCCGATTCGCCGACGCTGCCCTCCACCACCTTCTTGTCGCCCTCCATCCGCACGTCGCCGATCCCGGCGGCTTCGCCTTTCATGGACGGCCCCTGCCGCTCGGCGCGGAAGCCCAGCCGCAGCCATGCGGAGCGGCTGTGCGGGATCAGCCGGCGCACGGCGCGCGCGTCCTCGGCGGCAAAATGGTCGGGGTCGTCGTAGAGGATGCGGTCCAGCGCGGCGGCGACGATCATGCGGTCGTCGATGCGCAGGTCCGGCGGATAGGCTTTGCTCATCAGGCCAGCGGACTCCGAAGGGTGTGCCCATAGTATATAGGGACTTGGCCCGGCCGTCGCCGAGATGCGGTCCCACCCCCGACAGACTCCCGAAACCGGTTCCCAGGCGCTATCCTGCGCGGCCCTTCTCCGGAAGCCCCCGATTCGTCACGAGACGCGCCATGCAGGACCTGTTCGACACGCCGCCCGATCCCCGCAGCATCGCCGTCGATGCCCTGACGCCGGACCAGGCCGCGGCGGATCTGGCGGCGCTGGCCGCCGAGATCGCCCATCATGACCGGCTCTACCACCAGCAGGACCAGCCGGAAATCTCCGACGCCGACTATGACGCGCTGGTCCGCCGCAACCTCGCCATCGAGGCGCGCTTCCCCGATCTCCGCCGCGCCGATTCGCCAAGCCTGCGCGTCGGCGCCGCGCCGGCCGCCGGCTTCGGCAAGGTCCGTCACGCCATCCCGATGCTGTCGCTCGGCAACGCCTTCGCGCCCGAGGACGTGGCGGAGTTCGATGCGCGCGTCCGCCGCTTCCTCGGCCTGTCCGACGACGCCCCGCTGACCTTCGTGGCGGAGCCGAAGATCGACGGGCTGTCCTGTTCCCTGCGCTACGAGCGCGGCGAACTGGTGCTGGCCGCCACCCGCGGCGACGGGGCGGAGGGCGAGAACGTCACCGCCAATGTCCGCACCATCCGCGACGTGCCGCACCGGCTCCCGGCTCCCTTCCCCGAGGTGCTGGAGGTCCGTGGCGAGGTCTATATGAGCCGCGACGACTTCCTGGCGATGAACACCTCTCGCGCCGAGAAGGGCGAGCAACTGTTCGCCAACCCGCGCAATGCGGCGGCCGGCAGCCTGCGCCAGCTCGATCCCTCCATCACCGCGTCCCGGCCGCTCTGCTTCTTCGGCTATGCGCTGGGCGAGGTGTCGGAGCCGATCGCCGAGACCCAATGGGGCATCCGCGAGCGGTTGAAAGGCTGGGGCTTCCAGTTGAACCGGCCGGCGGAGCTTTGCGACGGCAAGGACAAGCTGCTGGCCTATTACGAGGGGATCGGCCGCCGCCGCGCCGGCCTGCCCTTCGACATCGACGGCGTCGTCTACAAGGTCGACAGCCTGGAACTTCAGCAGCGGCTTGGCTTCGTCAGCCGGGCGCCGCGCTGGGCCATCGCCCACAAGTTCCCGGCGGAGCAGGCGCAGACCCGGCTGAAAGCCATCACCATCCAGGTCGGTCGCACCGGCGCCCTGACCCCGGTGGCGGAGTTGGAGGACATCACCGTCGGCGGTGTCGTCGTCAGCCGCGCCACCCTGCACAATGAGGACGAGATCGCCCGCAAGGACATCCGCGTCGGCGACCTCGTGGTGGTCCAGCGCGCCGGCGACGTCATCCCGCAGGTGGTCGAGGTGGTGCTGTCGCAGCGCCCCGCCGACTCGGTTCCCTATGTCGCGCCGGAGACCTGCCCGGTCTGCGGCAGCCTTGCCATCCGCGAGGCGGGTGAGGTGGTGCGCCGCTGCACCGGCGGGCTGATCTGCGCTGCCCAGGCGAAGGAGCGGCTGCGCCATTTCGTTTCCCGCGACGCCTTCGACATCGAAGGGCTCGGCGAGAAGATCATCGAGGAATTCTGGGACGAGGGCTTCATCAAGTCGCCGGTCGACATTTTCACCCTGGAGGGCCGCGTCGAGCTGATCGGCCGGCCCGGCTGGAAGGAGAAGTCGGTCCAGAACCTGTTCAAGGCGATCGAGCAGCGCCGCAAGGGCATCGAGTTGCACCGGGTGATCTATGCGCTCGGCATCCGCCATGTCGGCGAGGTGACGGCCAAGTCGCTGGCCCGTCAGTACAAGACCATGCAGAGCTGGGTCGACGGCATGCTGGCGGCGGAACGGGCGATGCCCCGCCAGGACTGGCGCGACCTGCACGAGTTGAAGGGCGTCGGCCGGGCCACCGCCGACGCGATCATCGCCTGGTTCACCGATCCGGAGTGCGGGGCGAAGCTCGACTTCTATGCCGGCAACGATGCGGTGCGGCTTGAGACCGTCATCGCTTCGCTGGGCATCAAGGGCGTCAAGAAGCCGGCGGCACAGGCGCTGGCCGAACGCTACGGCACCTTGGCCGAGTGGCGGGCGGCGATGGAGCGTGCGGCCGGACAGGCGCCGGGTCAGCCATGGCTCGATCTGGTCGCCACCCCCGATGTTGGTGAGGTCGCGGCGGAGGAATTGGCAGGATTCTTCGCGGAAGAGCGCAACCTCGCCATCATCCACGGCCTGATGGAGCGGCTGGCCGTGCTGGAGGCCGAGGTGCCGAAGGCCAGCAACTCTCCCATCGCCGGCAAGACCGTGGTGTTCACCGGGACGCTGGAGCGGATGACCCGGTCGGAGGCGAAGGCGCGGGCCGAGTCGCTGGGCGCCAAGGTGGCGGGCTCCGTCTCCGGCAAGACCGACTATCTCGTAGCCGGGGCCGATGCCGGCAGCAAGGCGGCCAAGGCCAAGGAACTGGGCGTCGAAATCCTGACCGAGGACGAATGGCTGGCCAGGATCGGCGGCTGACCTGACACCGATTCCCACATTCGCCAAAATGTCGCATCTCCGTTCGGTCGGATTGACGGACGGGGGCGGTGGGAGTGAAATCAGACAACGCTTATAGGAAAAGCGAAACCAAGCCGGACAGGCGGCCCGACCCTCTAGCGGAGGGCGGCACCGACGGGCGGTCAACGCCCGCACCCGCCTGCCCAGCGCCAATCAGTTGGGGGACGAAGGAAACGCCATGGAGCCAATTCAGTGGTCGCGCTGGATGAGCGTGGGCAATGACGCGTTGGACGAGGATCACCGCGTCCTGATCGCCATCGTCAACAAGCTGTATGACGAGGCCAACCGCCAGGACCCCGCCCTCATCGAAGCCATCCTCAACGAACTGATCGCCTACACCCGCCATCATTTCGCGGAGGAGGAGGCGCAGATGGAGCGGCTGAACTACCCGACCTTCGCCGCGCACAAGGCCCTGCACGACCGGCTGACCCAGCAGGTCGAAAGCTACCGCGACGATTTCCGCGCCAATGGCGGCCGGATCAGTGGCGAGGAGGTGTTCCTGTTCTGCTCCGACTGGCTGGGCAAGCACATCCTGAAGGAGGACACCCGCTTCGGCGAATATGCCGGCAATGGCGCGGAACTGGTGGTGGCGGAGTAGGGGAGAATGACGTCTCCTCCTTCCTCCTGGAGTCTTGCATAAGGAAAATTACCTAAAATACTGAAATACTTAAGAAAATAGAAAATCACCCCGAATTACGCTTAGCGCCCGTTCCGAGAGGGGAGGGCGCTTTTCTTTTGCGTGACCCATCGCGACGGCAGGGGAGGGGAGTGCGCACAAAGAAAAAGCCCTCCCCGGTAGGGGAGGGCAGGGGCAAACCCAATCGAAAACCGGCCCAATCGAAAACCAGTGGAGATCAGGCGACCGCCAACTGCTCCAGGCCGCGACGCGCGACCGGCAGCGACACCGCCGTCTCGTAACGCCAGGCGCTGCGGTCGGCGAACAGAGCGCGCAGCAGCTGGTTGTTCAGCGCGTGGCCGGAACGCACGCCGTGGAAATGGCCGACGATCGGCGCGCCGGCCAGATACAGGTCGCCGACGGCGTCCAGGATCTTGTGGCGGACGAACTCGTCCTTGAAGCGCAGGCCCTCGGCGTTCATCACCGTGTCGCCGGAAATGACCACCGCGTTGTCCAGAGAGCCGCCGCGGGCGAGGCCCATCTTGCGCAGCCCCTCGACCTCATGCAGGAAACCGAAGGTGCGGGCGCGGCTGATCTCGTCCTTGAAGCTGTCCGGGTCGATCTCCAGCGCGCGGGCCTGACGGGAGATGGCGGCGCTGTCGAAGTCGATCTCGAAGCTGTAGCTGGTGGCGTCGTCGGGCGTGAAGGACGCGCTCTTGATGCCGTCGCCGATGACGACCGGCTTCAGGATGCGGATGATGCGGCGGGGCGACTTCTGCACGGCGATGCCGGCCTGCTCGATGGCGGCGACGAAGGGAGCGGCGCTGCCGTCCATGATCGGCACCTCGATGCCGTCCAGCGACACGATGGCGTTGTCGATGCCGCAGCCGGCCAGCGCGGACATCAGATGCTCGATCGTTCCGACGGTGGTGCCGTGGTCGTTGCCGATCACGGTGCACAGGCGCGTGTCCACCACCGTGTCCCAGCGCGCCGGAATGACGGCGGCAGCCCCACGGAGGTCGGTGCGCAGAAAGGTGATCCCGGAATTCGCATCGGCCGGCGAAATCGTCAGCGTGACGATGACGCCCGAATGCAGCCCGACGCCGGCGATGGTCACCGCCTTCTTCAGGGTCTGCTGGAACATTCCGTCCGCGTTGCTGCGATTGTTGGCCACGATGTCTTTTCCATCTTGGTCGTGAAGGAGAGGTTCCCAGCAATGCCGCGCCGCAAGATCTTGGAAGATCATCACGTCGGCGGCGTTCGCTTTCGACCATGCTGATAGGTAACACCCGAGGTCGGAAATCGGCAAATCACTCATTGTTACCGTTTGTTGCAGGGCAAAAGTGGTGCGCAATACAAGCAATCAGCTTGGCCCCGCATGAAAGAGGCAACAAAAAATCCCCGGAGACGCACGATGGCGCCGCCGGGGTCCGAAAGGTTCGGTCAGGTTGTGGAGCCGCCGGCGCCGCGATTAGGAGGCTGCGGCGACGGCGGTTATCTCCGGCTTTCGCCGGGATCGGCCGGCCGCCGGAAAGGGTCCGGCGGCCAAGATCGGTTCACGTCCGGGCGGGTCCGTCCGCTCAGTTGGCCTGGCGGCGCAGGAAGGCCGGGATGTCCAGTTCCTCCTGCTCACCCGGCTTGGCATCCACCCGCGGGGCCGGAGCCTGCGGCTGCGGAGCGGCCGGATAGCCCGGAGCCTGCTGCGGCGCGCTCTGCTGCGGCGGGTAGGCCGGCTGCGGCTGCGGGGCCGCGGGATACTGGCCCGCCGGGTAGCCCTGGTGGGGAGCCTGCGGCTGCTGCGGATAGGCCGGCTGCTGCTGCGGATAGCTCTGGGGCGCGGGCTGATAGGCCTGCGGAGCCTGCTGCGGCTGGTAGGCCTGGGGGGCCGGCTGATGCACGGGCTGGGGCGCCGGCGGGTGCGCCGGTTCGGACTTGCGGCCGAGGCCGGTCACCAGACCGAACAGGAAGTTGCCCTTGCGGGCCGGCGCCGGTTCCGGCGCGGGGGCCGGGGCCGGACCGACGGACAGGCCGCCGGGATGCTGCTGATGACCCTGCGGGGCATGGTGGTGTTGCGCCATCGGCGCGGGCTGCTGCGGCTGATGCTGATGCGGCTGCTGATGACCCTGCATCTGCGGCGCCTGGGGTGCGTGCTGCTGGGGAGCCGGCTGCTGCGGAGTCGACAGCGGCGCGGCGCCGACGGTCATCGGCTGGCGCGGGGCATCGGCCGGCTTGGGCGCGAAGAAGTGGCCGCCCTGGTTCTCGCCATGCAGCGGCCCGGCCGACGGCTTCGGCGCCTCCGCATGCTGCTGGGCTGCCTGCGGGTGGGCCGGCTGCTGCTGGGCCGGGTCGTGCTGGATGGCGGCGGCACCGGCGGTGACCGGCTGCGGCGTGCGCAGGCCGGCGGCGGCGCTCGGGATCGCCGAGGCCTGGGCGGCGGCCGGAGCCGGCGCGCCGGTCAGGTTGCCGGGAGCGGCCGGCTTCTTGGCGCGGTCGCCGGGGACCAGCGACAGGTTGACCGGGTGCAAGGTGCGCGGGTTGCTCATCGCCGCGGCGTCGATGCCGGTGGCGACGACCGACACGCGCATCACGCCGTCCAGCGAGCTGTCGAAGGTCGAGCCGAAGATGATGTTGGCGTCGGGATCGACCTCGTCACGGACGCGGTTGGCCGCCTCGTCGACCTCGAACAGGGTCATGTCGTAGCCGCCGGTGATGTTGATGAGGACGCCGCGGGCACCCTTCATCGACACGTCGTCCAGCAGCGGGTTGGAGATGGCGGCCTCGGCGGCTTCGATGGCGCGGCGTTCGCCGCCGGCCTCGCCGGTGCCCATCATCGCCTTGCCCATCTCGGTCATGACGGACCGGATGTCGGCGAAATCCAGGTTGATCAGGCCGGGCATCACCATCAGGTCGGTGACGCCGCGCACGCCCGAATGCAGAACGTCGTCGGCCATCTTGAAGGCGTCCGCGAAGGTCGTCTTCTCGTTGGCGATGCGGAACAGGTTCTGGTTCGGGATGATGATCAGGGTGTCGACATACTGCTGCAGTTCGGCGATGCCGCCTTCCGCCAGCCGCATGCGGTGACCGCCCTCGAAATGGAAGGGCTTGGTGACGACGCCGACGGTCAGGATGCCGCGCTCGCGGGCTGCGCGCGCGATGACCGGTGCCGCACCGGTGCCGGTGCCGCCGCCCATGCCGGCGGTGATGAACACCATGTTGGAGCCTTCGAGATACTGGACGATCTCGTCGATCTGCTCCTCGGCCGACGCACGGCCGACATCCGGCTTGGAGCCGGCGCCCAGGCCGCGGGTGGTGCCGGTGCCCAGCTGGATGCGCTTCTCGCACAAGGAACCCTTCAGCGCCTGCGCGTCGGTGTTGCCGACGACGAAGTCCACGCCTTCCAGGTTCGACTTGATCATGTTGTTGACGGCATTGCCGCCGGCGCCGCCGACGCCGAACACGGTGATGCGCGGCTTCAGCTCGGGCTCGATCTGGGGGATGGTCACGTTGATCATTCTATTCAGGCCTCCACAACCTGTTTTCGTTGGGTTTGATGTTTGATATGCCGCGACCGGCGCCCGGTTGTGTCCGGTGTCTGTCCGATCGGGAATCGGTGATTGGCGGCGGCGGGAAGAGTCATCTACAGATTCTCCCGCAGCCACAGGCCGACACGGCCGAGGAGCCCGGTTGACGCGACCGCCTCTTGGCCGGTCACCATCAGCTCCGTCGGGTTGCGGACGGCATGTAGGAGAAGGCCCGCCACGGTCGAGAAGGCCGGTCCGCCATGCGCCTCGTTGAGGCCGGCGATCCGGGTGGGGCGGGCGATGCGGACCTGTTTGTCCAGGATGGGGGCGGCCATGTCGCGCGTGTTGGGCAGTTGGCTGGCGCCGCCGGTCAGCACCACGCGCCGGCCGACCAGCTTGGAATGGCCCGACTGCTCGATGGCGCTGCGCACCTCTTCGAAGATCTCTTCCATCCGCGCCTGGATGATGCTGACCAGGAAGGAGCGCGGGTGGCTGGCGGTGCCGCTGCCGCTGCGCTCGTCCTCGCCGATCTGCGGCACCTCGATCATCTCGCGCTCGTCGGCCGGGTTCACCCGGGCGCTGCCGTAGAGCACCTTCAGCCGTTCGGCATGGGACAGCGGCGTGGTCAGGCCGTGGGCGATGTCGTTGGTGACGTGGCGTCCGCCGAGCGGCACGAAGCCGGTCCACACCAGATTGCCTTCGGCGAAGATCGAGATGGTGGTGCCGCCGCCGCCGATGTCGACGCAGGCTGCCCCCATCTCCATCTCGTCCTCCACCAGACAGGCGAGACCCGAGGCGAAGGGGCTGACCACGACGGACTCGATGTTCAGGTGGCAGCGGGCGACGCAGGCGCCCAGCGTGAGGATCGCGCCCTTGGCCGCCGTGACCACATGCAGCTGGGTCCCCAGCGTATGGCCGCTCATCCCCTTGGGATCGCGGATGCCGCGGATGCCGTCCAGGGTGAAGCTCAGCGGGATGGTGTGGATCAGCGCCTGATCGGGGCCGGCCTGCAGGGTGCGGGCATGGGCCATGGCGCGGCGGATGTCGCCCTCCGTCACCTCCTGGCCGGAAACGGGGACGGTGGCGGTGAAGGCGTGGGAGCGGGGGTTGCCCATCGACAGGTTGACGACGACATCGTGAACCGTCTCGCCGGCCATCTGTTCGGCGGCATGCACGGCGGCACCGATCGAGGTCTCCGCCGCCTCCATGTCGATGATGGTCCCGGCGCGGATGCCCGTGGCGATCTGGTGGCCGACGCCGATCACGCGGAGGGAGCCGGGCTCCTCCATCCGCGCGATGACGCAGCACACCTTCGTCGAGCCGACGTCCAGCGCCGTGACGATCCCGCCACGGGCCGGCCGCTTCGGCTTCTTGGCACCGTTGAATCCCATCCCGAACATGCCCCCCAAGACTTCCCTTCAACTCTTGTCTGCCGGCGATAAGCGCTTCCCCACAAGGGCTTGCCGCCGGCCGGCCTTATGATTTCTTGCCGTTCTTCTTCTTCGTATCGTCGTCCCAGCCCGGAAGCTGGGCGGTGGAGGAGGTCTGGATCGCGGCGCGGTCCTGCAGGCGCATGTCGATGGCGACGATGTCGCGGTCCAGCACCCGGCTGGCCGTCTGCATCTGCTCCAGCTGGCGCAGGGCGCGGCGCATGTCGGCGGTGCCTTCCGGCAGCTTCACCGTCACGCCGTTGCTGAGCTGCAGGTTCCAGCGGCGGTCGCTGATCCAGCTGGCCGAGGACAGCATCGGCGCGATGGTCGGCGCGCCGTCCAGCGCCGACAGCAGGGTGTGGACCTGCTGCGGGGCGTTGGCGCCGATGACCTGCGGCAGCGTTTCGATCCGCTGGTTGCCGCGGCGGGCCAGTTCCGCCGCGTCGGCCAGCGGGCGGCCGGCGCGGTCGATGACGGTGAACTGGCGGTCATGCTGCCAGATCGCCATCGGCTGGCGTTCGGACAGCTGGACATAGAGGAAGCCGGGCAGCCGCCGCTCGATCGAGGCCGACGACACCCAGGGCAACTCCTCCAGCCGCTGCTTGGCATCGGCCAGATCGATCGACAGGATCGGCTCGCCCCGGCGCACGCCCAGCGCGTCGAGCACGGCGTCGCGCTCCGTCTCGCTGCGGCCGACGACCAGGATTTCCGACAGGCGGAAGCCCATGTTGCCGGTCAGCCGGACGACGCTGTCCTGCGCCGCCTCCAGCGTGTCGGCCAGGGTGCCGCGCTTCCAGGCGGAACCGGCGGCGGCGGTCAGGCCCAGCACCGGCACCAGCAGCAGCGCCGCCTTGACGGCGGAGCGGGTCCAGCGCGGCCAGGCGCGCCGCCGCTTGCCTTTCTGCGCCGACGCGGCCATGGCGCGCGGCGGGGTCGGCATCTCGTCCCGGGCGCGCGCACCGGCTGCGGCGGCGCGGAAATCCGGGTTGGCCATCAGGCGAGCTGACATGCGGCGTTCTCCACGAGCCAGCCGACCAGCGCGCCGTAGGTGATCCCCACATGCGCGGCCTGTTCGGGCACCAGCGACAGGGGCGTCATGCCCGGCTGGTTGTTGATCTCCAGGAAATACAGACCGTCCGTTCCCGGCCGGCTGTCATCCCAGCGGAAGTCGCTGCGCGACACGCCCCGGCAGCCCAGGGTGTGGTGCGCAAGCACCGCCAGCCGCTTCGCCTCCTCCGCCACCGCCTCGGGAACCGCGGCGGGGATGGTGTGGACGGCGTGGCCGGCGCTGTATTTCGCGGTGTAGTCGTAGACCTGAGCCTGAAAGACGATCTCGGTCACCGCCAAAGCGCGGTCACCCATGACGCCCACGGTCAGTTCGCGACCGGGGATGAACTCCTCGACCAGCACGCGTTCGCCAAAGGTCCCCCCGAACGAACCGTCGTCGCCGACCGGGCTGTTCTGCCCCTCGCGGACCAGGGTTACGCCAACGGTCGAGCCTTCGTCCACAGGCTTGACGATATAGGGCGCCGGCATGGGGTGGGTACCGCCGGTGATCTCCCCGCGGGACAGGACCATGCCTTTGGGGGAACGGATGCCGACGGTGTCCAGCACCCGCTTGGTCATCGCCTTGTCCATGGCGATGGCGGCGGCCTGGACGCCCGAATGGGTGTAGGGCAGGCCCAGGAACTCCAGCACGCCCTGGATCGTCCCGTCCTCGCCGCCGCGGCCGTGCAGGGCGTTGAACACCACGTCGGGCCGCGGATTGGTCAGGGCATGCATCAGCCCGGCCAGGTCGCGCTGCACGTCGACGGCGGTGACGCGGTAGCCTTCCTCCTCCAGCGCCTTGGCGACGCCGGCCCCGCTGACCAGCGACACCTCGCGCTCGGCCGACCAGCCGCCCATCAGGACGGCGACATGCTTCTTATGGGCGTGGAGCAGGGCTTCGGTCATTGGGCGGCTCCTTCGGCGGCGGGAACGCCGATGCGCTTGATTTCCCAGTCCAGCATGACGCCGCTGGTCTCGAACACGCGGCGGCGGACCTCCTCGCCCAGCGCTTCCAGCTGGGCGGCGGTTGCCGTGCCGTTGTTGATCAGGAAGTTGCAGTGCTTTTCCGACACCTGCGCGTCGCCGATGGACAGGCCGCGGCAGCCGGCCCGGTCGATCAGCTCCCACGCCTTATAGCCGTCGGGGTTCTTGAAGGTCGAACCGCCGGTGCGGGAGCGGACCGGCTGGCTGTCGGCGCGCTTGTCTGAGATCTCGGCCATCCGCCGCGCGATCTCCAGCGGGTTGCCGGGCTCGCCGCGCAGCACCGCGCCGGTGAAGATGCAGTCTTCCGGCGCCGCGCTGTGGCGGTAGGTGAAGCCCATGCCGGCATGGCTGAACTCCAGCCGCCGGCCGTCGCGCGCCACCGCGGTGGCGGAGACCAGCACGTCGGCAAGCTCGCGGCCATAGGCGCCGCCGTTCATGCGCAGCGCGCCGCCGATGGTGCCGGGAATGCCCGACAGGAACTCCAGCCCCTCGATCCCGGCATCGCGGGCGACCATCGCGACGTTGAGGTCGAGCGCCGCCGCACCGGCGGTCAGCGTCATCCCATCCGCCAGGATGTCGGTGAAACCGCGGCCGAGCCGGATGGTGACGCCCGGCACGCCGCCGTCCCGCACCAGCAGGTTGGAGGCGACGCCGATCACCGTCACCGGCACCTCGGCCGGCAGGGCAGCCAGGAAGTCGGCAAGGTCGTCGGCGTCGGCCGGACGGAACATCACCTCGGCCGGGCCGCCGACGCGGAACCACGTCACCGGCGCCAGCGAAGCGTCGGCGGTCAGCCGGCCGCGCACCGCGGGCATCCGTTCGATCAGGTGGCCGTCGGGCAAATGGCCGTCTGCCGGGCTCATGCGGGGGGCCGCCGTCATCGCGCGGCGCCGTAGAGCGACGACAGCTCGCCCGGCAGGGCGTTCGCCCACTGGGTGATGTTGCCGGCACCCAGGCAGACGACGAAGTCGCCGGGCCGCGCCATCTCGCGCACGACCTGCGCCAGTTCCTGCGGGTTCTGCAGGGCCACGACATGGCGGTGGCCGTGCATGCGCAGGCCTTCCACCAGGCTGTCGCGGCTGACGCCCTCGATCGGCGCCTCACCGGCGGCATAGACGTCGGCGACGATCACGGCGTCGGCGTCGTTGAAGCAGGTGCAGAACTCCTCGAACAGGGCGGCGAGGCGGGAATAGCGGTGCGGCTGGACCACGGCGATGGTGCGGCCGGTGCCGGCGGTGCGCGCGGCCTTCAGCACCGCCGCGATCTCCACCGGGTGGTGGCCGTAATCGTCGATGACGGTGATGCCGTTGGCCTCGCCGGTCTTGGTGAAGCGGCGCTTCACGCCCTGGAACTTGGCCATGCTGTCGCGCATCACCACGTCGGGCAGCCCCATCTCGTTGCCGACCGCGAAGCAGGCCAGCGAGTTCTGGACGTTGTGCGGCCCGTACATCGGCAGGCGCACGCCGGCGATGGCGCGGCTCTCGCCGGTGTGGCGGTCGTAGATCAGCACGTCGTACTTGGCGCCGTCCGGACCCAGCTCCACGTTCACCGCGCGGATGTCGGCCTGCGGCGAGAAGCCGTAGGTGACGATGCGGCGGTCCGACACGCGGGGGATCATCGCCTGCACCTCGGGATGGTCGATGCAGAGCGCGGCGAAGCCGTAGAAGGGGATGTTCTGGACGAAGCTGTCGAAGGCGGCCCGCGCGTTGTCGAAGGTGCCGTAGAAGTCCAGATGCTCCGGATCCATGTTGGTGACGACGGCGATGCAGGCCGGCAGCTTCACGAAGGTGCCGTCGCTCTCGTCCGCCTCCACCACCATCCAGTCGCCGGTGCCGAGCCGGGTGTTGGAGCCGTAGGCGTTGATGATGCCGCCGTTGATGACGGTGGGGTCGAGGTTGGCATGCTCCAGCATATGGCCGACCATCGAGGTGGTCGTGGTCTTGCCATGGGTGCCGCCGATGGCGATGGCCCATTTCAGGCGCATCAGCTCGCCCAGCATCTCGGCGCGGCGGACCACCGGCACCAAGGCGGCGCGGGCGGCCACCACCTCCGGATTGTCGCGCTTGACGGCGGAGGAGACGACGACAACGGCGGCCCCGGCGATGTTCTCGCCGCGATGGCCGACGAACACCTTGATGCCCAGTTCGCGCAGGCGCTTGACGTTGGCGTTCTCGGCAAGGTCGGAGCCCTGGACGGTATAGCCCAGGTTCCGCAGCACCTCGGCGATGCCGCTCATGCCGATGCCGCCGATGCCGACGAAGTGGATGGTGCCGATCGAGAGGGGGAGGGCGCGCATGTCAGGCTTACTTTCCGCGGCGAAGCATCAGGCGAAGGGTGGCGTCGACCGCCGCATCGGACAGGTCGTCGGGGAGGGGTTGCGATCCGTGGATCATCGACAGGCGGTCACGCAGGAAGCCGCCTTCGGCGAGGAAGCGCGGCACCAGCGGACAGCCCGGACGGTTGTACCAGCCACCCTCGGTCCGCGTCATGTCCGCCGGCCAATCCTGCAGCGGACGGGGAGTCGGTCGGGTCAGAGCCCTGGCTTTGATCATTCCGCGGCCCCCTTGGCGCTGGCGCCGGCGGCGGACCGCCGGGCGTTGTGGGATTGGTCGTGGTCAGTCAGGTTTGGGTCGGCGTTGTAGGAATTGGCGCGGGTGGCCGGGCCACCGTCCAGCATCGCCAGCACGGCGTCTGCCAGTGCGGTGGCGGCGTCGGCGGTGCCCCAGTCGTGTGCGGCCCGCGCCGACGCGGCGAGCGCCTGCGGGTCGGCCAGCAGGGAGGACAGCCGCCCGGCCAGCGCCTGGGCGGTGAAGGAGGGCTGCGGCACCAGCCAGGCGGCGCCGGCCTCGGCCAGATGGCGGGCGTTGGCGGTCTGGTGGTCGTCGGTGGCGTGCGGGTACGGCACCAGGATCGCCGGACGGCCGACGCAGGTCAGTTCGGCGATGGTGGAGGCGCCGGCGCGGGTGACGGCAAGGTGACAGGCGGCCAGCCGCTCCGGCACGTCGCGGAAGAAGGTCTGCAACTCCAGCCGGGCGAGGCCCAGCGGCTCCAGCGCGTCGCGGGCGGCTTCCAGGTCTTCCGGGCGGCATTGCTGCGCCAGATGGATGCGGGCGCGCATCACCTCCGGCAGCAGGGCGAGCGCCGCCGGGATCACCTCGGAAAAGACGCGGGCGCCCTGGCTGCCGCCCATCACCAGCAGCCGGATCGGGCCGGTGGCGCCGGGCGCCTCATAGGGCGAAAGGCGGCGGGCGGCGACCTGCGGGCGCACCGGGTTGCCGGTGCGGACGATCTTGGCGCGCTGCGCCTCGCTCAGCTTCTCGATGTCGGAAAAGGCGACGGCGATGCGGCTGGCCCCGGCGACCAGCATCCGGTTGGCGCGGCCCAGAACGGCGTTCTGTTCGTGCAGCAGGGCCGGCAGCTTCGACTGGATGGCGGCATAGACGGTGGGCACGGACGGGTAGCCGCCGAAGCCGACGACCGCGGCGGGATCGAGCCGGCGCATCAGCGCCCGCGCCTCCAGCAGGCCCAGCCCCATCTGCAGGGCGGCCTTCAGCTTGCCGACGATGCCGGCGCCGGGCGAGGCGGCGCGGATGCGGTGGACCGGCACCTCCGGCAGATTCTCGCCGAAGGCGTGGCCGCGCTTGTCGGTGACCAGGGTCACGGCGCGGCCACGCGACAGCAACTCGCGCGCCAGGGCTTCGGCCGGGAACATGTGTCCGCCGGTGCCGCCCGCCGCCAGCACGATCACCTTGTTGGCGCTCGCGTCGTAGGTCGTCGCGCCCAAGTCCGTCGGCCTCCTCATTCCAGGGGGCCGAAGCGTTTGCGTGTCAAAGCCAATACCATGCCCATGCCGAACCCGAGAGCGAGCAGCGAGGAGCCGCCGTATGAGATGAACGGCAGGGTCATGCCCTTGGTCGGCATAAGATGCAAGGACGAACCCATGTTGATCGCCGCCTGAAGCCCGAACTGGATCAGAAGACCGGCGGCGGCGAGCAGGACGAAGTAGTTGTTGTCGTTGAAGATGCGGGCGAATCCACGCAGAACGACAAAGGCGAACAGCGTCACCAGGCCTAAGCAGAAAATCAGCCCCAGTTCTTCCCCGGCGACCGCGAAGATGAAGTCGGCGTGGCTGTCGGGGAGATAGAACTTCACCGTGCCCTGGCCGGGGCCGGTTCCCATCAGGCCGCCGTTGGCGAAGGCCTCCAGCGAGCGGTTGACCTGATAATTGTCGCCGGCATGCGGGTCGAGGAAGCGGTCGATGCGGCTGGTGACGTGCGGCAGCGTGTAATAGGCACCGACCAGCCCGACGACACCCAGCCCGCCGAGCCCCATCACCAGCACGAGGTTCAGTCCGGCCAGGAAGAATTGGGTGAACCAGACGGCGGAGACGACGAAGGTCATGCCGAGGTCGGGCTGCAGGATCAGCCCAACCATGGTGACGCCGTACAGCACCATCGACACCAACGCGCCGGGGAAGCCCGGATTGGTGCGCGACAGCGAGAACAGCCAGGCCGCGACCACGGCGAAGGCCGGCTTGATGAACTCGGACGGCTGGATCGACAGGCCGGGAACATGGATCCAGCGGCGGGCGCCCTTGATCTCCACGCCGACCACCAGCGTGGCGTAGACCAGCGCCACCGAAATCAGGAACACCCCCAGCGCCACCCGCCGCACGCCGCGCGGGCTGAGCAGCGAGACCCCGATCATGATGATGATCGCCGGGATCAGCATCATCACGTGGCGTTCGACGAAATAGAAGGTGTCCTGGATGCCGATGCGCTCGGCCACCGGCGGGCTGGCCGCGGTGATGAGGACGGTGCCGAGGAACATCAGCAGGGCGACGGCGCCCAACTGCCAACGGTCGACGGTCCACCACCAGCGGCCGAAGATCGACTGATCGGTGCGGTCGAAGGTGATCATGCAACGCCTCCGCTGGTGCCGTCCCCGGTGTTCCCATGCGCGTCGATGATGCCCGCGACATAGGCCGCGAAGGCGTCGCCGCGCTTCTCGAAATTGGCGAACTGGTCCCACGAGGCGCAGGCCGGCGACAGCAGCACGCAAGAGCCCTCCAGCCGCTCCGCCAGCGCCATCCCGGCCGCCTTCGCGGTCGCGACATCCAGCGTTCCGCAGCGGGTATAACCAACGCCCTGCGCATCGAGCCATGCGGCGAATTGTTCTTGCGCCTCGCCGATCAGGAAGGCGTGGCGCACGCGGCCCATATAGCCCTCCAGCCCGTTCAGCCCGGTGTCCTTGGCCTGTCCGCCCAGGATCCAGTAGATCGGGTCGAAGGTCGCCAGCGCCTTTTCCGTGGCGTCGGCATTGGTCGCCTTGCTGTCGTTGACGAAGCGCACGCCGTCGAGCGTGCCGACCAGCTGCTGACGGTGGGCGAGGCCGGGGAAGGTCGCCATCGCCGCGACGATGGCCGGCACCGGCAGGCCGGCGGCCTTGCAGGTGGCGAAGGCGGCGGCGGCATTCTGCCAGTTGTGGGCGCCCAGCAGGGTCGGCAGCGCCGACAGCTCCGCCACGCGCACCGCCTCGCCGTCGGTGTCGTCGACCAGCCAGCCGTCGGCGGCATAGACGCCGCCGGCGACCGGACCCTGCGCCGAGATCGGCCAGACGCGCTGGTCGCCGGCGGCGACGAGGTCGGCGTGGATCTTCCGGCAATGTTCGTCGTCCACCCCGATCACCGCGGTGCGCGGCCAGGTCTGGCGGTGGAAAATCAGCTTTTTCGCGGCGATGTAGCCATCCATCCCGCCATGGCGGGCGAGATGGTCGGGGGTGATGTTCAGCAGGACCGCGATGTCGAAGGTGATGGAGTGGGTCAGCTCCAGCTGGTAGCTCGACATCTCCAGGACGCAGGTGTTGCCCGATCCGATCGGATCGAAGGTCAGCACCGGCGTGCCGAGGTTGCCGCCCACGGCGGCCTTGCGCCCGGCGGCGGCCAGGATGTGGCCGACCAGCGTGGTGGTGGTCGATTTGCCGTTGGTGCCGGTGATGCCGATGAAGGCGCAGTCGCGCTCCGCCCGGCCCAGCAGTTCGATGTCGCAGATCAGTTCGATCCCCAGCGCGCGGGCACGCTCGGCCACCGGATGCGGCTTGGGGAAGGTGTGGGGGATGCCGGGCGACCAGACGATGGTGGTCAGGTCCGACAGGTCGGCGGTGGCGAGATCGACGACGGCGAAACCCTCCGCCTCCGCCGCGGCGCGGGAGGCGGGGTTGTCGTCCCACACCCGCACCTCGGCGCCGCTGTCGCGCAGCGCGCGGGCGGTGGCGAGGCCGGACTTGCCCAGCCCCATCACCGCGACGGGAAGTTCCTGCATATAGAACAGGTCGATCATCGCCGGTCCCCCCTCAGCGCAGCTTCAGCGTGGACAGGCCGACCAGCGCCAGGATCGAGGCGATGATCCAGAAGCGGATCACCACCGTCGGTTCGGCCCAGCCTTTTTTCTCGAAGTGATGGTGCAGCGGGGCCATGCGGAACACCCGCTTGCCGGTCAGCTTGAAGGAGGCGACCTGCACGATCACCGACACCGTCTCCAGCACGAACAGGCCGCCGATGATGGCGAGCACGATCTCGTGCTTGGTCACCACGCTGACCGCACCCAGCGCACCGCCCAGCGACAGCGACCCGGTGTCGCCCATGAAGACCATCGCCGGCGGGGCGTTGTACCAGAGGAAGCCGATGCCGGCGCCGATCAGCGCGCCGCAGAAGATCGTCAGCTCGCCGGACCCCGGCACATGATGGATCTGCAGGTAGTTGGCGAAGATGGCGTTGCCGGAGAGGTAGGAGATCAGGGCGAAGCAGCCGGCCGCGATCATCGTCGGCACGATGGCCAGCCCGTCCAGACCGTCGGTCAGGTTCACCGAGTTCGATGCGCCTACCATGATGAAGGCGCCGAAGGGCACGAAGAACCAGGACAGCTGGATCAGGAAATCCTTGACGAAGGGGACCGCGACGCCGCCCGACAGCGGCGGGGCCGACACCCACATGATGAGCGCCGACGCGACCAGCCCGATGGCGATCTCCCAACCCAGGCGGAAACGGCCGGACAGGCCCTTGGTGTTGCGCTTGGTCAGTTTCAGGTAATCGTCGCCGAAGCCGATCAGGCCGTAGCCGATGGTCACCAGCAGGACGATCCAGATGTAGGCGTTGGTCAGGTCGGCCCACAGCAGGGTGCTGACCGTCATCGCGATCAGGATCATCAGGCCGCCCATGGTGGGCGTGCCCTTCTTCTTGAAATGGGTCTCCGGGCCGTCGGCGCGGATGGGCTGGCCTTCGCCCTGCTTGCGCTTCAGCCAGGCGATCAGGCGCGGAAAGAAGACGAAGCTGATGACCAGCGACGTCAGCACGGCGCCGCCGGTCCGGAAGGTCAGATACCGGAACAGGTTGAACGGCGTGAAGACGTCGGCCAGACCGAAGAGGAGGTTGTAGAGCATTTGGGTCCGTCAGCCTCGCGGCGCCTGCGCGGACTGCGCCGCCGCCAGTGGCTGGTTGGTGGTTCGGGAGGCGGCTTTGTCCTCGCTTTCGCGTCCGCTGTCGAGTGCCGCGAGCGCATCGACGATCAGACCTGTACGACTGCCCAAGGACCCCTTGACCATGATAACGTCGCCGCCTTTTACGGTTCCGGTCACGATGGGGGCCAACTCCACGCTGGTCTCCGTCCAGGCGCCGCGCATCGTCGCCGGCAGGCGGTCGAACAGCGCCTTCATGTGCGGGCCGCAGGCGTAGACGGCGTCCACCTGCGCGGCGCGCAGCGGCTCGGCCAGCGCGATGTGCAGCGCGTCGGCGCGGTCGCCCAGTTCGCGCATGTCGCCCAGCACGGCGATGCGCCGGCCGCCGGCGCCTGGGTCGATCTTGCCCAGCACCTCCAGCGTCGCCGTCATCGCGGCCGGACTGGCGTTGTAGCTCTCGTCGATCAGGGTGAAGGCGCCCTGCGGCAGCTGGATGCGCTTGCGGGTGCCGCGGCCCTTGACCGGCTGCAGGCTGGACAGGGAACGGGCGGCGGCGGCAACGTCGGCGCCCAGCGCCTTCACCGCCAGCAGCACCGCCAGGCTGTTCATCACCCAGTGCTTGCCCGGCAGCGACAGGCAGTATTGCAGCCGCTCGCCGCGGATGACCGCGGTCACCGCGCTGCAGGTGGCGTGCAGCGAACAGTCGACCAGCCGGGCGTCGGCCTCCTCATGGGCGCCGAAGCTCCAGATGTCGGTCAGGCCGTGGCGGCGCGCGGCGGCGGCCAGCCGGGCATATTGCCCGTTGTCGCGGTTCAGCACGGCGACGCCGTCCGCGTCCAGTCCTTCGAAGATCTCGGCCTTGGCGTCGGCGATGGCCTCGACGCCGGAGAAGAATTCCAGATGCGCCGCCTCGACCGTGGTGATGATGGCGACATGCGGCTTGACCTGCCGGGACAGGGGGCCGAGTTCGCCGGCGTGGTTCATGCCCAGCTCGAACACGCCATAGGCGCAGTCGGCGGGCAGGCGGGCGAGCGACAGCGGCACGCCCCAATGGTTGTTCAGGCTGCCTTCGGTGGCATAGGTCGACCCTTGCGCCGACAGGACGTGGCGCAGGGTCTCCTTGGTGCCGGTCTTGCCGACCGAGCCGGTGACGCCGACGAAGCGCGCGCCGCAACGCGCCCGCGCGACCTTGCCCAGCGCCGCCATCGCCTCCAGCGTGTCGACCGGGACGATCAGCAGCGGCGCGTCCGCCGGCAAGCCATCCGGCAGATGATCGACCAGCGCCGCGGCGGCCCCGGCGGCGAGTGCGGCGCCGACGAAGGCGTGCCCGTCGAAATTCGGTCCGCGAATGGCCACGAACAGGTCGCCCGGCGCCACCTTGCGGCTGTCGATGGTGACGCCGGTGGCGGTCCAGGCGGACGGGCCGGCCAGACGCCCGCCGGTGGCGGCCGCCGCGTCCTCCGCAGTCCAGAGGACCGTCTTGTCCGTCATCTCCCCGCTCATGCTCCAATCTCCGCTACGGCTTTCCGGGCCTCGTCCGCATCGTCGAACGGACGCACCTCGGTGCCGATCGTTTGTCCCTGTTCATGGCCCTTGCCGGCGATGACCAGCACGTCGCCGGGCTGAAGCTGCCGCACCGCGGTGCGGATCGCCTCCGCCCGGTCGCCGATCTCCTCCAGCCGTCCGGCCAGTTCGCCGGTGGCGCCGGCCAGCACCTGGCTCCGCACGAAGGCGGGATCCTCGGTGCGCGGGTTGTCGTCGGTGACGATGGCGCGGTCGGCCAGCCTGGCCGCCAGCGCCCCCATCACCGGCCGCTTGCTGCGGTCGCGGTCGCCGCCGCAGCCGAACACCGTCACCAGATGGCGCACGGCATGCGGCTTCAGCGCCCGCAGCACCGTTTCCAGCGCGTCGGGCGTATGGGCGTAATCGACGTAGACCGTCGCCCCGTTGGGGTGGGTCGCGACATGCTGCAGCCGGCCCGGCACACCTTCCAGCGAGGGAAGGGCGGCGAGCGCCCGCTCGGCGTCGCCGCCTGATCCGATCACCAGACCCAGCGCGCAGAGCACGTTCCAGGCCTGGAAACGACCCGCCAGCGGCAGGTCCACCGTCACGTCGCGGCCGAGCACGGACAGGGCGAGGCGCTGGCCATGGGCCAGCGGCTCCACCCCGGTCACCCGAAGCTCGACGCCGGCCAGACCATAGGACAGGACGCGGTGACCACGGTGGTTACAAATGGTGGCAAAATGTTGAAATTCCGGAGAGTCGGCGTTCAGCACCGCGACGGCGCCCGGCGGCAGGACCCGGTCGAACAGCATCGCCTTGGCGTCGCGGTACGCCTCCATGGTGCCGTGATAGTCCAGATGGTCCAGCGTCAGGTTGGTGAAGCCGGCGGCCTTGATCGCCACGCCGTCCAGCCGGAACTGCTCCAGCCCGTGGCTCGACGCCTCCATCGCCAGATGGTCGATGCCGGCATCCTTGGCGGCGGCGAGGTCGCGGTGCAGCGACTCCGGGTCCGGAGTCGTCATCCCGCCATAACCGTGCAGGCCGGGGCCGAGCAGACCCAGCGTGCCCAGGCTGCCGGCGGGCAGGCCGAGCCGGGTCCAGATCTGCGCGGCGAACTGGACGGTGGAGGTCTTGCCGTTGGTGCCGGTCACCGCCACCACCGTCTCCGGCTGGCGCCCGCCATGGAAGGCGGCGGCCATGCGCGCGAAGGCGAGGCGTGGTTGCGGGTCGGTCAGCAGGACGGCGGCGGAGGCGGCGGGCAGTTCGGTGCCCTCGGGCGCCAGCACGGCGACGGCGCCCTTGGCGATCGCGTCGGCGATGAAGGCGCGCCCGTCGGCCTTCACGCCGGGCAGGGCGGCAAAGACAAAGCCGGGCCTGACCGCGCGGCTGTCGGCGGTCAGCCCGGCGATGTCGGGATCGGCGGCGCCGACGGTGGCGTCAGCGCGGTTTGGTCTGAGTTGGGAAAGACGCAACGGTGCTTCCCTTCGACGGGGGTGGAGCGGTGACGGAGGGCATGGTCTGCTGCCAGTTGGTGGAACCGGCGGCGTTCAGGAAGGTGGAGTTGAGGATTTCCGGCGCGTTCTCGTCCACCATCGGCACGTTCAGCAGCGGGCCGATCTGCTTGACGATGCGGCCAACCGCCGGGGCGGCGACCCAGCCGCCGGTGGCGTAGCCGTAGGTCTTGGCCGTGGCCTTGGGCTCGTCCACCAGCACATAGACGATGTAGCGCGGATCGTTCATCGGGAAGGCGCCCAGGAACGACGACATGCGCGAGTTCTTCTGGTAATGCCGCCCCTTCTGCTTGTCGGCGGTGCCGGTTTTTCCACCGACGACATAGCCCTTGACTTCCGCCGACTTGCCGGTTCCTTCGGTGACCACGAAGCGGAACATGCGCCGCATCATGTCGGAGGTAGAGCGCGACACCACCTGATCGGTCGGGATCTCGTCGCCCGCCTTGCGCTTCAGCAGCGTCGGCTTGTGGAAGAGGCCGCCGTTGATGACGGACGCCGCGGCGGCCACCGTGTGCATCGGGCTGACCGAGATGCCATGGCCGAAGGAGATGGTGTAGCTGTTGACCTCGCGCCACGGATTCGGCACCAGCGGCCAGCCGCTTTCCGGCAACTCCAGACCGGTGGGCTTGGTGAAGCCCATCTTGGTCATGAAGGCCTTCTGCGCCGCCACGCCCACCTGCTGCACCATCCGCACGGAACCGAGGTTGGAGGAGTGCTGGAACACTTCCGCCACTGTCAGGGCGCGGTGCAGGTTGTGGTAGTCGTTGATGGTGAAGCGGCCGATCTTGATCGGGTGGGCCGCGTCGAACATGTCCGACACCCGGATCTTGCCGCTGTCGAAGGCCAACGCGGAGTTGAAGATCTTGAAGGTCGATCCCATCTCGTAGACGCCGAGGGTCGCCCGGTTGAACAGCGTGTCGGGGTTCAGGCCGGTCGGGTCCTGCGGGTCGAAATCGGGCAGCGAAACCATCGCCAGCACTTCGCCGTTGCGCACGTCGAAGACGATGCCGGCGGCGCCGATGGCGCTGAACTCCTGCACCGTGGCGGCCAGTTCCTTCTTCAGGACATGCTGCAACCGCAGGTCGATAGAGAGCTGCAGCGGCGTTCCCGGATCCTCGGTCAGCCGCTTGTTGAAGCCCTGCTCCATGCCGGCAAGGCCGTTGTTGTCGATGCCGGTGAAGCCGACGACATGGGAGGTCAGCGGGCCGGCGGGGTAGAAGCGGCGCTCCTCCCGCTCGAAGGCGATGCCGGGAATGCCGAGCCGATGGACGGCGGCCTGCTGCTTCGGCGTCAGGTTGCGCTTCAGCCAGACGAACCGGCGGTCGCCGACCAGCTTGCCCAGGACTTCCTTGTAATCAAGCTCCGGCAGGACGCTGACCAGCTTCTGCGCCGCCTCTTCCGGGCGCGACACCAGCTTGGGGTCGGCATAGAGCGACTGGGTGACCAGCGAGGTCGCCAGCAGGTTGCCATTGCGGTCGAGGATATCGGCACGGTTGGTGGTGGTGTTGTCCACCTCCAGCGCCACATGCTGGCGCGGCTCGCCGCCGCCCGCGAACATGGTGGCCATCGCCAGCTTGACGCTGATCGCGGTGAAGACGGTCGTGACCACGGCAGCCGTCACCATCAGGCGGTAACGGCTCTGTTCCAGCGCAACCGCCAGCGAGGTCCGCGGCTTGGCGGACTGCTGCTGGGGCGACGGAGGAAAGGGCGAGGGCGCCGGCGGCGGCACGTAGGTGCTGCCGGTGCTGGCGCCGGGCTGGCCGTAGCCGGCCGAACCGCCGTGGTCGTGACCGTTCATCGATTGGCCCCCAGGCGCGCAACGAGCAGCCCGAGGCTGTCGGTCGGCTTGGGCTGGTAGGGTTGCTGGGCCGCAGGAGCGGCAGCCTTGGGCGCCGGTGCCGGCGGTGTCGGGCGTGCCGCCAGTTCGGTCGGGCGCGAGGTCGGCGCGTTGGGCGCCAGCTTGCCGGCGGCGCGGTCGGGCGCCTTCTCGGCCGGCGCGCGGGCGGAGCCGGGCACCAGGGCGGAGGGCTTGATCCGGGTGGCGCGCGACGGGTCGGCGAGACCGCCGGAGGAGGGCAGGGAGGCGGGCACGACGACCGGCGCGCGTTCCAGCGCCTTGTCCATCGGCAGCGGCTTCGCCAGGGCCGCACCGGCCGGCATGCTGACCGGAACGATACCGCCGGCGCCGCTGTTGTTGGGAGCGGCGGGGATGCGGGCGGTAGCGACCTGCGGGGCGCCGGTGCCGGGCGCGCGCACCATCGGCGGCAGCGGGGCGGGATTGGTCTGGGCGGGACCGATCTGGGCAGGCGGCTGGACGGCGTCGCCCGGACGCATGGGGATCATGTCCATCGCCATGTACTGGCGCGGTTCGCTGGGCTGCAGCGCCAGATAGGCCTGCGCCATCTGTTCCAGCTTGGTGGGGTCGTTCAGGTAGCTCCACTCGGCCTTCAGGATCTGGATGGACTCCTGTTCCTGAATGATCTTGCGGTTCAGCCCGGCGAGCTTCTCCTCAAGATCCTGGACGTCGTAGCTGGTCTGGAACAGCACGCCACCGGCGGCCGCGATCAGGCCGCCCCAGAACAGCCAGGTCTTGCCTTTCATGCTGCCTCCTTGCCGGGCGCCGGGAACGCGGGCGCCTCGGTACGTTCAGCCGCGCGCAGCCGGGCGGACCGGGCGCGGGGGTTGTTGCGGGCTTCGGCCTCGCTCGGGTCCACGGGTTTCCGGGAGAGCAGGCGGAAGGATGGGTGATGCGCCGCGACCGCGGTCACGGGCGTATGGCGGGACGGGGAGGGCGGCGGCGACGACCGTTCCCGCAGGAACGCCTTGACCTCGCGGTCCTCCAGCGAATGGAAGGAAACGACGGCCAGACGTCCGCCGGGCGCCAGCAGCGACTCGGCGGCGGACAGGCCGCGCCGCAACTCGCCCAATTCGTCGTTCACATGGATGCGCAGGGCCTGGAAGGTCCGGGTGGCCGGGTCGATCCCGTCGCCCTTCCCCTTCGGCACCACCGAGCGGATGATGTCGGCCAGCCGACCCGTGCGCTCGATCGGCGCATCGCGGCGGGCGGCGACGATGGCGCGGGCGACGCGGCGCGCCATCCGTTCCTCGCCCAGGTGGTAGATGATGTCGGCCAGTTCCGCCTCGTCGGCGCTGTTGACCACGTCGGCGGCGGTCGGCCCATCCCGTCCCATCCGCATGTCGAGCGGGCCGTCGAAGCGGAAGGAGAAACCGCGCTCCGGCTCGTCGATCTGGGGAGAGGAGACGCCGACGTCGAGCGCCACGCCGTCGACCTTGTCGACGCCATGGTCCGCCAGCAGCCTGTCCATATCGCCGAAACGGCCCTCGATCACCTCGAGCCGGCCGGGGAATTCCTGTGCCAGGACGCGGCCGCGCTCGATCGCCGCGGGGTCGCGGTCGATGCCGATCACGCGGCAGGAGACCGACCGCAGCAGGGCGCGGCTGTAGCCGCCGGCGCCGAAGGTGCCGTCGACATAGAGACCGCCGTCGCGCGGGGACAGCGCGGCGATCACCTCGTCCAGCAGGACGGGAATGTGGATGCGGGTGTCGGCCATCATGCGCCCTCCCCGCTCCGGCTGGCGGCGCCGCGGGAGGCCTTGGCGACGATCTGGCTGAGGGAGATGTCCTTGCGCACGACCTGCTCGCGAAGCGCGGCCTCGTGGGCCTTCAGCGCGTCGGGTTCCCAGATCTGGAAGGTCTTGCGGCGGCCGATGAAGGCGGCCTCCTCGGTGATGCCGGCGAACTCCGCCAGCTCCTTGGGCAGGACGATGCGGCCTTCGGCGTCGGAGGAGACGGGGATCAGCTTTCCGAAGATGAAGGTCTCGATCATGTCGCGCTCGTCGGCATCGAGGTCGGGGGATTCGAGGCTCTCGGAGAGGACGTCGAGATAGTCCTGGTCGGCGCCTTCCAGCGCCTGGTGGTTCAGCGAAGGCCAGAGGTAGACGGTGCTGGGAGCCGACGTCTTGGCAAGCGACTGCCTGAACTGTGCCGGGATGGACACACGCCCTTTCCTGTCAACTTTGTTGACGTATGTGGACAGGAAAACGGCCATAGGCCCGGTGGTCCCCCCTGCTATCCCCCATGCGCGGTCGGGTGCCCCGCGCTAGCCCCGCTTGGCCCATTCAGCCCCCGCCCCCCGGTGTTAACCAAAATGGGTAAGAGCCCCCCTTAAATGGGCATTCTTGGGATAGCATGGGACGGCATGGGCGTCAACGGCCCCCCGAGTATTCAGACGGGGGTGTCAAGACTTTTGGGTCAGCCTGTGGCATCCGCGCAAGTTGGTGTACGAATTTTCAGAATCTTCGCAGTATTTCGCTGGACTCCCGCGATGTGGATAAAGTTATCCACACGCGTTCGTTGAACGTTCCAAAGTTTTAAGAAAATGTGATCCATCCATGGTTTGTCATGCGGCCGAATCGACCCCCTCGGACGGCATAGAACCTTGGGTGGGATGGCCAGGTCCGGCATGGGACGGCATGGGAATTCGCCCCACAGTTATCCACCGGCTGTGGATTAGTCTGGGGAAAATGTGGATGGGACCGTGCACATCCTGGGGATGGCCGCGGAAAAGCCCGGAGAGCTGCGGGGGGAGCGTGGGGAGAAGGGGCGTCCGCCCTGTGGATGACGCGGACAGCTGCCCATGCCGTCCCAGGCCGAACCATCCGATCGGGCGGGGCGGGGGCAAACGGGTGCCACCATGGGGCGCCATGGGATCATGCGCCCGACCGGGGACTCCGGATTGGGATGAACTGGGCAAAGGGTAGGGGGAAAGCGCCAGATGGCCTGTAAGCCGGGTTCTGTATCCCGCCCCAAGGGGCAGGCGATGGCCATTCGTCTGGGACGCCGGTTGCCCGGACGCCTCGCGCGACCAACCCGAGCGGCGGCGCGGAAACGCGCTTGACCCACGCCCGTCCCATTGCGGGGACGGTGGTCGGGCCGCTCCTATTCGGTCTTGCTCCCGGTGGGGTTTACCGTGCCGTCCCCGTTGCCGGGTCCGCGGTGCGCTCTTACCGCACCCTTTCACCCTTACCTGCGTCGAAACGCCGGCGGTTTGCTTTCTGTGGCACTTTCCCTAGGGTCGCCCCCGCCGGCCGTTAGCCGGCACCGTGTTTCCGTGGAGCCCGGACTTTCCTCCCCCGGTCGAAACCGAAGGCGGCCATCCGGCCATCTGGCGCGGTCGTTCATATAGGGAAGCGGCCGTGGGGGCAAATCCCAAATATGGAAGCGCCTCGATCGGACCGACGGCTCATGTGAGACATCACCGCCCGATCAGCCGCAGCAGCGCGCGCAGACGCCGCACCGTTTCGGCATCCGGCACGCCGGTCAGGCATTCGGGGTGGAAGTGGCGCTGGAAGGCCAGCAGAGCCCGCGGTTCGGCCGGGTCGTACCCATAGCGTCCCAGCAGGGTGGCGACCTCCGCATCGGTGAAGGGCCCGTCGTCGGCCTGGGACGGCGTGGGCCAAATCCCCGTTCCCTGCGCGGCGAGGCCCGGCCAGTCGAACAGCTCGCCCGGATCCTCCTTGCGGTCGGGCGCCACGTCGCTATGGCCCAGCACGTCGGCGGCGGCGATCCCGTGGCGCTTCACGATGCCCTGGCACAGCTCGGCCACCGCCGCCATCTGCGCGGGCGGGAAGGGGCGATAGCCGAACTCGTGGCCCGGGTTGACGATCTCGACGCCGATGGAGCGGCTGTTGACGTCCTCCGCCCCGCGCCAGCACGACCGGCCGGCATGCCAGGCACGCCGGTCTTCCGGCACATGGGCGAAGATGGTGCCGTCCTCGTCCACCGTGTAATGGGCGCTGACCTGGGCCGCCGGGTCGCACAGCCGGTCCAGCGCATCGGCGGCGGTGGGCATGCCGGTATAGTGCAGAATCAGCAGCTCCACCCGCGAACCATCGGCCCGTGGGCCGTGGTTGGGGGAGGGGCGGTCGATCCGGCGGAAGGCGCTCATGTCGGATTCGTGACCGTCTGGTTGACCGCCTTCGGCCCACGCCGGACGATCACCGCGACTCCGCCGATGGTCAGCAAACCGCCGATGGCGAGGTTGATCGTCAGCGGATCACCCATCAGCAGTGCACCGCTGGCGACGCCGAAGACCGGCACGGTCAGCAGGTAGGGCATGGTCTGGTTGACGGAATAGCGCCCCAGCAGCGGATACCACAGCCCATAGGCGATGATGGTGACCGCGACCGCCATGTAGACGATCGACGCCCAGCCGACCCAGGTGGAGTTGGCGAGCGCCTCCATCTGTCCATGCTCCAGCAGCAGCGACAGGCCCAGCAACTGCGGCATGGCGAACAGCGCCATCCAGCCGTTGACGGCGAAGCCGTTCACCGACCCGATCAGCTTCATCTGCACGCTCGCCACCGCGAAGGCGAAGCTTGCCGCCAGGATCAGCAGCAGCGAATAGAGCGATTCGCCCAGCCGCGGCTCGCCGGCGATCACCGCCACGCCGGCGAAGGCGGCGGCCATGCCGATACCCCGGCGCCAGCCCAGCTTGTCCTTGAACACCAGCGCGGCCAGCAGGGAGGAAAAGGGCACCTGCGCCTGCGCCGCCAGCGACGCGGTGGCGGCGTCGATCCCCTGCAGCCCGGTGAACATCATCGGGAAATGGATGCTGCCGAGCGTCACCGACAACAGCGCGATCTTCCACAGCTTGTCGCGCGGCACGCGGAAGAAGGGGATGATCAGCACCGCCACCAGGGCAAAGCGCAGGAACATGACGAAGAGCGGCGGGAATTCGGCCAGCGCCCATTTCGCCACGACGAAGTTCAGCCCCCACAGCGCCATCACCACCAGCGCCTGGAGGGTGTGGGCGAAACTCATGCCCTGCCGCCTTCCAGCTCTTCGCGCATCGCTTCCAGCTCCAGCCAGCGCTCCTCCGCCGCGGCGAGCGCCGCCTGCCTGGCGTGCAGCTGCTCGCTGGTCTTCTGGAACTTGGCGGGATCGCGGGTGAACAGGTCGGGGTCGGCCAGCGTCTTCTCCAGCTTGGCGATCTCGGTGCCCAGCCCGTCCATGCGGGCCGGAAGCTCGTCCAATTCGCGCTGATCCTTGTAACTCAGCTTGCCGCGCGGCTTGGCTGCTGCGGCCGGCGCGGCGGCGGCCGGCTTCTGTTTTGCGGCAGCGGCGGGTGCCGCCTTGGCCGGGCGCTGCACCAGATAGTCGGAATAGCCGCCGGCATATTCGGTGGCGGTGCCGTCGCCCTCCAGCACGATGGTGGCGGTCACCAGCCGGTCGAGGAAGTCGCGGTCGTGGCTGACCAGCAGCAGCGTGCCCTGATAGTCGCCCAGCACGTCCTCCAGCAGGTCCAGCGTGTCCATGTCGAGGTCGTTGGTCGGCTCGTCTAGGATCATCATGTTGCTGGGCTTGGCGAACAGCCGGGCCAGCAGCAGCCGGTTGCGCTCGCCGCCCGACAGCGCCTTCACCGGGCTGTCCAGCTGCCGGGTGTCGAACAGGAAGTCCTTGATATAGCCGGCGACATGGCGCGACACGCCGTTGACCATCACCGCGTCGCCGCCGAAGGGGCACAGCACCTTGCGGATGGTGTCCTCCGGGTCCAGTCCCTCGCGCCGCTGGTCGAAATAGGCGGTGTCGAGGCTGGTGCCCAGCTTCACCGTGCCCTCATCGGGGTCCAGCTGGCCGGTCAGCATCTTCAGCAGCGTGGATTTGCCGGCGCCGTTCGGCCCGATCAGCCCCACCCGGTCGCCGCGCAGGATGCGGGTGGAGAAGTTCTTGACGATGGTCTTGCGCCCCTCGGGCGTGTCGAAACCCTTGGAGATGCCGGTCGCCTCGATCACCAGACGGCCGCCGCGCTCGGCCTCGGCGATGGCGAGCTTGGCCTGCTGGCCGCCCTTGATCTGCTCCGCGCGCCCGGCGCGCAGGTCCAGCAGGTTGCGGACGCGTCCCATGTTGCGGGTGCGCCGGGCGGAGATGCCCTCGCGCAGCCACTTCATCTCGCTTTCGATCTTGCGGTCCAGCTTGTGGGCCGCGGCCTCCTCCGCCTCGAACACTTCGGCCTGCCAGGTCTCGAAATCGGCAAAGCCGCGGTCGGTGGCGCGCACCGTGCCGCGGTCGAGCCACAGCGTCCGCTTCGCCAACCGGTTCAGGAAGGCACGGTCGTGGCTGATCAGCAGCAGTCCGCCGCGGAAGGACAGCAACTCCTCCTCCAGCCACTCGATGGTGGGGAGGTCGAGGTGGTTGGTCGGCTCGTCCAGCAGCATGACGTCCGGATTGCCGACCAGCGTGCGGGCCAGCGCCGTCCGGCGCGATTCGCCGCCCGACAGGGTGCGGGGGTCGCGATTGCCGTCCACCTGCAAGCGGTCGAGCACCGCATCGACGCGGTGCGCCTCGTCCTGCTCGTCGGCGGGAAGACCCTGCACGACATAGTCGTGGACCGTGGCGCAGCCGGTGAAGTCCGGTTCCTGCGGCAGATAGGCGAGGCGGGCGCCCGGCTGCACGAAGACGGTGCCGCCATCGGGGTGGATCATCCCGGCCAGCACCTTCATCAGCGTCGACTTGCCCGACCCGTTGCGCCCGACCAGACAGGCGCGGTCACCGCGGCCGATGGACAGGTCGATGCCGTCGAACAGCGGACGGCCGCCGAAGGTGACGGTGACGCCCTGGAGCGCCGTGATGGGTGCGGGAGGAGCCATGGACCGTTCGTACGCCGGAAAATCGAGGGGAGGGGATGGGTTATAGCGTGCCATCCCCCTCCGCCGCGACCCGGAAAAACGGTTGGGCGGGTTGCGTCCCCCGCGATTGCCGGCCTGTTACGCGGTCCCGGTCGGCGTCGGCACCTGCTGTTCCTGCATCTTGAAGCCGAAATAGGTGCCGTTGCTGATGCCGGTCAGCGCCAGCAGGTTGGCCGACAGCTCCGGCATGCCCAGCGTGCGGGTGACCTCGTAGAGGAAGGTGATGCCCAGCACGCCGGTCCAGGCCAGCAGTTGCAGGCGGTGGATGTTGTAGCCGGCGGCGTCGCTCAGCAGGTCGGGCAGCAACCCTTGGGACGGTGGATAGACCTCGGCCAGGCTGGCGGCCATCGCCGCCTGGTCGGGCGGGTTGGCCGCGGCGGCGGCGAGGTAGGCGGCGGCATGCTGGTGGCGCCGGGTGTCGTCGTCGCTCGGCCGGCGGTCCTGGAAGGCGGCCAGGACGGAGGTGCCGCCGACGATCCCCATCAGCGCCATGGTGCCGGTGGTGATGGTGTCCATCGACCCGGTGATGGTCAGGATGGCGACGTAGGAGGCGGTGACGATCCCGCTCCACCACAACAGCTGGAAGCGGGCGAGGCTGTAGGGCGCCCGGTAGTTGGCCGGCATCGGCACGCCGGCGATCGGCGTGATGGCGTCGGTGCGGCCGAAGTGGCGGAAGAAGGCGAACAGGAACAGCGCCGCCACCAGCGCGAACCAGATCGCGGCCAGCCCCAGGTCGCGGTCGCTGGCGCCCTGGATGGAGACCATCTTCGGTGCGGTGGTCATGCCGCCGGTGGCCGGGCCGAAGGCGACCGGCAGGGACTTGGCGCCGGCAAGGCTGAAGAAGCCGCTGAAGGCGGTCTGCCACGCCGCCCGCCGCTGGGCCGCGTCATCGCCGTTGCCGGCGATGGAGGTGGAAGCGGTGCCCACCAGTTCGCCCTTGGACGAGCAGCCGAAGCTGGCGCGGGCGCCGGGAATGGTCTGGCCGTTGGCGACCAGCACCAGGGCCTGCGCGTTCAGCGTCGCGGCCTGCGTGGCGCAGTCGGTGCCGGCCGGCGGCGCCCCCAGGTTCAGTGTCAGCGGCTGTCCCAGCACCACTGTCGTGTCGGCGGCTGCCGTCGGCATCTGCGCCTGCGCGGCGCCGCCCGCCGCAATCGTCGTTCCCAAAACCGCGGCGAAGATCGTCCGGATGATCGTGCGTCGCATCATCATGTCGTCCCCAAAGCGCGCGGGCAACCGATCGCCCGCCCCGCTGGGGACGATATGTCAGGAAACGGGATAAAGCCTACGACAAAGCAATTTCAAATGATCAAAAGCTGTGACGGGACGCGACAAGTCACGACAGCGCAGCGGCTCCCTCCCGTTGGCGGCGAATACGGTCGTAGGCTGCGTTGATCAGCGCGAGCTTCTGGGTGGCAAGATCGATGAATTCCTGCGGCATGCCCTGGGCGATCAGCCGGTCCGGGTGGTGTTCGCGCACCAGCGCCCGGTGGGCGGTCTTCACCGCATCGTCATCGGCGTGACGCGACACGCCCAGCACCGCGTATGGGTCCGATTCGGCCGGGCCGCCGGCCAGATGGTGGCCGGCGACGATGCGGCGGAAGTCGGCGTCGTCGAAGCCGAAGATCGTGGCGACGGTATGCAGATACTCCACCTCCGTCTCGTGCAGTTCGTCGTCGGCTTCGGCGATCATCAGCAGGCTGTCGAGCAGCTCCTCCAGCACCGCGTGCTTGTCCTCGAACAGCTTGGCGATCTGGCGGGCATACTCATCGAACCCGCGGGTGTCGCGGCGGGCAAGGTCGAAGACGCGACCGACATTGTCCAGTTCCTCCGCCGGGACGCGGAACAGCCGCTTGAAGGTGTCGACCTCCACCCGCTTCACCACGCCGTCGGCCCGCGCCATCTTGGCGGCCAGCGCGATCACGCCGATGGTGAAGGCGACGGTCTGCTTGGCCGCTTCGGCATCGGCGTCGCTCATGCCCCGGCGCGGCTGGTCGTCCGGGCCGCAGGGCGACCACAGGTCGACCGCATGCCCGGCCAGACCGCCCAGCAGGGCGCCGATCGGCCCGCCGGTGAACAGGCCGGCCGCGCCGCCCAGGATCTTGCCCCATATGCTCATACTACGCCCTTATGTCCGCAGGCTCCCCAACCAGGGGCAGCATAGCGACCGGAAGAAGGTGGGCCAACTGTGGCGTGCCGGCAACAGGCCAGCATTGTTCGCATTGCGAAGTTCTAATAAGCGCTTGCGATTCCCGTCGCCCACGCCATGTTGCAATGCAACAAAGAGTGCCGGTGAGAGCGCCGGCCACGACAATGACGGTGCCCTCCGGTGGCGGCGCCGGAGCCTGGGGAAAAACGTTCTGCGCGAATGCGTTTTCGGATTTCGAGAACCGTGAGCAGAGCCATGCCTGTCATCCGCAAGATCCTGCCGACCGAACTGCCCCAGTACCGGGCGCATCTTCTCCGCCTCGACCGGGCGGACCGCTATGCCCGCTTCACCGGCACCCTGTCGGACGAGGCGGTGGAGCGGCACTGCGCGGCCATCGACTGGGGCCGGACGGTCATTCTCGGCGCATTCGAGAACGGCGTGCTGCGCGGCGCGGTGGAACTCTGCGGCGACCGCATCCTCTGGCCGCAACAGGCGGAGTTCGGCATCAGCGTCGAATCGACCCTGCAGGGCAAGGGCGTCGGCAGCACGCTGGTCCGCCGCATCCTGACCGTCGCCCGCAACCGCGGCATCCGCCATGTCCACATGATGTGCCTGTCGGAGAATGTCCGCATGCGTGCGCTGGCCCGCCGTTTCGGCGGCCGGCTGGCGCTGGACAGCGGCGAGATCACCTCGCGCTTCGAGCTGCCGCCGCCCAACCAGTTCTCCCTCGCCCTGGAAGCATTGGAGGATGGGACCGGCGCCTTCAACAGCATCCTGTCCGGCAACGCCATTCTCGGCCGCCTGCCCACCCCGTCGCCGCAGCGGCTTGCCGCCTGAGCGGCGGGGCCCTTCATCGGTGATCCTGTGTTCTTTCCGCCGCTTCCCAACCTCCTGATGGGGACGGGCCACTCAAGCGGTTGAAATTCGCTGCCGGATCGCGAAACTCCGGCCCACGCGCGGTGCGGTTGCCGCGCATGGAATTCGGCGGGTGCGACGATGGGTGAGACGGAGAACGCGGCGGTGGCCGGAGGGACGGTGGCCGGAGCGGCGGAGACCAGGCCGGCCCGGTGGCAGTTCTGGGTGGATCGCGGCGGCACCTTCACCGACATCGTCGGCCGCCGGCCCGACGGGTCGGTCGTGACCCACAAGCTGCTGTCGGAAAATCCGGAGCGCTATGCCGACGCCGCCGTCCAGGGCATCCGCGACCTGCTGGGCCTGAAGCCGGGCCAGCCGATCCCGCCGGACATGGTGGAGGTGGTGAAGATGGGCACCACCGTCGCCACCAACGCCCTGCTGGAACGCAAGGGCGAGCCGACCGTCCTGCTCATCACCGAAGGGCTGGGCGACCAGCTGCGCATCGGCCATCAGGCCCGGCCGAAGATTTTCGCCCGCCACATCCATCTGCCCGACCAGCTCTATTCCCATGTGGTGGAGGTGCCGGAACGGGTGATGGCCGACGGCCGGGTGCTGAAGCCGGTCGACCTGCACGCCGTCCGCCGCGGGCTGGAGGAGGCCTACCGCCAGGGCTTCCGCGCCGCCGCCATCGCGCTGATGCACGGCTACCGCTATCCGGAGCATGAACGGCAGGTCGCCTCGCTGGCCCGCGCGGTCGGCTTCACCCAGGTCTCCGTCAGCCATCTCGTCAGCCCGCTGATGAAGCTGGTCGGCCGCGGCGACACCACGGTGGCCGACGCCTACCTCTCGCCGGTGCTGCGCCGCTATGTCGACCGGGTCGCCAATGACCTCAGCGTCGACGGCACGCCGGTGCCGCTGATGTTCATGCAGTCAAACGGCGGCCTGACCGACGCCCGCCGCTTCCAGGGCAAGGACGCCATCCTGTCCGGTCCCGCCGGCGGCGTGGTCGGCGCGGTGCGCACCGCCGGGATGGCCGGTTTCGACCGGGTCATCGGCTTCGACATGGGCGGCACCTCCACCGACGTGTCGCATTATGCCGGCGAGTATGAGCGCGCCTTCGACGCGGTGGTGGCCGGCGTGCGGGTGCGGGCGCCGATGATGCACATCCATACGGTGGCGGCCGGCGGCGGCTCGCTCTGCGTCTTCGACGGCACCCGCTTCCGTGTCGGGCCGGACAGTGCCGGCGCCAATCCGGGTCCTGCCTGCTACCGCCGCGGCGGGCCGCTGACCGTCACCGACTGCAACGTCATGGTCGGCAAGATCCAGCCGCGCTTCTTCCCCCATGTCTTCGGGCCCAACGGCGACCAACCGCTGGATGCCGACGTGGTGAAGGCCCGCTTCACCGAACTGGCCGCCACCGTCAACGCCAAGCTCGGCACGACGATGACCCCGCAGGAGGTCGCCGAAGGCTTCCTGCGCATTGCCGTCGACAACATGGCCAACGCCATCAAGAAGATTTCCGTCGAGCGCGGCTATGACGTCACCGGCTACACGCTGAACGGCTTCGGCGGGGCGGCGGGCCAGCATGTCTGCGCCGTCGCCGACGCGCTGGGCATGACGCGGGTCTTCCTGCACCCGCAGGCCGGCGTTCTGTCGGCCTACGGCATCGGGCTGGCCGACACCGTCGCCATCCGCGAGCGCGCGGTGGAAGGTCCGCTGAGCGACGCCGTGGTCGACCGGCTGACCATGCTGTTCACCGACCTGGAGACCGAAGGGCGGACGGAACTGACCCGCCAGGGCGTCGCCGCCGACCGGCAGGCGATCAACCGCCGCGTCCACCTGAAGGCCGCCGGTTCCGACACCACGCTGACCGTTGCCTTCGGCTCGAAGGTGGCGATGACCAAGTCCTTCGAGGAGGCGCACCGCCGCCGCTACGGTTTCCTCACCCCCGGCACCGCGCTGGAGGTGGAGTCGGTGACCCTGGAGGCCGTCGGCCTGACCGACGTTCTGGAGGATCCGGAGCTTCCCGCCACCACCGCGGTGCTGCCGCGCCGGCTCGCCACCGTTGCCGTCCACAGCGCAGGCCAGCGCCGCGAGGCGCCGCTCTACGACCGCCGCCAGCTTCAGCCCGGCAACCGCGTCGTCGGCCCGGCGATCCTTGCCGAAGCCGTCTCCACCACCGTGGTCGAGCCGGGCTGGATGGCGGAGGTCACCCGCAAGAACCATCTGGTGCTGACCCGGCTGGAGCCGGCGACCCAGCGTCAGGCCGCCGGCATCAAGGGCGGGGCGAAGGTCGATCCGGTGATGCTGGAGGTCTTCAACAACCTGTTCATGTCCATCGCCGAGCGGATGGGCGTGACGCTGGAGAAGACCGCCCGGTCGGTGAACATCAAGGAGCGGCTGGACTTCTCCTGCGCCCTGTTCGACCGCGAGGGCGGGCTGATCGCCAACGCCCCGCACATGCCGGTCCATCTGGGGTCGATGGGCGAGAGCGTGCGTGCCGTCATCGAACGGCGTGGCGGGAGCTTCACCGCGGGCGAATGCTTTGCGCTGAACGATCCCTACCATGGCGGCACCCATCTGCCGGACATCACCGTCGTCTCCCCGGTTTTCGACGAGGCGGGCAAGGACCTGCTGTTCTTCGTCGCCTCGCGCGGCCATCACGCCGACGTCGGCGGCATCACCCCCGGCTCCATGCCGCCGGACAGCAAGACCATCGCCGACGAGGGCGTGCTGCTGGACTGTGTGCAACTGGTGGAGAACGGCCAGTTCCGCGAGGAGGCCATGCTGGAGCTTCTGCGCTCCGGCCCGCATCCGGCGCGCAATCCGGCGCAGAACATCGGTGACCTGAAGGCGCAGGTGGCGGCCAACGAGCAGGGCACCCGCGAACTGCACCGCGTCGTCCGCCTGCACGGCCTGTCCACCGTCATCGCCTATATGCGCCACGTTCAGGACAATGCCGAGGAGCAGGTCCGCCGCGCCATCGGCGTGCTGAGCGACGGCGACTTCGCGGTGACGCTGGACAACGGCGCGGTCATCAAGCTGCGGGTGTCGATCGACCATGCCGCCCGCTCGGCGATCGTCGATTTCTCCGGGACCAGCACCCAGCTGACCAACAACTTCAACGCCCCCTCGGCGGTCTGCCGGGCGGCGGTGCTGTATGTCTTCCGCTGTCTGGTGGACGACGAGATCCCGATGAACGAGGGCTGCCTGCGCCCCATCGAGATCGTCATCCCGCCCGGTTCCATGCTGTCGCCCAACCCGCCCGCCGCGGTGGTGGCCGGCAACGTGGAGACCAGCCAGTGCATCGTCGACGCGCTGTTCGGCGCGCTGGGGGTGATGGCATCGGCCCAGGGGACGATGAACAACACCACCTTCGGCAACGAGTGGCACCAGTATTACGAGACGGTCTGCGGCGGCTCCGGCGCCGGCAACGGCTTCGACGGCACCGATGCGGTGCAGACCCACATGACCAACTCGCGCCTAACCGATCCGGAGGTGCTGGAATGGCGCTTCCCGGTGCTGGTGGAGAGCTTCCGCATCCGTCGAGGCTCGGGCGGGGCAGGGCGCTGGCGCGGCGGGGACGGCGTGATCCGCCGCCTGCGCTTCCTGGAGCCGATGACCGCCGCCATCCTCGCCAACCACCGCAAGATCGCCCCGTTCGGCCTGAAGGGCGGTGCCGACGGTGCGGTCGGCCGGACCTGGGTCCAGCGCACCGACGGCAGCGTTCAGGAACTGGCCTCGCAGGACAGCACCGCCATGCGGCCGGGCGACGCCCTGGTGGTGGAGACGCCGGGCGGCGGCGGGTTCGGGGCGGTGGGGTAAGGGGAGGGGTTGAGGGCGTGATGCCCCCTCCCTAACCCTCCCCCGCCTTCGGCGGGAGAGGGGACTGCCGCCACTCCTTTGCATCACTCCCGCAAAGCTCCTGCCCCCTCTCCCGCATAGCGGGGGAGGGATGGGGAGGGGGCAAACCCGCCGCAGAAGCCCCCTCACTCCGTCCGATGCGGCGCCACGATGCCGAAGCGGTGCATCTGCCGATGGACGGTGGAACGGTCGACCCCCATCGCCCGCGCCGTCGCCGACACGTTCCAGTGGTGCCGCCGCAAAGTCTCGCGTAGCCGGGTGGCCGGGTCCTCCTCCGCCTCGGGCTTTGCCGCCACTTCCGCCGGCCAGGCCTGGAACATGCCGCTGTGCTGCACCGGCTCCGGAATGTCGTCGAGGTCGATCAGCCCGCCGTCGCTGACCGCGCAGGCATAGTCCAGCGCATTCACCAGTTCCCGCACGTTCCCCGGCCAGCCGTGGCCGCGCAGAGCCGCCAGCGCCGCCGGGGTCAGCCGGTAGCCGACGCCGTCGCGCTCCGTCCGCTCGGTCAGCAGCCGTTCGATCAGCCACTCCAGGTCACCGCGCTGGCGGAGCGGCGGCACGGTGAAGACCGCGCCATTGAGACGAAAGTACAAGTCGTCGCGGAACTTGCCGGCCTTGACCAGTTCCACCAGATCGCGGTGAGTGGCGCCGATGACGCGGACATCCACCGAAACCGCCTTGGTCCGGCCGATCGGCGTCACCTCCCGCTCCGCCAGCACCCGCAGCAGGCGGGTCTGGGACGACAGCGGCATGTCGCCGATCTCGTCCAGGAACAGGGTGCCGCCGTCCGCCTCCAGGATCAGCCCCTTCTTGCCGCGCGCCGTCGCCCCGGTGAAGGACCCGGGCTCGTAACCGAACAGCTCGCTCTCGATCAGGTTTTCCGGAAGCGCGGCGCAGTTGATGGCGACGAAGGGCTTGTTGCGGCGGATACTGGCCTTGTGCAGCGCCTTGGCCAGATGTTCCTTGCCGGTGCCGGTCTCGCCATGGATCAGCAGGCTCATGCGGGTGTTGACCAGCTTCGCCGCCCGCGTCAGCACCGCCTTCAACGCCGGATCGCCGCCGGACACCACGCGCAACGGCTCCGGAAGCGTATCGCCGCCATGGTCCGGCACGTGGCTGCGCGGCAATGACACGGCGGGCGGCGGCATCGCCTGGGCGAACAGCGGCAGGCCGGTGCGGCGCAGGCGGAGCGTGCGTTGCTCGGTCGGCAGCGAGCGGACGAAATGAACCAGATCGTCCACCTCGCAGTCGAACAGTTCGGCGAAGGACCGGCCGAGCGGCGACATCCCATCCTCCACCAACAGGTCGCGGGCCTTGTGGTTGAAGCCGACCACCCGCCCGCCGCCGTCCAGCGCCAGCACGAAATCGGGATCGACCTCCGCGAACTCCTGCGACGCCGACAGCTTCACCACCCAGTCGCGGCGGAAGTTGTTGTAGAGATTGGCGGTTTCGATCTTGTGGACATAGGCCCGCACCATCTGCAGCGCCAGATACTGGCTGATCTTCGGCTCCGGCGAATGCAGGGCGGAGATGTCCAGCACGGCGGCCAGTTCGCCGCCGCTGTCGAAGACCGGGGCCGCCGTGCAGGTCAGCGGGATGTGGGTGGAGTCGAAATGGTCGGTCTGGTGCACGGTCAGCGCCTGGGTGGTGGCGATGCAGGTGCCGACCGCGCAGGTGCCGGCATGCCCCTCGTTCCAGTCAGCCCCCAAATACAGCCCGGCCCGGCGCAGATGGTTGTCGAAGGTCGGATCGCCGATGAAGTCCACCGTGACGCCGTTGCTGTCGGTCAGCAGCAGGACATAACCCATGCCGGCCACCTGCCGGTACAGCGCCTCCAGCCCGAAGCGGGCCATGCGCAGGAACTCGTCCATCGCGTCGCGATGCTCGCGCAGCCGCTCCTGCGGCAGGATGTGCGGCTCTCGCCCGACGGTGGGGTCCAGCTTGTGGTCGGCGACGCAGCGGCGCCAGGAGCTTTCGATGATCGGATCGCGGGCGGACCGCAAGCCGGCGGAGACACGGCCAGTGGAGACACGGACGAGTTCATCGATGTGGGCCGCGCGCGCGCTGTCCATGGTCGTGGCTCCCGCAGTCATCGTCCGCTTGTCCCGCGAACATATTTATATGGAACAGTACCAACCGGCCGACCCGATAGGCAACATGTGCAAAAGCATCAGACCGCCCCACCGGCGGGGCCACGCCATGCCCGTCGGCATACCTGCGTATGACCCCCCGCCTTTCGTTATCCTTCTGCGACATCACGTTAAGGACATTTGCACAACTCGGGTCTCATGCTCCATAAACGGGCAGGGATCGCCGGGAGCTTTCGATTTGCGGATTCTGATCGTCGACGATTCACCGCGCCACCTGACCATGATGGTGTATGAGCTGAACAAGCTCGGCTACGCCACCAGCGTGGTCCACAGCGGTACCGCCGCCATCGAAGCGGTGGCGAACGAGCGTTTCGACGTGGTGATGGCCGACATCCGTCTGGCCGACATGACCGGCATCGAGCTGTGCTGGCATCTGCGCACCGCCCAGGGGCTTCGCCACCTCTATCTGATCCTGATGATCCCCGGCAGCATGACCGACCAGTTCCATGAACTGGTGGAGGCCGGCGCCGACGAGTTCCTGCGCAAGCCGCTCGACTGGAAATGGACCGCGGCGCGTCTGCTGGCGGCCTCGCGTGTCGTGGCGATGCAGCGCGACCTGGAACGGCTGGCGACCACCGACGCCCTGACCGGCGCCATGAACCGCCGCCGCTTCCTGGAAAGGGGGGCTGAAGAGTTTACCCGCTCGCGACGATACGAGCGTCCGCTGTCGGTGGTGATGCTGGATATCGACCACTTCAAGCGCGTCAACGACACCCACGGCCACGCCACCGGCGACGAGGCGATCCGCAACACCGTGCGCGCCTGCAAGGACACCCTTCGGTCCTGCGACCTCATCGGCCGTCTGGGCGGCGAGGAGTTCGCCGTGGTGATGCCCGAAACCTCGCCGGTGAATGCCTTCGCCGCCGCCCAGCGCCTGCGGCAGGCGATCGCCGCCCGACCGGTGAAGCTGGAGGACGGCGGCGAACTGTATCTGACCGTCAGCCTTGGCCTGAGCTGGCTGACCGGGCCCGACACCGGCATCGAACCGCTTCTGGCCCGCGCCGACGCCGCCCTCTACCGCGCCAAGAACGCCGGCCGCAACCGCGTGGAGGTCGAACCGCAGATCGCACTGCCGAAGTCGATCACGGGGTAGAGGGGCGATCGACTCCCGCGTTCGCCACACCACAATCGATGCAGCGACAAACTGATGGTGTGCAAAGAAAAACCCCCTGACTTCCTTCCGGAAATCAGGGGGTTTTCTGTGATGGTAGCAGCGGAGGGATTTGAACCCCCGACCAAGGGATTATGATTCCCCTGCTCTACCACTGAGCTACGCTGCCATCGTGAGCGCCGTTGTTGGCGTTTCCGCCGCCGTTGGCTACCATCGTGTCCCGTCGTTGCCGCCGGGAGCCGCTATATAGGATAGGGCGACTTGGCCTGTCAACGCGGAATTTTCAGGGGGTGCGATTTTTTTCGGCCGGTCAGCGGAAAGCTGCCTAACCCCCTGATTCAGGCCACCGTTTCACCCGCCTCCATGGCCTCGGCCGCACCCCCGGCCGTGCCGGAAATCCAGCCGCCGCCCAGCACGCGGTCGCCCTGATAGACGACGCAGGCCTGACCGGGAGCGATGCCGTGCTGGGGCTCCAGCAACTCGACCCGCGCGGTGCCGTCGGGGCCGGCACGCCACCGGGCGGGGGCGGCCGGCTGGGCGGAGCGCAGCTTCACCGACACCTCGATGCCGGTACCCTCGGCCAGATCGGGACCCAGCCAGTTCACGTCGCGCACCATCACCAGCGAGCGGGCGAGGTCGCGGCGTGGGCCGACGACGACGCGGCGGCGGGCGGGCTCCAGGCGGACGACATAGAGCGCCTCCTCCTCCTGGCCGCGGATGCCGCCGATGCCCAGCCCCTTGCGCTGGCCGACGGTGTAGTGGACGACCCCCTTGTGGCGGCCCAGCACCCGGCCGTCGACATGGACGATGTCGCCGGGCTCGACGGAGCCGGGGCGCAGCTTCGCCACCACCTCGGCATAATTGCCGTTGGGGACGAAGCAGATGTCCTGGCTGTCGGGCTTGGCCGCAACCTCCAGCCCGTGGCGCTCGGCCAGCGCGCGGGTCTCCGGCTTGGTCAGGCCGCCCAGCGGGAAGCGCAGGAACTCCAACTGCTCGCGCGTGGTGGCGAACAGGAAATAGCTCTGGTCCTTGGCCGGATCGACGGCGCGGTGCAACTCGGCACCCTGCGGGCCGGCGATGCGGCGGACGTAATGGCCGGTGGCGAGCGCGTCGGCACCCAGGTCGCGGGCGGTGTTCAGCAGGTCGCGGAACTTGACGCGCTGGTTGCAGCGCACGCAGGGGATCGGCGTCTCGCCGCGCAGATAGCTGTCGGCGAAATCGTCCATCACGTCCTGGCTGAAGCGGCCCTCGTAATCCAGGACGTAATGCGGGATGCCGATGCGGTCGGCGACCTGACGGGCGTCGTAGATGTCCTGTCCGGCGCAGCAGGCGCCCGGCTTTTGCAGGGCAAGGCCGTGGTCGTAAAGCTGCAGCGTGATGCCGACGACGTCATAGCCCTCCTCCCGCAGAACGGCTGCGGTGACGGAGGAATCCACCCCGCCGGACATCGCGACAACGACGCGGGTGTCCTGGGGGCGCTTGGAAAGACCGAGGGAGTTCATGGCGCCCTATATAAGGCGGGCAGGCGCCCGGAAAAGGTAGGAAAGCAGGGCAGGGACAGGGGAACGGCAGGAAAAGAGGGCCGCCGGGCACCACATCGCGCGACGCGGACCCCGGCGGCCGGAACAGGGTTCCCCTGGACCGTCACTTCATCGCGTTGTTGCTGCCGCCCGGCAGGCGGACGATCAGACCGTCCAACTCTTCGGTCATGATGATCTGGCAGCCCAGGCGCGAGGTCTTGGTCAGGCCGAAGGCGAGGTCCAGCATGTCCTCCTCGTCCTCCTGCGCATCCGGCAGGACGTCGAACCATTCCGGCTCGATCACGACATGGCAGGTGGAGCAGGCCAGCGAGCCCTCGCAAGCGCCTTCCAGGTCCAGGCTGTTCTTGTGCGCGATCTCCAGCACGGACAGGCCGAGCGGGGCGTCCACCTCGCGGCGGGTGCCATCGGGCTCGATGAAGGTCATCTTGGGCATGGGGTCCTCGTTCCTTTAAGGTTGCCTAGCGGTTGTAAGGGGCGGTTGTAAGAGGCGATTGTCAGGGAAAAGCGGATCAGGGCCGCGGCGGTGTCAGGGCGGCGCGGCGGTCGCGGACGTCGGCGGCCAGCGCCTCCAGCCGTTCCAGCCGGGCCAGGATGCGGGCGGCACCGTCGGAGGCCGGCGGGCTTTCCGGGCCGGAGGCCGTCTGCGCCTTGCGGAAGGCGGGGGTGAGATACTTGATGCAGGCCTCGACCCGCTGGCTGAGGTCCGCCCCGATGCGGTCCAACTCCAGCGCGTCCTCGGCGCGGGACAGCCGGGTGGCGAGGTCGGCGATCTCTTCATCCCCATTGCCGTCCGCGTCGTCGACGGCCGGCGTGGCGCCCAGCAGGGTCAGCAGCGCATGGGCGCGGCGGATTGGATCGCGCAGCACGTCATAGGCGTCGCGCAGGGCCTCGACCTGGGCCTTGGCGTTGGCCTGCTGGCGCGGGCCGCGGGCGGCGAAGCGATCCGGGTCCATGGCGCGGGTGAAGCCGGCATGCTGCTTCGACAACTGCTCCAGATCGATGTCGAAGCGGCGTTCCAGCCCCAGCCGGGTGAAGGGGTCGAGCGGCCGCGGCGGCTGGGCCGCACCGCAGGCGTGGCAGAACAGGGCGCGCGGCGCCACCGAGCGGCCGCAGGTGCCGCAGGGCTCCAGATCGCCGGCGATGGCGCCGGAAATTCCGCCGCTGCTGTTGCCGGGCGGGCCGGATTTGGAACGGGTCATGCGCACAGTCCGTCAAAACGCCGAAAGGATCGGCCGATAGGATCGATACCCCGACATCAGGCCGCCACTGCAAGCCGGCGGGCCTTCCGCGGGGTCATACCCATAAGCCGCAGCCGGCGCAATGCGCGAATGCGGACTTTCCGGGCGGGGGACAGATGGTCGCGCGGGCATGGCGGGCGGCAGGCCGCCGACAGCGGAACTCAGCCATCCGCAGACGCGCTTCGCCGCGCCATCGCGGTCCAGGCCGTCAGGAAGCGGTCGACCGCCTCGTCGTCGCTGGTCCAGCCCAGGCTGACACGGATGGCGCTGGCCGCGGACCGGTCGTCCTCGCCCATCGCCGCCAACACATGGGACGGCTTCACCTTGCCGCTGGAACAGGCCGATCCGGCGCTGACCGCCACCCCAGCGAGGTCCAGCGTCATCACCTGGGTCTCGCCGGGCAGGCCGGGCAGCATCAGGCAGCTGGTGTTGGCGACCCGCGCTGCACCGGCCCCCATCACCTGGGCGCGCGGCACGGCGGCCAGCGCCTCGCGCTCCAGCCGGTCGCGCAGGGCCGCGAGGTCGGCGGCCTCCGCCAAACCCTCCCGCGCCAGCCTTGCGGCGGCGCCGAAACCGACGATGCCCAGCAGGTTCTCGGTGCCAGCCCGCTTCCGCCGTTCCTGTCCGCCGCCGCGGATCAGCGCGTCGGGCTCCAGCCCTTCGGCCAGGACCAGCGCGCCGACGCCGGTCGGGCCGCCCAGCTTGTGGGCCGACAGCGTCATCAGGTCGACGCCGAGGTCGGGCAGCGACAGCGGCAGCCGCCCGGCGGCCTGCACCGCGTCGCAATGGACCAGCGCGCCATGGGCATGGGCGATGCGGGCGGCCTCGGCCACCGGCTGGATCACTCCGGTCTCGTTGTTGACCAGCATCAGCGAGACCAGAGCCGGACCGTCCGCAGCGGCGAGCCGGCGCTCCAGCTCCTCCAGGTCGGCGACGCCGTCGCGGGTTACGCCGAAGCGCTCCGCATCGGGCCAAGCGGCCAGCACCGACTCATGCTCGATGGCGGAGGTCAGCAGCCGTCGGCCGGGGAAGCCGCGCAGCGCGAAGTTGTTCGCCTCCGTCCCGCTGCCGGTGAACAGCACCTGCGCCGGCTTCACGCCCGCCAGTGCCGCGACGGCGGCGCGCGCCTCCTCCACCGCCCGGCGGGCGCTGCGGCCGAAGGCGTGAACGGAGGACGGGTTGCCGACCAGATCCATCGCCTGACCCATCGCCGCCTTGACCTCCGGCTTCAGCGGAGCGGTGGCGTTATGGTCGAGATAGACACCGGTCCGCCGGAAGGGGGAAACGAACGGGACGGTCACTTTTCAGGCACGCTCAGCAGCGATGGCAAATCTCATTCGGCGGCGGCGACCGCGGTGCTGTCGGCGGCCGGGGCCGGACGCAGCAGGTTCAGGCCGCTGGTGCCGATGATCCGCCGCTCCACCACGTCGGCGACGGTGACCGAGCTGAGATACATATGGATCTGGTTGCCCAGTTCTTCCCACAGGTCATGGGTCAGGCAGCGCGAGCGGTTGGTGCGACAGCCCTGCGGCGTGCCGTTGGCGCAGCGGGTGGTGCGGATCGGCTCGTCCACCGCCAGGATGATGTCGGACACGCGGGTGGCGTCGGCCGGATGGGCCAGCAGATAGCCGCCGCCGGGGCCGCGCACGCTCTTGACCAGCCCGCCCTTGCGCAGCTTGGCGAACAGCTGTTCCAGATAGGACAGCGAGATTTCCTGCCGCTCCGCGATGTCCGCCAGCGCGACCGGGCTGCCCTGGCTGGTGGCGGCCAGATCGACCATCGCCATCACGGCATAGCGTCCCTTGGTGCTGAGTCTCATCGCGATTCTCCTTGTGCTTCGTGCATCCCGCCATTGTGGGACGCCACCGTCTCTAGCGGTGTGGGTGTTGAACGGGGGAGGGCGGCGGACGGGCGGTCCGCCTCCAGCTCGCCGACACGGGCCTGCAGCGCCGTCACCTGATCGAGCAGGCCGGTCAGCGCGCGGGCGACCGGGTCGGGGATCTCGCCGCAGGGGGTGCCGTAGGGCATGAATTTCCGGGTTTCCGCGCGGTCTCGCGGCACGACCGGCTTGGCCGGGATGCCGACCACCGCGGTGTCGGCGGGCACGTCGGCCACCACCACCGCGTTGGCGCCGATGCGCGCGCCGCGCCCGATGGAGATGGCGCCCAGGATCTTGGCGCCGGCGCCGACGATCACGCCGTCGCCCAGCGTCGGATGGCGCTTGCCGGGATTGAGGGAGGTGCCGCCCAGCGTCACCCCATGATAGAGCATGACGTCGTCGCCGATTTCCGCCGTTTCGCCGATCACCACGCCCATGCCATGGTCGATGAAGAAGCGCCGGCCGATGGTGGCGCCCGGATGGATTTCGATGCCGGTCAGGGAGCGGGCGATCTGGGAGATCAGCCGGGCGGTCGTGTGCCAGCCGGCGTCGCGGGCGCGCCGGGCGATGCGGTGGAGCACGATGGCATGCAAGCCGGGGTAGCAGAGCGCCACCTCCAGCCGGGACCGGGCGGCGGGGTCCCGCGCCATGATCCCATCGATCTCTTCGCGAAGATGCTTGAACACGCCATCACCCGCCGTGGTATAGTCCGCCGCTCTCATCGGCCGCCCGCGCCCGGCTTCGGCCTGTCGGACCCTCGCGGTTCAGGACCTTTCCGGTTCGTACCCATTCGGGTTCCGGCCGGCAGGGACCCGGACTTATCGATCGGTCCAGCCAGCGCAGGGGTCGATCGGGCGGGTCAGGCGGGTTGTCCCGGAGGACGTTACGACGCATATATGATGACCAAGCAAAACGGTCAAGAATTGTGTGCGGAAAACCCCACTCCAAGACGGGAAAATCCGTGACGGGCCCGAAAGGCCCGTGCGCCGGGGCGGTTGGCCGGATGAAGGTCCGGTCGGTCGCCATGGCGGTTCCAACAACCCTTTGTCCGCGTCAGGAACGTCGTTCCCATGCCTGAAGTGCTCTTCAACGGTCCCGCCGGTCGCCTGGAAGGCCGTTACACCCACGGCAAGCAGCCGAACGCCCCGGTTGCGCTGCTGTTGCACCCGCACCCGCAGCACAATGGGACGATGAACAACAAGGTGGTCTTCACCCTGTTCCAGTCCTTCACCAAGCGCGGCTATTCGGCTCTGCGCTTCAACTTTCGCGGCGTCGGGCGCAGCCAGGGCACCTACGACAAGGGGGAGGGCGAACTGGCCGACGCGGCGGCGGCGCTCGATTGGCTGCAGACCTACAACCCCAATGCGCCGCTCTGCTGGATCGGCGGCGTGTCCTTCGGCGCCTGGATCGGCATGCAGCTTCTGATGCGCCGTCCGGAGATCGACGGCTTCGTCTCGGTCTCGCCGCCGGCCAACCTGTTCGACTTCTCCTTCCTGGCGCCGTGCCCGTCCTCGGGCCTGATCATCCATGGCGACAAGGACGAGGTGGTGCCCCAGGCCGCGGTGACCAAGCTGGTGACCAAGCTGTCGCACCAGAAGGACATCCGCATCGACCACCGCGTCGTCCCCGGCGCCAGCCACTTCTTCGTCAACCGCACCGACGATCTGGCGATCCAGGTGGACGACTATCTGGACAAGGCGCTGGGCAATCCCATCGCGGCGGTGGCGGAGTAGAGGGTAAGTTCTGCGGCGGCAGCCCCCTCCCTAACCCTCCCCCGCGTTCCGCGGGAGAGGGGACTGCCGCCGTTTCAGGATTCATTCACGTTTACAAGCATCCTGCCCCCTCTCCCGCGGAACGCGGGGGAGGGATGGGGAGGGGGCAATAAGCCTGAACCCCCACCTCACTGCTCGCAGCCCAGAACCCACACGTCGTAGATCGGGTTCTCCATCGCCGACAGGGCGGGGCTGGAAGCGAACATCCAGCCGCTGAAGACCGGTTCCGCCTGCTCGCCGGGCTTGATTTCCGTCACTTCCAGGAAAGCGGCGGATTCCGGCGTTTCGATCGGCGGGTTCTCGCGGCAGGCGCGCAGCGTGATGCGCAGGCTGCTCATCGCCTTGGTCTCTCCGACCTTGATGGTGAAGGTGGAGGTGCGGGCGGTCACCTTGTCCAACCATTGCAGTTTGGCCGCCGGCCGCTCGATCATCTGGCTCGGGACCGGTGCGGCCTGGACGGACGCGGTTGCCAGCAGGACGGCCGCCAGCGGGAGAAGTCGGAAAAGTCTCGTCACGTCGGATCGCTTCCGTAATTGCGGACGGCACTCCACGGCAGCATCCGGTCAATCATGAGACCTCTGCCGGGGCGCTCCGCCTTCTATCCCGGAAGCGGGGTCAGCGTCCAGTGGCGGGGGACGCCTGGGTGTGTTGTGTGCGGATCGGGTGCTTCAGCGCGTGACGGTGCTGCGCGAGGCGGGGGCGCTGTGGGTGGCGCCGGACCCGCTTTGGGCCTCGTTCCGGTCTTCGATCTTCTGGGCCGCCGCACCGGCGCCGGCACCCGCGGCGGCCCCGACCACGGCACCCACCGGCCCGCCGACCACCGCGCCGGCCGCGGCGCCGCCAAGCCCGCCGGTGGCCGATTTCTCTTCCATGTCGGCGCCGCAGGCGGCGATCGCCAGGGCAAGGCCGAGCACGGCCAAATGGGACAGACGCATCGCATTTCCTCCTGCCTCGTATTCCGGGAGCATCGCCATCCGGATTGCAGGAGGAACGCTTGAGCGTGGCCGTCGGTTCCGGCCACGCCCAGGGTTCGAGTGATTACAGCTTCGGCGGCTGGGCCGGCGCCTGGCCGGGAGCCTGACCCTGCTGGCCGCCGGCGGACTGGCCGTTGGCCTGGTCACCCGACTTGCTCATGCTCTGCAGCGAGAAGATGACCTGCCCCAGCAGCTGCTCCAGGCCCGGAGTGCTCTGCGTGAACTCGATCTTGCCGTTCGCCTTGATCATGTCGGGATCGCCGCCCGGCTCCAGCGACAGGAACTTGCCGCCCAGCAGGCTTTCCGACGCGATGACCGCCGCGGTGTCCTTGGGCAGCTTCACCGAGTTGTCGACCGACAGATGGACGACCGCCTGATAGGTGGTGGGGTCGAGCGTCAGCCCGGTCACCGTGCCGACCTTCACGCCACTGATGCGCACGTCGGCGCCGCTCTGCAGGCCGGTGATGCTGTTGAAGTTGGCGGTGATGTCATAGCCCTGCACCTTGCGCAGGTCGGCGCTTTTGTAGGCGAAGGCAAGGAACACGGCGGCCACGGCGAGCACGACGCCGCCCAGCACGGTTTCGATCACATTCCGGCGCATAGAGCTATCCTGCTGCGAGTTCCCGAATCGAAACCCGGCCCGAAAGGGGCCGGGCATTCCGTTCCGACGTGATGGTCAGTCCCGGCAGGGATCAGCTCGGCGTCCAGGGCTCGTAATCGCCGGTGGCCGGCACGCGCTGTCCGCCAGCCAGCACATGGCCGGGCGGACGGTAGGCCTGGACCGAGCCCGACATGTTGGGCAGATGTTCCTTCTGCCACGGCTTGTGGAAGGCGCTCGACCCCTCGGGCAGCGGCTCCTTGGTGGTGTGGTGCAGCCACCCGTGCCATTCCGGCGGGATCTTGGAGGCGTCGGGCTCACCGGCATACAGGACCCAGCGGCGCTCGCGCGTGCCGGGCTGGGTGTCCTTGGTGCGGTAATAGACGTTGCCGAAGCGGTCGCTGCCGACCTTGGCGCCCCGACGCCACGTGACGTAACGGATGTGGATGTTCGCCAGTTTGGTGAACAGGGAGATCGGCTCGCTCATCGTCGCTCACGAATTCCGGAGTCTGGCCCCGCGGACACGGGGCTGGTCGAATGCGGGCCGCACTATGACACCGCAAGTGCCGCGCGTCCACCGTTGGTGAGGCCCAATTTGCCGGCTTTCGGCTCGTTGGAGAGTGGAAGCTCCCCGGCGGCGGTCGCTCCGCGGGAACGCCCCGTTTTCCTTGACGCGCCCAGCCGATTGCCGTATGCACCCCGCGCATGCGCCGGCACCCCTGGAGGCCGGCGCCCTTTCGTTTTGGAGCATCGTCATGACCAAGATCATTCCGCTCGGCGCTGAGACGCGCGAACGGGCCGGCAAGGGGACCGCCCGCCAGACCCGCCGTGACGGCCGTATCCCGGCCGTCATCTACGGTGGTAAGCAGGCTCCTGTTACCATTTCGCTCGAGAAGTTCGAGTTCACCCGCGTCCTGCATCAGCCGGGCTTCTTCACCCACCTGTTCGACGTGACCGTCGACGGTACGGCCCATCGCGTCCTGCCGCGCGACGTGCAGTTCCACCCGGTGACCGACGTCCCGCTGCATGTCGACTTCCTGCGCGTCTCCTCCGACACCCGCATCAACGTGCAGGTTCCGGTCGAGTTCGCCGATCAGGACAAGTCGGCCGGCCTGAAGCGCGGCGGTGTGCTGAACATCGTCCGCCACGAGCTGGAGCTGAGCTGCCCGGCCGACAACATCCCCGAGCACATCACCATCTCGTGCGAAGGCTTCGACGTCGGCGATTCGATCCACATCTCCTCGGTCAAGCTGCCGGAGGGTGTGACCTCGACGATCACCGACCGCGATTTCACCATCGCGACCATCGTTGCGCCGTCGGGCCTGAAGTCGGAAGAAGGCGCCGCTGCCTGATCGGGAGCGTTCGACCTTCGAAGATGGTTACGGTGGGGGGCTTCGGCCCCCCGCTTCGTTTGTGGAGAGTGCTTTCCAAAGGGTGAGGGACATGCTGCTTCTGGTCGGATTGGGCAACCCCGGCAACGAGTATGCCCGCAACCGCCACAACATCGGCTTCATGGCGGCGGAGACCATCGCCCGACGCCATCGCTTCACCCCGTGGAAGAAGCGTTTCCAGGGCCAGACCGCCGAGGGCACCGTCGCCGGCGACAAGGTGCTGGCGCTGGAGCCCGCCACCTTCATGAACCTGTCCGGCCAGTCGGTGGTTGCGGCCCTGCAATTCTACAAATTGAAGCCCGAGAACGTCGTCGTCATCCATGACGAGCTGGACCTGCCCCCCGGCAGGATCCGGGTGAAGAAGGGCGGCGGCCATGGCGGGCACAACGGCCTGCGCTCCATCGACGCGCATATCGGCAAGGAATACTGGCGCATCCGCCTCGGCATCGGCCATCCCGGCAACAAGGATCTGGTCAGCGGCTACGTCCTGCACGACTTCGCCAAGGCCGACCAGGGTTGGATCGACCCGCTGCTGGATGCCGTCTCCGACAACCTCCCCCTGATGGTGGAAGGCCAACCGGAGCTGTTCATGAACAAGGTGACGGTGGCGACGCAGGCGCGATAAGCCGCGGCCTGCCAGTTCCTCCCCCACTTCGCGTTTGCGCTTTGTCCCCCTTCGTAGGATAAAGCGCCTCAATTCCAGAATTTCCGACGGCGAGCACCCACCCATGGGCTTCAATTGCGGCATCGTCGGCCTGCCGAACGTCGGCAAGTCGACCCTTTTCAACGCGCTGACTGCCACCCAGGCGGCGGAGGCGGCGAATTTCCCCTTCTGCACCAAGGAGCCGAACGTCGGCCGCGTCGGCGTGCCCGACACGCGGCAGGACAAGCTGGCCGAAATCGCCAAGTCGCAGAAGGTCGTCCCGACCCAGCTGGAGTTCGTGGACATCGCCGGCCTGATCCGCGGCGCGTCGAAGGGTGAAGGGCTGGGCAACCAGTTCCTCGCCAACATCCGCGAGGTCGACGCCATCGTCCATGTGCTGCGCTGCTTCGAGGACGACGACATCACCCATGTCGAGGGCAACGTCGATCCGCTGCGCGACGCCGAGGTGGTCGAGACCGAGCTGATGCTCGCCGACATGGAAAGCCTGGAACGACAGCTGACCAGCCTGCAGAAGAAGGCCAAGGGCGGCGACAAGGACAGCAAGATCAAGGCCGACCTGATGGAGCGCGCCCTCAAGGTGCTGCAGGACGGCAAGCCCGCTCGCGTGGTCGAGCTGTCGGACGAAGAGAAGCCGGTGTTCAAGCAGTTCATGCTGCTGACCGACAAGCCGGTGCTCTATGTCTGCAACGTGGAAGAGGCGTCGGCCGCCACCGGCAACGCCTTCTCCGCCAAGGTTGCCGAGAAGGCCAAGGCCGAGAACGCCGAGGTCGTCGTCATCTCCGCCGCCATCGAGTCCGAAGTCGCCCAGCTCGCCGACCCGGCCGAGAAGGCCGAATTCCTGGAATCGATGGGGCTGGAGGAAACGGGCCTTAACAAGCTGATCCGCGCCGGCTTCAAGCTGCTGGACCTGATCACCTTCTTCACCGTCGGTCCGAAGGAGACGCGCGCCTGGACCGTGCGCCGCAACGCCAAGGCGCCCGAGGCCGCCGGCGTCATCCATACCGACTTCGAGCGCGGCTTCATCCGTGCCGAGACCATCGACTACACCAGCTTCGTCACGCTGGGTGGCGAGCAGGGGGCGAAGGACGCCGGCAAGATGCGCCAGGAAGGCAAGGAATATGTCGTCCAGGACGGCGACATCTTCCACTTCCGCTTCAACGTCTGATTGGACGGAGTTTTCGAGGGGGCGGTGGCATCACCGCCCCCTTTCCACCTCCGCCGTCACCCAACTGTCATATTGTCGTAACAATCGGCGCTCCCCACCCTTCAGTTAGGGGTGCGGCCCACTCGCACTCCAGCCCGACATGGGGCCCGACACAGGGGGTGCGATGCAGGCGACGCGGGTGCTGCTGGAACTGGCCGGGAATGTCGTGCTGCTCCTGTGGGGGCTGCACATGGTGCAGAGCGGGCTGACCCGTGCGCTGGGCGGCGACCTGCGCCGCATCCTGGGGGCCGGGCTGCGCAACCGCTGGACCGCCTTCCTGTCCGGCATGGGCATCACCATGCTGCTGCAGAGCAGCACCGCCACCGGCCTGATGGCGACCGGTTTCACCGCCACCGGGCTGGTGTCGCTGATGCCGGCGCTGGCGGTGATGCTGGGCGCCAATGTCGGCTCCACCCTGATCGTGCAGATTCTGGCTTTCGACGTCGCCCATGTGGCGCCGGTCCTGCTGTTGGGCGGCTTCATCGCCTTCCGCCGCGGCGCGCGGACGCGCAGCCGCGACCTGGGCCGGGTCGCCATCGGGCTGGGCCTGATGCTGCTGTCGCTGCACCTGCTGCTGGCGACCATCGCCCCGGCGGAGAACGCGCCGATGCTGCGGCGGATGCTGGCGATGCTGACCGCCGATCCGGTGGTGGCGGTAATGCTGGCGGCGCTGCTGTCCTGGGCCGCCCATTCCAGCGTCGCCGCCATCCTCCTGATCGCTTCGCTGGCCGGCGGCGGGGTGATCGGGCCGGAGGCCGCGGTCGCCATGGTCGCCGGCGCCAATCTGGGCAGCGCCGTCAATCCGGTGATTGAGGGGCCGGGCGGCGACGGCCGCAACCCGGCGGCTAGGCGGCTGCCGGTCGGCAACCTCATCAACCGGCTCGTCGGCTGCCTCATCGTCGTGCCGCTGCTGGGGCCGATCACCGCCGGGCTGCAGGCGGTATCGCCGGACGCCACGCGGCTGGCGGCCAACTTCCACCTTGCCTTCAATCTGGCGATGGCCGGGTTGTTCATCGGCCCGCTTCCCTGGTTCGCACGGGCGCTGACCCGGATGTTCCCGGAACGGGTTGCGGTCGCCGATCCGGCGATGCCGCTCTATCTCGACCGCAGCGCGCTCCGCGTCCCCCACCTCGCCATCGCCAACGCGTCGCGGGAGGCGTTGCGCATGGCCGACACGGTGGACGGCATGCTGCGCGGCGCGCTGGACGTGATCCAGACCGAGGACCGCAAGCGGGTGCAGGAAATCCGGCGGATGGACGATGTGCTGGACCGTCTGCACGACGCCATCAAGCGCTACCTCACCCAGATCAATGTCGAGGATCTGGACGAACGCGATGCCCGCCGGGTGTCGGACGTGCTGACCTTCACCATCAACCTGGAGCATGTCGGCGACATCGTCGACCGCAACCTGATGGAAGCGGCCTCCAAGAAAATCCGGCGCAGGCTGCGCTTCTCCACCGAGGGGGCCGCCGAGATCGCCGGCATGCTGGAACGGCTGAGCGAGACCCAGCGTCTGGCCGCCGCCGTCTTCGTGTCGGGCGATGTCCGGTCCGCCCGCGCGCTGATCCATGAAAAGGAGGTGATCCGCGATCTGGAAACCAGCGCCACCGAGGCGCATTTCGCCCGTCTGCGCGCCGGCCGCAAGGAAAGTGTCGAGACCAGCGCCCTTCATCTGGACATCCTGCGCGACCTGCGCCGGATCAACGCCCATCTGGTCGCCGCCGCCTATCCCGTTCTCGATCAATCGGGGGAGCTTCTGCCCAGCCGTCTCAAACGAGGGGCAGCACGGGCGTGACCGTCCGCTCCCGATGGGGGTATGGCGCGGCTTCCGCTTCGACCTTTTCTTGTCACCGATCCAGCCACGTTAACACTTTCGTAACCATATAAAATTCGTCAAGCTCTTTCGCGACATGGTTAACAAATCGTTCCTGTGGTTGTTATGGCAGTGAGTGCCAAGGAACGGATGTCGAGAGGGAGCGGACGGTGGCGAACACGCACGCGACGTCGAACGGACCCAATGCACAGGGGGCATCCGGCGCGGGATTCGCCGAGCGGGTGCGCGACGCCATCGAGCGGCAGGAGCTTTCCCTGGTCTTTCAGCCGCAGGCGGACGTCGTCACCAGCCGCCTGACCGGCTTCGAGGCGCTGTCGCGCTGGCGCCTGTCCGACGGCACCATGCTGCCGCCCGACGTCTTCGTGCCGATGGCGGAGCAGGGGGAAGCGATCCACCTGCTGGGCGAATGGACCCTGCGGACCGCCTGCAGGGTGGCCGCCGGCTGGCTGCGTGCCGGCTATCCCGACATTCCGGTGTCGGTGAACCTGTCGGCGCGGCAGCTCGACGATCCGGGGCTGGTGTTGAAGGTGCTGGCGATCCTGGCGGAGACCGGCCTGCCGGCCGCCAACCTGAAGCTGGAGCTGACCGAAACCAGCATGTTCAGCCAGAGCGCCGACGCGCGCGAGGCCTTGTTGCAATTGCGCGGTGCCGGAATCCGGCTGGTGCTGGACGATTTCGGCACCGGCTGGTCGTCGCTGGCCACCCTGCGCCGGGTGCCGGTGGAAGCGCTGAAGATCGACAAGCAGTTCGTCCAGGCGATGGTCGAGGACCGCGACGCCGCCGCCATCGTCCAGGCGGTGGTGGCGCTGGCCCACGCGCTGGATTTGGGCGTGGTGGCGGAAGGGGTGGAGACGCCGGAACAGCGGCTCTATCTGCAGGCCTACCGCTGCGACGTTCTGCAAGGCTATTGGCTGTCGCGCCCGCTGAGCGCCGACGGGGTGAGCGAGTTCCTGGCCGAGCGGAGCGTCATCGGTACCCTGCGGCCTATGGGCTCGGGTTCCGCCGCTGGGCCGCAGACATCAGGATGACCCGCCGGGTCTCGTCCCATTCCGTCAGTTCGCCCGCCTCCTCGGCGGTGGCCCAGCAGGCTTCCAGCGCATCGTCGGCGCAGATCGGGTCGCCCTCGGCACTCTCGGCCACCACTTCGACCAGCGTATAGTGGTAATGGACGCGCCCTTCGGCATCGGGGGTGATGGCGTCGACCACGGTGACGATCCCGGTCGGCACCACCTCCAACCCGGTCTCCTCGCGCACCTCGCGCACCGCGGTCTCGAACACTGTTTCGCCGACCGATTGCGCCCCTCCCGGCAGGCTCCACTGCCCCATCCGCGGCGCCTTGCCCCGCCGGATCAGCAGCACCTTGTCCCCGCGCCAGACGACGGCCCCGACACCGACCCAGGGTCGGTCGGGATATTCGCGGCTGGAACGGTCGGGCGGGGTGGCGGGCGGATTGGAATCGATGGTCATGGACGGCAGCCTAGCGCACCGCTTGACAGCCTGTCACCCCGTGCCGAGAGTCACAGCAGTGGCTATTGATGACGGAGGACCGGCCATGGGTGTGTTGTATTCCAAAGCCGACGACCCCGGTCTGGACGCCGCCATCGAGCGCGCATTGGCAGAGGGGCCTCTGACCATTGTCCGCCCCGGCAAGCCGTCGATGGTCATGCTGTCGGCCACAGACTATGAACGGTTGCGCGGAGAGACTGTCGCCGCTCCCGAGCGCATGCCCAGGAATGTGATTGAAGCCCTACTGCGTCCCATCGATGCGACAGACATCGATCTTAACGAGGCAATCGGCGAGCGCCATGGGCCGAATACCCGCAAGCCGGTCGACTTCGCCAAAGACGCCTTATGAAGGGCTTCCTGCTGGACACCAACATCTTGTCCGAGCCAAGGCGGCCGAAACCTGACGCGCGAGCAATTGCCTGGTTGGAACGCCTTCCGCCATCGGAGGCCTTCATCAGCGTCATCAGCATCGGCGAAATTCATCGCGGAATTGCGAACCTCCGCCCAGCAAATGCCGCGAAGGCAGAACAACTCGACTTCTGGATAAAAGGCGTGGAGACCTGGACCGAGCGCATACTGCCCGTCTCGCTGACGGTGGCGACGCTCTGGGGACATCTTCGCAACGCTCACCACAACTGCGATCCAGTGGACGCACTGATCGCCGCCACGGCACAAGCACACGGTTTGACGATCGCAACCCGCAACGTCCGTGACTTCCACGCCTTTGGGATTCCTTTGCTGAACCCGTTCGAGGCCCCATGAAGCTCAACGAGATCCGCACCTTCATCGCCGTTGCCGACGCGCAGTCGGTGCAGGAGGCCGGCAACCGGCTGGGGCTGACGCAGTCGGCCGTGTCGCGGCTGATCCAGCGGCTGGAGGCCGAACTGGGTGTCGTGCTGTTCGACCGGCAGACCAAGCCGCTGGCCCTGACCCGCGACGGCGAACTGGCGTTGGCCCATGCAAGGCGCATCCTGGCGGCGACCAGCGACTTCGCCGATGCTTTCGCCGGGTCGGCCGAGCCGCGCGGGCTGCTGCGGCTGGGCACGGCGCATGTGCTGACCGCGCTGGCCACCGGCCGGCCTCTGGACGAACTGCGGGCCGGTTTCCCCGGCCTGACGCTGCGGCTGCATGCGGACTGGAGCAACCCGCTGATCGAGCAGGTCCGCGCCGGCAGCCTCGACGGCGCGCTGGTCCTGATGTGCGACGATCAGGCGCCGCCCGACGATTTGCCGGTCCGCCGGATCGGGACCGAACCGGTCAGCATCATCGCCTCTCCCGGCGACGGTTCCGCCGATCTGGCGGCCATGAACCGGCGCGGCTGGGTGTTGCAGCCGAACGGCTGCCGGTACCGCGAGGCCCTCCATCAGGCGCTGGCGCCGCTCGGCCTGCAGCCGAACGTGACGGTGGAGGCCTATGACCAGAGCCTGCTGGTGTCGCTGGTGGCGCGCGGAGTCGGTTTCGGGCTGGCGCCGATGGGGCTGATCGCGCCGATCCCCGGTGCGGTCGCCGTCCGGCCGCTCGACCTGCCCGATTTCCGGATGGCGGTGACGATCTGGCTGATCCAGGCGCGGACGACCGGCCGCATCGCCCCGGTGTTCGACCGGCTGGAGCAATCGCTGCGCCATGAGTTGTCGGCGTGGCATCGGCCCGATCGCCGGACCGCACATTCTCCCATCCTGCATTCCGCCGCGGAATGACCCGGTTGCCGATTATGAATTTGCCGAACTGTTGGTGCCCGCCTATCGTCGGGGCATAGCAGTTCCACAACACCGGCGCGCAATGCCGGCCCCTTCCGGGAGGACGCCTTGACCACCGCCACCCCCGCACCGGCGCCCTCCTGGAGGACGCCCGCACTCGTCGTCGTTTGCGGCTGCCTGATCTCGATGCTGGCCTTCGGACCGCGGTCGAGCATGGGCCTGTTCATCGGCCCGCTTTCGGAAACCCGCGGCTGGGGCCGCGACGTCTTCGCGCTGGCGATGGCGATCCAGAACATCCTGTGGGGCGCCGGCGGCCCCTTCGCCGGGGCGCTGACCGACCGCTACGGCCCGGCCCCGGTCCTGGCCGGCGGTGGCATCCTCTATGCGGCCGGTCTGGCGCTGATGCCCTACGCCACCACCAGCGTGGAGTTGTACCTGACCGCAGGCGTGCTGATCGGGCTCGGCCTGTCCGGCGCGTCCTTCGGCATCATCATCGCCGGCTTCACCCGGCTGCTGCCGCCGGAGCAGCGCAGCTGGTCGGTCGGCATCGCCACCGCGGCCGGGTCGATGGGCCAGTTCCTGTTCGCGCCGATGGGCCAAGCCTTCATCGCCGGCTTCGGCTGGCAGACCGCCCTGCTGCTGCTGGCGGCCTCGATGATCGCGGTGCCGCTGCTGGCCGGCGTCTTCCCCGGCCCGAAGGGAATTGCGGCCGGTGGCGGCCATGCGGTGACCGGGGCCAATGTCGGATTCATCACCGCCGTGCGCCAAGCCTTCCAGCACCGCAGCTATGTGCTGCTGGTCGCCGGATTCTTCGTCTGCGGCTTTCAACTGGCTTTCATCACCACCCATCTGCCGCCCTACCTGACAGAGGCGGGCATCAGCCCGACGCTGGCCGCCTGGGCGCTGGCGCTGATCGGCCTGTTCAACGTCGTCGGCTCCTACGCGTCCGGCATTCTCGCGGGCAAGGTCAGCAAGCGCTATCTGCTGTGCGGCAACTATTTCTCGCGCGGCATCGCCACGGCGATCTTCATCCTGCTGCCAATCTCGCCGGTCACCGTCATCGCCTATGCCGCGGTGATGGGCCTGCTGTGGCTGTCCACCGTGCCGCCGACCTCCGGCCTCGTCGCGCTGATGTTCGGCACCCGCTACATGGGCACGCTCTACGGCTTCGCCTTCTTCAGCCATCAGGTCGGCGGTTTCCTGGGCGTCTGGCTCGGCGGCGTGCTGTACGAGCGCACGGGATCCTACGACGTCGTCTGGTGGCTGGGCGTGGCGCTGGCCATGTTCGCGACCATCATCCACTGGCCGATCGCCGAGAAGCCGGCCCCGTCGCTGGCGGCGGCCGAGGCGAAGGCGTAAGGTAGACCACCATGAGCGACAGCCCCGCCCAATCCTCTTCCGGACTTCCCATCGGCCACGGACTTGCCGCGGCGCTGCTGGGCGGCATCCTGCTGGTCTGGGCCGGGCTGATGGGGCTGTCGCTGCAGCGCGCCGCGCTGCCGGATGCGACCGACGGGATGATGCTGGCGGTCTTCTCCCCCGGCACCAGCGATGCCGAGGCGATGACGGCGATGGTGCGGGCGGGCGGCGAGCCGGTGCGCTCCACCTGGCTCGGGTTCGCCTGGGTCGCCCGCGGGGTGGAGCCCGGTTTCGTCGGCCGGCTGAAGGCGGAAGGTGCACTGGCCGCCTTCGGCGAGCTTCCGGTCGGCCCGACGCTGGGCGGCTGCACCGCCACCCCGGTCGACGCCGCCAAGATCGCCGCCACCAGGCTGCAATAGGCCCGGCTGTAATAGGCCGGTCTGTCCGCCTTACAGGCCGGTCGGCATCGCGCGCGTATCGGCGGTGCGGGTGGCGCCCTGGTCGATCAGCGGCTGCAGCGCCGGGGCGAGGCTTTTCAGAAGCTGGGCGGGCAGGGCGCTGGTGAAGCGGTAGTTGTCGGCCTCCGGCCCATGGACGAAGGCGGTCATCGTCCCGAAGAAGCGGTCGCCGATGTAGAAGACGAAGGTCGCCGTGCGGTTGACCGCTTTCGATTCGATCAGCACGCCGCCCGGCCCCCAGCGGTCCAGCCGATGGTCGCCGGTGCCGGTCTTGCCGCCCATCGGGATCGGCATGCCGGCCGGGTCCTTGAAGGAGCCCCAGACCCGCTTGGCGGTGCCGTTCTGCGCCACGTCCATCAGGGCGCGGCGCAGGGTGGCGCACACCTCCGGCCGCAGCACGCGCTCGCCCTTCAGCGGCCCCAGCCCCAGCTTCGCCTCGTAGGGCGTGCCGGCGGCGAAATGCAGCGAGCGGATCTTCACCGTCGGCTGGCGCACCCCGTCGTTCAGGATCAGCCCCATCAGCTCCGCCAGCGCCGCCGGGCGGTCGGCCGAGCTGCCGATGGCGGTCGCCAGCGACGGCACCAGCGTTTCGAAAGGGTAGCCGACGCTGCGCCACTGGGCGGTGATGCGCTGGAACGCCTCCTCCTCCAGCCCGATGCGGATGCGGGTGTTCTGGGCGGCCATGCCCTTCTTGAACAGCCAGCGATAGCTTTCCTGGCGTTCGTCGGCGCTGGCCGCCAGCACCTCGGCCCGCGTGGCGCCGGGATGCTGCTGGAGGTAGGCGACGAGCCACAGCTCCAGCGGATGGACGCGGGCGAGATAGCCGAGGTCGTTCAGCGGGAAGCGATCCGGCCCGTATTTGGCGTAGAGCGCCGAAAGCTGCCCGTCGGACAGCGCCATCTTCGGCAGCCGGGCGCGCAGGAAGGCCGAGAATTCGGCCAGGCCGGCCTTGGGCCGCACGCTGCGGAAGATCACCGCCAGCCGGTGCGGCACCGGGCGCGAGCGGGTTGCCAGCCGGGCCAGCGCCTCGTCCGGCGTGCGCTTGCGGTAATCGTTGTAGAAGCGGTTGAGGAAGTCCGATCCCTCGCGGTCGGCGAAGCGGGCAAGATAGGCCTGCCGGGCCGGGTGGTCGGGCGAGCGCAGGATGTCGGCGCCGTCGTCGGCCCCCTCGTCCATATAGAACTGGACGACGTCGCGCATCAGCCGGATGAAGGGCAGGTTGACGCTGTTCCGCAACGCCTCCTGCACGGTCAGGATGCGGCCGTTGTCGTCCTTGTTGAAGTTCACGAAGCTGTGCTGGCCGCCGCCGGTGAAGAACACCTCGCCGGGGCCGGCGGAATAGCGCCGCTCCATCGCCGCGTCCAGCATGGCCGGCAGCCGGCGGTCTGGGGCCGAGGCCAGCCAGGAGGTGGCCCAGCGGGTCAGGTTGTCCGACGCCTCGTCCTCGACATCCGCCAGCAGGTCTTTCGGCAGGTGGGCGTAGCGGCTGTGCAGTTCGGCGACGATCTCCAGATAGGTCGTCAGCGTGCGCAGCTTGGCGGTGGAGCCGAGGTCGAGCTTCGCCCCGTCGTTGATGTCCAGCGGCTGGTCGAGATTGTCGGCCTGGACGCGCAGGTAATTGGCCTCCGGACCCCGCTCGTACAGCGTGATCGAGTAGACCAGCTTGGACAGGTCGTTGTTGCGGGCGTCGAGCAGCCGTTCGCCGGTCAACCCAAGCGAGCGGGCAAAATCGGGCTCGTTCAGCTTGCCCAGCACCTCCACCACGCGCGCCTGCGTCTCGGCATCCAGGGTGGATTGCGCGGTGAGGTCGAGCCGGTCGAGCGCATAAAGGTTGGAAACGCCGAGCATGCCCAGCAGCCGGGCGCGGATGGCGTTGGTCGCCTTCTGCTCGACGAAGGAGGTGGCGGGGGCGGTCGGCGCCTCCTCGCGGAAGGCCAGCGGCGTGGCGATGGCGGCGTCGCGCAACGCCGGATCGATCACCCCGGCCTGCGCCAGCGCCCGCAGATGGGCGTCGGCCAGCCGGTCGAGCGCCGCGCGGTCCTGGATCAGGTAATAGGAGGGCCGCCGCTGGGCCAGCAGCAGGGCCAGCACCTGCTTGTAGGCCAGCGCCTTCAGCTTCAGGGTGCGAAGGTCCGGTGCCGGTTCGGCCAGCACGCGCTTGGCGATCGACAGGTCGGTGCCGAACCAGGCCCACAGCCCGTCGCCCAACCCGTTCACCTCGCCGAAGCCGACCCTTGCCGTCAGCGGGGTGGAGTTCAGGTAATCGACCAGGATGCGGCGGCGGGCCAGCGTGGTATCCTCGCCGTCGCTATAGGCGCGGACGCTGGCCGATGCCATCTGGCGCAGCTTCTCCACGCTGCCGGTGGTCTGGCCGTCGGGAGAGTGGCGGTATTTCTCGATCTGGGTGGCGAGCGTCGAGCCGCCGGGGGAACGCTGGCCCGGCCGGACCATCTGCAGGGGCAGCATCGCCACCGCGGCGCCGAAGCGGTCCCATTCCACCGCCGGATTGCGGCGCGGCTGGTCGGCGTCCAGCAGCTCGCGATTCTCGATGAACAGCAGCGTGTCGGCGACCAGCTTCGGCACATCGTCGAAGCCGTCGAACACCCGTTCGGGATAGCGCGCCGAATACATGACGGCGCCGTTGCGGTCGAGCAGGGTCAGCCCGGCCTGCGTCTTCTCGCGATAGATCGGAAAGCCGCCGCCGGCCATGAAACGGTCGAGCGCCGGCGACAGCACCGCCTGCTGCTCGATCGCATAGACGTCATGGGTCAGCGTGTCGAGTTGGCCGGGCAGGGCGGTGTAGCCGAGCCGCTCGTTGTACGGCCCATGCTTGGGATAGCGGGCCTGCGGGTTGGGGCCTTCGCGCAAGGACACGGTCATCGACTGGGCGACGCCGGACAGCAGCCGGGCCTGGAGGCGCGAGGTCTCCATCTCCCGCCAGCCGGCATAGCCGGCAGCGGCCATGGTGGTCGCCAGCGTCACGCCGATCGCCGCCCGCCGGGCCCATGTGCCCGCCCGCGCCCAGCCTTGGACCGAACCTTGCGCCATGACACCCTGCGCCATGCCGGATGCACGCCCCCTGCCACCCGACCGATACGGCCGGTTTCGGCCCGGACAGTAGAGGTGTTTTGGTTAATATGGGTTTAAGGAGCGAAGCTCACGAGAGTTGGGGCACGCGCCACACAGCGGTTGCGATCTTGGCCATGGCCTTCTGACGCTGGCTGATTGCCCGCGGAGTCCATTCCTCATGTTTATCCGCAATTTCTCGCGTCAGGGCGTAGATGCTCTCCGCATAGATCGGACGTTTGTCAACGTATTCGGCGTTGCCAAGTCGCTTATTGGTGCTCGTTTGGAGAAGCGTCATATTTCCCAATCGGGATGTCAGTGTTTCAACCTCTTCGTCGGTAAACGCGCTCCAGCCACCGCTGGGATTCACCGGGCAGATGTGCTCGACGTTGAAACTGCTGCTTTCATAGTCCAGGTCGATGCCTGACATTTGCCGTTCCAATGAGCACAGGATATAGCAGACGATCTTGCGGTTGCGATTTTGCAGAGTTCCGATCGACTTCTCAGAAAAAGCGGCGTTGAAACTTGCATCGGAAACGTAAACTCCGCGCAGTCCTTCGAGTATCTGCTGCAGTGTTCCGTGTTCTCCCTTGCTGATCCTCTGGGCTTCCGCATGGTAAGTGCGCTCCTGCTCGGCAGGAAGAAGGCCGCCGATCACGTTGTAGCGGAATGAAATAACGACGGTGGCTTTGAGAAGCTTCTCGAAGTCCGTCTCGTTCAACCGTCTTTTGGCCGCCATCAACAACGGGAATGGCTGTCGGACGCTGAACGTCTTGATGATCCGGGCGCAGTCTTTGGCGCTTTGCGACCAATTGGAGCCCTCGGGGCTGGTCAACGCCAGATAGGTGTCGATGTCTTCATCCATGGCATTCAGAAGGGAGAAGACGTCGGATCGAACCTTGATCTCGCTGCGCACGGCCTTGAAGAGATCGGTTTGCCGGACGAAGTTGCGACGGCTGATCCAATGGAAGCGCAGGAAATCCGGAAGGCTGGCGGCGGCCAGACGTCCGACGATCCGCTCCCATCGGTTGTCCAGGACCATCAACTCGTGCTCGTGCTGCTCTTCGCGATGCAAGACCGAGAACAGGTAGTTCTTCAGAAGATCCGTTGCCGACAGCCGGACACCTCGTGCGTTCAAGGTTTCGAATACCTTGTATGCGTTCAGTTCGTCGGTCACGGTTATTACTGTGAAGAACAGGCGATCGCTCATCGTATCGATCAGACGAGCTATTTCCATTCCCGGATCTGTTGCGCCTTGCAGATAGTCCTGGAGGCGGCCTCCGAACCATTCGAATGCCCGACGAAGGAGGTTTTCCGAGGGCTTGATCCCTCGCTGTGGTGGGTTGTCGACCAGAGGCACAAGGTAGGTCTGAAAATAGGTGTCATTGTTGCGGTTCAAAGACAGCTTCGAGCGTGCGACCAGCGTCACCGGATCGAGGTATCCGATGTAGGTCTGCCGCAGGCCGTCCAGACGTTTTTGTGCCGTATCGGCGTCTCGGCCCTGTTCGACCAGTTTCTTCAGTTGCCGAAGGGCCGTGAGCACAATGATGTTCAGCGTCGTTAGACGCTGTTGTCCATCGATGACGTCATACAATTTATCATCGGAAGATTGGAGCACGAGATAGCCCATGTAGTGGGCCGGCTCTCCACCTTCCTTAACTGTTCCAATGATGTCCTGCCAGAGGTCGTCCCACTCCTCTTCCCCCCAACTGTAGTCGCGCTGGAAACGGGGCACACGGTAGGTCAGGCCGTTGCCCATCAGCTTACGGAACGTATCGTTCTTCGTATTAAAGTTCGTTGCTGACATGGCCGCGCTCGTTGGCGTTGGAACGTTGGGACGACACCGACGACTCCGGGATCGTCGGTGAAATCATCCAATGTTTATTCTATCATGCGCGGCTTCGGGCGACGACGGGGCGCCTCACCCCTCCAGCAGCGCCTTCGCCCGCGCCGCCAACTCGGCCAGCGGGACCTCGACCTGCTCGCCCTTGACCAGATGCTTCAGCGTCGCGGTGCCGCGGGCTTTCTCGTCGGAGCCCATCAGCAGGACGACGGGGATGCCGGCGCGGTCGGCGTATTTCATCTGCTTGGCGATCTTGCCGCCGTCCAGCTGGATTTCCGTGTTGATGCCGGCGGCGCGCAGCTCGCTGGCCATGCGGAAATAGTCGGCTGACAGGGCGGGGTCCATCTGGGTCACCAGCACCTGGGCGGTGGGGGCGGCGTCCTTGATGAGGCCGGCCTCCATGAGCTGGTAAAACAGGCGGGTGGCGCCGATGGAGATGCCAACGCCCGGCAGTTTCGACTTGGTGTAGTGGCTGGCGAGATTCTCGTAACGCCCGCCGGAGCAGACCGAGCCGATGCCGGGATGGTCGTTCAGGAAGGTCTCGTAGACGGTGCCGGTGTAGTAATCGAGGCCCCGCGCGATGGCGAGGTTGATGCGCACCGTGCCCTCCGGCACCTGGAAGGCCTTGAGGCCTTCGATGACGGTGGTCAGTTCGCCGACGCCTTCGCGGAAGATGGCGTTCTCGATGTCCAGCGCGCCCAGCGCCGCCAGCGTCTCGGCGTTGGTGCCCTTCATGTCGATCAGCGACAGGATGGTGTCGGCGGCATGCTCGGTGACGCCCAGGCCCAGCAGGCTGTCGCGCACCTTGTCGCGGCCGATCTTGTCCAGCTTGTCGATCTCGCGCAGCACCAGCACGCGGGTGTCGGCGTCGGCGACGCCAAGGCCGTCGAGCAGGCCCAGCAGGATCTTGCGGTTGTTCACGTTGATGGTGAAGCCGCCGAAGTTCAGCTCGGTGAAGACATGGTGGATCACCGCCGGGATCTCGGCGTCGTAATGGGCGGACAGGCTGTCCTTGCCGATCACGTCGATGTCGCACTGGTAGAATTCGCGGAAGCGCCCGCGCTGCGCCCGCTCGCCGCGATAGACCCGCTGGATCTGATAGCGGCGGAAGGGAAAGGCGAGGTCGCGCTCATGCTCCGCCACATAGCGGGCGAGCGGCACGGTCAGGTCGAAGCGCAGGGCCAGTTCCGGCTTGTTGCCCTGCTGGATGGCGCCGGTGGACTGGACGAAATAGACCTGCTTCTCCGTCTCGCCGCCCGACTTGGTCAGCAGCGTGTCCACCGTCTCGAACACCGGGGTTTCGACGGGGACGAAGCCGAACCGCTCGTAACCGCGGCGGATGGTGTCCAGCATGCGCTGGAAGGCCACCTGCTGGCGCGGCAGCAGCTCCATCGTTCCGGGCGGGGTGCGGGGCGTGATCAGGCTCATCGGAGAAGGTCCGCGCTTGGATAGGAAAAGCGTGCGTTTTCTAGCCCCTTTCGCCGGCCCCGTCACCTGCGCCGGAAAATTTTTCGGTTGGGGCGAAAATTTTTTGGAAGGGCGTGGAATGAATGGCAGCGGGGCAGCGTTCATCTAAGCACGATCCCGCAACGAGGATCGCTCACCGAAATGGAGAAACCAAATGTCCGGCACCGTCTTCGGGTCGCGTATCCGCTCGTCCGTTTCGACCTTTGCGTTTGCTGCCATGATGGCGGCAGCCCCCGTGCTGAGCGCGGGTGCCGCAACGGTCGTTCCGGCCACGCCGGCCGCGTCCGCCCCCGCCGCGACGACCGACTCCACCACGGCTCCGAAGGTCGAGCAGAAGACCGACCAGAAGGCCGTCACCAAGACCGAGGCCACCAAGACCGAAGCCACCAAGCACGAGGTTCCGAAGGTCGATGCCACCAAGGCCGATGCCGGCAAGACCAAGCATGAACAGGTCGCGGCCACCCCGAAGGCCGAGGTGACCAAGACCCAGGCCGATGCCGTCGCCAAGGAACTGGGCGCCAAGCCGACCGACCAGCTGACCGTCCAGCTCGACAAGTATCACGAGCAGATGCTGGCCGCCCATGCGCTGAAGGACAGCGCTGCCCGCGACAAGGCGGTGGCCGAGGCACGGCAGCAGCTCGCCACCATCGGCGGCAAGCCGGTGACCGCCGAGCAGGCCGCGAAGATCGACAACATCCTGGGGGTGAAGACCTCGACCACCATCCAGTAAAGTCCCGGACAGACGGCCAGCCCCCCGCCAACGCCGGCCGGCGGGGGGCTTCCGGTTTTGTCTTGTGTTTCCGGCCCATGTTTCCGGTCCGGGGCCCGCCTCTGTTGAGATGCCGCGGCGATGGCGATAGAACGTCGTCCAAGCTCACCGCCCCTCGACATCAGCGCCGGGACCCGATCCATGCCCAACGACCGCCTTGTCATCCGCCGCCCCGACGACTGGCATGTCCATCTGCGCGACGGCGCCATGCTGAAGGCGGTTCTGCCCTTCACCGCCCGCCAGTTTGGCCGCGCCATCGTCATGCCGAACCTGAAGCCGCCGGTGGCGACGGCCGCCGATGCCGTGGCCTATCGCGAGCGCATCCTGGCGGCCCTGCCGGACGGCGTGGATTTCACGCCGCTGATGACCGCCTATCTGACCGACGGCACCGATGCCGACGATCTGGCCCAGGGCTTCAAGGACGGTGTGTTCGCCGCCGCCAAGCTCTATCCCGCCAACGCCACCACCAACAGCGCCCATGGCGTCACCGACATCGCCCGCATCGCCCCGGTGCTGGAGCGCATGGCGGAGATCGGCATGCCGCTGCTGATCCATGGCGAGGTGACCGACCAGTCCGTCGACATCTTCGACCGCGAGGCGGTGTTCATCGACACCATCCTGGCCCCGCTGATGGAGCGTCATAAGACCCTGCGCGTGGTGCTGGAGCATGTGACCACGGCCGACGCCGTGCAGTTCGTCCGCGCCCATGCCGCCAGCGGCCGGATCGGCGCCACCATCACCGCGCACCATCTGCTGATCAACCGCAGCCACATCTTCCAGGGCGGCATCCGTCCGCACCTCTACTGCCTGCCGATCGCCAAGCGCGAGACGCACCGGGTGGCGCTGGTCGAGGCGGCGATCTCCGGCGAGGGGCCGTTCTTCCTGGGCACCGACACGGCCCCGCACACGGTGACCGCCAAGGAAGCCGCCTGCGGTTGCGCCGGCTGCTTCACCGCCGCCAACGCGCTGGAACTCTATGCCGAGGCGTTCGACGAGGCCGGCGCGCTCGACAGGCTGGAGGCCTTCGCCAGCATCAACGGCCCGCGTTTCTACAACATGCCGGTCAGCGAGGAGCGCGTCGCTCTGGAACGCCGCCCATCGGTCGCACCCGACCTGATCCTGGTCAGCGAGGGCGACGCCGTCCTCCCGTTCCGCAGCGGCGAGACCCTGCGCTGGAGCTTCGCCGGCGCGGTGTGACCGCGTCGGAAGCCGCGCCCGTGTCGGACGGGCGCGGCTTCCGACCTCAGAAAAGTGTCCCCTGCACCGGCACCACCCGCGGCTTGCGCGGTGTCGCCTTCTTCTCCGGCTTGGCCTCCGCCGGCGACTCGGTCTTGACCTCCGCCTTAGGGGCGCCGCCGTCGATGGTTGCGGCAACTTTGGCGTCATCGGCGAAGACGATGTTGACGCTCAGCCCCGGCGTCGCCTGATCGGCGCGGGTCACCGGGCGGCCGTCGCGGTCTTCGACCAGCGCGAAGCCGCGGGCCAGCACGCCCTTGTAGCTGTAACTTTCCAGCAGTTGGCCGAGCGACGCCAGCTTCGCCGCCTTGTCGGCGACCCCCTTGGCATAGCTGCGGTCGAGGCGCGGCGTCAGGTCGGCGATCCGGCGTTCGCCGTCCGCCAGCTTCACCCGCGCCGGGGTCAGCGACAGCCGGCCGGCGACACGCTCGAAGCGTCCGCCGGCTGTGGTCACCGCATGGCGCAGGGCCGAGTCGAACGCGCGGCTCTCCGACGCCAGCTTCTGGTCGGCCTGGGCCAGCTTCTCCCGCGGGTGGCGCAGCTTGGCGGCCAGCTCGCCGACACGGGTGCGGCGCCGCTCCAACAGGGCCGAGGCGGCGAGGTTCAGGCGTTCCGCCCGGTCGTCCAGGCGCTGGGCATGGCCTTCCAGCAGGGCGCGGGGATCGCCAAGGCCACGGGCCAGCCCCTCCACCCGGTTGCGGCGATCCGCCACCGCGCGCGAGGCGCAGGCGATGAGGCGGCGCTCATCGTCCAGGATCTGGGCCAGCAGTTCGCCACGCACCGGCACCGCCATTTCTGCGGCGGCGGTCGGGGTGGGCGCGCGCAGGTCCGACGCGAAGTCGATCAGCGTGGTATCGGTCTCGTGCCCGACGGCGGAGATCAGCGGGATCGCGCTGGCCGCCGCGGCGCGGACGACATTCTCCTCGTTGAAGGCCATCAAGTCTTCCAGCGAGCCGCCGCCCCGCGCCACGATGATCAGGTCCGGGCGGGGAATGCGCTCCCCCGGCTGGATGCGGTTGAAGCCCTCGATGGCCGCCGTCACCTCGGCCGCCGCGCGTTCGCCCTGGACGGCGACCGGCCACAGCAGGACATGGCGGGGGAAGCGGTCGTTCAGCCGGTGCAGGATGTCGCGGATGACCGCGCCGGTGGGGGAGGTGACCACACCGATCACGTCCGGCAGGAAGGGGATGCGCTTCTTGCGGGCGGGGTCGAACAGTCCCTCCGCCGCAAGCCGGCGCTTGCGCTCCTCCAGCATTTTCAGAAGCGCGCCTTCGCCGGCCAGTTCCATCGACTCGACGATCAGCTGGTACTGTGAACGGCCGGGGTAGGTCGTCATCCGTCCGGTGATGATGACCTCCAGCCCTTCCTCCGGCCTGACCGCCAGCTTTGCCATGGTACCGCGCCAGCACACCGCCTCGATCACCGCGGTGTCGTCCTTGAGGCGCATGTAGCAGTGGCCGGAGCTGTGCTTCTTCGGCTGGCTGATCTCGCCGCGGACGCGGACGAAGCCGAATTCCTCCTCGATGCTGCGCTTCAGCCGGCGGGCGAGGTCGCCGACGGTGAATTCCGGAAGGTTGGAGCCGGGGCGCGGTTCGGGGGCGATGAGGGGTGCGTTTTCGGACGTCATGGCGCTCTTGAGTTGGGGCGCCGCCATGATACAAGGCGCGCAGATCGCAACAAGGCGGAAGGAGCGCCACTCCATGAAAGTCCTCGTCGTCGGATCGGGCGGTCGTGAGCACGCGCTCTGCTGGGCCATTTCCAATTCGCCGCTGTGCGACGCGCTCTATTGCGCGCCGGGCAATGCCGGCATCGCCGATGTCGCCACGCTGGTTCCCATCGGGTCGGAGGATGTCGACGCGCTGGTGCGCTTTGTCCAGGACAACGCCATCGACTTCGTCGTCGTCGGCCCGGAAGGCCCGCTGGTGCTGGGTCTGGTCGACAGGCTGACCGCCCTGGGCGTCAAGGCCTTCGGGCCGAGCGCGGCGGCGGCGGAGCTTGAGGGTTCCAAGGGCTTCATGAAGGACATCCTGGCGAAATACGGGGTGCCCACCGCCTTCTACGAGCGCTTCAAGGACCCGGAAGCCGCCAAGGCCTATGTCCGCAAGCATGGCGCGCCCATCGTGGTGAAGGCCGACGGGCTGGCTGCCGGCAAGGGCGTCACCGTCGCCCGCACCGAGCAGGAGGCGTTCGAGGCCATCGACGACGCGCTCGTCGGCGGCCGCTTCGGCGCCGCCGGGGCGGAAGTGGTGGTGGAGGAGTTCCTGGACGGCGAGGAGGTCAGCTTCTTCGCGCTGTGCGACGGCGAGAACGCGCTGCCGCTGGCATCGGCCCAGGACCACAAGGCGGTCGGCGACGGCGACACCGGCCCCAACACCGGCGGCATGGGCGCCTATTCCCCGGCCCCGGTATTGACCGCTGACCTGCAGGACCGCGTGATGCGCGAGATCATCCTGCCGACGGTCAAGGGCATGGCGGCGGAAGGCAAGCCCTTCAAGGGCGTGCTGTTCGCCGGCCTGATGATCATGCGGACGCCGGACGGCCCGGTGCCGAAGACGCTGGAGTTCAACGTCCGCTTCGGCGACCCGGAATGCCAGACGCTGATGATGCGGCTGAAGTCGGACGCGCTGGCCGCTCTGGTGGCGGCGGCCGACGGGGTGCTGGACAGCATCGACCTGCGCTGGCACGACCAGACCGCGCTGTGCGTGGTGATGGCGGCCAACGGCTACCCCGGCGACTACGCCAAGAACACCGAGATTCGCGGTCTGGACAAGGCCGGCGCGGTGGAGAATGTGACCGTCTTCCACGCAGGCACCAAGCGCGCCGAGGACGGCCGGGTGCTGTCGGTCGGCGGCCGGGTGCTGGGCGTGACCGCTCTGGCGCCGACGGTCGCGGCGGCGCAGGCGGCGGCCTACAAGGCGGTGGATGCGCTGGACTGGCCAGACGGCTTCTGCCGCCGCGACATCGGCTGGCGGGCGGTGGGGCGGTAAAATTGAATGACCATCTGCGGTGTTGTGCGCGGATTCCATATCAGCTTGGGGCTGTATCCGTTAAACATTCTGCAGTTTTCGGAATTTCTTTGATCTTTACAATAACTGGAGAGTAATATGGCAGCTGACCTTTGTCCAAATCCAACAAAATTACGCTTAGCGCTGGATATCGCAATTTCAATAGGTTTGTTCGCGTGGATTACAGTATCGAGAGTTGATGATTTTATTAGAATGTATCCGACGGTGGCAAATCATCAAGTGGTGGCTAACAAGATATTTAGCTTCATCATTCCGATATCATTGTTCTTTGTTATCTATGTATTCTTAGGAGTTCATGCTGATTTTGTCAGAGAGCGGATATTGGCAATTGTAATTGCTATGGCGGCGGGCATTTTCCTTGGATGGTTTATGTGGTGGAGACATCGTCACCTTTCGACAAAAAGTAAGAAGGGTTGGATTCAAGAATATCTTGAGCGTCATGGCGAAGAGGTCGAATTTCGCGTGCGTGTAATCAGCATCACAGCGACAAGCGCTTCAACCTTCTGGCTCGTTGCCGGCAATGCATGCCGAATTTTCAAGTAAAAATCTGATGGTTTTCCAATATTAGGAATAATGATGGCAGGAGGGTAGGCAATATTTTGGCTTAAAAATGGCGTAACTGCCTGATCTTCTTGACGAATCCTTCAGTTTGGATCATTGCGGTCGCAGAAGATCGAGAAGGGGCGCATCGCTGCGCCCCCTTTTCATGTCCGCATTTACGCCCGCAGACGCTCCGACGCGGACGCGATGTTCTGCGACACCACCTCGATGTCGCGAACCACGCGGGTGACGCTGTGGGCGATCTCCTTGGTCGCCGATTCCTGCTGCGATACGGCGGCGGCGATGGTGGTGGAGATCTGCTGGACGTCGGTGACGATGGCGCCGATACGGCGGATGGCGTCCACCGCATGCAGTGCCTCCTGCTGGACCGAGGCGATCTGCGCCGCGATGTCGTCTGCGGCGCTGCCGCTCTGCTGGGCCAGCGACTTCACCTCGTTCGCCACGACGGCGAAGCCGCGGCCGGCTTCGCCGGCACGGGCGGCTTCGATGGTTGCGTTCAGGGCCAGCAGGTTGGTCTGCGAGGCGATGCTGTTGATCAGCTTGGTGATGGCGCCGATGCGCTCGGCCGAGGTGACCAGGGCTTCCACCGCGGCGTTGGTGCGCGACGCCTCCTCCGACGCCTTCAGCGAGGCGCCCGACGCCTCGTTGGCGCGGTTGCTGATGTCGGAAATGGAGGCCGACAGTTCCTCCGTCGCGGCGGCGACGGTCTGGGCGTTGGCGGTGGCGCGGTCGGCGGCGGTGCCGACCTCGCGGTCCAGCGATTCGGCAAGGCCGGACACGGTGCGGCGGCGCTCGCCGTCCATCTCCACCTGCCGCAGCTCGGCCAGCTTCTCCGCATCAATGTCGATCAGCGATCCGCAGGCGCGCAACGCCACGCCGTTGTTGTCGCGGGCGACGCCGCCGATGGCGCGGAACCAGCGATAGCTGCCGTCCTTCACCTTCAGCCGGTAATCGACATCGTATCCGGTGCGTCCGCTGCGGTCGTTCAGGCAGGCCATGAAGGCGTCGAAGGTCCGTTTGGCGTCGTCCGGATGCAGCCGGTCAGACCAGGAATTGACGACGTTGGGGAAGCCGCCCGTGTCGTCGCGGTCGAATCCGGCGAGACGGCGGAATTCCGGCGACCAGTGCCAGCGGCTCTGCGCATGCATCGGATCGCCATTGTGGAAGACCGCGCATCCCACAGCCCGACGCCGGCATGGCGGTCGAGCAGCTTGGCCCGCTCCAGCTCATTGCGCTCGGCATCGATGTCGATCAGGGAGCCGCAGGCACGCAGCGCCCGACCGCTGCTGTCGCGGGCGACGCCGCCGATGGCGCGAAACCAGCGATAGCTGCCGTCCTTCACCTTCAGCCGGTAATTCACGTCATAGCCGGTGCGTCCGCTACGGTCGTTCAGGCAGGCCATGAAGGCGTCGAAAGTCCGCTTCGCATCGTCCGGATGCAGCCGGTCGGCCCAGGAATTGACGACGTTGGGGAAACCAACGGTGTCGTCGCGGTCGAATCCGACGAGGCGGCGGAACTCCGGCGACCAGTGCCAACGGCTTTGCGCATGCATCGGATCGCCGTTGTGGATCACTGCGTCCCACAGCCCGACACCCGCATGGCGCCCCAGCAGAGCCAGCTCTTCGGCGGCCTGATTGTCCTGTGGCTTGCGGAACGACAACATTTGCGACTCCTGATGGCTTAAAGCGGTCAGCGCATCATCGGCATATATTCGCTGAACAAACACTTAACAGACTAATTGGTTGTTACACGTTACATCTCCGTGGTTGTTGAGGATCGGGGATCTTCATCCGTGCTCACTACGAATGAAGGCGTGCCATTTGCTGCCGCATTGAAGAAATTCTATTGCCTGACACGGGAAGCAATATTGCGCGCGCAGTCCATGATACCGGGAGGCAGGCTCACCGCCGTTCCCTGAAGAACCCCCGCAGCAGCGCGCCCGCCCGCGTCTCGCCGATGCCGCTGTAGACTTCCGGCGCGTGGTGGCAGGTCGGCTGCGTGAAGAAGCGCGGGCCGTGATCGACGGCGCCCCCCTTGGGATCATAGGCGCCGTAATAGACCCGCCGGATGCGGGCGAAGCTGATCGCCGCGGCGCACAGCGCGCAGGGTTCCAGCGTCACGTAGAGGTCGCAGCCGGGCAGGCGGGGCTGGCCGCGGGCGGCGCAAGCCTCGCGGATCGCCAGCAACTCGGCATGGGCGGAGGGGTCGCACAGCTCCTCGGTGCGGTTGCCGGCGGTGGCGAGGATGGCGCCCGTCGCGGGGTCGACGACGACGGCGCCGACCGGCACCTCGCCACGCGCGGCGGCGGCCTCGGCGGCGGCGAAGGCGAGGTCCATATAGCGGGGAGACGGCATGGCCGGGCAGGGTGCCAACCCCGCCGGGAGCGCGTCAACCGGATTCCGGTGTCCGGGCGCTGGACTCGTGTTGCGGGCGGCGCGTCCAGGCCCTATGGTCCGGCCATGGACCGCTCCGATACCGCCAAGAAATCCAAATCCGCCACCTCTGCCGCCGGCTCCGCTGCCGACGGCGGCGAACGCATCGCCAAGCGACTGGCGCGCGCCGGGCTCTGCTCGCGCCGCGACGCCGAACGCTGGATCGCCGAGGGCCGCGTCGCGGTCAACAGCCGCGTGCTCGACAGCCCCGCCTGCGTGGTCCGCTCCGGCGACATCGTGCAGGTCGACGGCAAGGTCATTCCGGAACCGGAGCCGGCCCGTCTGTGGCGCTATCACAAGCCGTCGGGGCTGGTCACCACCGCCCGCGACGAAAAGGGGCGCGAAACCGTCTTCGATCGCCTGCCGCCCGAACTGCCGCGCGTGGTCTCCATCGGCCGTCTCGATTTGACGACCGAGGGGCTGCTGCTGCTGACCAACGACGGCGAGCTGGCCCGCTTCCTGGAACTGCCGGCCACTGGCTGGACCCGCCGCTACCGCGTGCGCGTCTTCGGCGAGGTGGACGAGAGGCAACTGGCGGCGCTGGAGAAGGGGCCGACCATCGAAGGCGTGAAGTACGGCCCGATCGAGGCCGCGCTGGACCGCATCCAAGGTCGCAATGCCTGGCTGACCGTCAGCCTCAAGGAAGGCAAGAACCGCGAGATCCGCAAGGTCATGGAGTCGCTGGGGCTCCAGGTGAACCGGCTGATCCGCGTCGCCTATGGTCCTTTCCAGCTCGGCAAGCTGGAGGAGGGCGCCGTCGAGGAGGTGCCGAAGCGCGTCGTCCGCGAACAGATCGCCCCCTTCTTCGGCACGCCGGAAGGGGCGGAGCCGGCAGAATCCGGGACCAAGCAGCGCGCCAAGGCGAGAGCCGATGCGGCGGTGAAGGCCGCTCCGGCGAAGGCGGCTTCCGGCGGCCGTGCGACCGGCAAGACGGATGCGAAGGCGGACGCCAAGACGGACGCCAAGACCGCTCCGAAGCGCGCGCCGCGCTCCGCCACCAAGCGGCATGAGGCCGAAGCCGCCCGCACCGAAGAGGCGAAGCCGGCCCGGCGTGGCGCATCGACCCGCGGCACCCTGTCTCTCGGCGGTGGTGCGGCGGCCAAGCCGGGCCGTCCCGGCAAGCCGGATGGCACCCGGTCCGACGCCCGGCGGCCCGACGCGGCCCGGTCCGAGTCCCCGCGCTCCGAAGGTGCCCGTTCGCGGGATGCCAAGCCGAGGGACGCCAAGCCCAGGGACGGCAAGGCTCCGGGTTTCAAGGCGGCCGAGTCCAAGGCGGCAGGCCCCAAACCTGCCGGGCTCAAATCTGCCGGATCCAAGTCCGCTGGCCCGAAGGGGAGCGGCCCGAAGGGTGCCGGCCCGGCGCCGCGGGGCGGGCCGAAGGGTGGCGGCGACAGGTCCGGTGGCGGTGCCGGCGGACGGACGGAGCGCCCGCGTGCGGATCGTCGGCGGTAAGCACCGCGGCCGCAGTCTGGTGGCGCCGGGCGGGCGCGACACCCGTCCCACCACCGACCGCACCCGGCAAGCCATCTTCAACATCCTGGCCCATGCCGACTGGGCGCCCGAGTTCGAGGGCGTCGCGGTCGTCGACGCTTTCTGTGGCACCGGCGCGCTGGGGCTGGAAGCCCTGTCGCGCGGGGCGTCCTGGTGCGGCTTCCTCGACATGGGCTGGCCGGCGCTGGACGCCGTGCGCGCCAATGTCGAGGCGCTGCGCGAAGCGGCGAGCGCCCAAATCCTGCGCGCCGATGCCACCAAGCCACCCCCGGCGTCCCGCGCCTGCATGCTGGCCTTCCTCGACCCGCCCTATGGCCAGGGGCTGGCGCCGCGTGCGCTGGAGGGGTTGCTGCGCGCCGGCTGGCTGGCCGACGGCGCGCTCGCGGTGGTTGAGGTTGCCGATCGCGACCCCTTGCCTCTTCCCAACGGTTTTACGGCGGTCGATGAACGCCGCTATGGCGACACCCGCGTCGCCTTTCTGACGGTCCGCCACCCGGCCTGACCGCAGGGACGGACGCCGCCGCCCCATCCCCGGGGTTGCCGGTCCGCTGTTTCAATACCCCCGAGTTTCATTTTTTGCCGACCATGGCCATAGGCTCGTGGTGACGCATCCCTTGGGTTCCAAGGCTGCTGCCTGTGTTTTTCCATCATGCGGAAAGACGAAACGGACTGTTGAGTTCCAAAACAATCCGAGCAAAAGATCATGTGTCGCCGATGCGGTTCCTTATGGAAACGGCGGCATCTATCTATCTCCTAAGACTGCACACCCTCGTTCGAGGGGGCCGTGCAGGTACCGGCACGGCTTCTTTTTGCAGAACCTACGTCAAAGCAGGTGATCCGACACAAGAACCGGTGTGGACCGGGCATCCTGCGCGACACGAGTTGTAGCTTTTACTTTGTCTGTATGTATGCCTACGGCGTCGATCCGTCCGTCGGTGTCTTTTTGTCCCCGGTTTTGGCATACCAGATTACATATCTGGCATTCCTAAATCGGGACAATCGAACTCCGAGCGATTGTCGGCATCCGCGCCGAGTTCCGGAAAGGAACCGTCAACAAGAGCGGTCCGTCCGGGTCATTCCGCAATCGTGATTGGCGCGCCGGTCCCCGGGAGAGGGGCCGCGCCGCCGGCTCAGGCAAGTTAATCGGGAGGCACGATGGCTCATATGAATTCACAACCGGCGGCATCGGCGCCGCCGGTGTCCGACGCGGTCCGCTGGACGCAGATCGTCGTCGGCATCGTCTGCATGGTGGCGGCCGCCAACATCCAGTACGCCTGGACGCTGTTCGTCCCGGAAATCCAGGCGACCCATGGCTGGACTCGCGCGTCGATCCAGACCGCCTTCACCATCTTCGTCGTCGTGCAGACGTGGCTGACGCCGATCGAGGGTTATTTCATCGACAAATACGGCCCCCGCGTGATCGTCGCCGCCGGCGGCTTCTTCACCGGCCTGTCCTGGGTCGTCGACAGCTATGCCGGCTCGCTCGGAATGCTGTATGTCGGCTCGGCCATCGGCGGCATCGGCGTCGGTTGCGTCTACGCCACCTGCGTCAACAACGCACTGAAGTGGTTCCCGGAAAAGCGCGGTCTGGCGGTCGGCCTGACGGCGGGCGGCTATGGTGCCGGTTCGGCGCTGACCATCCTGCCGATCTCGGCGATGATCCACAGCAGCGGTTATCAGACCACCTTCTTCTGGTTCGGCCTGCTGCAGGGCGCCCTCATCATCGCCGCCTCGCTGTTCCTGCGCATGCCGCAGAAGGAGCAGGTCAAGGCCTCCACCAAGGTCGCGCAGACCCGCCGCGACTACACGCTGGGCGAGGCGATCCGCACCCCGGTGTTCTGGGTGATGTGGGCGATGTTCATCGGCACCGTCACCGGCGGCCTGATGGCGGTGGCCCAGCTGGGCGTCATCGCCCACGATCTGGGCGTGAAGGAAACCCCGGTCAGCGTCCTCGGCCTGACCATGGCCGCTCTGCCCTTCGCCCTGATGCTGGACCGCGTGATGAACGGCATCTCGCGCCCGCTGTTCGGCTTCATTTCGGATCACATCGGCCGTGAGGCGACCATGTTCGTCGCCTTCACGCTGGAAGGCGTCGGCATCATCATGCTGAGCCGCTTCGGCCACGACCCGATGATGTTCCTGATCCTCAGCGGCATGGTCTTCCTGGCCTGGGGCGAAGTGTACAGCCTGTTCAGCGCCACCTCGGCCGACACCTTCGGCACCAAGCATGCCGGCAAGATCTACGGCGTCCTGTACTGCGCCAAGGGTGTCGCGGCTCTGCTGGTGCCGATGGGCAACCTGCTGATGGAGGCCACCGGCACCTGGGCGACCGTGCTGTACGTCACCGCCACCATGGACCTGACCGCGGCGGCCTGTGCGCTGCTGGTCTTGAAGCCGATGCTGGCCCGCCACCATGCCCGCAACGCCGAAATGGCGCGTCGGGCGGAGCAGGGTGAAACCGGACATTCCGTCCCGGTCGGGGCCGCCGCCGGCACCGCCAACGGGTAAGGGAACGGTCGGGGGGCTCCGTACAGGACGCCGACTGACGCAAGCGGGCCGGGGATGCGCAAGTCGCTCCGGCCCGTTTCGTCATTCGATCCAGAAGGGACGGTCCTTCGCCTTGTCGGACTTGGTCTCATTCCGGGCGGCCTGCTGGAACCGCTCGGACGAGAACAGGATGCCCGGCTCTTCCTCGGCCTCGTCCTTCTCGGGCTCGATCACGGTGAAGCCGCCGCGGCCGCTGGCCATGTAGACGGCGTGGCCGATCATGCCGGTCAGCGCGAGGAACAGAAGGGCCTGGGTCTCGATCATGGCGAAAACGTCCTTATCGGGGAGGGGAGGGCGTCGACAGGAACAACAGCGCATGACCGCAAACGACCTCCCCCGCGGACGACGATTGCCCACGGTGACGGCCAAGTCATGCTGTGCCGCAACATAAGCAAACTGGCATGCCATCGCAAAAAGTTTTGCATGCCAGATGCCGGATGCCTGACCTGCAACTTTGCCGCAGGGGGGCTTGCCGCCAAAGTCCGATCGTCCCCCGCAACCAAACCGGCCCCGCCGCTGTTGCCCGCCTGTCGGCCCCGTTTCGGGCCGGGGATCGGCAAAAGGGATGGAGCGGCCATGATCCGGGACCTTTGGTACAAGAACGCGGTCATCTACAATCTGTCGCTGTCGACCTTCATGGACGCCAATGCCGACGGCATCGGCGATTTCCAGGGGCTGCTGCGCCGGTTGGATTATCTGCACGGGCTGGGGGTGACCTGCCTGTGGCTGGGGCCGTTCCAGACCTCGCCGATGAAGGACGGCGGGTATGACGTCGCCGATTACTACACTGTCGATCCGCGCTACGGCACGCTGGGCGACTTCGTGGAATTCACCCACGCCTGCGAACAGCGCGGCATCCGCGTCATCATCGATCTGGTCATCAACCACACCTCCGACCAGCATCCGTGGTTTCAGCAGGCCCGCAGCGATCCCGACAGCAAATATCGCGACTGGTACGTCTGGTCGGACAAGAAGCCGGAGAATGCCGACAAGGGCATGGTCTTTCCCGGCGTGCAGAAATCGACCTGGAGCTATGACCGCGAGGCCAAGGCCTGGTATTTCCATCGCTTCTACAAATTCCAGCCCGACCTGAACACCTCGCACCCGGAGTTGCACGCCGAACTGCTGAAGATCATGGGATTCTGGATCCAACTGGGCGTCGCAGGGTTCCGGATGGATGCCGTGCCCTTCATCATCGCGGAAAAGGGGGCGGACATCTCCAAGCCGAAGGAGCAGTTCGGCATGCTGCGCAGTTTCCGCGAATTCGTGCAGTGGCGGCGCGGCGACGCCGTGCTGCTGGCGGAGGCCAACATCCTGCCGGAAGACGACCTGGAATATTTCGGCGAGGACGGCGACCGCTGCCACATGATGTTCAATTTCCAGGTCAACCAGCACCTGTTCTATGCGCTGGCCGCCGCCGACACCGGGCCGCTGGCCAAGGCGTTGGAAGTCACCAAGCCGCGTCCGGCCACCGCGCAATGGGGCTGCTTCCTGCGCAACCACGACGAACTCGACCTCGGCCGGTTGACCGAAGAGCAGCGCCAGGCGGTGTTCGCCGCCTTCGGGCCTGAGAAATCCATGCAGCTTTATGACCGTGGCATCCGGCGGCGGCTGGCGCCGATGCTGCACGACGACCGGCGGCGGATCGAACTGGCCTACAGCCTGATGTTCACCCTGCCGGGGACGCCGGTCATCCGCTATGGCGACGAGATCGGCATGGGCGACGACCTGTCTCTGCCCGAACGCGAGTGCGCCCGCACGCCGATGCAATGGTCTGACGAGCCGCATGGCGGCTTCACCAAGTCCGACACTCCGGAAGCGCGGGCGATCAGCGGCGGCGTCTTCGGGTACGAGCGGATCAACGCCGCGATCCAGCGCCGCGATCCGGAATCGCTGCTGAACTGGACCGAGCGCATCATCCGCATGCGCAAGGAGTGCCCGGAGATCGGCTGGGGCGACTTCCGCATCCTCAAGACCGGCCGGCCGGAAGTTCTGGCGTTGCGCTATGACTGGCGCAACAACGGCGTCGTCGTGCTGCACAACCTGTCGGACAAGCCCTGCGAGGTCGTCCTGGACGTGGACGGCCATGGAGAATCCTGCCGGCTGGTCAACCTGCTGTCGGAGGACCACAGCGAACCCGACGCCGAGGGCCGCCACTGTCTGGTGATGGAAGCCTATGGCTATCGCTGGTTCCGGGTCGGCGGGCTGGATTACCTGCTGCGCCGGACGGAGTCGGACAAGAAACCTGGGGAAGACGTTTAGGCGCGGTCCTGTCTAGGGGCGGTCCTGTCTAGGCGACGTCCAGCCGGGCCGGTCCATCCTCCTCGCTGCGGTCATAGGCGGCGCGGGCGTTAAGCATCTGTGCGATGTGGGTCTCGGCCCACACCCGCAGGGGCACCAGCGTTTCGGCCAGCGTCGCGCCCAACGGCGTGATGGAATATTCGACGGTGACCGGCACGGTGGCGAAGACCTTGCGGCTGACCAGCCCGTCGCGCTCCAGGCTTTTCAGGGTCTGCGACAGCATCTTCTGCGAGATGCCCTCGATCTCGCGGCGGAGCTGGTTGAAGCGCATCGGTCCGCCTTCCAGCAATCCCAGGATCAGCACCGTCCATTTGTCGGCGATCCGGTCCAGCGCCTGCCGTGTCGGACAGGCCGAGGCATAGGCATCCGGGAGTTCATCCACCTCCGACGGCCGCTTGCCGCCCAGGCCCAGCAGGGTGTTGTCCATCGGCATCCACTCCCAGGAAAAACGGCCCCGGCGGTTACGTGCGGGTGACCATGTCACGAAAAGGTGCCTTCTTTACACCAGATTTCCAAACAGCCATCAAGTCACTATTAGAAACCTAGTGAGAGGACACCCGTCATGAACATCGCCATCATCGGCGCCGCCGGCCGTGCCGGCAGCCGCATCCAGGCCGAACTGCTGCGCCGCGGCCATAGCGTGACCGCTATCGTCCGCGACCCCGCCAAGGTCGCCGCCGCCCCCGGCCTGACCGTGAAGGCGGGCGATGCCAACGACGCCGCGACGCTCGCCCCGCTGCTGGCCGGCCATGACGCGGTGGTCAGCGCCGTGATGTTCCTGATGGGCGATGCCGACAGCCTGATCGGCGCGGTGAAGCGGTCCGGCGTGCCGCGCTATCTGGTGGTCGGCGGCGCCGGCAGCCTGGAGGTGGCGCCGGGCGTGCGCGTGCTCGACCTGCCGGAATTCCCCGAGATCTACAAGGCCGAGGCCACCAAAGGCACCGAGTTCCTCGACCGCCTGAAGGCCGAGCCGGCGTTGAACTGGACCTTCCTGTCGCCGTCCGCCGAATTCGTGTTGGGCGAGCGCACGGGCAAGTTCCGGCTGGGTGAGGACGCGCTGCTGGTGGACGGCTCGGGGCGCAGTTGGATCAGCTACGAGGACTTCGCCGTGGCGCTGTCCGACGAGATCGAGACGCCGAAGCATGAGCGCAAGCGGTTCACGGTGGGATACTGAGGGGTAGGGCCAGAGGCGGAGCAACAGCAGGGGCGCCAATTTCGCAAGCACCTGCTGGAGCACCGCCTTGGGCACCGAGCCGGTTGGGTCAAGTTGGCGGATGCGACGGTCGAGGCTTTTTACTTGATCCGCCAGCACGACACTGCCGATCCTTTTATTTAACTCATTTTCCGTACCGAGTACCTAGTCGCAGCTTTTTCTTGGAAATTGGCATCAGTTATATAAGGATTTTAAGATGATGATGCTCTGAATAGCAATAAGCAACACAATAGAAACTATATCAATAAATTTTAAAGGAAGCGTTGATTTTCTTATGATAGAATGCATTTTGCCAAGGGCGCGCTTTTTTCAGAGAGTGAATATAGATTTTCGCAACCCCCATGGTAGAATAGGATAGCAACTTCGTTGGTGAGCATAATGATTAAGAAGATTTTCCTTGATAGGCTGCTTGTGAATCAGGCGAATGATCGCCACGGAGAGCTTGAAAGTGAAGCGGCCGCCATTGCTTGGCTGTTTATGGAAAATAAGATCCATATGAAAAATCTCGCCAAAGACATTGCGCAAGAGGAAGGGCTCTTTGAGCTTCCTCTTGTCTTTCCGTATAAAGAAAAATTCATAGTTTTTGATGGTAACCGGCGCATCACATGCCTTAAGTTAATTAAAGAGCCTGTTAAAGCTCCTGATAAGAGTCTGCAGGAGTTTTTCTTTTCTCTGAAGGAGATCTGCTCTGAAGATTTTTTGAGGGAGGTTGAGTGTCAAGTTGAAGATGATCGGGACAAAATTGATGAGATTATCTATCGAAGGCACACTGGTACACAGAAGGGAGTAGGTAGATCTCGCTGGGATGGGCGAATGAGAGATAATTTCATTTCTCGAACTGGCAGGAATGTCGGATTAAATGTTGCTGACGAAATTGAAAAAAGACTACAGGAGGCGGGTATGCTTCCAGACAATAAAATACCTCGTACTAATATGAATCGTTTGCTGTCTGCGGAGACCTTTAGAAATAGGGTTGGCTTTACCGTAAAAAAAGGAAGATTCTCCTTCACGCGTGATGAGAATGCTACTCTGAAAGCGCTTTTCAGGATTGCTAATGATCTATCAGGTAAAAATTTGGTGTTGGGTGGGATTTGGGATGAAAGAGGGAAGAGGTCCTATCTTGATCGGCTGGAACGTGAAGGTATTCTCCCAAATATAGAAGGCGCAAATGCCGGCGATGGAGCAGAGAGTAGGAATTCTACCGTTGTCATTGGCAGAAAAGATCCTGCCGCACAATTAAGAAAGCCTGTGGTTGCGATTAGGAAATCTCAAAGGAAGACGCTTATCCCTAATAAAGAATACGGAATAATGTGGTCAGGTGATTTGCAGCGCCACCATAAAATTTGGGAGGAGCTTCAATTCGATCTTGAATTCCCCAGGCACTCCAACGCCATTTCTGTGCTTTTTCGCGTTCTTTTGGAATTAACGATTGACAGTTATGTGAAAAGAACTGGGATTCCCGTTTATGACGGCGATAATTTAGCTAAAAGAGTTGTAAAAGTTGCGTCTAGCCTAAAAGATAAGGGGAAAATAGACAGAAAGTATATGGAAATGATTAATAAGTTTCAAAATTATGAGCAATTGCTGTCGGCCGATACGCTAAACCGTTACATTCACTCTCCAAACTTCGCGCCTTCGCCAGAGCATTTGATGTCTTTGTGGGACTCGCTTTCTGAGCTGGTTGTATGCTGCCTGAAAGCGTAATTTCAGAGATATCATATGTTTACGTGCACCCCTACCTCCGCCCAAACAACCTCTCAATATCCGCCAGCTTCAACTCCACATACGTCGGCCGCCCGTGATTGCATTGCCCGCTGTGCGGAGTCGCTTCCATCTGCCGCAGCAGGGCGTTCATCTCGTCGACGCTCAGCGTGCGGCCGGCGCGGACGCTGCCGTGGCAGGCCATCGTCGCGCAGACCTCCTCCAGGCGCTCCTTCAGGGAGAGGGCGTCGCCCAGTTCGGACAGTTCCTCGGCAAGGTCGCGGATCAGGTTCTTCACGTCGGACTGGCCGAGCAGGGCCGGAACCTCGCGCACCATGACGCAGCCGTGGCCGAAGCCCTCGATCACCAGACCCAGTTCGGCCAGTTCGGCGCTGCGGGCCAGCAGGCGGTTGGCGGAGGGTTCGTCCAGCTCGATCAGTTCGGGGATCAGCAGGGCCTGACGCTTCACGCCGCCTTCCAGCAGGGCGGCCTTCATCCGTTCATAGACCAGCCGTTCATGGGCGGCGTGCTGGTCGACGATGACGATTCCTTCGCGGGTCTGCGCCACGATGTAGGTGGTGTGGACCTGCGCCCGCGCCGCGCCGAGCGGGTGGCTGTCGGGCGGCGGCTCGGCCCTCTGCGCCGACGGGTCGGGGACGCGGTATTCCGGCGGGCGGGCGCCGGGGGCGAAACCGTTGCCGAAACCGCTGAGGCGGCCTTGCAGGGGCGGCAACCCCGTCTGGGTCGGCGCCTGGAAGGCGGCGGAGCGCTCCGCCAGACCGCGCGGCACGGCGGTCGGGGTGTAGGAACCGCCCCAACCCCCGCCCGAACCGCCGCCGGAGCGGCCGTAGGGCAGGGGGGAGGGGGTGAAGCCGCCGTCGGTCCCGACATCGCCCGACTGCTCCGGCCGTAGGGCGCCCAGCGTGGCGAGGCCAACGGTGGTGGAAGCGCGGTGGCCGGCTTCGGCGAGCGCGTGTTTCAGCGATCCGACGATCAGGCCGCGCACCAGACCCTGGTCGCGGAAGCGCACCTCCGCCTTGGCCGGGTGGACGTTCACGTCGACCTCCTGCGGGTCGATGTCGAGGAACAGCGCCAGCATCGGGTGGCGGTCGCGCGGCAGGAAATCGGCATAGGCGGCGCGCACGGCGCCGACCATCAGCTTGTCGCGCACCGGGCGGCCGTTGACGAACAGGTGCTGGTGCTTGGCGGTCGGGCGGTGCAGGGTGGGCAGGCCGATCCAGCCGGCCAGCGACACACCCTCGCGCTGCGCCGTCACCGGGACGGCATTCTCCTGGAAATCGCGGCCCATCAGGGCGCCCAGCCGGGTCAGCCGGGCGTCCAGCAGATCGCCCTGCGCCGCGCTCAGCCGCAGGCCGCCGCGCCCGCCGTCGCTGAGGGTGAAGGCGACGCCGGGATGGGCCATCGCCAGCCGTTCCAGGCAGTCGGCGATGTGGTCGTATTCGGTGCGCGACGCCTTCAGGAACTTCAGCCGGGCCGGCACCGCGGCGAACAGGTCGCGCACCTCGATCCGCGTGCCCTGGGCCAGAGCCGCCGGCTGCGGCGACCCCTTGGCGCCGGCATCCACCGTCAGGCTCCAGGCGCTGTCGGCGCCGCGGGCGCGGCTGGTGATGGTCAGGCAGCTGACGGCGCCGATGGAGGGCAGCGCCTCCCCCCGGAAACCAAGCGAGCGGATGTCGAGAAGATCGTCGCCCGGCAGCTTGGAGGTGGCATGGCGTTCGACCGCCAGAACCAACTCGTCGGCTGTCATGCCGCAGCCGTCGTCGGTGACGGCGATCAGCGATTTGCCGCCGTCGCGCGCCACCACGTCGATGCGGGTGGCGCCGGCATCGATGGCGTTTTCCACCAGCTCCTTGACGGCGGCGGCGGGACGTTCGACCACCTCGCCGGCGGCGATGCGGTTGACCAGTGTTTCGGGGAGCAGACGGATCGGCATGCCCATAGATATAGTGGCAGCCGGCGCGCGGCACCACCATCTTCGGGCAGGTTTGCGCGCTTACAGGCCCTTCAGGGCCTTCATGTAGTCGACCAGCTTGCGTTCGTAGAAGGGCTGCGGCGACTGGTAGCGGGCGACGAGGCCGGCCTCCGCGGTCAGCTTCACCACCATTCCGATGCAGGACACGTCCACCGGATCGCCGCCGAGGTCGAACTGCAGGCGGAAGTCGAACTTCTGCTTGGCGATCAGGTCGCCGTCATAGGGACGGATGCGGAAGGAGCCGAGAACGAACTCCTCCGGCACATATTCGTGGTGGTCGATCACGATCTTGGGCAGGGTGGACGGGCGCTCTCTACGCGGTTCCGCGGCGGCTTTCGTGCCAGCCGGTTCCTTGTTGCCTCCGGAAAATCTCGACAGCCAAGACATGAAGAGCGACATCCCCTCGTTTCGAAGGCTTGAAACCGTACCGACATATTCCGACAGTTTCGGCGCCATATCCTTTAACAACGGTTAATGACGTAAGCATCGGTTACGGCACGGTAATTTCCGTATTCTGGATCCGCTCCGACGTCGATGTCTTGCGGCTTTCAGGGTTCCACCACCCTGCCGCAGAGATCGCGGCCGTGCTACGGTCGATCTTCGCCTTGTCGCTGCCCCGTGGGGAGGGTCCGCCATGCCGCTGTTGCCGGTGATCCGCGATTTCGCCGCCGAGGCGTCGGACCCACGACGCTATGCGGCGCTGGACGGCGGATGGTCGCTGGCGGTCGCCGATGTCACCGGCAGCACGCAATTGGCCGGACAAGGCCGTCACCGAGACGTGAATTTCGTCGCGGCCGGGGTGGTCGCCGTTCTGTCCGACGCGCTGCGGGTCGGGCAGGAGCCGGTGGCCTGCCAGTTCGGCGGCGACGGCGCCATCGCCGCCGTGCCGCCGGGGCGGGAGGATGCGGCGCGGGCTGCGCTTTCGGCGCTCGCCCACTGGTCGGCGGAGGTGATGGACGTGCCGCTGCGCGTCGGGCTGGTGCCGGTGCGGGCTCTGCTCGACCAGGGGCTGGAGGTGATGGCCGCCCTGCAGGATGTCGGCAATGGCAACAGCTTCGGCCTGTTCCTGGGCGCCGGGGTGGTGGCCGCCGACGCCTGGGTGAAGGAGGAGGCGCGCTGGCGCCTGCCGCAGAAGGAAGGGCCGTTGCCGGGGCTGGAGTCGGTGTCCTGCCGCTGGAACCCTGTGCCGCCGCGGCGCGGAACCGTGCTGTGCGTGATCGTCGATGCGGTCGATCCGGGCGCGGCCGGGCTGCTGGAACTGGCCCGCGTCCAGCGCGCCATCGAAGCCATCGTGCCCACCGCCGGCGCAGCCCCGCTGGGAGCGGGGGAGCGGCTGGAGGCGCGCTGGCCGCCGGATTGGCGCTCCTTGCTGATGGAGGCGCGCGGCGGCCGGGACGGCGCCGGTTTGGGCACGCGCATCCGGCGGGTGGGCAAGGCCCTGGCCGGGTCGGGGCTGCTGGTCCTGCTGCTGAGACTGGGGCTGACGCTCGGCGGCTTCGATCCGCAGCGCTACCGCCGCCACATGGCGGAGCGCACCGATTTCCGCAAATCGGCCGGCGGGCCGCGGCTGGTGCTGGACGTGACGGAGGGGGAGGCGGACGCGATCGAAAGGCTGCTGAACCAGGCGGCCCAGGCCGGCTCGATCCGCTACGGCACCGCGCGGGCCGACGCCACCACGGTCACCTGCCTGGTCGGCGACGTGACGGCCGACCGTCATGTGCATTTCGTCGATGGCGCCGGGCTTGGCTTCTGGCGCGCCTCGGTCATGCTGAAGGCGATGAAGGCGCGGGAAAAGGCCGGGCAGGAAGGCGGGGCGGCGAAGGGGATGGAAACCGCCGCCGCCTTCCTGACCGCACCGATCCCGTCGTGAAGGCGGGACCGGCGCGCCCCCGGCCAGTCAGGCGGTGATGTCGACGCCCTGAGACCCGCGCGGCGTCAGGCTGGCGAACAGCGACTGTGCGCCGGAGATGTCGCCGGAGCTGAGCGAGCTGCTCAGGCTGTTGAGGTTCTTCTTCAGGGTCCCCAGGAAGTCGGTGGAGCTGCTGTCGTCCTCGCTGCCGCTGTCGCTGTCGGCGGCGTTCTTCAGCATATCGGACAGCGCCGACAGCGACTCCTGCGCTCCCGACACGTCACCGGACTGCAGGGACTGGGCGAGGCTGCCGACCGTGCTGCGCAATTCGTCAGAGCCGCCGCCCTCGCCCGGCGGAGGGCCATCCGGCGGCGGACCACCCGCTCCGCCCGGGCCACCACCGGGGCCGCCGGCACCGCCCGGACCGCCGCTGGGCGGACCGCTCTTGGCCATCGCCTGCTGAACCTGGCTGATGTCGCCGCTCTCCAGCGCCTCTCCCACGCTGGACAGCAGCTTCGACAACGGGTCCTTGCCACTGCCGGCGCTGGTGGTCGAACTGGTGGAGGTGGTGCTGCCGCCCTGCTTGTCGGACTGCAGCTTCGAAAGCGACTCGTAGGCGGACTGGACGGCGGTCATGTCGCCGGACTCCACCGCCTTCTTCAGGCTGTCGATCCCCTCCCGGATCTCCTTCCCCGGCCCTTGCGGCCGCTGATAGGTCTGGCCGACGGCCGACGAACTCACCATGGATACCGACATGGCACTCTCCAACGGATAGCCTCACAAGAGGCAGTACGCTGGAGGGGGCCGGAGTCCTGCGCGCCGTCGCGAAGGTTTTCTCAAATTGTCGGAAATGCCGCGGGGGGCGGGATCAGAACCGTCCGGCCACCCGCCGGCCGGCATCGTCCGACGGCACGATCTCGGTTCCGATCGGCCAGAGCGCCAGCAGCGCAAGCTTCAGATGCGCCCAGGCAAAGGGCAGGCCGATGATGGTGATGGCGAGGCCGACCGCCGAGATCAGATGGCCGAGCGCCAGCCACCAGCCGGCCAGCACGAACCAGACGATATTGCCGATGAAGCCCAAGGCGCCGGTGCCCATGTCTTCGCGCCCGCGGAACTCATCACGGCGCACGGCGGTTTGCCCAAAGGGGAGCAGGGTGTAATGGGCGATGGTCAGGGCGGACCGGGCCCAGGGCAGGCCGACGATGGACAACGCCATCAGAACCCCGGCCAGCAACCAGCCCAGCGCCATCCAGATGCCGCCCGTGAACAACCACAGCACATTGAGGAGAAGACTGAGCAGAGACATGACACGAAACCCTCCCTTTCGCCGCAGATGTGGGGACGGTCGCACCGCGCGCCTAGAGGCGGGCCTTTCGGACCGTAGCCTTTTGGACCCTGTCATTTTCGGACTTCGGCTACCCCAAAGACGGGGCACCCCGTCCGGCGGCGCGAAAGAGGGGGTGGTGTATGCCATCCATGCCTTGAACCGTATCCGTTCGGTCCACAGATCCGGTACAGGCATCATGACGACGCATCCGGACGGGTCCTTCGTCGGCAGCATCGCCGACGGGCCGCCCGTTTCCGGTTTACACGGATCGGAGGCCGCATGAACGAGGCTTTGAACACCGACTCCGGCGCCGATGCGCCGAACGTCCCGGGCGACGGCGAATCGCTCTCGCCGGTGGTCGCTGCCATCCTCGGCACCGCCGTCGCGGCGGCGGCCAAGCGCGGCGGCAACGGGGACGTGGTCCGCGGGCTGATCGCCGGTCTGCGCATCCTGCGCGCCACCGTCGAGGAGGAGGCCGGCTACACCATGGCCGCCGCGGTCGACAACGCCATCCGCACCCGGTTGCTGGCCGACAACCTGTCACGCCTGCGCGTGAGCGGGGAGAAGCCGCAGGCCATCCCTTTGCCGGCCCCCGGACCGGGCGCCAGCGCCGCGGCCGCCATCTTCGAAAGCGCCGCGGAATCCTGCCTGACCGTGAATGCCCATGCCGAGGACAACGGGCCTCTGGAACATGCGGTCTTTGCCTTCACCGCACAGTTGCTGCAACAGCTGGGTGGGGCGCCGGAATGGCGCAGCCTGGCCGGCGAACTGCGCCGCCCGCTGGCGGTGGCACCGGACGGCGAGGGCGAGGAGGTGACCCTGCATTGACCGATTGCCTTGCCGGCCGTCGGCCTCTGGTCGGGACAAGCCGGCAAGTCTTGGAATTTGCTTTGCTTTTGTCGTGTTTCGGCGGCGGCTGAAACCTTTTGCGGGCAGGTCGCCTTTTGGGGCCGTTTTAAGGTTTCTGCCCGATTTATCGTACGGGACGACTTGGGTTCCGCTTCGTTAGGGTTGGCTTCGGCGATGGGACAGTCCCATCGCGGAACGCCAGCACCGGGGACCGCGACCGTGTTCTTTCACACCCAGCCTTCCACCGTCCGCGCCGGACGGGCAAATGCCGCCCGCTTTCCGGTGACCGGCTTGGCCGTGGACGGGGCCGTGGACGGGGTGGGCGACCGCACGGCCGACCGTGCCGGCGATCCTTCCGGACGACGGGTGATCTTCCTTCACCCCGGCAAGGGAGCGTGGTGGCGCCTGCTGGATCATGTGCCGACGGGCCAGGAATGGCTGACCGTGCCGGCGTCGGCCGGGGCGGCGATCCTCTCTCCCCTGCTGGTGGAGCGCGGCGGACGCCGGCCGGTGTTGGTGGCGGGGGCGGTGACGGCGCCGCTCGCCATCGCCGCGGCGCTCGATTACCCCGAGCGGGTCGGCGGCGTGATGATCGTCGACGATGTCGGCGCCGAATCACCGATGCGCCGCCGTTGGAATGCGCTGGCCGCCCGTTTCGGATGGGCGCTGCCGGCGGTTCTGTCCGGCGATCTGGGAGATCTGGTTTCCGAATTGCCGGCGGTGCGGGTGCCGGTGACCCTGATGCAGGGAAGCGACCCGGCCGGCCTCTTCGCGCGGCTGGAGGACGGGCTGACCGGCTGCCGGACCCTGACGGTCGTCGCAGTGCCCGACGCCGCCGCCGTCCGCCCCCGGACCCATGCGGCCGAACTGCGCGGCGCGCTGCTGGCGCTGGTCTCCGCGGTGGAGCGCGCCCAGCGGTAGGAGGAGCGGCGGTAGGAGGAAAAGAGGCGGCAGCGGACCTGTGCGGTGCAGGTCCTCCCCATCACAAACTGTGGCGTCACAAACTCTGGGCGGTGAGAGCGGCCTGGGTGCGGTTGCGGACGCCGAGATGCCGCAGGATCGCGGTGACGTGGACCTTCACCGTGCCTTCCGTCAGCCCCAACTCATGGGCGATCTGCTTGTTGGATTTGCCGTCGCGCAGGCGGGCCAGAACGTCGCGCTGGCGTGGAGTCAGCTGGTCGCCGTTGCCGCTCGCCAGCGCCGTGGACTCGTCCATCGTGTCACCCGAGCCGTTCGCGCCATGGCCGCCATGAATTTGATCGACACGGTCGCCGCCGCGGATCGCCTGTTCGGGAAGATAGATGCCGCCGGCAAGCACCAGCTGCAGCGCCCCCAGCAGAACCTTGGCGCTGGAGGATTTCGGAATATAGCCGGCGGCGCCGTTCTCGAGGGCCGCCAGAAGGTCGGAGCGCTTCTCCGACCCGGACACCACCACCAGAAGCGCCTTCGGCAGGCTGGCATGGATGTCGCCCAGCGCCGAGAAACCGGTCCAGCCGGGCATTCCGAGATCGAGCAGGATCAGGTCGAAGGGTCTGGTGCCATCGCAGAGCGCCCGCACCTCGTCATAGGTGCTGGCTTCGAAAAAGGTCATGTCGGCGTCGAATTGCGCCAGCAGCCGGCGCAGACCGTCTCGGAACAGCAGGTGATCGTCGGCGATCAGCACGTTCATCGCGGGCATTTCCAGAAGGTTGCGGCGATCCGACACCGGGATGGCGTCATCGGCCCGGACGTTCACATAGGAACGCCTGTTCTGACGCTGTAGTTCGCTTTTGGTCTTAGACCGCTTCCTCTATGCCCGACCCCCTTCCCTGGCCGAGGGGCAGGGTCGCACCCCGAATACAGGGTTCCGGAAACGGAAAAGCGCTGCAAAAGGCAACGCTCCGCTCCGCCGACCGCCTGCCCCGGATGGATGGGGCGGGCGGCCTGGACGGAAGGCGGGCGAGACCTTTTGGCAGAGCTGTCGGATGGATCGGAAGGATCAGACGGTGGCGGCGACGCCGGCCTCGGCAGTCTGGTCGCCGATGCCGTTGTTCAGCGCCCAGATGGCGGCCTGGGTACGGTTGGAGGCGTTGATCTTGCGCAGCAGGCTCTTCAGGTGAACCTTCACGGTGGCTTCCGTGATGTTCAGGTGGTTGGCGATCATCTTGTTGCTGTTGCCGTTCAGCAGGCAGCGCAGGATCTGCACCTCGCGCTGCGACAGCCCCTTGCGGCGGGTCGGCAACTCGGCGCCCATGTCCTCGGTGCGGCCGTTGACCAGCAGTTCGGCCAGATGGGTCGGGAACACCTTCTCGCCCATCATCACCAGCTTCAGCGACTGCATCAGCGCCTCGCAGGCGATGTCCTTCAGCAGGTAGCCGCCGGCACCGGCACCCAGGGCGGCCGACAGGCGGCGGGTTTCCAGGTCGTTGGTCAGGATGACGATCCTGATCGACGGGTGATTCTCACGCAGCGTGCGCATCGCATCGACTTCCTCATCGGCGCCGCTCGGCAGGTCGATCAGGATCAGGTCCGGATTGGTGCCGGTGTTGAGCGCCGACAGGCCCTCGCGCAGGCTGCCGGCCTCGCCGACGACGTTGAAGGGCGTGCCTTCGAACAGGCGCTTCATGCCTTCACGGAAAAGCTTGTTGGCGTCGATGAGGAAAACGTTGATGGCATCCATGGTCTCAGCCCGCCTTTTGTTCCGTTCGGATCGATGTGGCGCCGATTGGCGCTTCGGAGGCATCCCCGACCTTCCGCTCCTGCGTCCGGTCCGCTCCCCCTCAGGGTTCGGGGGTGCCTCGTTGTGATCCATAGATACCCCCGATTTGCGCCGCGCAAAATTTCGCTTAGGTAAATTTCGCGTCGAGCAATGGGCATATGCCGTAAGCCTGCATAAGACAAGATGCGGACATAAATCAGCTCGCATTGGTCAGGTGGAATAACTGTCTGTGACAGAAAAGGGGAAATCGTTAACCTGATGCCTGTGACTTCGTCGGGACACTGAACTACAACAGCGATGGACTATCCTAGCCGATAGAACCGGTGGATCAGGACTATGTCATCGCCCGTTGGTTGGAGTCCTACATCTCGATAGCTTGCCGTTCGGCATAAGCGTGGGCGCCGAGGCGCGCGGTTCCCGAAGGGGTGGGGCGCCTCTCACGGGGGGTCGTGCGGGCCGGCTCTGTGCTGTATACGTTCTGACCGCAAGACAGCATTCGCATGCTTGAGCGGAAATTCGTTCATCCCCGGACCGGGACGCCATGTCAGACGCTTTTGATGATGATCCGCTGAGCCACGCCGCTCCTGCCGCAGCCGTTCCCGCTGCCGCGCAGCGCTTCGCCTATCTGGACGGGCTGAACCCGACCCAGCGGGCGGCGGTGGAGGCTCTGGACGGACCGGTCCTGGTGCTGGCCGGCGCCGGTACCGGCAAGACGCGGGTGCTGACCACCCGGCTGGCCCATCTGCTGATGACGCGCCGCGCCGCCGCCTTCCAGATCCTGGCGGTGACCTTCACCAACAAGGCCGCCCGCGAGATGCGCGAGCGTGTGGCCCATCTGGTGGGGATCGAGCCGGAGGGCTGGTGGCTCGGCACCTTCCATGCGCTGGCCGCCCGCATCCTTCGCCGTCATGCCGAACTGGTCGGGCTGAAGTCGAACTTCACCATCCTCGACACCGACGATCAGGTTCGCCTGATCAAGCAGTTGCTGGAAGCCGCGAACATCGATTCCAAGAAATGGCCGCCCCGTCAGGTGCTGGGCGCCATCGAACGCTGGAAGGACCGCGGCCTGACCCCCGACCGGCTCGGCGACGCCGACGGCGGCGAGGTGGCCGGCGGCCGGGTGGTGGCGATCTACCGCGCCTATCAGGAGCGCCTGCGCACCCTGAACGCCTGCGACTTCGGCGACCTGCTGCTGCACAACATCACGATCTTCCAGAACAATCCGGACGTGCTGGCGGAATATCACCGCAAGTTCAAATATGTTCTGGTGGACGAGTATCAGGACACCAACGTCGCGCAGTATCTGTGGCTGCGCATCCTGTCTCAGGCGCACAAGAACATCTGTTGCGTCGGTGACGAGGATCAGTCGATCTATGCGTGGCGCGGCGCCGAGATCGGCAACATCCTGCGTTTCGAGACCGACTTCCCCGGTGCCACCATCGTCAAGCTGGAGCAGAACTACCGCTCCACCGGCCATATCCTGGCCGCCGCCAGCGGGCTGATCGCCAACAACCAGGGGCGGCTGGGCAAGACGCTGTGGACCGAGGCGGACGGCGGCGAGCCGGTGAAGGTCAAGGCGGTGTGGGACGGCGAAGAAGAGGCACGCTGGGTCGGCGAGGAGATCGAGACGCTCCAGCGCAAGGGCACGCCTCTGTCGCAGATCGCCGTGCTGGTCCGCGCCGGCTTCCAGACCCGCGAGTTCGAAGAGCGCTTCATCACGCTCGGCCTGCCCTACAAGGTGCTGGGCGGTCCGCGCTTCTACGAGCGGCAGGAAATCCGCGACGCGCTGGCCTATTTCCGCGTGGTCAATTCCGGCGACGACGACCTGGCCTTCGAACGCATCGTCAACCTGCCCAAGCGCGGAGTCGGCCCGGCGGCGATGCAGTGCCTCTACACTGCCGCCCGCGCGCGGGGTATCTCGCTGACCGAGGCCGGCTGGGCGCTGACCGAGACGGACGAGCTGAAGCCGAAGCTGCGCGCCACCCTGCGCGGGCTGCTGCAGGACTTCTTCCGCTGGCGGACGCTGATGGCGACGGTTCCGCACACCGAGCTTGCCCGCACCATCCTCGACGAATCCGGCTACACCCGCATGTGGCAAGAGGACAAGACGCCCGAGGCGCCCGGCCGGCTGGAGAACCTGAAGGAACTCATCACCGCCATGGCGGAGTTCGAGAACCTGCCGGGCTTCCTGGAGCATGTGGCGCTGGTGATGGAGAATGCCGAGGCCGCCGGGATCGAGCAGGTCACGGTGATGACCCTGCACGGCGCCAAGGGGCTGGAGTTCGACCATGTCTTCCTGCCGGGCTGGGAGGAGGGCGTGTTCCCCAACCAGCGCGCGCTGGACGAGACCGGCATCGCCGGGCTGGAGGAGGAACGGCGGCTGGCCTATGTCGGCCTGACCCGCGCCCGTCGCCGCGCCTATGTCAGCCATGCCGCCAACCGCCGGCTCTACGGCAACTGGGTCAGCGCCGTGCCGTCCCGCTTCGTCGAGGAAATCCCGCAGGACAATGTGGAGGCCGAGGCCGCCAACGGCCTGTTCGCCGGCAGCGGCGGGCGCGGCAGTTTCGGCGGCGGTTTTGGCGGCGGAGCAGGGGGGTACGGCGGCGGGGCCGGCGGATTCCAGTTCCGCGGCTCCACCCGGCAGGCGCCGGCGCCGAAGACGATCACGCTGGACCAGGGCGCCTACGCGGTGGCGCCGCGCGCACGGCCCGATGCTCCCTTCGCCAAGGGCGCGCGGGTCTTCCATCAGAAATTCGGCTACGGCACCGTCGTCGCCGTGTCGGAGGACAAGCTGGAGATCGACTTCGATCATTCCGGCAGCAAGAAGGTGATGGACAGCTTCGTCGTGCCCGCCGAGAAGGCGGGCTGAAAATAGGGGCGTGCCCGCCGAGAACGCGGGCTGATCCGACGGGCGGTCCGCTCCGTACAGGACGGGTTGCCGCACTGTGACGGCCGTCACAGCCGCGGCGGCCGGTGCGGCTCAAGATTGCAGCGGTGCAACAGAAGCCGGAGGCCATCCGCCGTGTTCGGAACGGGCAGCGTCAGTTACGAGGTGCAGAGCCGCCGCGAAGGCCGCTGGCGCATCGAGGGGGCCTACACCGACCAGGAGTCGGCGCTGTCGGCCGCCCGCTCGCAGCTGGCCGCCTCCGGGGTGGAGGAGGCGAAGGTGGTGAAGTTCCGCACCGTCGCCGGCCTGTCGCTGGAAACAGTGATCCTGCACAAGACCGCCCCGCAGGCCCCGCGCAAGGGTCTGACCCTGGGTGGCACGGCGGACGGGGCGCCGCTCTGCCGCACGCCCGACGATTTGCGCGGATTCGAGAGCCGGGTGGTGATCGGCCGGCTGCTGCGCCCTTATCTGGACGCCCAGCGCATCACCCCGACCGAACTGCTGCATTCCTGGCCGCTGTTCCGCCGGTTCGAGGAGCAAGGGGCACTGCTGGGCGCCGCCATCCATGCCGTCGCCCGCCATCATGCCGATATCCACGGCGTTTCCCATGCCGCCCGCGCCCGCGAACTGCGCCAGCTGGTGGAGGCGGTCATCGGCGCCGCCCGCGATGCGCTGGCCGAACGGCGCCGGCTGCCGCGTTTCGATGCCGCCGACCTGCCCGGCACCAGCGACCGCATCGAGGAGGCGGTGGGGCCGGCCGGCCATGACGCGTTGTTCCTGATCCTGCTGTGCCAGCATCTGGAGGCCGGCGGACCGCTGGCGGGGAAGCTGGACCTGCTGCTGGCGATGATGGGCGAGGATGCCGAACCGCGCCATCTCGCCCTGCTGGATGGTGTGGTCGCCGACATCATGGGATCGGCCGATACAGTGAAGGAACTGCTGGGCGCACAGCCCAGCCTGCATGCCGGGCTTTGCGTGCTGACCGACGGGCTGTTCGACCGCGAGCCCGATCCGGCGCTGGCGCCGATGGCCGGCTCGTTGCGCCGGGTCTGCCGCCTTGCCCTCCAGGGCCGCGCGCCGCAGAGCCGGACCGTCCTGCTGGAGCGCCTGCGCCAGAGCATCGCCGGCGACCAGCCGCTCGACCGCCGCGACGCCAAGGCGGACGGGATGCTGACCCATGACCTTGCCGACCGGTTGAAGGGGGCGGACGGCGCGCTGCTCGGCGGGGCGGCGATGGAGAAGGCGCTGGAGCGCCGATTGCTGCGCCACCGCCAGTCGGTCCTGCGTGCCCAGGGCATGCACGACATCGCCGACCGGCTGTCGGGGCGGTAGCGGGCGGCGGGATAAGGGCAGGCGAATAAGGATTCTCCCGATAACCTGAAACCTTGGTCTCTTTCCGGCTTGATGCTAAAAACGCCGCTTCTGTTCTCGCGTCGTCGTCGGAAAGCCCCTGTCATGTCGCAAACTCCGCTCTGGCGCATCGCGCTGGTCGTTCCCGAAGCCCATGCGCCCGCCTTCGCCGAGGCGGTGGGGGACCATGCCGATGCGGTGTCGACCTTCGAACTGGAGGAGGGCGGCAACTGGCTGGTGGAGGCGACGCTGTACGGCGCCCCGGACGAGGCGCGGCTGCAATCCCGCGTCGCCGTGCTGGCAAAGGCGCTGGGGATCGAGGAGCCGCGGCTGGCGATCGAGAACCTGCCGCCGATCGACTGGGTGTCGCACAGCTACCAGGGCTTCCCGCCGATTCGCGCCGGGCGCTTCTTCGTCCACGGCTCCCACCATGAGGGCATCGTGCCGGCCGGCAGCATCCCGCTGCTGGTCGACGCCGCCACCGCCTTCGGCACGGGGGAGCATGGCTCGACCAACGGCTGCCTGCAGGCGCTCGACCGGCTGTCGCGCCACCTGAAGCTGCCGCGCGGCGGCCGGCGCGGCGCGCTCGACATGGGCTGCGGCTCCGGCATCCTGGCGCTGGCGGTGGCCAAGCGCTGGCGCGTCCCGGTCACCGCCGTCGACATCGACCCGGAGGCGGTGCGCGTTACCGTCATCAACGCGGCGCTGAACGGGCAGAAGCGCATGATCCGGGCCCAGGGCGGCGACGGATACCACACCCCGATCGTCGGGCGGCACAAGCCCTATACGCTGATCACCGCCAACATCCTGGCCCGCCCGCTGTCGCGCATGGCGCCGCAGCTGCGCCGCCACCTGAAGAAGGGCGGCTATGCCGTGCTGGCCGGCCTGCTGAACCGGCAGGAACGCCACGTCATCCAGGCCCACCGGAACCAGGGCCTGCGGCTGGTGGCGCGCATTCCGGTCGGGGAATGGACCACTCTTGTGGTGAAGCGTTGAAACCAAAGGGCGGCGACGCGACTTCCCCTAGGGACGATGTTCCGACACGTTTCTGGGGAGCCACCATGCTGAACCGCATCCGGTCCTTGTTCGCAGGCGACGACGGCGCCGAGCCGGGCGAGGACGCCCTGCAGGCCGCCGCCGCCGCCCTGATGGTCGAGGCGGCGCGCACCGACAACACCATCTCCGAGGCGGAGCGCGACCGCATCATGGCCGTCGCCCGCCGTCACTTCAAACTGAGCGAGGAAGAGGCGCAGGACCTGCTGTCCGCCGCCGTTTTCGACACCGAGGACGTGTCGCCCTACCATCGCTACGTCAGTGTCATCATGGACCGCTGCCCGCCCGGCCAGCGCATCTGGATCATCGAGATGCTGTGGGAGGTCGCCTACGCCGACGGCGTGCTGAACGACCTCGAATCGAGCCTGCTGCGGCGGATCGGCGGGCTGCTGCACATCTCCGACGTGGAACGCGGCGAGGCCCGCAAGCGCGTTCTGGCGCGGCTGGGGTTGCCGGACGATGCGGGGTTGCCGGCCTGAGGGAGTGCGGGGGGCTTTGCGAGGTTGGACCTCCACCCGACCTCGCACCCTGGCTCTATCCCCCACCCCAACCGGCATAGCCGCCGCCCCCGCCGCTTGCGCGGCGCCTGCGGGGTGCCTAGCCTGTGGCCACAGGATTCACTCTTCCGAGGAACAGGTTCCGTGCCCAGCGCGATTCCCACCGCTGCCTATCGTGGCGACGACGCCCTTGCGACCCTGTTGATCGAGGCCGGGACCGGCCGGTCTCCCGCCGATGTGCGCGCGCTGCTCGCCGGCGTGCTGGCGGCACCGGAGGGGGAGGAGCCCGCCGCCTGGACGGTTCTGGTTGGGGAAAATCTCCCGCCGGCCCTGACCGAGCAACTCCAGGCGTTGAAAGCGCTGCTGGCCGCCGAGGCACCGACAAGCAAACCCGGCCCGGCCCAGCGTCTGGCCGCTTTGCGCGCCGCGCTGAAGCGCCGCGATCTCGACGGCTTCATCATTCCACGCGGTGACGAGCATCAAGGCGAATATGTGCCTCCGCGTGCCCAGCGGCTAGGCTGGCTGACCGGCTTCACCGGATCGGCCGGCAACGCGGTGGTCGCCGCCGACCGCGCGGCGATCTTCGTCGATGGCCGCTACACCCTCCAGGTCCGCAGCGAGGTGCCGGCCGACCTGTATGAGTACAAGCATCTGGTCGAAGACCCGCTGACCGACTGGATCGTTGCCGCGCTGCCGGACGGTGGACGCTTCGGCTTCGATCCCTGGCTGCACACCATCGGCTGGGTGGAAAAGACCCGCGCCGCGCTGGAACGCGCCGGCATCCTGCTGGTGGCCTGCGAGGACAACCCGCTCGATTCGGTGTGGCAGGGCCAGCCGCCGGCGCCGCTGACCCCGGTGGTGCCGCAGGACGACGCCTTCGCCGGCGAAAGCTCCGCCGACAAGCGGGCGCGGCTGGCCGACGAATTGGGGCAGAAGGGCATCGCCGCCGCCGTGCTGACCCAGCCGGACAGCATTGCGTGGTTGCTGAATATCCGCGGCGCCGACGTGCCCTGCACGCCGCTGCCGCTGTCCTTCGCCATCCTGTCCGCCGATGCGTCCGTAGAACTGTTCCTCGACCCGCGCAAGCTGGCGCCGCAGACCAGAGCCCATCTCGGCAATCAGGTGCGGGTGCGGCCGGTGGAGGAATTCGGCCCGGCGCTCGACGCCATCGCCCGCGGCTCCGCCCGGGTGCTGGCCGACCCGTCCTGCACCTCGGCCTGGATCGTCGACCGCCTGCATCTGGCCGGTGCGAGGGTGGAGCGCGACGGCGATCCCTGCGCCCTGCCCAAGGCCTGCAAGAATGCGGCGGAGCTGGCCGGCACCCGCGCCGCCCATGTCCGTGACGGCGCCGCGCTCGTCCGCTTCCTGCACTGGTTCTCGGAAGAGGCGCCGAAGGGCAGTCTCACCGAGCTGGCGGTGGTGGAGCGGCTTCTGGCCTGCCGCCGGGAGAATGACCGCTTCCGCGGCGTCAGCTTCGATACCATCGCCGGGGCCGGCCCGAACGGCGCCATCGTCCATTACCGCGTCACGCCGGAGACCGACCGGCGGCTGGAGCCGGGAAGCCTGTTCCTGCTGGACAGCGGCGCGCAATATCTGGACGGCACCACCGACGTGACCCGCACGCTCGCGGTCGGCGAGCTGGACCCGGCGTTGGCGGCGGAGATGCGCGACCGTTTCACCCGCGTGCTGAAGGGGCACATCGCCCTGTCCACCGTCCGCTTCCCGCAGGGCACGACGGGCTCGCAGCTGGACGCGCTGGCGCGTCTGCCGCTGTGGCAGGCCGGGCTGGACTATGACCATGGCACCGGCCACGGCGTCGGCAGCTTCCTGTCGGTGCATGAGGGGCCGCAGCGGGTGTCGAAGGTCGGCAACACCGTGGCATTGCAGCCGGGCATGATCCTGTCCAACGAGCCCGGCTATTACAAGACCGGCGCCTATGGCATCCGCATCGAGAACCTGATCGTCGTCCGGCCGGTGGAGCCGGAAGGCGAACCGGCCGGTGCGGAACGCCCGATGTTGGAGTTCGAGCCGCTGACCCTGGTGCCGATCGACCGGTCGGTGATCGAGCGGTCGCTGCTGAGCGACGCGGAGGCCGCCTGGGTCGACGCCTATCATGCACGGGTGCGCGAGTCGCTGTCGCCGTTGCTGGACGAGGCGGCCCGCAGCTGGCTGCATGGGGCGACCGCCCCCCTGTAACGCGGGCGGACGGCTGTATCAAATCATGGCCGGGTGCTGGGGGCGCCCCTGATTCCGCAAGATGTTGCCGTCCGTGGTAACACGTTCTTTACCAGCCTGCTGCAGTGTGACCCAAGGGGATGACTTTTGGCGGCAGTTAGGGCACTACAGTCGGCATCACTTCCCGGATTACGGCGCAGCCCCCGCGCCGGGTGGGCGTAACGGCCGGTCAGACACCGGCAACGGATTATTGCGGAGACGTCTAGATGAAGATCCTCGTCGTCGATGATTACGCCACCATGCGGCGCATCGTGCGGAACCTGTTGACCCAGATCGGCTACACCGACATCGACGAGGCCGGCGACGGCGTGTCGGCGCTGGCGAAGCTGCGCGAGAGCAAGTTCGGCCTCATCATCTCCGACTGGAACATGGAGCCGATGACCGGTCTGCAGCTGCTGAAGGAAATCCGCGCGGACGCGAAGCTGGCGGCGACGCCCTTCATCATGGTCACCGCCGAGAGCAAGACCGAGAACGTGATCGCCGCCAAGCAGGCCGGCGTGAACAACTACATCGTCAAGCCCTTCAACGCCGACACGCTGAAGCAGAAGATCCAGGCCGTCATCGGCGGCTGATCCTCGGTTTTCGTGATCGCGACTGACTGTTCGGTCCGGGCGGACGGCGGCACTTGCCGTTCGGTGCCCGGTCCATAGGGCGGCTGGCGAATCCAGTTTGGGGAGTGGACCGGTTTGGAGCAGCTTCCGCAGCTGTCCGATGAGGAGTTCGAGCAGATCGAGGACGCCATCGCCCGATCGGCGAAGGGCAGGGCGTTCCTGCGGCGGCTCCACCGGCGGTCCCTCGGGGCCGCGACGGAGGAAGTGCGCGCCATGCTCCAGGAGTTCCGCGACTCCTGGAATCGCCAGAACGAAGCGGTGGAGGCCGGCAAGCATGTCGGCGTCCTGCGCCGCGAGCTGATGGAAATGGCCGCCTCGATCGAGCAGGCGAGGCGGGAAGTGGCGGCGCTGCGGCCCCCCGACGGGTCGGGCGACAAGATCCTGTCCGCCACCAACGAACTGGACGCCATCGTCATCTCGACCGAGCGTGCGTCCTTCGAGATCCTGAACGCCGCGGAACGGCTGATGGATCTGTCGGGCAAGCTGCGGGCCAGCGGTGCCGATCCCGCGATGTGCGGCGAGATCGACACCCAGGTGAACGACATCTTCACCGCCTGCTCCTTCCAGGATCTGACAGGCCAGCGCACCAGCAAGGTCGTCAACGCGCTCCGCTACATCGAGCAGCGCGTCATGGCCATGATCAGCATCTGGGGCGAGGATGGGCTGGCCGGCATCATCGTCAAGGAAGAGCAGACGGACAGCCGTCCGGACGCCCATCTGCTGAACGGTCCGCAGCTGGACGGCCATGGCGTCAGCCAGGCCGACGTCGACAGCATGTTCGACAGTCCGGCGCCGGCACCGGTCGCGGCCCCGCCTCCTCCGCCGCCCGCTCCGGTCCAGTCGAGCCAGGCCGACATCGACAGCATGTTCGACAGTCCGGCGCCCGCACCTGCGCCCGCTGCGGCTCCTGTCCAGTCGAGTCAGGCGGATATCGACAGCATGTTCGATTCGCCCGCTCCCGCCGCCGCGCCGGCGGTGGCGAGCCAGTCGGACATCGACAGCATGTTCGACACGCCCGCACCCGCTCCGGCGAAGAAGCCGGTGCCGAAGCCGCCGGGTGCCGCACCGAAGGCCAAGGCCGCTCCCAAGCCCGCCGCCCCGCCTCCGCCGCCCGCTGCGGCGGAGCCGCCGGCGCCGCTGGATCAGGCGGCCATCGACGCCCTGTTCGGATAGGGGGCGGTCGGACTCCAGCACGGACATTCCGTCCCGGGAATTCAGGCTCTCTCCCGATTGACCGCCTCTGCCCGCCGATGGCCGGATGGCGTGCGGTCAGCCGATCCAACCGCAGAACCGACGCACGCGACCCGACATCCACCACACACAGGCCACTGGCGGCCGTTTCCGAGAGGCGGGACCGAGGATGAAGCAGATGACCAAGCCCTTCATGGCCGAGCTTCAGAAAGCCCGCAAATCCGGGCATCCCTTCCAGTCCCTGATCGAGGACGGCGCGGCGGCCCCGTCCCTTCCGGTCCCGGCCCAGGTCGTCCAGGCCGACAATACCGAGGTGCTGCGCGCCATCGGCGATCTGGGCGCCAAGCTGGACCGCTTCCTGACCATGGACGCGGCGCAGATCGACCAGATCCAGGTCGAGATCGCCGACATCTCCGGCAAGATCAAGGCGACCAAGGTGGAAATGGCGGCCATCCGCCACCCGCTGGCCGGCGACGACAAGTTCCAGCAGGCCAGCCAGGAACTGAGCGCGGTCGTCGCCGCGACGGAGGCCGCGACCAACACCATCATGGCCTGCGCCGAAGAGCTGGAAGAGGTGGTGTCGGAACTGAAGTCGTCCCTGCCGGAGGGCTATCACAACGACCGCGTCAACGACATGGTCGACGTCATCGTCCGCATATACGAGGCCTGCAACTTCCAGGACCTGACCGGCCAGCGCATCACCAAGGTCGTCCGCGCCATGTCCTTCATCGAAGAGCGCGTCGACGCGATGATGGGCCTGTGGAACAAGCGCGAGTTCGAGGCGATGCCGCTGCCGCCGTCCGTCACCAAGAAGGACGAGAACCTGGATTTGCACGGCCCGGCCGAAGCCACACCCGACAGCGGCAACATCAGCCAGGCCGACATCGACGCGCTGTTCGGGTAAGACGCCTCCGCCCATCCATTTTCCGCCAGGGGCGGGAAGGGCATATCGCCCGCCCCTGCGTTACCGCTTGCGGCGCCCTCACCCCGGCGTGCTATACAGGGGCAACTTCGAAAGCGCCCAAGACGACGATGCTTCCTCGCCCGTACCGCCTGCCGCTGACGGCCATCCTCCTGTCCGCCGCCCTGTCCGCCTGCTCCTCCACCAAGGAGGACGCGTATGTCGAACGCCCGGCCGACCAGCTTCTATCGGAAGCGGACGCGGCGATGCGCGAGGACGCCTTCAAGAAGGCCGCGAAGCTCTACGACGAGGTGGAGCGCCAGCATCCCTATTCGGATTCGGCCAGCAAGGCGCAGCTTCTCGCCGCCTATGCCCACTATCAGGATCTGAAGTACGACGACGCCATCCTGGCGCTCGACCGCTTCATCCAGCTTCATCCGGGCAGCCCGGATGTCGACTACGCCTATTACATGCGGGCGCTGTGCTATTACGAGCAGATCACCGACGTGCGCCGCGATCAGAAGATGACGCGCCAGGCGCTCGACGCCCTGCAGGAAGTGGTTCGCCGCTTCCCCGAAAGCAAATACGCCCGCGACGCAAAGTTGAAGATCGATCTGACCAACGACCATCTTGCCGGCAAGGAGATGGAGGTCGGGCGCTTCTACCTGCGTCAGCATCAGTATACCGCCGCGATCAACCGGTTCCGCGCCGTCGTTGAAAATTACCAGACCACGTCCCATGTGCCTGAGGCGCTGCACCGCCTGGTGGAGTGCTATCTGGCGCTGGGCGTGACCGACGAGGCGAAGGCCGCCGCGGCCGTGCTCGGCCACAACTTCCCCGGCAGCGAATGGTACACGGACAGCTACGCACTGCTGGTGGACGCCAATCTGCGTCCCGAGCGAAACGAGAAGTCGTGGCTCAATCGAGCCTGGAACTCCCTGTTCTAGGACGCTCCATGCTCGTGTCGCTGACGATCCGGGACGTCGTCCTGATCGAGCGGCTGAGCCTGTCCTTCCGCAAGGGCCTGTGCGCCCTTACCGGCGAGACCGGCGCCGGCAAGTCCATCCTGCTCGACGCTCTGGGGCTGGCCCTTGGCGCGCGCGCGGATTCCGGTCTGGTGCGCCATGGCGCCGATCAGGCCGCCGTCACCGCGGAATTCGAGCTGTCGGGCGACCACCCGGCCTTCGACATCCTGAAGGAACAGGGGCTGGACGCCGACTCCGGCGACTCCGCCTCCGGTTATGGCACGCTGGTGATCCGCCGCACCGTCAACACCGACGGGCGCAGCCGCGCCTGGGTGAACGACCAGCCGGTCGGCGTCGGCCTGCTGAAGACGCTGGGCGCCGAACTGGTCGAGGTGCATGGGCAGTTCGACACCCACGGCCTGCTGAACCCGCAGACCCACCGCGGCGTGCTCGACGCCTATGCCGGGCTGTCGGCCCAGGCGGCGCAGGTCGCCGCGGCGCACCGTGCCTGGAGACAGGTCGAGGATGCGCGCCACTCAGCCGCCGCCGACATCGCCCGCGCCCGCTCCGAGGAGGAATATCTCCGCCATGCCGTGGCCGAGCTGGATGCGCTCGCCCCCAAGGCCGGCGAGGAGGAGGAACTGTCGGAGACCCGCGCGGTGCTGATGCACCGGGAAAAGCTGGTCGACGGCATGAACGCCGCCTATGCCGAACTTTCCGGCGATCGTGGCGTCGAGCGCGCCCTGTCCTCCGCCATCCGCACCCTGAGCCGCATCGCCGACAAGGCCGGCGGCACGCTGGACCCGGTCATCGCCGCGCTCGACCGCGCCGCGACCGAGGCGGGGGAGGCCATCGCCGCGTTGCAGGCCGCTTCCAGCGGAGTCGACATGGACCCGCGGGCGCTGGAGAAGCTGGAGGAGCGGTTGTTCGCGCTCCGCGCCGCCGCCCGCAAGCATGGCGTCGATGTCGATGCGCTGGCCGCCCTTCGCGAGGAGATGGCCGGCCGGCTGCTGCTGATCGAGGATCAGGGCGATCTGTTGGCCAAGCTGGCGAAGGAGGCCGAACAGGCCCGCACCGCCTTCCACAAGGCCGCCGATGCGCTGAGCGCCGCCCGCCGCGAGGCCGCCGGCCGTCTGGATGTGGCGGTCGCCGGCGAACTGGCGCCGCTGAAGATGGAGAAGGCCAAGTTCCGCACGCTGGTCGAGCCGCTCGACGAGTCGGAATGGAATGCGTCCGGCATCGACCGCGTCGCCTTCCAGGTCGCCACCAACCCCGGCTCCCCGCCGGGTGCCTTGAACAAGATCGCGTCGGGCGGCGAGCTGGCGCGCTTCATGCTGGCGCTGAAGGTGGTGCTGGCCCAGACCTCCACCGTCGGCACGCTGGTGTTCGACGAGGTGGACACCGGCATCGGCGGCGCCGTCGCCGCGGCGGTGGGCGAGCGGCTGGAAACTCTGGGCCATGGCCTGCAGGTGCTGGTCGTCACCCACAGCCCGCAGGTCGCGGCGCGCGGCGCCGTTCACCTGAAAGTGCAGAAGTCGCAGAAGGGCGAGCAGGTCACCACCGGCGTCGCCGAACTGGACGGCGACGAGCGGCGCGAGGAGATCGCCCGCATGCTGTCCGGCGCCACCGTCACGGCGGAGGCCCGCGCGGCTGCCGACAGCCTGATCGCCGGCCGGGGCTGACGCCCAGAGCGAATGCTCTAAAGGATTGTCACTCCCCCGCCAGCGCCTCGGCGTGGCGGCGGAACAGCTGGACCAGGGCATCGACCACCGCGGCGACGGCCGGCGCGTCGCGCCGGCCGCGGTGGACCAGCAAATGGACGTCCTCGCGCAAGGCGGACGGCGGGTCGATGACGCGGACCAGTACCGGTTCGGCATCGCCCAGCACGCAAGGCAGCAGCGTCATGCCCATCCCGCGCCGGGCGGCGTCGAGCCGCATCGGCAACTCGCTGAGCCGCGCCACGACGCGGGCGCCGCGTTCCTGAACCGTATCGTCCACCCATCCCGATTGCGACGGCCGCCGCCGGGTTTCCGGCAGCCCGACCACTGGTGCGCCGTCCCAGCGACCGGACCAGTCGCCACGCAGGTCTTGCTTTGCATAGAGCGTGAAACCGAAGCGTCCCAGCCGGCGGGTGACCAGATCACCTTCGGCCGGCACCCGGTCCATGCGCAGCGCGATGTCGGCCTCGCGCTGGGCCAAATTCAGGGCGTTGCGGGTGCTGATGATGGTCAGGTCGGCGCCGGTCTCCGCCAGCAGATCGGATAGATGCAGGGTGAGGAAGGCGGAGACGGACGTGGTCGCCGTCACCCGCACCGGCCGGGCCGTTGCGGCCAGCCGGTCGGCATTGCGGGCGAAGGCCGCGGCGGCGTCGCCCATGGCCGCGGCGCTGTCCAGCACCGAGCGGCCCAGCACCGTCAGTTCCAGCCGGTTGGGCAGCCGGTCGAACAGCGGACCGCCCAGCGCCTCCTCCAGCCGCTTCAGCCGGCGACCCAGGGTCGGCGGGCTCAGCCGCAGCCGCTGGGCCGCGCCGGTCAGGCTGCCGCACCGCGCCGTGGCCAGAAAGGCGCGGACGTCCTCCCAATCCAGATCCGCGTCGTCGATCATCCAGTCCCCGTCCGAATCGCCCCATCCGAATTGCCCCATCCGAATTGCCCCATCCGAATTGCCTGGGCCGGCGGGGCGGGCGGATGTCGTCACCGCGGCAGCAGGCCGTGAAGGGCGGCGTGCTGCAGCAGCATGATGGTCTTGCCATCCAGGATCGCCCCGCTACCGACCATGGCAAGGGCATCGGCGAAGGTCAACTCGACCACTTCGATGTCCTCGCCTTCCTCGGCAACCCCGCCGCCCTCACTGCGGTCGGCGGCGCGGTATTCGGCGACGAAGAAGGCCAAACGCTCCGTCACCGAACCGGGGCTCATGAAGGCCTCGAACACCCGGCGCGGCGCCTGGACGGTTACGCCCAACTCCTCCGCAGCCTCGGCCCGGATCGCCTCTTCCGGACTGCGGTCGTCGAGCAGGCCGGCGCACACCTCCAGCAGAGGCTCGGCGTGGCCGTTGACGTAGGTGGGAAAGCGAAACTGCCGGGTCAGCAGCACGGTGCCACGGGTGGGATCGTACAGCAGCAGGGCCGCCCCGTTGCCGCGGTCATAGGTCTCTCGGCTTAGGGTCTGCCAGCTGCCGTCGCGGCGACGATAGTCGAAGGTGGTCTTCTTCAGCACATACCAGTCGTCGGACAGCAGAGTGACGTCGCGAATACGGATGCGCCCGTCCTCGGCAATGAAATCGTCTGTGCACGAAGGGAATGTCATGGCGGGCCCCGATGGTCGTGGAATGGCCGTAACCCTGCGCCACGACAGGTCTTCGGGCAGCCCGCCGAAGATGAAAGGGTTCAGTGCGGAATCTTGGGGGTGCCGCCGACACCGGGCTTCCAATGCTTATTTCCAGTTGAAGGTCAGCTCCGTCGTAATGATGCCGCTTTCTGTGCAGCCAAAGCCTGACGGACTCAATCACACGCGGACGCGTTCCAAATCTTATCCTATGTTAAGTTAATCGGCCTTAATCAGAGCATAGGAATAGCCATTTTGGAGCGTTGCGGCATTCCATCCTCCTGCCTAAATTGTTGATGAAATCCCTTGGCAGTGCGTGACAAACGCCGCCGGTCCAGCTTCCGCTTGAGGTCGCGTTTGTCTGAAGTCTTTGTTCGATGAGCGGCCCGGTTCCTTCGGGGTCTGTAGACCTCACCGATTGTGACCGGGAGCCCATCCATCAGCTGGGTCTTATCCAGCCCACCGGATTTCTGATCGCCGTCACTGCCGATTGGATCGTCCTGCATGTCTCGGCCAACATTGGACGCTGGCTGGGTGTGGAGCCCGACGACCTGCTGGGGCATCCGCTGTCCCGCGTGATCACCGGCGAGGCGCTGCACACCATCCGCGGCAGGCTGCAGGTCGCCCACATCAACGGCAGCGTCGAGCGCGCCTTCGGCGTCCATCTGTCCGACCTCGCTCCGGTCTGCGACGTGGCCGTCCACCTGTCCGGCTCCACCATCGTGATCGAGGCGGAACCGAGCGAGGGGGAGGGGCCGCAGGATTCGGGCTCCCTCCTGCGCTCGATGATCGCGCGGGTCCAGAACGCCCGCGGCTTCGACGGTTTCTGCCGCGAGGCGGCGCGCCAGATGCGGGCGCTGACCGGCTTCGACCGGGTGATGGTCTACCGCTTCGGCCCCGACGGGGCGGGGGAGGTGATCGCGGAATCGGCGGTGCACGGCATCGGCAGCTTCGTCGGCCAGCGCTATCCGGCCTCCGACATCCCGCAGCAGGCCCGGCGCCTGTACGAACGCAACTGGCTGCGCTGCATCGCCGACGTGAATGCGCCGCCGGTGCCGGTGGTGCCGACGCTGGATCCCATGGGCCAGCCGCTGGACCTGTCGCTCAGCCTGCTGCGCAGCGTCTCGCTGATCCATGTCGAATATCTGCGCAACATGGGGGTCAACGCCTCGCTGTCGGTGTCGATCCTGCGGCACGGCAAGCTGTGGGGACTGTTCGCCTGCCATCACCGTCATGCCCGTTCGCTCTCCTTCGAACGGCGCACCACCGCCGAACTGTTCGGCCAGATGGTTTCGCTTCTGCTCGAGGGACGCGAGCGCGAGCAGGAAAGCCAGCAGGAGGCGCAGGCCCGCCGCGCCCATGTCCGCATCATGTCGATGCTGGCCGATAGCGCATCCCCGCTGGACAGCCTCGTCACCTTCGCGACGGAGCTGCGGACACTGATCGAATGCGACGGCTTCGCCTGCTGCATCGACGGCCAACTGCACATGGAAGGCGAAACGCCGACGCGGGAGGAGACGCAGGGCGTCATGCGCTTCCTGCACCGGACGCCGCCCAGCAAGGTCTATGTGACCGACGAGCTGGGGGTGGTGCATCCGCCGGCCCGCGACTTCACCGAGCGGGCCTGCGGGTTGCTGGCTATCCCGGTGTCGCGTTTGCCGCGCGACTATCTGGTCTTCTTCCGCAAGGAGATAATCCGCACCGTCACCTGGGGCGGCGACCCGACCAAGCCGGCGCAGTATGGCCCCAACGGTCCGCGCTTGACCCCGCGCAAGAGCTTCGAGGCCTGGAAGGAAACCGTGCGCGGCCGGTCCAAGCCCTGGACCGAATTGGACGAGCGCAACGCCGAATCCCTGCGGGTGACCCTGCTGGAGGTGGTGTTGCGGCTGGCCGACGTCGCCGGCCGCACCCGCAAGGAGGCGACCGAGCGGCAGGAGTTGCTGATCGCCGAACTGAACCACCGCGTCCGCAACATCCTCAGCCTCGTCCGTGCCCTGGTGCGGCAGAGCGAGACCGGGGCGGAGACGGTGCAGCAGTTCGCCGCCATCGTCGCCGGCCGCATCGAGGCGCTGGCCCGCGCCCATGACCAGATCACCGCCGATAACTGGGGGCCGGCATCCCTGCGCGCCCTGATCGCGGCGGAGATCGGCGCCTATCTGTCGGCCAAGAGCGAGCGGGTGCGGCTGACCGGGCCGGAGGTGCTGCTGGCGCCGCAGGCCTTCTCCGTCTTCGCGCTGGTGGTGCATGAGCTGACCACCAATTCGGCCAAATACGGCGCGCTCAGCGACAGCGGCGGCTGGGTCGAGGCCGACTGGTCGATCGACGCGGGCGGACGGCTTCAGATCGACTGGCAGGAGAATGGCGGCCCGCCGGTGCGGGCGCCGTCGCGCACCGGCTTCGGCACCACGGTGATCGAGCGCTCCGTCCCCCACGATCTGCAGGGCGAGGCCGAAGTGACCTATGCCCTGTCGGGCTTGCGGGCGCGTTTCATGATCCCGGCACAGTATGTCACCGTCGCCGCCAGCCTGCCGGGCGGTGGCCGGCGCAGCCTGCCGGTGCCGGCGGCCGATTTCTCCATCGGCGGTCCGGTGCTGCTGCTGGAAGACAACATGATCATCGCCATGGCGACGGAAGACGTGCTGCTGAGCTTCAGCGCCAGCCGCGTCAACACCGCCGCCGGCGTCCGCCACGCCCTTCGGCTGATCGACGAGGACCCGCCGGTGGTCGGCGTGCTGGACATCAACCTGGGCAACGAGACCTCGGTCGCGGTCGCCGAAAGGCTGCGGGAGCTGGGGATCCCCTTCGTCTTCGCGACCGGCTATGGCGAGAGCGCCGCGGTGCCGGAGCGGTTCGCGGACGTGCCGGTGCTGAAGAAGCCTTACGGGTCGGATCAGGTGGTGCAGGTGCTGGCGTCGGTGATGGGGTAGGTAGGTTACTTGCTGAATTAGACCCCCACCTAACCTCCCCCGCCCAGCGGGGGAGGTTAGGTGGGGGCAAATCGAAGCCCATCCCTTAACCGCCCCTCACCGCCGCGTGCCGCGCGAACAGGGCCACGCTGACCGCCACCGTGGCGTTCAGCGACTCCACCGCGCCCGTCGTCGGCACCGACAGCCGCATCGCCGGGCAGTCGGCCGGTACGCCCTGGCCTTCCTCGCCCAGGATCAGCCGCATGTCGGCCGGCCAGTCGAAGCGCGTCAGATCCTCGCCGCCGCCGTCCAGCGCATAGAGCGGTCCCGCCGCGTCATTCACCGCCGCCCAGCGCGGCCCGCGCAGCAGGGTCAGCGCGAACTGCGCATTCGACGCCGCGCGCAGGCATTTCGGATGGAAGGGATGCGCCGCCCCTTCCAGCAGCACGATCCGCGACACGCCGAAGGCGGCGGCGCTGCGCAGCAGGGCGCCGAGATTGCTGGGATCGCCCAGCGCACACAGCAGCTCCAGCCCCTGCGGCGGCTGCGACAGGTCGATGGCCGGCATCTTCGGCACCGCGCCGACCAGCAGCGGAAAGCCGGTGCCCGACACGTCCAGTGTCCGGAACAGGGCGGGGGCCAGCTGCACCGGCTCCACCCCCGGCGGCAGGCGCCAGGAGGATATCTGGGCGGGGTCGGTGAACAGCAGGCGCTCGAACCGGTCGGGATGCTGGCGCAGCGCCTCCGGCACCGTCTTCAGGCCGGCCAGCAGGAACTTGCCGTTCTTCTTCAGCCCACGGCTTTCCAGCGCCGATTCCCACAGCTTGAACTGCGGGTTCTGCGGGCTTTCGATCAGCAGGGGCGGGCGGGTCATGGCAACTGGCTTTCCGGCAAGGGGATGCCCCCTGCCTAGCACAGCAGCGTCCCCAAAGTCAGGGGTTCAGGCGGCGGCCGAGGAACAGCAGGGGACCGCGCTGGCAGGCGTCGGTGAAGCCGGCGCGTTGGTAGAACTCGACATTGCGGGCGAAGACGGCGGTGACCAGATGCACGCCGGACAGGCCGTCGGCCCGGCAATCCTCGGCGAAGCGGTCGACCAGCCGGCGTCCCAGCCCATGCTGCCGCCAGCCGGGCCGGACATTCACATGGAAATGGGCGGGGTATGCCGCGAAATGGTCGGCGAATACCTCGTATTTCGGAATGCGCCGCGCCAGATCGACCGACCCGGCGCTGTCCTTGCAGCCGGTGAGATACCCCACCACCAGCCCGTCGCCCGCCACCGCCATCCAGATGTCCCGCGGCGCCTCCGCCACGAACCAGCCGGTCCAGGTGGAGAGGAAGGCGGCGCGGTCGGCATCCGACGCGAACTCCGTCCGGGTGGTGGAGGCGAAGAAGATCTCCTCCAGGGCCGACAGTGCCGCCGCGCGGTCGGGCAGGGCGGTCAGGCGCTCCAGCCGGATGTCCCCCCCAGCCGCCATCACGTCCGCCGTCATCACTTCCGCTGTGCGGTCTGGACCGACAGGGTGCGCGGGGCCAGCATGGTGTAATGGCCGCGCGCCTTCATCACGCCGGCCCCTTCCTCCGCCTGCGGGCCGTGGCCCCAGAACAGGTCGCCGCGCACCGGACCCTTGATGGCGCCGCCGGTGTCCTGCGCCACCACCAGCCGGTTGATCGCGCCGCCGGGCACCGGGGCGTCGCGCACCTCCAGCCAGAGCGGCACGCCCAGCGGGATATGCTCGACATCCACCGCGAGGCTGCGGCCGGGCGTCAGCTCCATGTTGCGGGCGCCGCGGGCGCCGACCTCGGGCTTGACCTTGAAGAAGACGTAGGAGGGGTTGAGGTTCATCACCCGCTGGGCCTCGGCCGGATGGTCCTTCAGCCAGCGGCGGATCAGCTGCAGCGACATCTGTTCCGGCGTGGCCTCGCCGCGGTCGATGATATGGCGGCCGATCGGGTAATAGCTGTGACCGTTCTGGCCGGCATAGTGGATGCCGACCACCGAGCCGTCGGCCATGACCGCCCGGCCGGAGCCCTGGATTTCCAGGAAGAAGGCGTCGACCGGGTCGTCCACCCACATGAGCTCCAGCCCCTTGCCCTTCAGCGCGCCGGCTTCGATCCGGGCGCGGGTCGGCAGGCCGCGCTTGCCGCGCGCCGGCATGCGGTAGAGCGGGACGTTGTAGCGTTCCGTCCGCGTCCAGCTGCCGTGCAGCTCGATCTCATAGTAACCGGTGAACAGGCCGTTCTCGCCGTTGCTGACGTCGCGCGGGGTGAAGAAGGTCTCGAAGAAGCGGCGGGCCGCCTCGCTGTCGCCGGGGGGCAGGTCGCGGGCGGCGGCGCAGATGGCGCGCCAGTCGTCGGTGGTGCCGGCGGCGCGCAACTGCCCCAGCGCCTTGCCCGGCGGTTGGTTCTTCACCCAGCCGCAGGTGCGCTGCACCGCGGGGACCGCCTGGGCATGGTCGTCGTCGATCCAGCCGGCGAGGTGGCGGAAGTCGGGCGACACTTGATCCCAGGTCGGGCGCTGTGCCGTGCTCCGCTGCCCGTCCACCGTCTGGACGGTTCCGGCGCAGGCCGCCAGCGTCGCCAGCAAGCCACCGAGCAGGGAAAGCCGCAGGAGCTGCCGCTCTTTGGGCCGCCTCATCTCACGCGCACACGCCACCCCAGCCGCAGCCGCCATCGCGCACTCCGCCACCAGCATCAGATCTGTCCGTCGAAGACCCGGATCGTCCGGCCGCCCTGGCGGTCCGGTCACGATAAGGTCACATCACCCGAACGTTTGTGCAGGCGGATACCCCGAGTCGTCAATCCCCAACCTGCACTTTCGGATAGGTCGCGGCTGCTTGTCACGGGTGGATGCCGGGCGGGCCGTTCTGAAGGCGAGCGGAGCAGCCGCGCGGCGGCAAGGCGTGACAGAGCGCGCCAAACGCGGTATCGACAGCCCATACGTGAAGGACCGTCCGCAACGATGCATCCCGCTCCCACCATACGCTTGGGACCAAGCGGGGGAACATGCGGGCGGCCGGTCCTGTTCGCCGCCATGAGATACCCCAAGGGACCAGACGCCATGACACCCGCCGCCCGCCTCCAGGCGGTCATCGATCTGCTGACCGAGATCGACGAGACCCCTCGCCCCGCCGACGCGGTGATGAGCGCCTATTTCCGCAATCGCCGCTACATCGGGTCGAAGGACCGCACCGCCGTCGCCCAGATGGCCTATGCGATCCTGCGCCGCCAGGCCCGCCTCGGCTGGTGGATCGAGCGCGGCGGCTACGAGCGCGCCACCCCGCGCGCCCGCGTGCTGGCCTATCTGCTGCTGGAAGAGAACCGCAACGCCGGCGTGGTGCTGGAGATGTTCAGCGGCGGCAAGTTCGCCCCCGCCCGCCTGACCGACGACGAGTTGGCGATGGTTCGTGAGCTGGAAAGCCACACGATGGACCATCCCGATATGCCGGAGACGGTGCGGGTGGAGTGTCCGGAGTGGGCGGAAGGGCCGATGCGGGCTTCGCTCGGCGACCGCTTCGGGGTGGAGATGGAGAAGCTGCTGGAGGCGGCGCCGCTCGACCTGCGTATCAACCCGCTGAAGGCCAACCAGCAGAGCGCGATCAAGGCGCTGGCCAAGGCGCAGATCACGGCGGAGACCACGCGCTGGTCGCCGCTGGGCCTGCGGGTGAAGGGCCGGCCGCCGCTGGGCAGCGTCGACGCCTTCAAGGACGGTCTGGTCGAGATCCAGGACGAGGGGTCGCAGCTGGTCGCGCTGGCGGTGGCGCCGAAGCCCGGCCATCAGGTGGTCGATTTCTGCGCCGGCGCCGGCGGCAAGACGCTGGCCGTGGCCGCGCTGATGAAGAACAAGGGCCGTGTGGTCGCCTGCGACGTGCTGGACAAGCGCCTGAAGCGCGCCGCCGAGCGGTTCCGCCGCGCCGGCCTGCACAACATCGAGGCGCATCCGCTGACCAGCGAGCGCGATCCCTGGGTGAAGCGCCACAAGCGCAAGTTCGATCGCGTGCTGGTCGACGCCCCCTGCTCCGGCACCGGCACCTGGCGCCGCAACCCGGACGCCCGCTGGCGCCAGCTCGGCCCGGGGCTGGAGCAACTGCTGCCGCTGCAGGCCAACATCCTGGACAGCGCGGCGCGTCTGGTGAAGCCGGGCGGGCGGTTGATCTATGCCACCTGCTCCATGCTGCATGACGAGAACGAGGCCCAGGTCGAGGCCTTCCTGCAGACCCACCACGACTTCATCGTGAAGCCGGTCGCCGAGGTGTGGGCGGAGGAGGAGGCCGGCACGCCGCCGCCGGTCGAAGGTCCGTACCTGCGCCTGACGCCCGCCAAGCACGACACCGACGGCTTCTTCGCCGCCGTTCTGGAACGCCGTGTGGAGGAGACGGTGTCGGAGGAAAGCGTTTCCGACGTCGGGATGGAGCAGGGCGAGGTCGATCCGGTCGAACTGGGCAAGGCGATCGATGCGTGAGTGAGGGGAGGGGGGCTGTCGGCTTCGATTGCCCCCTCCCTAACCCTCCCCCTCTTCGAGGGAGAGGGGACTGCCGCCGCTTTGCGGATCCACCCTCTCCCGCGAAGCGGGGGAGGGAAGGGGCCCATGGCGCAGCCATGGGAAGGGAGGGGGCGCCACGCCAACCAACCACCCTTGACAGCCGGGGTGGCGCGCTCCTTATCCGTGGGGTAGGCTTTCCGCCACGCAAACTCCCCCTCAAGAGGACCAGATGAAGTTCTCCTTCGCCAAGCCGTCCCTGCCGGCCTCCGGCGTGCTCGCCGTGACCGTCGCCGCCGACCGCAGCCTCGGCCTGATCGGGCGCGAGCTGGATCAGAAGACCGGCGGGGCGCTGGCCCGCGCCATGGCCGTCGCCCGCTTCAACGGCAAGAAGGACGAGACGCTGACGCTGCTCGCCCCGGCCGGGACCGAGCTTGACCGCATCCTGCTGGTCGGCATCGGCAAGGGTGCCGACCTCACCGATCTGGTCCTCCAGGCCGCCGGCGGCGCCATCGCCGTGCAGCTGGACAAGGCCGCCGACGAGGCGGCGCTGCTGGTCGAACTGCCGGAGGAGGCCAAGCTTTCCCCGGCGGCCGCCGCGGCCGAAATCGCCTTCGGCGCGCAGCTGCGCAGCTACAAGTTCGACAAGTACCGCACGAACGACAAGAAGTCTGACAAGAAGGAGCCGAAGCCCAGCCTGCGCAAGCTGACGCTGCTGGTCGAGGACGACGGCGCCGCCAAGTCGGCCTTCAAGAAGCTGGACACGTTGGCCGACGCCATCCGCTTCACCCGCGATCTGGTGTCGGAGCCGGCGAACGTCATCTATCCGGAAAGCCTCGCCGAGAAGACGAAGGAGCTGGAGCAGTTCGGCGTTGAGGTCGAGATCCTCGACCAGAAGAAGCTGCGGAAGCTCGGCATGGGCGCCCTGCTGGGCGTCGCCCAGGGCAGCGCCTGCGAGCCGCGCGTGGTCATCATGCGCTGGAACGGCAACCCGGATGCCGACGACAAGCGTCCGGTCGCCTTCATCGGCAAGGGCGTGACCTTCGACAGCGGCGGCATCTCGATCAAGGGTGCGGCCGGCATGGAAGACATGAAGTGGGACATGGGCGGCTCCGCCACCGTGATCGGCACCATGTACGCGCTGGCCGCCCGCAAGGCGAAGGTCAACGCCGTCGGCATCGTCGGTCTGGTGGAGAACATGCCGTCCGGCACCGCGCAACGTCCGGGCGACATCGTCACCTCGGCGTCGGGCCAGACCATCGAGGTCATCAACACCGACGCCGAAGGCCGTCTGGTGCTGGCCGACTGCCTGTGGTACGCGCAGGACGTCTACAAGCCCAAGCTGATGGTCGACCTCGCCACCCTGACCGGTGCCATCATCATGGCGCTGGGCCACGAGCATGCCGGCCTGTTCTGCAACGACGACGATCTCGCCATGAACCTGACGGCCGCCGGCCTGAAGGTGGGCCAGCCGGTTTGGCGCATGCCGATGGGCGATGCCTATGACAAGGAGATCGAATCGCCGGCCGCCGACATGAAGAACACCGGGTCTGGCGGCGGCGCCGGCAGCATCGTTGGCGCGCAATTCCTGAAGCGCTTCGTCAACGACGTGCCGTGGGCGCACATCGACATCGCCGGCGTGGCCTGGGCGAAGAAGGACGGCGCCACGGTTCCGAAGGGCGCCTCGGCCTTCGGCGTGCGCCTGCTCGACCGCTTCGTGGCCGAATACCACGAAGGCTGATGACCTGAGTTAAGTGAAGGAGCCATGACCGAAGTCCGCTTCTACCACCTGCAACGGCGCACGATGGAACAGGCGCTGCCCAAGATCCTGGAGAAGGTTCTTGAGCGGAACTGGCGTGCCGTCGTGCTGGCCGGTTCGCCGGAGCGGGTGGACATGCTGAACCAGCATCTGTGGACCTACGATCCCGGCTCCTTCCTGCCGCACGGGGCGGCGCGCGACGGTTTCGCCGACAAGCAGCCGGTATGGTTGACCGACGCCGACGAGAACCCGAACGGCGCCACCGTGCTGGTCACGGTGGACGGCTGCGTCAGCGACCGGATGGACGCCTTCGAGCTTGTCTGCGACCTGTTTGACGGCAACGACGACGAGGCGGTGCTGGCCGCGCGCCAGCGCTGGAAAGCCTGCAAGGCGGCCGGCCACAGCCTGACCTACTGGCAGCAGACCGACCGCGGCGGCTGGGAAAAGCGGGCCTGAGCGGTGCCGGGCCGGCTGCCCGGCCACTCATTTCGCCGGGCTGTTCATTTCGATTGCATTCGATCCGTTCAGAGGCAAATCTAATTGCCCACGCGGACGGTTCAAAGGTGCATGCTCCCGATGAACAGGAGCCAGTTCGACCCGGCGCTCGCCCAGCAGGTCAAGGACGCGAGCATCCTGATCGTGGACGACAACCCGTCCAACGTCGACCTGTTGCGGGAAATCCTGAGTCATGACGGCTATCGCCGTGTGCGCGGCGAGACCGACCCGCGCAAGGTGCCGGACCTCTGCGCCGCGGAGCCGTTCGACCTGCTGCTGATCGACATCCGCATGCCGCACATGAGCGGCTTCGACCTGATGGAGCGGCTGAAGCCGATCTTCGGCGATGACTACGTGCCGATCCTGGTGCTGACCGCCCAGACCGACCAGGAAACCCGGCGCAAGTCGCTGGAACTGGGCGCCAACGACTTCCTGACCAAGCCCTTCATCGCCTGGGAACTGCTGCACCGCGTCCGCAACATGGTGGAGATCCGCAAGCTCTACCGCCGCGCCGCCGAACAGAACCGCGAGCTTGAACACCGGGTTTCGGAGCGCACCGCCGAGCTGTCGGACGCGCTGGAGGCGGCGCGCAAGGCCGACCGCGCCAAGCTGGACTTCCTGGCGGTGATGAGCCACGAGCTGCGCACGCCGCTGAACTCCATCATCGGCTTCGCCGACGTTCTGGCAGGGGAGGGGATGGGCAAGCTGGGCCATCCCGATTACCTGGAATATGTGAAGCTGATCGAGGAAAGCGGCCGGTCGCTGCTGACCATGGTCAACAACATCCTGGATTATACGCGCGGCTCCACCGGTTCCATCGAGATCCAGGAAAGCGACGTCAACATCCCCCAACTGCTGACCGGCTGCGCCGACATGCTGGCGCCGAAGGCGGCGGGCAAGCGGCTGACGGTGGCCGTCCATCCCTGTCCCGCCTTCCGCATGCGCATCGACCGCCGCCGGCTGCGCGAGATGGTGCTGAACCTGCTGGACAACGCGGTCAAGTTCACGCCCACCGGCGGCCATGTCGCCGTCGCGGTGGAGGACCGCGGCAATTTCGTCGGGCTGACCGTGCGCGACGACGGGCCGGGGATTCCGGCCGAGCTGATGGGGCGCATCTTCAACCCCTTCACCCAGGCCGAACGCTCGCTGATCCGCCAGCATGAAGGGGTCGGGCTGGGGCTGCCCATCGTGCGCCGCTTCGCCGAGCTGCATGGCGGCGGCGTGGAGATCGACAGCGCACCGGGGCGGGGAACGGCGGTGACCATCCTGCTGCCGAAGGAGCGGTTGCTGGAGGGGTGATGACCCTCCCTCAATGAAACGTGAACATCTCCGGCGCAGCCCCGATGCGTGCCACCAGCCCGCCGTTGGGGGGAACCTGCCGCCACTGGTCGCGCTGGGCATCGACCGGCTCCGACACCACGATCAGGCCATTCTCGCCCCGGCGCCAGTACAGGCTCGGCGGCTTGTCGTCGGACGCCCAGCGCACCGCCCACATCCGCTCGCCGTCGGTCCAGGTCGCGGTGAAGCGAAGCGGCGCGGTGATGTCCAGCGCCCGCATCTCGTCGCGGATGGCATGCAGCACGCGCTGGAAGGCACCGACCGAATCCCGCTCCAATCCCTGGCCGAGTGCGGCGAGGAAGATCGCCTCGCTGTCGGTGGTGCCGGTGCGGGTGCTGTACAGCTCGTCCGGGATCATCGCCTCGACCCGGCGGCGCAGGCGGGGCCAGTCGCCGACCTGCCCGTTGTGCATGAACAGGAAACGCCCGGCCTTGAAAGGATGGCAGTTGGCCCGGCTGACCGCGGTGCCGGTGGCCGCCCGCACATGGGCGAAGAACAGGTGGGAGCGGACATGGCTGCAGATCGACTGCAGGTTCTCGTCCGACCAGGCCGGGCGGATCTCGCAATAGCGGCCGGGCTCGGTCCGCTCGCTGTACCAGCCGACGCCGAAACCGTCACCGTTGGTTTCGGTCTTCGCCTCCGCGGCGTGCATCGACTGTTCGATCAGGGAATGGCAGGGCGTGCAGACCAGCGTTTCCAGGAACACGGGTTCGCCGCAATAGGCAAGAAACCGACACATCGACCGACGCACCATGGCAGCCGCGACAGGGACTGCGTCAATTTGACCTGATGCGCCGTGTGAAACAAGGGGGCGGAGTCATGGAAGCGTCATGCCCACCGGCACCTGTTGCATTTCCGCCGGTTATCGACGGCACCGCCCGATACTTGTCACCAGACCAGCTTGGGCAACGCTGCGACGCGCAGCGGCCCGACATACAGGGCGCGGTCCTGCACCGTCACCGGGGCGGTGACCAACGGTTCGCCGTTCGGGCCGGTCGGACGCGCCAGCATGGCCAGAACGGTTTTGGCGATGGCGGCCTCGTTCGGGCGCATCATCGGCTTCACCGCGTCCAGGATGGCCGGCGCGCCGCGGATCTCGGCGGTCAGCGCCGCCTGCGGCTGCAGCTGGGCGTCCAGCGCCAGCGTGCCGGACAGCACGGCCCCCAGCGGTCCCCAATCCAGCGCCAGCCGGTCCAGTTCCACCGTGCCGCCGTCGCGGCTCCAGGCCGACAGGCTCGCCGGTTCCGGTCGTGGCGGTATGCCCATGACACGCAGGGTCAGTTCCGTCCGCTTCACCTCGCGGCCCAGCGTCGGCGGCAGCATGCCGTCGGGCAGAGTCAGCCCGTCGGCGGACAGCGTCACGGTCAGGCCGGCGGTGCCGCGTTCGGCCGGCGACCGGTCCGGCTGGGCGGCGCTGACGTCGAGCGCGGCGACCGGCACCGGCTGTCCGGCGACCCGTGCGGTCAGGCCGGTGAAGTGCAGGGCGAGCCGCTCCAGCGTGCCCGACATCCGCATGGTCACGTCGCCGCTGCCACCCTGCGGGGCCAGGATGTCGACGGGCGGCTGACCGGGCTGGACGACGGACAGGCGCTGCTCGCCCGGAAAGGTCAGGGCGATGCGGGTCGGGTTCCAGGGGGCTGCTTCCGCCACCAGGCCCCCGCCAAGCCAGTCGGCACCGCGAGTCGCCAGATGGAGATTTTCCAACTCGGCCCGCAGGGTGAAGGGGAAACCGCCGACGGTCAGCCCGCCATGTTCGACCACTGCCCCGTTGGCGCGCTGGTCGGCGACCCAGGTCTCCAGCCCCTCCCGCACGGACCGGGCCGCCTGCCACCACCACAGCGAATAGAGAAGGGCAGGCAGCAGCAGGACCATCAGCACCAGGATGGCAGCGATCCGGCGCCCGGTCAGCAGGCGGCGCGGGGCGGAAGAGGTGGCGTTGGGTCGCATCCGTGGCATGTCCGTTCCATGTCCGTACCGTTATAGCGACCCCGGAACCCGCATGCTAGGCTCGGTGGCTGTCGATTCGCTTCCGCTGTTCCAGCGACCTCCCTCCTGCGGTTTTCCCCAACGATCTGCCATGGCTCCCGATTCACCGATTCCGACTCCCGCCTGGACCGGCGACATCGCCGTCGAACCCGGCGTCGACCTGTGGGTGTTCGGCTATGGCTCGCTGATGTGGAACCCCGGCTTCATGTTCGCAGAGCGGCATGCGGCGACCCTGGCGGGATACCACCGCAGCTTCTGCGTCGCCTCCTACCGCTATCGCGGAACGCCGGATCGGCCGGGGCTGGTGCTGGGACTGGACCGCGGCGGCTCCTGCCGGGGCATCGTCTTCCGGGTGTCCGCGGCGGACGTGCCCTCCACCCTCGACTATCTGTGGGAGCGTGAGATGGACAGCCGGGTCTATCGGCCGAGGCTGCTTCGCGTGCGCCTGCGCGACGGCCGGTCGGCGGAGGGGTTGGAGTCGGTCAGCGCCTGCTGTTTCGTCGTCGACCGCAACCATCCGCAATATTGCCGTGGCCTCGACGAGACTGCGGTCGTTTGTCGCATCGCGGGCTGCTGCGGCCAGCGCGGCCCCAACATCGATTACCTGGCCAACACGGTGGAGCACCTGCAGGAGCTTGGCATCTGCGATCCGAGGTTGTCAAAGTTGTATGACAAAGTACGTAGACATCCGGGTTGACCCAGGCTTGCGGTCTGTTTCATGGAGTCTTTTCGCTGAAATGTGATCATTTGCGATGGTTGCATTATTGCTTTGTAATTACCCGCTGCGCTTTTCCGCAGAATGATGTCTGAATTGTATGGTTTTGACTTCGATCAACCGGTTCCCTAGACTTTGTATTGTCTATCCGGGAGGTCGTTTGTATGAAAAACGTCAGCATAAGAAAAAAGTTCCTCACCATTTCCGCGGTCATGCTCTGTGCGATCATTGGTATCGCTGTCATCCTTCTCTCGTCCCTGCGAGAGACCCAAGAGGAGAACGGCCGGGCGAAGGTGAGATCCATTGTCGAAGTGGCGATCGGTACCATAAAAGATTTCGAGACTCGCGCGGCGAAGGGGGAAATGCCGCAGGATGCGGCGCGAACCGCGGCCAGGAATGCCGTCCGTGCGATGCGGTATGCCGGAAGCGAATATTTGTTCGTCACGGACGCGGACGGGAAAATCGAAGTCCATGGCGGGCAGCCGCAAATCGAAGGACGGAATCTCGGTGAATCCAAGGATCCGAACGGCGTTCCCTTTGCACAGCTTCTGGTGGAGGAAGCGCGAAGGGGCGGCGGTTACGTCACCTACTCCTGGCCGAAGGTGGCAGGGGCGGAACCCAGCCCCAAGATCGCATACGCGCAGATGACGCCGGGTTGGAAGTGGGTCGTCGGCACCGGGGTCTATGTCGACGACATCGACGCCGAATTCAACCGTCACGCGCTGCAGGCCGGGCTGCTCGGCGGCGGGCTTGGCATCGCGGCCCTGTTGCTGGCGCTGTGGATCGCCCGCTCCATCACGCAACCGCTGTCGCGGCTGACCGCGGCGATGCGGCGGCTGGCCGATGACGATCTCGACGTCGAGGTCACCGACACCGGCCGCCGGGACGAGATCGGGCTGATCGCCGCGACGGTCGGCGTGTTCAAGGAACGCGGGCTGGAAAACCGCCGGCTGCGCGCCCAGCAGGAGGAGATGCACGTCAAGGCGGAGGCCGAGCGGGTGGCCCTGCTGTCCAGGCTGGCCGACGGATTCGAACGGTCCATCGGCGAGGTGGTGCGGCAGGTGACGGCCTCGGCCGGCACCATGAGCCAGACCGCCCAGTCGCTGACCGCCAGCACCGGCACCGCCACCAGCCGCAGCAGCGCCGCCGCCCAGGCCGCGGAAGAGGCGGCGGTCAGCGTCAACACCGTCGCCGGCGCCACGGAGGAGCTGTCCAGCTCCATTGGCGAGATCGGCCGGCAGGTCAGCGCCTCCAACGACGTGGCGAACCAGGCGGTGACCGAAGCGGCCAAGACGAACGAGGTGATGAATGGCCTCGTCCGCGCCGCCAACGAGGTGGGCGAGGTGGTGAGCCTCATCAACTCCATCGCCGGGCAGACCAACCTGCTGGCGCTGAATGCCACCATCGAGGCCGCGCGTGCCGGCGAGCACGGCAAGGGCTTCGCCGTCGTGGCGAGCGAGGTGAAGGGGCTGGCCAACCAGACTGCCCGCGCCACCGAGGACATCCAGAAGAAGATTGCGGAAATCCAGCAGGCAACCAACGTGGCGGTGGTGGCGATCCGCGACATCGGCCATGTCATCGGCGAGATGACCAGCATCTCCAGCGCCATCGCCGCGGCGGTGGAACAGCAGGGGGCGGCGACGCGCGACATCTCCGCCAACGTCCATCAGGCGGCCCAGGGCGCGCAGGCGGTCTCGATCAACGTGGCCGGCGCCAGCGACGCGACAACCGATGCCGGCGTCAAGGCCAACGAGATGCTGGATGAATCCGGCCGCCTGACCGGCGTCGCCGACCGGCTGCGCAGCGAGGTGGACGGCTTCCTGGAAAGCATCCGCGCGGCATGACGCCGCGCTCGCCCTTCGGCGGTCCGGCGCCCATCTTGAGGACCATGACGAAGCTGCGCATCCCGGTCCCGACCCTTGGGGCCCTGGCGGGGGCGGCGCTGACCCTGGGCGCGATTGCCCCGGCCGGTGCCGCACCGCTTCACCATGATATCGACCTGACGCTCGATCCCGCCGCCGGACGGATAGAGGCGGTGGATCGGCTGACCCTGTCGGCGGGGATGCAGTCCCTGAGGCTGGATCCGGCCCTGACGCTGGAGGAGGCGCGGGCCGGCGACAAGCCCGTAGCGGTGGACCGGCGCGGCGACCGGTTGGTGCTGACGGTGCCGGAGGGAAGCGGGTCGGTGACGCTGCGCTACGGCGGCCGATTGCCGGGCTTCACCGCCGGCACCGGCCTTGCCCTGGATGGCGAGGGCGCCTTCCTGCCGGGGCTCGGCGGCTGGCTGCCCGATCCGATCTTGGCGTCGGAAGAACCGCCGACCTGGCGCCTGTCGGTGCGGGTGCCGGCGCCCTATGTCGCGGTCGCCACCGGCCGGCTGGTGGAGGAGGGGCGCGACGCCGCCGGCTACCGCGCGGTGTTCGAGGAAAGCCGCAGCGTGGAGGAACCCTCCGTCTTCGCCGGTCCCTGGACGGTGGAGGAAAGGATGGCGGGGGACCTGCGCCTGCGGCTCTACCGCCATCCGGAGCAGACGGGGCTGGCCGACGGCTATCTCGGACTGTCGGAGCAGGCGATCGCCGCCGGGTCCGCCCGCATCGGCGCCTACCCCTTCGACGGATTCAGCATTGTATCGGTTCCGCCGCCGGTGGGGCTGGGCTTTCCCGGTCTGACCGCGATCGGCCGCGCCGTCCTGCCGCTGCCCTTCATCCGCAGCCAGTCGCTGACCCACGAGATCATGCACAACTGGTGGGGCAACGGCGTGCGGGTGGGCGAGGGCGGCAATTGGGCGGAGGGACTGACCACCTACATGGCCGATTATGCCGCCGCCCAGGCCCGCGGCGCCGATGCCGCGCGGGCGATGCGGCTGGACTGGCTGCGCGACTATGCCGCCCTGCCGGCCGAGCGCGACCGCCCGCTGACGGCATTCCTGTCCAAGACGCACGATGCCTCGCAGATCGTCGGCTACGGCAAGGCGGCGATGCTGTTCCACATGCTGGAGGCGGAAAGCGGGCATGACGTCTTCGATGCCGGCATCCGCCGGTTCTGGAGCGAACATGCCTTCCAGACGGCCGGCTGGTCCGACCTGCGCCATGCCTTCGAGACGGCATCCGGCCGTGACCTGGGCGGGCTGTTCAGTCAATGGGTGGAGCGGCGGGGCGCGCCGATGCTGACCCTGGTCGATGCCCGTGCCGATGGCGACGGTGTGCGGCTGACCCTGCGGCAGGAAGCCGATGCGCCCTATGCGCTGTCCGTGCCGGTGCGGCTGGAGACGGCGGCCGGGGTGGAGGAGCATGGCGTCCAATTCGACAGCCGGCAGGCGACGCTGCGCATTGCATCGAAAGCGGAGGTTCGGGCGGTGGCGGTCGACCCCGACTTCGACCTGTTCCGCCGTCTGGCCCCGGGGGAGGCGCCGCCGATCCTGCGTGACGTGACCCTGCGCCCGGGTGCGGATCGGGTGATCGCCGCAGACGGCGAGGCGGCGGAGGCCGCAAGGATGCTGACCGGCCGGCTGATCGACGGCTCCGGTCGCGAGAGTGGCGGCCGGGAGAGTAGCGGCCAGCATAGTAGCGGTGGAGCGGCGCCGTTGCTGCTGGTCGGCACCGACGTGGCGGTGGCACGGGAACTGGAGGCGCGTGGGCTGCCTCCGGTGCCGGCGGAACTGGCCGGCCGGGGCAGCGCACGGGTGTGGATGTCGCGCGCGGCGGACGGGCGGACGGCGCTGGTGGTGTCGGGTGCCGACGCCGAGGCGTTGCGGGCGCTCGTCCGGCCGCTGCCGCATTATGGGCGGCAGAGTTGGCTGGTCTTCGAGGGCGCGAAGGCGGTGGACCGCGGGGTGTGGGCGGTCGGCGACAGCCCGCTGCGGCGGGTGGTGGGGCGGTGATGGTGGGAGGATGTCGGCTATGGGTGCCCCCTCCCCATCCCTCCCCCGCTTTGCGGGAGAGGGGGCAGGAGCTTTGCGGGATTGCGGCGGCAGTTCCCTCTCCCACGTAGTGGGGGAGGGTTAGGGAGGGGGCACCCCGCAGCCCGTACTTACCCCTCCTTCCCCTCGCCCCAGACCAGCCCGTTGAACAGCGGTTCGATCACCGGCTGGCCGAGGTCGCGGGTGATGAAGACCAGCTTGGTACGGTGGTCGTCGCTGGGCCACTCCTCCAGGCGGACGGGCGGGTGGAACATGTGCTGGACACCGTGGACGACGACGGGCAGCTCGCTTTCCTGGACGTTCAGCAAGCCCTTCACCCGCAGCAGGTTCTCGCCGGCCTGGGCGATCAGTGCCTCCATGAAGTCGACGAAGCCGTTCCAGGGAATCGGCCGGTCGATCACCATGCAGAAGGCTCGGATGTGGTCGTCATGGCGGTTGGCGTCATGATGATGATGGTCATGGCCGCAGTCGGGGGCGCAATGGTCGCCGTGTTCATGGTCATGATCGTGGCTGTGGTCATGACCGTGATCGTGATCGTGTCCATGGTGACCATGGTCATTATGCCCGTGCGCCTTGGCCTGCTCGTCGCGATAGGCCTCCTCGCGCAGCCAGCGGGCGACGTCGGGGCTCTTGGTCTCGGGGTTGTAGAGCCCGGCGTCGAACAGCCTGTTCGGATCGACCTCGCCATGGGCGGCGGGGATGATCGGGGCGGCCGGGTTGATGGCGGCGAGCCGCTGCATCAGGGCGGCGGTCGCCGCCGGGGTGGCGACGTCGGTCTTGGTCAGGACGATGCGGTCGGCGACGGCAGCCTGCTTCACGCTTTCCGGCTGGCGGTCGAGCTGGAGCGAGCCGTGTGCCGCGTCCACCGTGGCGATGACGCCGTCCAGGCGGAAGCGCGCGGCCAGCAGCGGGTCGGACATCAGGGTGTGGATGATCGGGGCGGGGTCGGCCAGCCCGGTCGTCTCCACCACCACCCGGTCGAATTCGGGGATCTCGCCCTTCACCCGCTTCAGGAACAGGTCGCGCAGCGTGTCGACCAGATCGCCGCGGATGGTGCAGCACAGGCAGCCGCTGTCCATCAGCACCATGTTCTCCGACGCCTTGGCGACCAGCAGATGGTCGAGCCCGACCTCGCCGAACTCGTTGATGACGATGGCGGTGCGGGCCATCGCCGGGTTGCGCAGCAGCGCCTGCAGCAGCGTGGTCTTGCCGCTGCCGAGAAAGCCGGTCAGCACCGAGACGGGAAGACGGGCGGGAGGGGCGGCGGGAGCGCTCAACGGGGATTCTCCTGACAGGATTTGCACAGGCCGCGCACCTCGACGGTGGGGCGCTGGACGCGGAAGCCGCGCTCGGCCGCCGCAGCGTCGATGGCGGCGCCGACGCCCGGATCGTCGATCTCGGCGGCGTCGCCGCAGGCCTCGCACACCAGGAACTGCCCGGAATGGACATCCCCCGGCGCGGCGCAGCCGACATAGGCGTTCAGCGATTCGATGCGGTGGACCAGCCCCTGTTCGACCAGGAACTCCAGCGCACGGTAGACGGTCAGCGGCGCCGCCGCCTTGCCGTCCTGCTGGCTGAGATCCTCCAGGATCGCATAGGCGCCGCGCGGCCGGTGGCTGGACCACACCAGCTCCAGCACGCGGCGGCGTAGCGCGGTCAGCCGCGCCCCCCGTTCGGCGCACAGCGCGTCGGCACGGGTCAGGGCATCGGCGATGCAGTGGGTATGGTCGTGAAGCGCGGACATGGGTGTTACTTTATAACACTCCGCCGGCTGTTGCAATGCGCCAAGGGAAAAGGCGGCCCCGGGGGAGGGGCCGCCTTGTCAGGTGGCGGTCGTTCTTTCTTTTTGGGACGGCGCGACCGCACCGGGCCGCTGCCGGCAGGATAGCGAAGGCGCGTGACCGTTTGCGGGCGACGCCATGACTCTTCGATGAAGATCGCCGCTCAGGTCGCGGCCTCCGCCTTGCCCTTGCGCTCGTTGTAGAGGGACAGCGTGCGGTCGCGGGCGACGGCATGGTCGATGATCGGGCGTGGATAATCGTTGCCAAGCCGGACGCCGGCCTGCCGCAGCACCTCGGTCGGCGCGGCCCAGGGTTGGTGGATCCAGCGTGGCGGCAGCCGGTCCAGTTCGGGGACGTAGCGGCGGACGTAATCGCCCTGGGGGTCGAACTTCTCGCCCTGCAGGACCGGGTTGAAGACGCGGAAGAAGGGGGCGGCATCGGCTCCGCAGCCGGCCACCCACTGCCAGTTGCCGGCATTCTGGGCCAGATCGGCATCGACCAGCGTGTCCCAGAACCAGCGCTCCCCCTCCTGCCAGGGCAGCAGCAGGTCCTTGATCAGAAAGGAGGCGACGATCATCCGTACCCGGTTGTGCATCCAGCCGGTCTCCCACAGCTGGCGCATGCCGGCATCGACGATGGGATAGCCGGTGCGCCCGCGCTGCCAGGCTCGCAGGCCGGCGGCATCCTCGCGCCACGGGAAATCGGCGAAGCGGCGGTCCAGCGGGCTGTCGGGCAACTCCGGCGCATGGTGCAGCAGGTGGTATTGGAACTCGCGCCAGCCGATCTCGCGCAGGAAGGCGTCGATGCCGGGCGCCAGTTCCGGCCGGGCCTCGGCCGCATGGCGGGCGGCATGCCAGACCTGCCGCGGCCCGATCTCCCCGAAGGCCAAATAGGGTGACAGGGCAGAGGTGCCGGCGCGGTCCGGCCGATCGCGCTCCGTCGCATAGACCCCGACCGGCCCGTCGAGGAAATCGGCGAGATGGGACAGCGCCGCGGTCTCTCCCGGCACCCAGCGCTTGCGCAGGCCCGCCGCCCAATCGGGCCTTGTCGGCAACAGGCCCCAGCTTTCGAGCGGGTCGCTGGCCGGTGCGGTGCGCGGCGCTAAGAGATCGGACGGTGTGCGGGTCGGCAGCGGCGGGTTCAGCGTGGCCGACAGATGGCGCCAGAAGGGGGTGAAGACCTTGAAGGAACCGCCGCTCTTGTTGCGGACGGTCCAGGGTTCGGCCAGTAGGCCGGCGTTGAAGCTGCGCGTGTCGATGCCGCGCGCCTTCAGCCGCTCCTTGATCGCCGAATCGCGGGCGGTCTGGGCGGGGGTATAGCGGCGGTTCCACAGCACGCACTCCGCACCCGTCTCCGCGATCAGCGCGTCGAGCACGGCGCCCGGTTCGCCCCGGCGCAGCACCAGCGGCGAGCCGTGGCGGGCGCAGCAGGTGGCGAGCCGTTCCAGGCTGCCGTGCAGCCACCAGCGCTGCGCTCCGCCCAGCGCCCAGGGATCGCCGGCTTCCTCTTCCAGGATGTAGAGCGGGATGACCGGCGCGCCGCGCTCGGCAGAGGCTTGAGCGGCGGCGGTCAGCGCCGGGTTGTCGGCAAGGCGCAGATCGTTGCGGAACCAGACGATGATGGGGGCGGGCATGCGCGGTGCTCGGTTGGTCTCATCCGGATCCACCGATATAGGCCGCGCTCACGCTTCGGCCAGAGCATCAGCGCGCGCGGTCCGGCGACAAACGGGCGCAGGGGAAGCGGTAGACCCGGCCGCGCGCCGTCATCAGCACCTCGAAACCCGGCGCCAGCAGCCCGTCGAAGGCGGCATCCAGCACGTTCAGCCCGCCGGTGAAGCTGCCGAAGGCCGGCAGGATCAGCTTGGCGCCGTCATGGGCGAAGCAGCGTTCGCGCACCCGCCGCCCGGCCAGTGCCACGGCGGCGGCCGGATGCAGGTGTCCCGACAATTCGCCCACCGCGCCCGGCTGTGCCTCGTGCCGGAAGGTCAGGGGGCCGACCGACAGTTCCGCCGCCACCCGGCCGCCGAAGCCCTGCGGTGGTTCGGGGTCGTGGTTGCCGGTGATCCACACCCAGTCGGCGACGGCGGCGGTCAGTCCGCACAGCCGCTCCACGTCGGCGGCATCCATCCGCTCCGCCGCGCGGCGGTCGTGGAAGCTGTCGCCCAGGCACAGCACGCGCGCCGGCCGGATTTGCGCGATCAACTCCGCCAGCCGGTCCAACGTCGCCCGCGTGTCGTAGGGCGGCAGCATCCGGCCGCGCGCGGCGAAGGCCGATCCCTTCTCCAGATGCAGGTCGGCGACGGCGAGGATGCCTTCCGCCGGCCACAGCAGCGCGCCCGACGGATCGGCCAGCAGGTCGGCACCGCGGAAGATCAGGGTGGCGCGGCTGTCGTCGCCCTGACAGGCAGAGCCGTGGCCTTGGGAGGAAGCTGACAACATTCGTTTACCGGCAATCATCGGAAAGGGGCGATATCCATGATATTTCTGTGGGCATGATGTTTGCAGCCGGGCGGGCCACCGCCGTGGAGGCATGGCGGATCACAACCATACCCGGAGGATACCCATGGCCACAGTGACGTTCACCGGCCTGAACATGACTAAGGACATGACCGTCTACGCGGTCGCCGGCGATACCGGTACTCTGCTGGCGCTGGCGAAGAAGCACGACATCCCGATTCCGTTCCAGTGCCAGGACGGCGAGTGCGGGTCCTGCCTCGTCAAGGTGACCTATCTGGACGGGAAGACTCCGATGGCGATCGATCTGACCGAAAAGGAGAAAGTTACCCTGTCCGTGAACGGCAAGCTGAACAGGGACCTGTTGGAGGCGGCCGAGAACGCCCACCGCCCGCCGCCCTACCGTCTGGCCTGCCAGTTCATCGTCCGTGACGAGACCATTCTTGTCGAGTTCAGCGGCGAGCCGGGAGTGGAGCCGGAACTGCGCAAGTAACCTGCGGTCGGCATGGGGCGGTGTCACAACGACAACCGTCCCTGCTGCGGGCGCCCCGTTTCCGATTTTCCAGCCCGTGGCGGAGCCAGTTCCGGCATCGCCTCCGCCAGCAGTTCGGCCTCGGCGGCGGCGAGCAGCTCGTCGGTGGCGCTGCCGTCCACCCGCTCGCGCCCGATCTCCAGGATCACCGGCACCGCCAGCGGGGAGATGCGGTCGAGGTCCTTGTGGGTGATGCGCCCGCGCACCCGCGCCAGGAAATCGGACAGGCGGCGGATGTCGGTCAGTCCGCCCGCCGCATCGGCCCGCGTCGCCCGCAGCAACACATGGCCGGGGTCGTGCTTGCGCAGCACGTCATAGATCAGGTCGGAGGAGAAGGTGACCTGCCGCCCGGTCTTCTCCTGCCCCGGATGGCGGCGGTCGATCACCCCGGCGATCAGCGCCACATTGCGGAAGGTCCGCCGCAGCATCGACGATTCGTCCATCCAGGCTTCCAGGTCGTCGCCCAGCATGTCCTGGTCGAACAGCGCGTCCATGTCGGTGCCCATATCCTGGGGAGAGCGCAACGACCACACCGCCAGCACATAGTCGGTGGCGACGAAGCCCAGCGGTCCCAGACCGAAGCGCTCCATCCGCCGGGTCAGCAGCATGCCCAGCGTCTGGTGCGCATTCCGCCCCTCGAACGCATAGGCGACGAGGAAGCGCTTGCCGGCCTTGGGGAAGGTCTCCACCAGCAGCCCATCGCGATTCGGCAGGACCGAGCGGTAACGCTGCAGCCGCAGCCATTCCCGCACATCCTCCGGCAGCCCGTCCCACTGGCGCGGATCGGCCAGCATGGCGCGCACCCGCTCGGCCAGATGGGTGGTCAGCGGCAGCCGCCCGCCGGCATAGGCGGGAACCTTCGGATCGCCGGTGCCGCCCTTGGCGACCTGCGCCTCCATCTCGCGCACGCCGAGGAACTTGAGCAACTGTCCGGCGAACAGGAAGGTGTCGCCGGGGGTCAGGCCCTGGATGAAATACTCCTCCACCTCGCCCAGCACCGGACCGCGGTTCAGGCGGACGCGCAGCAGCGCCTCCTGAGTGATGGTGCCGACATTCATGCGGTACTGGCGCGCCACCGCCGGGCCGGCAACCGCCATCCGTCCGTCCTCGCGCAGCTTCAGACGCTGGAACCGCTCATAGGCGCCGAGCGCGTAGCCGCCGGTGGCGACGAAATCCAGCACGTCGTCGAACTCGTCGCGGGTCATCGCGGCGTAGGGGGCGGCGGAGACCACCTCCTCATACAGCTCGTCGGCCAGGAAGGGCGCGGCGCAGGCCATGCCGAGCAGATGCTGGGCCAGCACGTCCAGCCCGCCCGGCCGCGGCGCCTCGCCATCCAGCGTGTGGTCGTGCACCGCCTCCAACGCGGCGCGGCATTCCAGCACCTCGAAGCGGTTGGCGGGGACCAGCAGGGCGCGGCTGGGCTCGTCCAGCCGGTGGTTGGCGCGGCCGATGCGCTGGACCAGCCGGCTCGCCCCCTTCGGCGCACCGATCTGCACCACGAGATCGACCGCCGCCCAGTCGATGCCGAGATCGAGCGAGGATGTGGCGACCACCGCCCGCAGTTCACCGCGCGCCATGGCGCCTTCGACCTTGCGGCGCTGCTCCACCGCCAGAGAGCCGTGGTGGAGCGCGATGGGAAGGTTGTCGTCGTTGACGCGCCACAGCGCCTGGAACACCAGCTCGGCCTGGGCGCGGGTGTTGACGAACAGCAGGGTGGTGCGCTGGCGGCGGATGCGCTCGTAGATCTCTTTCATGGCGTGCATCGCCATGTGGCCGGCCCAGGGCACCCGCTCCTGCGAGGTCAGGATCTCCACCTCCGCCTGGGCGCCGCTGCGACCCATCACAAGCCGAACGTCGTCGGAGTCGGTTCCGTCATGCCGGCCGCGGCGGGACAGCCAGGCCAGCAGCCGCTCCGGCTCCGCCACCGTTGCCGACAACCCGACCCGTCGGGCGGCGGGGGCGAGCCGCGACAGCCGGGCCAGACCCAGCGCCAGAAGATCGCCGCGCTTGGTGCCGGCCAGCGCATGCAACTCGTCGATGATGACGCAGCGGAGGTTGCGGAACAGCCGGTCGGCGTCGGTATAGGACAGCAGCAGCGCCAGGCTTTCCGGCGTCGTCATCAGCATGTGCGGCGGATGGGTGCGCTGGCGCCTGCGCTTGGCCTCCGGAGTATCGCCGGTGCGGGTTTCCGCGCGGATCGGCAGCCGCATCTCGGCGATGGGCTGTTCGAGGTTGCGCTGGATATCGACCGCCAGAGCTTTCAGCGGCGAGATGTAGAGAGTGTGCAGCCCCTCGCGCGGCCGTTCGGCCAGCTCGATCAGCGAGGGCAGGAAGCCGGCCAGCGTCTTGCCGCCGCCGGTGGGGGCGATCAGCAGGGCGCTTTCACCCTGTTCCGCCGCCTCCACCATGGCGACCTGATGCGGGTGCGGCGCCCAGCCGCGCGACCGGAACCACGCGGCGACGTTGGGCGGGATCAGGGCAGGGGAGGGTGCATCCATGGCGGTCGGACTGTAAATGATCGCCTGGAACGGAGAAAGAACGAATTGGAACTGGCAACCTGCGTGATCGTGGGGGTGTGATGGTCGGCGCCGGCAGCTTGTCTGCTCACCAGCGCTGGCCTGCCGGCACCTCGATTTCCTTCAACCCCAGCGCGGCGGCCATTTCCTTCCGGGTGGCCAGCCGGATGTCCCTGACCATCAGGAAACCCCGGATCATTGCGCCGATCCCGTACGCACCGGCCTCGTTGGATTTGATGATTACCTGCGTCGGATGGCGGGTTTCGCCCTTGAAATCTTCCGATTCGAAATTGATGAAATTGTCAGAGTTGGTGATGACCGTCGTGTAATGTTCTCCGAAATCGAAAGCGAGCAAAATCCTGTCTTTCATGATCCCCTTGCCGGGGCGATAAGCGCTGTTCTTGTCAAAGACCCAGAACGCCTTATCCGATGAACGACCGCCATAAGAGTATGTCAGCTTTTTATTTTTGTAATTCGGGATATCGGGCGAATTGGCGTCCGTCCAGCGATAGACATAGGTCATGGCATCCCCCATTGCTTAGTGACGCATGCCACGATTAGGCAGGGGATAACCTTTGGTGTGCAACCGTTATGAACTGTGACGAACCGCCTTGGTCAGCATTGAGGTTATTTCCCCGATGCGTCCCGCCTAATAAAGTGCGTTCTAATTGGCCGCCTTCTTCATTCCGAAGCAATGTTCCGGCCCCGGAAAGGCGCGGCTGCGCACCTCGGCGGCATAGGTCGCGGCGGCCTCGCCGACCGCTTCGCCCAGGTTGGCGTAGCGCTTGACGAATTTCGGCTGGAAGGCGCCGAACAGGCCGAGCATGTCGTCGGTGACCAGCACCTGCCCATCGCAGGCCGGCGAGCCGCCGATGCCGATGGTGGGGATCGCCACCTCTTCGGTGATGCGGCGGGCGAGTTGCTCCATCGTGCCCTCGATCACCAGGGTGAAGGCGCCGGCCTCCGCGATGGCGCGGGCGTCGGCGGCGATCCGCTCGGCGGCCTCGGCATCGCGGCCGACCGCCTTATAGCCGCCCAACGTGTTGACGGATTGCGGCGTCAGCCCGACATGGCCCATGACCGGGATGCCGCGGGCCGTCAGGAAGGCCACCGTCTCCGCCATTTCCAGTCCGCCTTCCAGCTTGACCGCCTGGGCGCCGGTTTCCGCCATCACGCGGGCCGAGGCGCGGAAGGCGGCCTCCTTGCTCTCCTGATAGCTGCCGAAGGGCAGATCGACGACGACGCAGGCGCGTTCCGATGCACGCACCACGGCGGCGCCATGGGCGATCATCATGTCCAGCGTCACCGGCAGCGTGCTGTCCAGCCCATAGACCACCATGCCCAGCGAATCGCCGACCAGCAGGATATCGACATGCGGGTCGAGCAGTCGGGCAACCGGGGCGGTGTAGGCGGTCAGGCAGACGATCGGCTCGCCCCCCTTGCGGGCGCGCAACGCCGGGACCGAGTGGCGGGCGGTGAGGTTGGAAGCGCTCATGATCTGGTCTTTCCGGGGCTGGCTGCCTGTTCGCTCGCTGATCGTTCGGTACGCTTATCCGGCAATACGCTTGACCGGCGGACAATCGGGCCGAACGAAATGGCGCAGATACACCAAAACCGCCCACGCGAGGATCGCGGGACGGTCGGGTGCAAGACACAAGGGGTCTTGGGCGCGCATCACACGCGCCCTTCGCAGTCGCGACGTGCGACCGACGATTAATAGCCCTCGCGTTCCATCCGCTTACGGAGCAGCTTGCGGGTGCGACGCACCGCTTCAGCCTTCTCACGCGCACGCTTCTCCGAGGGCTTCTCGTAGTTGCGGCGCAGCTTCATTTCACGGAAAATGCCCTCGCGCTGCATCTTCTTCTTCAGCGCGCGGAGGGCCTGATCGACGTTGTTATCTCGGACCAGAACTTGCACGTTTACCGTCACCCTTCCAAGTGAGCCGTGTTGCACCAAGGCAACAAATAGGCATGCGCGGCGGGCGCACCCCTTGTGTGGGCGCAGTGTGTAGCATGCCCCACCGTCTTTGTGAAGGGGAGTCTTCGGCCCGTAAGCATAAGCCCGGCCGGAACCACAGGCGTAGAACCGCAGGAAACGGTTGCTCCGGCCGCATCCACACTCCAGATATAGCGGCATGCCAGTGCTTCCAATCGCCCGGATGGGCAATCCCGTACTCCGCAAGATCGCGGAGCCCATCGCCGACCCGACCGATCCCGCCGTCGCCCGGCTGGCGGCCGACATGATCGCCACCATGCTCGACGCCCCCGGAGTCGGGCTGGCCGCGCCGCAGATCGCGGAGTCGCGCCGGATCATTGTCTTCCGCGTCCCCGCCGACCGTGGCGAGGGGGAGGAGGTGGCGAACACCGTCCTGGTCAATCCGGTGATCGAGCCGCTGACCGACGACATGGTCCTGGGCTGGGAGGGGTGCCTGTCGATTCCCGGCCTGCGCGGGCTGGTGCCGCGCTACGCCCGCATCCGCTATCGTGGCTATGGGCTGGACGGCGCCCGGATCGAACGGGAGGCGTCGGGATTCCATGCCCGTGTGGTCCAGCACGAGGTCGACCACCTGGATGGCGTGCTCTATCTTGATCGCATGAACGATCTGCGGCTCCTCGTCTGCACCGAGGAGATGCATCACCTCAACGCCGCGCTGGCCGCGGCGACTCATATCACGGCCGCGCCGGGCGCGGCCACGGACGCGCCGACCCCGGCCTGAGGGCGAGCGCAGGGAGATTTGGCGATGAGCATCGACACGCTGCGCGACGAGATCCTGGTGGCCAGCCTGCCCAACGTCGTCTTCGACGGATGGAGCCTTCAGGCTCTGCGCGACGGCACCGAGATGGCAGGGCACGAGCCGTCGGCGCTGCTGCGCGCCTTCCCCGGCGGCGTCACCGACGCGGTCGAGCATTTCGCAGACTGGACCGACCGCCAGATGCTGGACCGGCTGGAAGCCCAGCCGATGGCCGAGATGAAGGTGCGCGAGCGCATCTCCCTCGCCGTCCACACCTATTTCGCGGTTCTGGAGCCCTATCGCGAAGCGAAGCGCCGGCAACTGTCCTATCTGGCGATGCCGCAGAACGTGACGCTCGGTCTGCGGCTGCTTTACCGCACGGTGGACGCCATGTGGTTCGCCGCCGGCGACACCTCCACCGACTACAACCACTACACCAAGCGGGCGCTGCTGGCGGCGGTGGTCAGTTCCTCCACCTTCTATTGGCTGGACGACAAGTCGGACGACCATGCGGAGACCCGTGCCTTCATCGACCGCCGGCTGGCCGACGTGATGGCGGTGGGCAAGGCAACCTCGTCGGTCGGCAAGCTCGGCTCGATGCTGAACTTCCTTCCCAACCCCTTGCGCTTCGCCCGCCAGATGCGCCAACGCACCGCCGGCGCCCAGGCGAGCAACGCGACGATCCACATGGCGGACAATATTTGAGGCGCGTGAAGCTCCCTCTCCCGCCCCGGGAGAGGGAGCATTATTTCCGCTTCACCTTCACCGCCTTCTTTGCCGCCGCCCGCAAGGCCGCCTCGAACCCCGACCGGGCCCAGGGGAGCAGTTCGTCGCGGTCGTCCAGCGCCGAATCGGGCGGCGGGTAGTAGGACAGGGTGGTCGGCTTGTCCGGCATCGGCCGGAAGGGCTCCAGGCCCAGCTCCGCGAACGCCGCGCGGTTCACGTCATCCGCCTTGAAATACAGAATCTCGTCGGCGATCAGCGCGAAGGTCAGCCCGTCGATGGAAAGGCCGTAGCCGCCGAACATGCGGCGCGCCCGCACATCACCCAGCGGCGCCATCATCTCGCAGAGCGTGGCGACATATTCGCTGGGCGGTTGGGCGGGCATGTGTGGGAGACGGTTACTTCTTGCGGAAGGCGTCCAGGGCCACGACCTCGCCGCGCTTCGGCTCCTCGGCCGGGGCGCTTTCCTCCGCCTTTTCCTCGGCACGCTCGGCGGCGGCGCGGGGCGGCATGGTCGAGACCTCCGCCGATTCGGCAGCGGCCAGCGGCTGGAACTGCAGGGCGAAGTTCACCGACGGGTCGGCGAAGGTGGTGATGGCGGCGAACGGAATCACCAGCCGCTCATGCACGTTGTTGAAGCTCAGCGTGACCTCGAAATGGTCGTCCGTCACGTCCAGCCCGTAATACTGGAACTGCAGGACGATGGTCATCTCGTTCGGATACTGGGAAGCCAGATAATCCGGGATTTCGACGCCGGGGAAGCCGGTGCGGAAGGTCAGGTAGAAATGGTGATTGCCCGGCAAGCCGCGCTCGGCAACCTCCGTCAGCGCGTCGCGGACAACGCCGCGCAACGCGGTCTCGACCATACGGTCATAGCGGAGCTGCTCTTTCGGCATGCTTGGGCGGGTCCCTGATAACGCGATCGGTCTGGCGTCCCGCCTTGGCCCTATGGCCGGCACGAAACGCTGGAAAGAGAGGTGTGGGCCTTCTGTTGCTAGGCGGCCCACGGCCCCACCCTTAGGCGCTAACCCTCGGGGATTAGGTTTAGGCTACCAGCCGCCGTTAGGCAGCGAGGCGAGCCTGAGCAACGTTGTCGTTGGCAACTATTGCAACGGCCCGATAACGGCGGAACCATGCCGAGCGAAAACCATGCCTTTACCACGCGTGTCGATCCTATTTCGCCCCCAACGACCCCGGTCAACGAGTCCGGTGTATGGTTGGTGGAGGCGCCGGGTACCGCCCCCGGGTCCACAACGCTTATTCCACAAGGCGTTTATCGCCATAGTCGGCGAACCGACGACGGGAATATAGGCACTCCGGCCCGGCAAGGGAAGGGGGTGTGTGCATGATCGCCGAATGCGCCGCGTTGACGCGGACAGGATCGTTCGTTCACCGTTCCCGACAGCCACGCGGTCTGGTAAGACAGCCGGCACCGTAACCCCGGAGTCACCATGCCGATCACGCCCGAGCAGCGCGACGAAATCGATCGCCTGCGCGCCGTCACCGCCACCACCCGCCGCGCCACCGTCCCGGCGCTGGAAGAGATCCTCTATCAGCCGCTGGAGGTTCTGGACCACGGCTTCGTCCGCGTCATCGACTATATGGGCGACGATTCGGCGGTCGTGCAGGCGGCGCGCGTGTCCTATGGCAAGGGCACCAAGAAGGTCAGCGAGGATTCCGGCCTCATCAAGTATCTGATGCGCCACCGCCACTCGACCCCGTTCGAGATGTGCGAGATCAAGTTCCATGTGAAGCTGCCGATCTTCGTCGCACGCCAGTGGATTCGCCACCGCACCGCGAACGTGAACGAGTATTCGGCGCGCTACTCCATCCTCGACCGTGAGTTCTACGTGCCGGCGCCGGAACAGCTTGGCGCCCAGGCCGTGGTGAACCGCCAGGGCCGCGGCGATGTGCTGGAGGGCGAGGAGGCCGCCAACGTCATGCGGCTGCTGCGCGAGGATTCCGAACGCGCCTACAGCCACTATGAAGAGATGCTGAACCACCGCGAGGACGGCAGCGTCATCGACCCGACCCGCCAGGGTCTGGCGCGCGAACTGGCGCGGATGAACCTGTCGCTGAACTACTATACGCAGTGGTATTGGAAGGTCGATCTTCACAACCTTCTGCATTTCCTGTCGCTGCGTGCCGATGCCCACGCCCAGTACGAGATCCGCGTCTATGCCGACGCGATGCTGGACGTGGTGAAGCGCTGGGTTCCGGCGGTCTACGAGTCCTTTACCGAATACCGCATGGGCGGCGCCCACCTGTCGCGCACCGGCCTCGATGTGGTGAAGCGCCTGCTGGCCGGGGAGCCGGTGACTCAGGAGGCCAGCGGCCTGTCCAAGCGTGAATGGCGTGAGCTGATGGACCAGCTCGGCCGCACCGAAGCATAAGACGGAACCGAAGACGATGACGCCGGATCAGGCCGAAAGCATCTACCGCCAGGGCCTGATCGCCGCGCAGGCCGGCCGCTGGGCCGAGGCGCAGAACCTTCTCGCCCAGGCCATCACCGCCCGCCCCGGCGTCGCCGTCTGGTGGGCCAATTACGGGCTGGTGCTGGAAAGTCAGGGCGACGCTCTGGGGGCGGCGCAGGCCTATGCCGGGGCGTTGAACCTCGACGGCGGCCTCGCCATGGCGATGGACGGCCTGCTGGTGATGGCGGAGACGCTGACCGGCGCCGGGCGCGCCGATCTGGCGGAAGGTTGCTACCGCCGCGCCATCGCGCTCAGCCCCGCCACGCTGGCCGTGCTGGTGAATGCCGGCAATCTGCTGCGGGCGCAGGCCCGCAGGACCGAGTCGGTGGCGCTGCACCGCCGCGCGGCACAGCTCGAACCCGACAGCTGGATCCCGCCCTACAACATCGGCAACGCGCTGGCCGAGATGAACCGGCCGGGCGAGGCCGACCGCGCCTATCGCGCCGGGCTGTGCCTGGAGCCGTCGCGGGTGGAGCTGTGGGCCAACCGCGCCAGCCGGTCTCTCGCTCCTCAGGCCCGCATCGGCGAAGCATTGGCCGCGCTCGACCGCGCCCTGCGGTTGGCGCCCGGCGCCGATTCGCTGCACAGCGCCCGGCTGTTCCTCATGCAGTACGACCCGGCGCGGACCATGCCGCAGATCGCGCGGGCCCATGCCGACTGGGGCGCCCGCTATCCTGACCGGCCGCCCGCCTCGGTGGCGGCTCCCTCGCCGAGGCTGCGCGTCGGTTACGTCTCCGCCGATTTCCGGAATCACCCCGTCGGCACGTTCCTGGAGCCGGTGCTGGCCGCCCATGACCGTGCTGCGGTCGAGGCGATCTGCTATTCCAACACCGCCAATCCGGACGCCGTGACGGCGCGGTTGCGCCGTCTGGCCGACGGCTGGGTCGACAGCGCGGCGATGGACGATGCGGCCCTGCTGGAGCGCATCCGCGCCGACGGCATCCATATCCTGGTCGATCTGGCCGGCCACACGCTGGGCAACCGGCTGGGAGTCTTCGCCCGGCGGGCGGCGCCGGTGCAGGTCACCTGGGCCGGCTATGTCGGCACCACCGGCCTGCCGGCGATGGATTACCTGATCTCCGACCCGCGGCAGAGCCCGGAGGGGGCGGACGGCTGGGCCATCGAGGGCATCGTCCGCATGCCCGACGCCTATGTCCCCTGGTCGCCGCCGGCCGCCGCACCCGCCGTGGCGCCGTTGCCGATGGCCGCGCGCGGCGCCCCGACCTTCGGCTCCCTGAATGCCCTGCCCAAGCTGAACGCGCAGGTCGCGGCCTTGTGGACCCGACTGCTGGCGGCGGTGCCTGGATCGCGGCTGCTTCTGCGCACGCCCGGTCTGGACGACGCGGAGTTGCGGGCGCGGACGCTGGCGCTGTTCACGGCCGCCGGCGCCGACGCGGCTCGCATCGAGCTGCGCGGCGCGGCCCCGCATGCCGAATTCCTGGCAACCTATGGCGAGATCGACGTCGCGCTCGATCCCTTCCCCTATTCGGGCGGGCTGACGACGCTGGAGGCGCTGTGGATGGGCGTACCGGTGGTGACGCTGGGCGGCGACCGGTTCTGCGCCCGCCATACGGTGACGCACCTGACCTCTGCCGGGCTTCCGGCGCTGGCGGTCGAGGGGGAGGAGGCCTACATCGCCATGGCGGCGGCGCTGGCGTCCGATCCGGACGGGCTGGCGAGCATCCGCAGCCGCCTGCGCGACCGGCTCGCCTCCTCACCGGCGCTGGACGGCGTGCGCTTCACCCGCGCGCTGGAGGCCGCCTTCGGCGCCATGTGGCAGAGGGCCGCGGCGGGGCAGGGGCGGGCGTCCTTCGCCCTGAACTTCGACTGAGGTCAAACCCTGTCGGCGACCGCTTCAGTTCCGGTCGTAATCGTCGTCCCGCTCTTCCTCGTCGTCTTCCTCTGCCGCTTCGGTGGCGAGGCGGCGCTGGTTGGCCAGCATGTCGAGCGCGCCCTGCAGGATGTAGGCGGCGGCCATCTTGTCCACCACCTCGTCGCGGCGCTTGCGGGTCATGTCGGCCTCGCCGATCATGAAGCGCTCGACGGCCGAGGTGGACAGCCGCTCGTCCCAAAAGGCGATCTCGGCCTCCCAGCCCAGCAGGTCGGGGCGTTCCAGCAGGTTCTTGGCGAAGGCGCGCACCGATTCGGCACGCGGCCCCTCCGTCCCGTCCATGTTCAGCGGCAGCCCGACCACCAGACCGCCGATGCCGTAATCGCGGATGGTCTTGCCCAACTCGCGCGCATCCTGGGTGAACTTGGTGCGCTTCAGCGTGCCGATCGGAGATGCGACGATCAGTCCCGGATCGGCGACCGCCAGCCCGACGGTCTTGGTGCCGACGTCAAGGCCAAGCAAACGTTGGTTTTTGCCCAGCCGGGCCGCGAGTTCGGAGAGGGTATGGATCATCGCCCGACCATAAGGCCGCGGCCTTGTCACTGCAAGATCGCTTGAGTTGTTGTAAAAGATACTTATTCTTCTAAGTATGAGCAGCGCACTCTCCCTTACCGCCCTGTCGCACCGGCCGCTCGCCGACGCCGACATCCCCACCATCTGCGGGTTCCCACGCACCGCGGAGGAGCTGTATTTCCTGTTCCCGCGCGCCGTCTGGCCGCTGACCCCGGATCAGGTCCGGGCGACGCTGGGGCTCCGCCGCGATCCGACGGTGGTCACATTGACCGAGGATGGGCGGGAGCGCGTGGTCGGCTATGCCAATTATGCCACATTCGAGGATGGCCGCACCGCCAGCATCGGCAATGTCAGCGTCGACCCGACCCTGCGCCGCCGCGGCATCGCCGAATATCTGGTGCGGACGATGATCGACCGCGCTTTCGATCACCATCATCTGCCCGAACTGACGCTTTATTGCTTCAGCACCAACACGCCGGGCCTGCTGCTTTATGCCAAGCTCGGCATGATGCCGATCGCGCTGGAGACGCGGGTGACGCCCTGGGGCGAGCCGATCGCACTGTTCAAACTGCGCATGGACCGTGCCAGCTGGCGCTCGGCCGCCCCCATCGCCGCCTGACGCGGCGCCTTCTGAGCGGTGGAGTGGCCGCAATCGTTGCGGTGCGCGTGCGCGGGTGATAGCTTCGCGGCCGATTTCCAATGTTTTGGAAGAGAGTAGAGGCATGTCGCTCGACAAGGCCACGGTGGCCAAGATCGCGCATCTGGCCCGCATCAAGGTGCCGGACGAGGAACTGGAATCCCTGGCTGGGGAACTGAGCCAGATTCTGACCTTCGTGGAACAGCTCAACGAGGTCGACACGAAGGACGTGCCGCCGATGACCAGCGTCGCCGCGCAAAAGCTGCGCCGCCGCAAGGACGAGGTCACCGACGGCGGTTATGCCGCGCAGGTCCTGTCGAACGGTCCGGAAACGGCCGAAGGCTTCTACGTCGTGCCCAAGGTGGTCGAGTGATGACGGCGCTCACGCATCTGACGATGGCGGAGGCCCTGGATGGCCTCTCCAAGAAGGAGTTCACCGCGGTCGAGCTGACCGAGGCGCATGTGCGCGCGGTCGAGGCCGTGCGCCCCTTCAACATCTTCATCACCGAGACCCCCGACGCCGCCCTGTCGATGGCCAAGGCCAGCGACGAGCGCCGCGCGAAGGGCGAGGCCGGTCCGATGGACGGCCTGCCCATCGCGGTGAAGGACCTGTTCTGCACCAAGGGCGTGTCGACCACCGCCGGCAGCCATATCCTGGACGGCTTCAAGCCGGAGTATGAATCCACGGTGACCTCCCAGCTGTGGCGCGACGGCGCCGTCATGCTGGGCAAGGTGAACCTGGACGAATTCGCCATGGGCTCGGCCACCATCACCGCCCACCAGGGCGAGACGGTCAGCCCGTGGAGCCCCGGCGCGCCCGGCGCCTGGGACAAGAAGATCGTCGCCGGCGGCTCTTCTGGCGGTTCGGCCGCGGTCATCGCCGCGCGTGCGGCGCTGGGCGCCACCGGCACCGACACCGGCGGCTCGATCCGCCAGCCGGCCGGCTACACCGGCACCGTCGGCATCAAGCCGACCTACGGCCGCTGCTCGCGCTGGGGCATCGTCGCCTATGCTTCCTCGCTGGATCAGGCCGGGCCGATGACCCGCACGGTCGAGGATGCGGCGATCATGCTGCGCTCCATGTGCGGTTTCGATCCGAAGGATTCCACCTCGGTCGATATGCCGGTGCCGGACTTCCGCGCCGCGCTGACCGGCGACATTCGCGGCCTGCGCGTCGGCATTCCCAAGGAATACCGGGTGGAGGGCCTGTCGGCCGAGATCGCCGCGCTGTGGGACCAGGGCATCGCCTGGCTGAAGGAGGCCGGCGCCGAGCCGGTCGAGGTCAGCCTGCCGCACACCAAATACGCGCTGGCCGCCTACTACATCATCGCCCCGGCCGAGGCGTCGTCCAACCTCGCGCGCTATGACGGCGTGCGCTACGGCCTGCGGGTCGAGGGCGGCAACCTCAAGGAAATGTACGAGAACACCCGCGGCGCCGGCTTCGGCAAGGAAGTGCAGCGCCGCATCCTGATCGGTACCTATGTGCTGTCGGCCGGCTACTACGACGCCTACTACAACAAAGCCCGTCAGGTGCGCACGCGCATCAAGTGGGACTTCGACGAGGCGTTCAAGAGCTGCGACGTCATCCTGACGCCGACCGCGCCCAGCACCCCCTTCGCCATCGGCGAGAAGATGGACGATCCGGTGCAGATGTACCTGAACGACGTCTTCACCGTTCCGATCAACCTTGCCGGCCTGCCGGCCATGTCGGTTCCGGCCGGTCTGGGCGCCGACGGCCTGCCGCTCGGCCTGCAACTGATCGGCCGCCCCTTCGACGAGGAGACGCTGCTGCGCGTTGGCCATGTCGTCGAAAAGGCCGCCAACTTTACCGCGCTTCCGCCCTTCGTGGCGTGATGCGGACGACGTGACAGCGAAAGGGCCGGCTCGCAGGAGCCGGCCCATTTCGTTTGGAATGTCGGCGGCCGACACCCACCCATCACGCTCCGCCGATCCCCTGCACATAGGTCTCGCCGGTCTTCGGATCGATGTTCTCGCCCGTCCCTGGCGTTCCCGGCGGCGCTTCGTCCTTGTCGCTCATCGGCTCGGCCGCCGACTTCACCGGGATCGGCTTGTTCGCCGGGCGATAACTGCCGGACCGGTCGTTGCCAGACCGGTCGTTCTGCGGCAGATCGGACCTGTTGTCTTCGGCCATGGCGGCATCCTCCCTCTGTTGGCTGGCTTCACCTCCACCAACAGGCCGCCCGCCGCTTCGTCACCCTGCGCCGCCACTATTCGGCAGCCTCCAGCGCCACCCGCGCCAGTTCCAACAGCTTCCTGTCCACCTCGGCGGCATCATAGCCGGGGCTGTCGGCCAGGGAGTCGCGCAGGCGCATGGTGATAAACTCACCGGTGTGATGCTTCTCGTAAAGGCGGACGTCGCCCAACGCCTTGGCGACGCGGTGCAACTTGTCGCGATCCATCTTGCCCTCCCGTCTTGGTCACCCATCTTGATCACTGCTGTGGCAACAGCCGGGCCGCCGCATCATTCCTGTGCGTTGAGTTCACCTTGCGCCGTACTGCGCATGGATGCCGGAACAGGACGCGGCTCTCCGGCGTCCCTGTTCATGGCTGCAATCACTGGCGATTGGGGGCGAAGGCATGGACCCGGGACACGATCAACGGCGCGAACTGCTCACCCGCGTCCGCCATGTCGTGGAGCATTACGAGCGCCACAGCACCGCCGGCCCCGCCATCATGCGTGGCGTGCGCTACGACCTCGCGGTGCGGGCGACCGATCTGAACGGCGACGGCTGCCTGTTCCCGGCCTGCAATTGCGCAAAGGCGGATTGCGCGGAGCGAACGGGCAGTGCGCCGCCGGACGTCGGCGTCTGGATCGAACAGGCCAAAAAAGAAAACCGCCCCCGGCGCGAACCGGGAACGGCTTTCGAATGATGCAGAACCGACCGCGGCGCCCGTCGCCGGACGCCGCGGGGGGCGCCGTCTCGTCGAGTGTAACTGCAGCCTTCTATTGGGAGAGGCCTGACCGGTACCGTGACACCTGGCGTGCTTTGCCCTGTCATGTCATGCATAGGCGTCTCTTGAGCAATGTGGCGGGAATTGAATATAGGCCTGGACCGTCAGCTTTCGGGTTGCCAAAATTCGGCGTGCTGTTCTCTCACTAGAATAGAGCGCTGGACGTGAAAGAAAAAATTCAGGCATTCGCTTTTGCTGCGTTTCTGATGATAGTTTTTGGAGCGGTAGGAGGTGCTCATGGCGGCGAAGGGCAAATTTCTGCAGAGCCATCTATGACTCTTAAGCAGTTTGTTGATTACAAGAAGCTTCTTGATGAAGAAGCGAAATCCTATCGTGATTTTATTCAGACGTTTTCGATATTCGGTGGAGCTGCAACATTAATTTTCGGCGCAATTTTGGCGTGGATGAACTGGAAAACTCGCTCAGATGTTCAGATTGAAGTGCAAAAGCAGCTGGAGTCTATCGTTAAAAAAGAAATAGAGAGGCAATTTCCCGGGTTAGAAAAGAATATTTCCGCCGCAGTTGAAGATATAACTAGACGTATGGGTTTGCTTGAAGAAGATGCAAAGCACCATTATGAGGAGCATAAAAATAATCTCGAAGGAATAGTTCGAGATGCCAACGCGAGGCGGGCAGAGATAAACCGTATGATTGTTGAGATATCCGGATCTATACGCCTCTTCAGATCCGTGCGGCCAGAAATCGATGACGAAGCACCTTCGTTGGTTTCGGACAACGTGAGGCTTCTCAATATATTGTGGGTTGATGACGCACCGTCAAATAATGCCTATCCGGTTAATGTCCTTCGTTCAATGGGTGCAAGAATAACCCAAGTTTTAAGCACCAACGACGCTTTTGACGAGTTGGTGGAAAACTCCAAGGCTTCTTATAACTTAATCATATCAGACATGGGTAGGGGGGCTGACTACACGGCAGGCCTGAGCCTTCTAAGGGAGTTGCGTTATAGGAAATTCAATACGGCATATATAATATTTTGCAGTGCCAGAGGTGAGGTCGAACACAAGATTGAGGCTGCTAATCTCGGAGCCTTGGCAATAACATCAAGCACAACAACATTGTTTGGCGAGGTTACAAAAGTAGCGAACAGTATTACAGCTTAGAAAATAGTTTGGCATTGCGAGAAAATAAAGGGACGATCCGAGTTATGCTGCTATATTTTGATATTCTATTCGCTATCTCGTGTGGAGAAGTGTAGATGTTCGCCTTTGTATGAGAAATCAATAATTCATTGCATTGGTTCTCTTCAAAATTGCGTAGGCTATGTTCTTCATCGATATGCCGATTTTTCTCTACTTTGTTCTTATTTTATAAGAGTAGTCGTGGCTCTCTTCTGTCTTCCTCGCGTCGGTATCGGCTGTATCTGGTAGCGGTCATGACAACACGCACGTGGGTGTCCCTCCGAAGGCTTCTTGGTGGAAAAGGAAAAGATGCCAATAACCGCAAAGAAAAGAGGCCCCCTGGTTTCCCAGGGAGCCTCTTGACTGGGTACACCGGGCCGGTACACCCTCCGTTTCCGAAGTGATGAAAGGCCCAGTGTTTCCAAGGGCCAAATCAAACCGAGTAGTACATCTTGTACTCGATCGGGTGCGGCATGGTCTCGAAGGCCATCATCTCTTCCGTGCGGAGGTCGATGTAGCCGTCGATCATGTCCTGCGAGAAGACATCGCCCTTGCGCAGGAACTCGTTGTCCTCGCGCAGGGAGTTCAGGGCTTCGCGCAGCGAGCCGCAAACGGTCGGGACCTTGGCCAGCTCTTCCGGCGGCAGGTCGTACAGGTTCTTGTCCATCGCGTCGCCAGGATGGATCTTGTTCTGGATGCCGTCCAGGCCGGCCATCAGCATGGCGGCGAAGGCCAGGTACGGGTTGGCCGACGGATCCGGGAAGCGGACCTCGACGCGCTTGCCCTTCGGCGAGGCGACGTACGGGATGCGGCAGGAGGCCGAACGGTTGCGGGCCGAGTAGGCCAGCAGCACCGGAGCCTCATAGCCCGGGACCAGACGCTTGTAGCTGTTGGTCGACGGGTTGGTGAAGGCGTTCAGCGCCTTGGCGTGCTTGATGATGCCGCCGATGTAGTACAGCGCCAGCTCCGACAGGTCGGCGTACTGGTTGCCGGCGAACAGCGGCTGGCCGTCCTTCCAGATCGACTGGTGGCAGTGCATGCCCGAACCGTTGTCGCCGAAGACCGGCTTCGGCATGAAGGTCGCGGTCTTGCCGTAGGCGTGGGCGACGTTGTGCACCACGTACTTGTAGTACTGCATGTTGTCGCCGGTGCGGACCAGCGTGTCGAACTTGATGCCCAGCTCGTGCTGGGCGGCGGCCACCTCGTGGTGGTGCTTCTCGACCGGAACGCCCATCTCGGCCAGGACGCTCAGCATCTCGGCGCGCAGGTCGTTGCAGCTGTCGACCGGAGCGACCGGGAAGTAGCCGCCCTTGGTGCCCGGGCGGTGGCCCAGGTTGCCGTCCTCATAGTCCTTGCCCGACGAGTAGGAACCCTCGTCCGAGGCGAACTCGTACGACACCTTGTTCATGTCGACGGAGTACTTCACGTCGTCGAACACGAAGAACTCGGCTTCCGGACCGAAGAAGACGGTGTCGCCGATGCCGGCCGAGGCCGTGTACTTCTCGGCGGCCTTGGCGATGCCGCGCGGGCAGCGGGCGTAGGCGCCGCCGGTGCCCGGATCATAGACGTCGCAGAGGATGTTCAGCGTCGGCTGGGCGGCGAACGGATCCATCACGGCCGTCGTCGGGTCCAGCTTCAGGATCATGTCCGACTCTTCGATGCCCTTCCAGCCGGCGATCGAGGAACCGTCGAACATGATGCCGTCTTCGAACACGTCTTCGTCGATGGTCGAGACGTGCTGGGCCGTGTGGTGCAGCTTGCCGCGCGGGTCGGTGAAGCGCAGGTCCACGTACTTGACGTCGTGTTCCTTGATCAGGTCGAAGACCTTGCTGATGTCGGACATGTCTCTTTTTCCACGCTTTAAGAGGGTTGGATCCCGCTGCGTCAAGCCGCTGCCCAAGCCCCTACGGGGCCCTGGCGGCGGAGGGCGGCGCTCGCGGCGGACGTTATCTCACGCCTTTCTTCCCCGCACAACGCGCCAACCCAAAAAGTCGCACGTTCGCCATAGGCGGCCATCGGCCGTTCGGCGAGGTGTGCGGCCGGGGCCGGCATGAGGTGATGGGGAAAGCGGCGCATGTTGGCGGATTCTGGTCGGGAGGGTGCCGGTCGGAAGGGAGGAGCCGGTGGACGATGCTATCCGGGCGCGGTCAGATCGCGTCGGCGCCCTTCTCCCCGGTGCGGATGCGGACCACCTCCTCCACGGGCGTGACGAAGATCTTGCCGTCGCCGATGCGGCCGGTATGGGCGGCCTGCTGGATCGCCTCGATCGCCCGCTCCACCAGGGAATCCTCCATCACCACCTCGATCTTCACCTTCGGCAGGAAGTCCACGACGTATTCCGCGCCGCGGTAAAGCTCCGTGTGGCCCTTCTGGCGGCCGAAGCCCTTGGCTTCGGTGACGGTGATCCCCTTGATCCCGACTTCGTGAAGGGCTTCCTTCACCTCGTCGAGCTTGAACGGCTTGATGATGGCTTCGATCTTCTTCATGGGTCTCTCGTGTACGAGGTGCCAACGCCGGCAGGCACCGTCCACGGCACTGCCGACAGCGACGACGATAAGCATGGAGCGTGCCACATTCGGCCGATCCGATCCGGCGGCATCGACGCTGGTCATAAGACGGTCGGGTGCCGTCCAATGGGGCAGGGTGCTGCCGAAGGATTCGGCGGAGTGAACAATATTTGTGCAATTGGCGCAAGTGCTCTGCGCTGGCGGGGCTGGATGGTTGCTCCGGACGGGCGAAAGTGGGGCCTTGGCGCCCCGAAATAGGTTTTTTCATTTTTCGTGAAAAAGGTGCTTGACCGGAAAGCCGAGCTGGAGGATAACGCGGCTCCCGACGGCGGAAACGCTGACGGCGGCGGTGGTAGCTCAGTTGGTAGAGCCCTCGGTTGTGGTCCGAGTGGTCGTGGGTTCGAGTCCCATCCATCGCCCCATCTTCCCTTTTCTTTCTTCTGAAAATCCGTTCTTCTTATCGTCCGCACGGCTGATTGGCCGTTTCGCGGGCGTTCATGCTTGTCTGCATCGTGCTTTCCAGGCAAAGACGCAGCCCACGGGTAGAGTGGGGGCGCGAATGTTCGCCCTAGAGAGTTCGCCCGCAAGGGAAGGCAGCGCCGGGGGAATGGGGGATGGATGAGCTTCTATCCGTCGCGGAGATGTATCGGGCCGACCAGTTGGCCATCGCCGCCGGGGTGCCCGGCCCGGCCCTGATGGAGGCCGCCGGCGCCGCCGTGGTCCGCGCCGTGTGCGAGCGCTGGGCGCCGCACCCGACCGCCGTGCTCTGCGGTCCCGGCAACAATGGCGGCGACGGCTTCGTCATCGCCCGGCTTCTTCTGGAGGCGGGCTGGCCGGTGAGGCTGGCCCTGCTCGGCACGCGTTCGGCCCTGACCGGCGACGCGGCGGTGGCGGCGGAGCGCTGGCCCGGCCCGATCGAGGCAGCCGATCCCTACATCCTCAAGGGCAACCCCCTGGTCATCGACGCGCTGTTCGGCGCCGGCCTGTCCCGGCCGCTCGACGGCCTCGCCCGCGCGATCGTCGAGGCGATGGAGGGTCGCACCGTCGTCGCCGTCGATGTGCCGAGCGGCCTGCACGGCGACAGCGGCCGGGTGTTGGGGGCCGCTCCGCAAGCGGCGCTGACCGTCACCTTCTTCCGTCGCAAGCCCGGCCATGTGCTGTTGCCGGGCCGCGCCTTGTGCGGCGAGGTGGTGGTCGCCGACATCGGCATTCCGGAGCGGGTGCTGGACAGCATCGCGCCGCAGACCGCGGTGAACGAGCCGTCGTTGTGGCATCATCGCTTTCCCTGGCCAGCGCTGGACGGCCACAAGTACGCACGCGGCCATGCGGTGGTGCTGGGCGGGGCACGGATGACGGGTGCGGCCCGGCTGGCCTCGGTTGCGGCCCTGCGCGCCGGTGCCGGGCTGCTCACCATCGCCTGCCCGCAGGAAGCCTTCCCCATCTATGCCGCCGGCTGCGCCAGCGTGATCGTCGATCCGCTGGAGGATGACGGCGCGTTCGCCCGGCTGTTGCAGGACCCGCGCAAGAACGCGGTGCTGATCGGGCCGGGGGCGGGCAGGGGGGCGCAGACCCGCGCCGCCGTGATGGCCGCGCTGGACGCGCGCCGGGCCTGCGTCCTGGATGCCGACGCGCTGACCAGCTTCGCCGAGTCGGCCGACGAGCTTCTCGACCGGCTCGACAAGCGCTGCGTCCTCACCCCGCATGAGGGGGAATTCGCCCGGCTGTTCGGTGATTCGGTCGGCATGGACGGCGACAAGCTGTCGCGGGTGCGGGCCGCCGCCGCGCGGTCAGGCGCCGTCGCCGTCCTCAAGGGAGCGGATACGGTGGTCGCCGCCCCCGATGGCCGCGCCGTGGTGAATGTCAACGCGCCGCCCGATCTGGCGACCGCCGGCACCGGCGACGTGCTGGCCGGCATCGTCCTGGGCCTGCTGGCGCAGGGAATGGATGGGTTCGAGGCGGCCTGCACCGCCGTCTGGCTGCATGGCGAGGCGGCGCGCGTGCTCGGCCCCGGCCTGATCTCCGACGATCTGGCGGGAGCGCTGCCCGGTGTTCTGAAGGCGCTGAAGGCGCAGGGTTGAGGCCTGCCAAGACCGGACCATGGGTCGACGTCTGCGGTACCCCTGACGACGGCGTTCGCGCGCCCTCTTGCGGCGGCGCTCCGGTCGGGCCAGACTCCGGGGCATGAGCGACGCACCCGACACCACCACTCTGGAGCCTGTGCCGCCATCCCAGGCCGCGCAGCCCAATTTCTTCGACCGCGCGCTGGACAACCTGCGCACCCGCTGGCGCGAGATCGCGGCGTCGGCCCGCGGCGCCGTCGGCGCGCCGCCGCGCACCCATCTGCCGAAGGAGGACGCCGAGCGCCTCAAGGAGCAGATCGAGGCCTGCCTGGAATCGCGCGGCGGCGAGGTTTCGGCCCGCGCCCGCGCCGCCCAGCTCGGCCGCACCTATCTGGCGCTGGATCCCCAGGGTCGGCGCAACTTCCTAGTAATGCTCGCGCGCGACTTCGACGTCGACCGCGATGCGGTGATGGACGCGATGGCGACCTTCCAGGCTGCCGCCGACCCGGTGGCGCGCGGCCATGCCGAACGGGCGCTGCGCCGTGCGCTGGAACCGCCGCGCCTGCGGTTGCTCACCCAGTTCAACGCCCTGCCGGAAGGTGTGAAGTTCCTGGTCGACCTGCGCGCAGAACTGATGGAAATGGCGCGCGGCGAACCGCTGCTGCAGGCGCTGGAAGACGATCTGAAGAACCTGCTGCGGGCGTGGTTCGACGTCGGCTTTCTGGAGATGCACCGCATCACCTGGGACAGCCCGGCCTCGCTGCTGGAAAAGCTCATCAAATACGAGGCTGTGCACGAGATCAGCGGCTGGCAGGACCTGAAGGATCGGCTCGATTCGGACCGGCGCTGCTTCGCCTTCTTCCACCCGCGCATGCCGCACGAGCCGCTGATCTTCGTCGAGGTGGCTCTGGTCCAGGGCATGTCGGACAATGTGCAGGCCCTGCTCGACCCCACCGCGCCGGTCTGCGATCCAAAAAGCGCAGACAGCGCCATCTTCTATTCGATCTCCAACGCGCAGGTCGGGCTGGCCGGCATCAGCTTCGGCAATTTCCTGATCAAGCGGGTGGTCGACGGGCTGGCGACCGAGTTCCCCAACATCAAGTGCTACGCCACCCTGTCGCCGATCCCCGGTTTCCGCCGCTGGTTCGACCGGTCGCTGGACCGCGACGGCGACGCCCTGCTGACCAACACGGAGGCCGAGCGCATCGCCGAACGGCTGGCCGAGCTGGAACAGGCCGACGATGTCGAGGCGACCACCGAAGGCGGCGTCGGTACCGACGAATCGCCGCTGCTCGTCCGCGCTGTCTCCCGTCCCGGCTGGGCAGAGGATGAAGAGCTGCAGAAGCAACTGCGCGGCCCGCTGATGCGGATGTGCGTCCATTACCTGACAAGTGTGCAGGAGGCGAGGGGCCATGGTCGTGCCCGCGCGCTGGACCCGGTGGCGCATTTCCACCTGACCAACGGCGCCCGGATGGAGCGGCTGAACTGGCTGGCCGACCGCTCGGCCAAGGGGCTGAAGCAGTCGCTGGGAATGATGATCAACTACCGCTACCGGCTGGGCGAAATCGACGCCAATCACGAGGCCTACACCGGCGAGGGACGCATCATCACCTCGTCCGCGGTGCGCTCCCTGGACAAGGCGGGGAGCAAGGCGGCCGGGAAGGCCGGCGGTTGACGCGAACAGAGCGGGCCTCACTCTCTTGAGTGGGGCCATTTTGCCTGTTTGCTTCCGGCGCGCTGTGCTATAGACCGGACTTCGCCGGCGGTCCGGCGGGTGTTTGCGCACCCGTCGCGGCTGCCTTTGCCATGAACGCGGGCGTGGCGGAATTGGTAGACGCGCTGGATTTAGGTTCCAGTGACTTCGGTCGTATGGGTTCAAGTCCCTTCGCCCGCACCATGGCAACACCTTGGACCGCATGGACAACACGGATTCGGGCCGCCCGGACGGGCGCCGCCGGGCCGGAACAACGAGATAGGCTTTCGTTCCGATGAACATCACCGAGACCAGCACCGACGGCCTCAAGCGCGAATTTCAGGTCGTCATTTCCGCCAAGGACATCGAAGAGAAGGTGAACGGCAAGCTGGAAGAGCTGCGCCGCACGGTCCAGCTGCCGGGCTTCCGTCCGGGCAAGGTGCCGGTCACCGTGATCAAGCAGCGCTATTTCGGCGGCGTGCTGTCCGAGGTGCTGGAGGACGCCATCTCCGACAGCTCGCGCCAGGCGCTGAGCGAGCGCGGCCTGCGCGTCGCCCTGCAGCCGAAGATCGAGGTCGAGAAGTACGAGGACGGCGGCGACCTCACCTACAAGATGGCGGTCGAGCTGCTGCCGGACGTCGAGCCGGGCGACTTCTCGGGCATCGAGCTGGAGAAGCCGGTCGCCGAGGTCACCGACGAGTCGGTGGAAGAGGCGCTGACCCGTCTGGCCTCGGCCCACTCGACCCAGGCCCCGGTCACCGAGGACCGCGCCGCCGAGACCGGCGACATCGCCGTGATCGACTTCGCGGGCAGCGTCGACGGCGAGGCCCTGCCGGGCATGGACGGCAAGGACTATCCGCTGGAGCTGGGCGCCGGCCGCTTCGTGCCGGGCTTCGAGGAGCAGCTGGTCGGCGCCAAGGTCGGCGAGCACCGCACCGTCAACGTCACCTTCCCGGAGGACTACCCGCATGAGCGCCTGAAGGGCGCCGCGACGGTCTTCGAGGTCGACGTGAAGGAGCTGCGCAAGAACGTCCCGGCCGAGGTCAATGACGAACTCGCCAAGGAGTTCGGCATGGAGAGCCTGGAGAAGATGCGCGAAGCCATCCGCGACCGCATCAAGGGCGAGTATGACGGCCTGTCGCGCCTGCGCGTGAAGCGCCAGCTGCTCGACAAGCTGGCCGAGGCCCATTCGTTCGAGGTGCCGGCCGGCATGGTCGACATCGAGTTCGAGGGCATCTGGGCCCGCCTGCAGGAAGAGCTGAAGAACGGCACCGCCGGCGAGGACGCCAACAAGTCCGAGGACGAGCTGAAGGCCGAGTACCGCTCGATCGCCGAGCGCCGCGTCCGCCTGGGCCTGCTGCTGTCGGAAGTCGGCCGCCGCAACAACATCCAGGTCACCCAGGACGAGGTGAACCGCGCCCTGATCAACGAAGCCCGCCGCTTCCCCGGTCAGGAACGTCAGGTGTTCGAGTTCTTCAAGCAGAACCAGCAGGCGCTCGAGAACCTCCGCGCCCCGATTTTCGAGGACAAGGTCGTCGACCACATCCTGGATCAGGCCAAGGTGACCGAGAAGACCGTCAGCGTCGAAGAGCTGAGCAAGGACGAGGACGAGGCAGGCAGCGAGTCTGCGGCGGCCTAACTCCCCGAAAGGAGTGGGGGCGGACTACCATCCGCCCCCAAAGGTTCCTATATGTGGTTCCGTGCCGGCAACGATCACCGGTTCAGCCAACTGCGGGGGCAGGGAAGAACACATGTACGACTTCGAGCCGAAGATGAATGCTCTGGTCCCGATGGTCATCGAACAGACCAACCGGGGCGAGCGCGCGTACGACATCTATTCGCGCCTGCTGAAGGAGCGGATCATCTTCCTGATCGGCGGAGTGAACGACGCCGTCGCCAGCCTGATCTGCTCGCAGCTGCTGTTCCTTGAGTCGGAGAACCCGAACAAGGACATCGCGCTCTACATCAATTCGCCGGGCGGCTACGTCTCGGCCGGCCTCGCCATCTACGACACCATGCAGTACATCCGTCCGCAGGTGTCGACGGTGTGCATGGGGCAGGCGGCCTCGATGGGCTCGCTGCTGCTGGCCGCCGGTGCGCCGGGCAAGCGTTTCTCGCTGCCCAACAGCCGCATCATGATCCATCAGCCGTCGGGCGGCGCCCAGGGCCAGGCCTCGGACATCGAAATCCAGGCCCAGGAAATCCTGAAGCTGCGCTCGCGCCTGAACGACATCTACGTCAAGCACACCGGGCAGGACCTCGACACCATCGAGACCGCCATGGAGCGCGACAAGTTCATGTCGCCGGAGGAGGCGAAGGCCTTCGGTCTGATCGACGAGGTGGTGGAGAAGCGCCCCGGCGTCGACCACCATTCGTAAGCCGCGGTTTCCAAGCCCTCCCAACAAAGGGTTGATCGGGTCGTGACGCTGTTGTTGAATGGCGGTGACACGATCCGGTCATAGGGGGCGGTCATAGGGGAATCCCCTTGTGGCACGTCCGGTATGCGGATTGTAATGCGTCGCTAAACCGGCGCGTGACCTTGTCGCGGGCGTCGTCCGCGATAACCTGAGTAGGACCGGCGTCGGGGGGCGCCGCGAACGGGCATGGTCCCAGGGGACCACGCCTCCCGCGAGATGACGGAGTACCGATGAGCAAGTCCAGCAGCGGCGATTCGAAGAATACGCTCTACTGCTCCTTCTGCGGCAAGAGCCAGCACGAGGTCCGCAAGCTGATTGCCGGTCCGACGGTGTTCATCTGCGATGAATGCGTCGAACTGTGCATGGACATCATTCGCGAGGAGAACAAGACGACCCTCGTGAAGTCCCGCGACGGGGTCCCGACTCCGCGCGATATTCATGCGGTGCTCGACGATTACGTCATCGGACAGTCTTACGCAAAGCGCGTGCTGTCGGTGGCGGTCCACAACCATTACAAGCGCCTCGCCCACGGGACGAAGCATAACGACGTCGAACTGGCGAAGTCGAACATCCTGCTGATCGGCCCGACCGGCTGCGGCAAGACGCTGCTGGCCCAGACGCTGGCCCGAATCATCGACGTTCCCTTCACCATGGCCGACGCCACGACGCTGACCGAAGCCGGTTATGTCGGCGAGGATGTCGAGAACATCATCCTCAAGCTGCTCCAGGCCGCCGACTACAATGTCGAGCGGGCGCAGCGCGGCATCGTCTACATCGACGAGGTCGACAAGATCAGCCGCAAGTCCGACAACCCGTCGATCACCCGCGACGTGTCGGGCGAGGGCGTGCAGCAGGCCCTGCTGAAGATCATGGAGGGCACCGTCGCCTCCGTGCCGCCGCAGGGCGGGCGCAAGCATCCCCAGCAGGAATTCCTGCAGGTCGACACCAGCAACATCCTGTTCATCTGCGGCGGTGCCTTCGCCGGCCTGGACAAGATCATCGCCCAGCGCGGCAAGGGCACCAGCATCGGCTTCGGCGCCGATGTCCGCTCCGCCGACGAGCGCGCCACCGGCGAGATCCTGCACGAGGTCGAGCCCGAGGATCTGCTGAAGTTCGGCCTGATCCCCGAGTTCATCGGCCGTCTGCCGGTGCTCGCCACCCTGTCCGACCTGGACGAGGGGGCACTGGTCGAGATCCTGAGCAAGCCGAAGAACGCCCTGGTCAAGCAGTACCAGCGCCTGTTCGAGATGGAGGACGTCCATCTGGAGTTCTCCGAGGACGCCATGCGGGCCATCGCCCACAAGGCGATCGCCCGCAAGACGGGTGCCCGCGGTCTGCGGTCGATCATGGAAGCCATCCTGCTCGACCCGATGTTCGACCTGCCGGGTCTGACCGGCATCGAGAGCATCCTGGTCAACAAGGAAGTGGTCGAAGGGCGCGCCAAGCCGCTCTACGTCCACGCCGAACGGCGCAGCGAAGCGCCGGGCGCGTGATCGGACCAATAGGCCGTCGCAGTCTTTGCGACGGGACGACGAGAGGGGCGCTTAGGCGCCCCTTTTCTTTTTTGGCCCGTTTCCGATGCAGCCGGCGCATGGCGCCCGGACAGTTCATTCCGAATCGTCGCCCCTGGGGGGCCTATGCGGCGGATCGTCTGCGGCTGACAGGGTGAATGGCGCCGCAAAGCTTCCGTTTGGGTGGTCGAAGGGGGGCAAAACCGGCTCGAACCGCCTGTTAAGTCGTCCGAAAGGAGAGCAAAGGCGGTCTTGGCCGGCCAAACGGCCTTTTCACCTTGCGGAAACGGCGGGAAGACGGTCGCAGCCCCTTGAAGGGCGCATGGCCGTGTGCCACGTTAGTCCGGTGCCGTAGGCGATCCCCGCGCTCAACCCGAGGCGAGGGCCGTGTCAGGCCCATTCCGGGCTGGCGGCGATCCATTCATTGAGGCCCTGCCCATGATCGAACTCTCCCGTGGTGCCCTCTACCCGGTCCTGCCGTTGCGCGACATCGTGGTCTTCCCCCACATGATCGTGCCGCTGTTCGTCGGGCGCGAGAAGTCCGTGCGCGCGCTGGAAGACGTGATGAAGGATGACAAGCAGATCCTGCTCGTCACCCAGAAGAACGCCGCGCAGGACGATCCGACTCCGGCCGACATCTACAGCGTCGGCACCGTCGGCACCGTGTTGCAGTTGCTCAAGCTGCCGGACGGGACCGTCAAGGTGCTGGTGGAAGGTGGCCAGCGCGCCGCCATCACCAAGTTCGCCGACAATGAGGAGTTCTTCCAGGCCCAGGCCGAGCTGGTCGAGGAGAAGACCGGCGAGAACCAGGAGCTGGAGGCGCTGAGCCGCGCCGTCGTCTCCCAGTTCGAGCAGTACATCAAGCTGAACAAGAAGATCCCGCCGGAGGTGCTGGTCTCGATCAACCAGATCGAGGAAGCCGGCAAGCTGGCCGACACCGTCGCCTCGCATCTGGCGCTGAAAATTCCGGAAAAGCAGCAGTTGCTGGAATGCGCGACCGTGTCGGAGCGTCTTGAGCGGGTCTATGCCTTCATGGAAGGCGAGATCGGCGTGCTGCAGGTGGAAAAGCGCATCCGCAACCGCGTCAAGCGGCAGATGGAGAAGACCCAGCGCGAGTACTATCTGAACGAACAGCTGAAGGCGATCCAGAAGGAACTCGGCGAGACCGAGGACGGCCGCGACGAATCGGCGGAACTGGAAGAGAAGATCAACAAGACCCGCTTCTCCAAGGAAGCCCGCGAGAAGGCTCTGGCCGAGCTGAAGAAGCTGCGGTCCATGAGCCCGATGTCCGCGGAAGCCACCGTGGTCCGCAATTACCTGGATTGGATGCTGTCCATTCCGTGGAAGAAGCGCACCAAGGTGAAGCGCGACCTGAAGCTGGCGCAGAAGGTGCTGGACGACGATCATTACGGTCTGGAGAAGGTCAAGGAGCGCATCCTCGAGTACCTCGCCGTCCAGAACCGCATGAACAAGGTCAAGGGGCCGATCCTCTGCCTCGTCGGCCCGCCCGGCGTCGGCAAGACCTCGCTCGGCAAGTCGATCGGCAAGGCGACCGGCCGCAACTTCGTCCGCATGTCGCTCGGCGGCGTCCGTGACGAGGCCGAGGTGCGCGGTCACCGCCGCACCTACATCGGCTCGATGCCCGGCAAGGTCATCCAGGGCATGAAGAAGGCCAAGTCCTCCAACCCGCTCTTCCTGCTGGATGAAATCGACAAGCTCGGCGCCGACTGGCGCGGCGACCCGTCGTCCGCCCTGCTGGAGGTTCTGGATCCGGAGCAGAACGGCACCTTCAACGACCATTACCTGGAGGTCGACTACGACCTGTCCGACGTGATGTTCGTCTGCACGGCCAACACGATGCGCATGCCGCAGCCGCTGCTGGACCGCATGGAGATCATCCGCGTCGCCGGCTACACCGAGGACGAGAAGGTCGAGATCTCCAAGCGCCACCTCATCGAAAAGCAGGTGGAGGCGAACGGCCTGAAGAAGGGTGAGTTCGCCATCTCCGACGACGCGTTGCGCGATCTGATCCGCTACTACACGCGGGAAGCCGGCGTCCGTTCGTTGGAGCGCGAGATCGCCAACCTCTGCCGCAAGGCGGTGAAGGAGATCCTGCTGAAGAGCGGCAACGCCAAGGTTTCGGTCACCCGCCGCAACCTCGACAAGTATGCCGGTGTCCGCCGCTTCCACTATGGCGAGGCGGAGCTGGAGGATCTGGTGGGCGTCACCACCGGTCTGGCCTGGACCGAGGTCGGCGGCGAACTGCTGTCGATCGAGGCCGTGGGCCTGCCCGGCAAGGGCCGCGTCACCACCACCGGCAAGCTGGGCGACGTGATGAAGGAGTCGGTCCAGGCGGCCGAGAGCTACGTCAAGTCGCGCGCCGTCGCCTTCGGCATCAAGCCGACGCTGTTCGAGAAGAAGGACATCCACGTCCACGTTCCCGAAGGCGCCACGCCGAAGGATGGCCCGTCGGCCGGTGTCGCCATGGCCACCTCCATCGTCTCGGTGCTGACCGGCATTCCGGTCCGCAAGGACGTGGCGATGACCGGCGAGATCACGCTGCGCGGCCGGGTCCTGCCCATCGGTGGACTGAAGGAAAAGCTGCTGGCCGCTCTGCGTGGCGGCATCAAGCATGTGCTGATCCCGAAGGACAACGAGAAGGACTTGGCGGACATCCCGGACAACGTGAAGCGTGGGCTGGAGATCATGCCCGTCGGCACGGTGGACGAGGTGCTGCGCAACGCCCTGGTGCGTCCGCTGGAGCCCATCGAGTGGACCGAGCCGGAGGTCGATCCAGCCGCGGCGAAGGCCCAGGAGAAGGGTGCCGACGGCGAGGTCCTGCGTCACTGATCCGGGGCCAGAACGGCCATGATCTGATCGTAGCCGTCGCCGGACAGTCGACTTTTGGGACAAGAGGAGCTTAGCCGCCCGTCGGGAATTGACGGGCGGCAAACGCTGTGCTTATCCTTTGCTTCCAAAAAGTCGTGGACGAAAAGTCCTGGGGCGGCTTTTGTCTTTCAGTATTTGCTGAATTTCGAAGGGGGATTGCGTGAACAAGAACGATCTCGTGGCGCATGTTGCCGAAGCGTCCGGTCTGTCCAAGACCGACGCCACGAAGGCCGTCGACGCCGTGTTCGACAGCATCGCCGAATCCTTGAAGAACGGCGATGAAGTCCGTCTGGTCGGCTTCGGCACCTTCGCGGTGGCTGAGCGCCCCGCGACCGAGGGCCGCAACCCGCGCACGGGCGAGAAGATCGACATCCCGGCATCCAAGCAGCCGAAGTTCAAGGCGGGCAAGACCCTCAAGGACGCTCTGAACTGAGCGAGAGGTTTGGCAGGCTTGAAGTTTCCAGCCCACTCAGGGCATAGTGCGGCCGGCCGGGCAACCACCCGGCCGGATTGCATTTCAGTGCATGATTTTTCAGGTTCGGGCGATTAGCTCAGCGGTAGAGCGTCTCGTTTACACCGAGAATGTCGGGGGTTCGATCCCCTCATCGCCCACCATTCCCCACCACTCCCAACACTGTCCATGATGTCAGGCCCCGTTCCGGGGCTTTTTTCACGCCCGGATACTGGGGGGCGCCGGATGGGCGCCCCCTATCCGCCTATTGCTCGCCGCAGGGATTCGGCTGGTCCTTCATCCCGACATAGCCTTGCTTCGCGTCGTACAGGAACTGGTACTGTCGCAGGAAATGGCGGCCGGTATTGATGAACGGCGCCTTCTTGGGAGCAGGCGGGGGCGGTTCGGTGCTGGAGGGGATCACCTGCGCCGGTTCGTTCGGTGCGCCGGCCCCGACGATGAAGGCATCGTTCGCAATCGGGTTGCCGGCATTCGGAATCTGGACGGCGACCGACGTGTTGGGCGCAAGCACCCATACCATCTTTGTCGGCTCGCTCAGATCGGCCTGCTGCACCTTGCCGAATTGGATCGAGGGCGGCAGCGTCATGTAGCTCTGCGGGATTCCGGTATCCACCAGGATGTTGGCCATTGTGCAGACAGGGCCGTCGGCATTGCGGTTCACCTCCGGATTCACCGTGATGCAGCCCTGCGGCATCATCCAGTCGCCGAAATATTGCGGGTAGGGGGCCAATTGGGCGAAGCGGAAGCCGGACGTGTTCGCAGCGGTCAGGCCGACCTGGATGCCCTGACGGCCGATGATGTAACCCTTGTTGAACGTGCCGTCGACGATGGGCTGGCCGTTCACGCTGCGCAGGTTCAGCAGGACATTCTTGTCGGGTGTGCCTTGCGGCTGGAAATCGGCCTCCTGGCCGAATCCGACCCCCATATACAGCACCGGCTTCTCGGGCGCAGGCAGATTGGAGCAAATCTGCTGGTCGCTCTGGTAGCTGTCGCAGGTACCGGACTTCTCCACGCCCAGGATCAAGACCTCGGAGGTCGTGACCGGCGTGTTGGCGCGGTCATAGAGCGTGACCGTCATGGGCACCCAGGTGCCGACCCACAGCACCTTGCTGCTCGACAGGAACTGGGTCCCCGGCTTGGCGCCCGGCGCTGACTTCAAAGTCTCGTAATTCGGGATACTCGTGGCGGACATGGCCACCCCGACGGACCCGGTGTCCATGGTCACCGTGTGGATGGTGTTGTCGCCGGCGATGCTGAAATTCAGCTTTGGCGGATCGGTGAAGGACACCGGCTGAAAAATGGCGAATGGGATGCACTGCGTCACGCTGGCGCCGCCGTAATCCCGCAGGCCCTGGGCCAGCGCAGGGGCGGTCGCAACCAGGGTCAATGCGGCGGCGGTGACGGAGCGTGAAGGCCAACCGGAGACTCTCATGGAAATGCTCAGCAATGGTTGCGAATTCCAAGAGAGTTACCGGCATATTGCCTCAAGTCCAGCGATCAATATCGCCAAAATTGCGCAAATCTCCGCAATCACGCAACCGTTGGCCCGGCCGTTGGGCGGTGGTCAGCGTGCGTGCTGATCCAGAAAACTGCGGCATTGATCGAAATCGTGCAGGCACGGGTCGGGCAGGGCGATGCCCTTGCGCTCTGCCAGGCTGCGGGCGAAGGCGACCATGCGCTCCGTCGGTTCGCGACGGCGGCGCGACTCCGGAATGGGCGAAGCCTCTGCCGGCCCGCTTTCAGCCACTGCGGCTGCCACTGCGGCGATTGGCGGGGCGCTGCCGGTTCCCTTGGCCTTGCGGGTGCGCCGCGGCTTTGGCGCCGCTGCGTCCCCCTCGGCGGGTGCCGCAACCTTGCGGGTCCGCCGTCGCGCAGGCTTCGCCACATCGCCCGACACAGCACCGCCGCCTCGCGTCGTCGTGCGTCGTCCAACTGCGCCACGGCCGGCGAATCGAACCTTGGCGGCGGGCAGGCCGAGATCCAGCGCGGTACCGCGTTGCCCGACCAATGCACCGATCAGCCGTTCCGCCTCGGTCGCAATGGCGTCGATGACGCGGCGGAAATCGGCGCGGCCGGTGACGACCTCATCCAGCTTCATTTCCCACAGCGCGGTGGTTCCGGGATCCACCAGCGTCGGGGCGGCGGCGCGCAACGTCTCGAACAGGTGCAGGCCCGCCGGTGTCGGGACCAGCCACTTGCCGTCCGCCCCCAGCAGGTTCTGCTTGCGCAACCCCTTGATGACTTCGGCGCGGGTGGCCGGAGTGCCGATACCCTTGGCCTCCTTCAACCGGTCGCGCAGGGCCGGGTCCTCGACGAAGCGCCAGGCGTTCTGCATGGCGTCGACCAGCGTGCCTTCATTGTAGCGTGGGGGAGCCTGGGTGCGCTTGGCCTCCACCTTGGGATCGGTCAGGATCGCCGATTCGCCGTCGGTCAGCGGCGGCAGGGTCTGCTCTGCCTCCTCCTCCGCCTTGCCGCCGGAGCGGTCGTCGCTTTCGGCGGATCCGAACGCGGCCTTCCAGCCCAGCTTCAGCGGGATGCGGCCGACGGCCCGGAAGGCGACGGGCTTGCCACCCTCAGCCGATGGCACCGGAACCGGCATGGTCACGCTGGTCTGGCGATACTCGTAATCCGGCATCACCGCGGCGAGGTAGGAGCGGCAGATCAGCGCGAACAGCCGCTTCTCGTCATCGGTCAGCCGGACCAGCCGCGATTCCAGATCGTCCAGCACATTGACGTTGGGGATCACCGCATGGTGCGACACGCCTTCCAGTGCCTTGTCGCAGAAATGGCCGGACTTGCCCTTGCGGATCACCGGCCGGGCAATGTCGAGGTGGGCAAAGCCGCGCAGCCGGGTCAGCGCCCCGACGATGGCCGGCGCGTCGGCGATCTGGTTCTCCGACAGGTAGCGCGCTTCGGCGCGCGGATAGGTGATGAGCTTCTTGCCCTCGCCGTCATACAGTTCCTGCGCCACCGCCAGCGTGCGGTCGGCGGTCCAGCCCCAGCGCTGACCGCAGGTCTTCTGCAGCGAGGGCAGGTCGTACAGCTTGGGCGGCGCCTGCCGCTTCTCCTCGACGGTGACGGTCAGCGGGCCGCGGTGGTTGTCGGCGGCGCGGGCGATGGCCTCGGCGGCGGTGCGGTCCTTGATGCGGTCCTTCGGCGCCGGGGCGTGGCGCATCTGGAAGCTGCCCTCCGCCACGGCGGCGGTCGCCACAACCTCGAAATAATCCTCCGGCTTGAAGTTGCGGATCTCAAGCTCGCGCAGGCAGACGATGGCCAGTGTCGGCGTCTTGACCCGGCCGATGCCGATGACGCCACGGGTGCCGGGGGCCAGCAGGGTCTTGGTCGCCGTGCGGGTCAGCGACAGGTTGTAGATCTGGTCGGCCTGCTGACGCGCCACCGCCGCCTCGTAGAGCGGCCGCATGGAGTCGTTGGGCTTCAGCGCGGCGAAGGCGTCGCGCAGGGTCTTCGGGTCCTGGGCTGTGAAAAGCGCGCGCCGCACCTTGCCGCGATAACCGACATGCTCCAGGATCTCCTGGCCGATCAACTGGCCCTCGCGGTCGCAGTCGGTGGCGAGGATTACCTCGTCGCAGGCGCGCAGCGCGGCGGTGATCGCCTGCAGCTTCGCCGCCTTGTTGCCACCCTGGTCGGGCCGGGTGGGGAAAAGCCCGTCCGGCTTCAGCAGCGTCGGCGACCAGCGCTTCCAGGCGGGATCGACCTCGTCCGGCTCGGCAAGCCGCAGCAAATGGCCCTCGGCCGGCAGGATGCGGCCGTAGCGGTCGCCCAGGGCCGCGCGCAGGTCCTTCGCCTGACTGGATTTTTCGGTGATGATCAGCGTCGCCATGCGTCGGAGGATACGGTATTGAGGGAAACGGAGCAAGAACATGCGCGCGGTCGGCCCGACCTTCGCCTTGGCCGTGTGGTCGCAACCGGGCTTGCCCTTACGATCCTGGCCGGTGCGCCGGTCGTCCATGCCGAACGGCCGCTGCTTCCCGGCGTCGGGCTTGGCGACCGGCGGGCGCCGGTGGATGCGACTTCGGCGCCTTGGCGCAGCATCGTCCGGGTGCAGACCAATCTGGCCGGCCGCTGCACCGGGGCGCTGGTCGGCCGGCACACGGTGGTGACCGCCGGCCATTGCCTGTTCAATCCGCGCACGCGGCGCTTCCTGCAGGCGTCCTCCCTGCATGTCCTGTTCGGCTATGACCGGGGGGAGTTCACCCGCCATGTCACGGTGGCGCGCGTCGCGACCGACCCGGCCTACGACCCCGCATCCGCGACTCCCAAGGTCGCCGACGACTGGGCGGTGCTGACACTTTCAGAGCCCGCCCCGGAGTCGGTGCCTTCGCTGCCTCTCAGCGCCGGACAGTTGTCGCCGGGAACGCCGGTGATGCTCGGCGGCTACAGCCAGGACCGGGCGCAGATCCTGATGGCCGACCGCGACTGTCATCTTCTGGGGGAAAGCGCCGGCCTGCTGGTGCATGATTGCGACGCCACGCGCGGGACCAGCGGCGGGCCGCTGCTGGTGCGGACACCGACGGCGAATGGAGAGGGCTGGTCGGTCGCCGGAGTCGGCGTCGCCGCCGGACCCGGCCCGGCCGTGCGCAATTTTGCGGTCCCGTCCGCGCGTTTCGCCGCACTTTTGGCGAAGGATGGCGCTGCGGGTCAGCCCTGAGCGGCTGAGACGCATTTTTCGCTTCGCGCGCGGCCCCGAATGGCATAGACGTACCCGCGTCTTTTTTGAGCCCCCCGGAACCCGGAGTCTTTCCGCAATGTCGATCCAGCGCTTCCACACCGGACCGCGCATGAGCCAGATGGTCGTCCACAAGGACACGGTCTATCTCGCCGGTCAGGTCGCCGACGAGCCGACGCCCGACGTCGAGCGTCAGACCGCCCAGATCCTGGCCCAGATCGACGCCTTGCTGGCGGAAGCGGGCAGCGACAAGAGCAAGCTGCTGTCGGCCACGATCTATCTGGTGGACATCGCCAGCTTCAGCGCGATGAACAAGGCGTGGGAGGCCTGGGTCGATCCGGCCAATCCGCCGGCGCGCGCCACAGTGGAAGCCAGGCTGGCCGCTCCTGAGTATCTCGTTGAAATTCAGGTCACCGCTGCTAAATAAGGCGGCGGAAACGGGGCGACCCGGCAGCCTCGGTTGGGGTGTGCCGGCGTGGCCCGAACGCTGTGAGGGCCGCGCGCTTCAATATTCCGACAAATTGCTTGTCGGTTTACGGAATGTTAATGACGCCTTAACAGATCGCCCGTAAAACCCCGACCAACCTCTGCCGCCGAAGCGGACGACCCTGACGGTCGCGCTTCGGTTGTCGCGTTACTGCAATGGAACCGCAACATGCCGCGCCAAACGCCACTGTCTGACATTCGGAACATCGGCATCATCGCCCACGTCGACGCGGGCAAGACGACGACCACCGAACGCATTCTGTACTACACCGGTCGCAAGCACACGATCATCGACGTCCACGAGACGAAGGATCTGAAGACGTCGACCACGACCGACTATATGGAGCAGGAGCAGAAGCGCGGCATCACCATTCAGTCCGCCGCGGTCTCGGCTTTCTGGCGCGACAAGAAGATCAACGTCATCGACACCCCCGGCCACGTCGACTTCACCATCGAGGTGAACCGTTCGCTGCGCGTGCTCGACGGCGCGGTCGTGGTGTTCGACGGCGTCGCCGGCGTGGAGCCGCAGTCGGAGACCAACTGGCGTCTGGCGGACAACTACAACGTTCCGCGCATCTGCTACGTCAACAAGATGGATCGCTCGGGCGCCAACTTCCAGCGCTGCGTCAGCATGATCCGTCAGCGTCTGAACGCCCGTCCGGTCTGCATCCAGGTTCCGCTCGGCTCGGAAGACAACTTCCGCGGCATGGTCGACCTCGTCGAGATGAAGGCCTATGTCTGGTTCTCGGACGACAAGGACGCCAAGTGGGAGACCTGGGAGATCACCGACGATCTCGCGGCCAAGCTCAACCTGACCGTCAAGGAAGACCTGGACAACGTCGCCAGCATTCCGGCCCTGCGCGCCGAACTCGTCGACACTGCCCTGGAGCAGGACGACGCGGCGATGGAAGCCTACCTGGACTCGGGTGAGGAGCCGTCGGCCGACGTGCTGCGCGCCTGCCTGCGCAAGGGCACCATCACCGGCGCCTTCACCCCGGTCCTGTGCGGCTCGTCCTACAAGAACAAGGGCGTCTGCCAGGTTCTGGACGCGGTCGTCGATCTGCTGCCGGCCCCGACCGACGTCGAGGCGATCAAGACGGTGGACGAGGACGGCAACGCGAACGGCGAGCGTCTCAGCTCCGACGACGCGCCCTTCTCGGCGCTGGCCTTCAAGGTGCTGAACGACACCTACGGTTCCATGACCTTCATCCGCGTCTATTCGGGCGTGCTGACGAAGGGCATGTCGATCCTGAACTCGACCCGCGGCAAGCGCGAGAAGATCGGCCGCATGGTCGAGATGTTCGCGAAGGAAGCCAACCCGATCGAGGAAGCCCGCGCCGGCGACATCATCGCGCTCGTCTCCCTGCAGGAGACCGAGACCGGTGACACGCTGTGCGACGCCGCCCACCCGGTCATCCTGGAGCGCATGCGCTTCCCCGACCCCGTCATCAGCGTCTCGGTCGAGCCGAAGACCAAGGGCGAGCAGGAGAAGTTCTCGATCGCTCTCGGCAAGATGGTCCGCGCCGATCCGTCGCTCCGCCTGGAGACCGACCGTGAAACCGGCCAGACCATCCTGCGCGGCATGGGCGAGCTGCACCTGGAAGTGACGCTGGACCGCATGCGCACGGAGTTCGGCGTGGAAGGCAACATGGGCAAGCCCCAGGTCGCCTACCGCGAGACGATCACCAAGCCGGTCGAATACACCTACACCCACAAGAAGCAGACCGGCGGTTCGGGCCAGTTCGCCGAAGTGAAGATCATCTTCGAGCCGCTGGAGCGTGGCGCCGGCTTCACCTTCAAGGACGAGACGGTCGGCGGTTCGGTTCCGCGCGAATATGTTCCGTCGGTCGGCAAGGGCCTGGAAATGCAGAAGGAAGACGGCGTCCTCGCCGGCTACCCGACTGTGGACTTCAGCGCCCGCCTGGTGGACGGCAAGTACCACGACGTCGACTCGAACGCCCTGACGTTCGAAATCGCCGCCAAGGCCTGCTTCCGCGAGGCTCTGCCGAAGGCCGGTCCGATCCTGCTCGAGCCGGTGATGAAGGTCGAGATCGTCACGCCGGAGGATTACCTGGGCGACGTCATCGGCGACGTGAACCGTCGTCGCGGCACTGTCCTGGGCCAGCTGGAGCGTGGTTCGAACATCGCCGTCGAGGCCAATGTCCCGCTGAACGAAATGTTCGGCTACATCGGCCAGCTGCGCGGCATGACCTCGGGCCGTGCGTCCTACACGATGGAGTTCAGCCACTACGAGCCGGTGCCGCGCAACGTCACCGACGAAATCGTGGCCGGCCGCAACAAGGCCGCCTGATCGCCTTTGGGACGATCTGGACACATCCGGTAAAGCAGACGGCCGGCGGAGCGATCCGCCGGCCGTTCGCCGTTTCCGACCATTTTTCGGCCTGCACCAATGGTATAGGGGCATAGGTCGGCGGCTCTAAAGCCCAAGGGCAGCGCCTCTGACCAATTCTTTAGCGTTTTGCAACCAAAAAATAGTTGGCAGCCCGTCGAATCCGTGCCCAAATTTGGAGCATGATGATTCGACGCTTCTTTTCCTTGACAGTGCTTTTGCTGCTGACCCTCGGGGTGCCGGCCGGCGCGGGGCAGGGGAACATGCGTCTCGACAGTCTTTTCCAGGCCTTGCACAGCACCGCGGACGCCGCCTATGCCGAATCGGTGGAGGAGCATATCTGGGACTTCTGGCTGGAGCATCCCGACCCGGTGATGGTGCGCGACATGCGCGCCGGGGTGCTCAGCCTGAATGGCGACGACTACGAGTCGGCGCTGCACGCCTTCGACGCGGTGGTCGCCCGCGACCCGTCCTATGCCGAAGGATGGAACAAGCGCGCTGCCGCCCATTACATGCTGGGCGACTATCGCGCCGCCATGCTGGACCTGCGCCATACCCTGTCGCTTGAGCCCCGTCATTTCGGGGCGCTGGTCGAGCTGGGCCTCGTCTATCTGGCGCTGGGCGACGAAAAGCCGGCGCTGCGGGCGTTCGATGCGGCGCTGAAGATCAACCCGCATCTCAACCGCGTCCGTGTCCAGGCCGAAGCGATCCGTCATCGGATTGCGGGGACCGACCTGTAGGCGGACGGGCTTGCGCTGCGGATTGTCGCGCGCAAAATTGCATTATAAATCCCTCAATGAGAGTATAACCTTCGGCGGCGCGACCGCCGGGCGGCCGTGCTGTCTTGGCTGCACGTCCGGAAAGCGACGTGTCGGCACTGCGGGCTGGGGCCGGCTGGGGGCGTGATGTTCGACGAAGTGATCCATGTGGTCGGCGAGTTGCGGGTGCTGAGCGCACTCGGTCTGCTCGGCCTGTCCTTCATCCTTCCGCTGACGATCTTCATCGGCCGCAGCAACATCAAGAATGTGCGTCAGAAGATCATCGCGGACCTGGAGTCGGTCTTCCGCATCGAAGGGCAGGATCACGACCAGCTGATCCCCTCCTTCGAGTTCGCGGCCTATAAGTACCGCGCGCTGCCGCAGGGACCGGACAACACGCAGCCGTCGGAATGGCGCGCCTATTTCTTTCCGGTCCTGGTCTTCATCATGGTGTCCTTCAGCGGCTTTCTGACCTCCAGCGGCATGCTGCTGGGCAAGGACCGGCTGGATCATTTCCAACCGCTGTTCAGCGGCATGACGCTGTACGGAGTCGACGGCGTCACGTCGATGGATCTGGTGCATTATCAGCTCCAGACCGTGGCGGTGTTGTCCTTCGCCTTCTTCGGCGCCTATGTTTGGTCGATCGACTACCTGATCCGCCGCATCTCCAACTATGATCTGTCGCCTATCTCCTTCCTGCGGGTGACCGGCCACATCATCCTGGCCTGCATCACCGCGGTCACCCTGCATCACGCCTATATGGACATGGCGCGCATCGTGCCGGAGGGCGCGGTCGGTGACGGCGTACCGGAATTGCTGGTGGCCTTCCTGACCGGATTCTTCCCCAAACTCGGCCTGCAAACGCTGCTGAGTCGGGTGCCGCAATTGCAGATCCGACGCATCGACCCGCGGGCCCAGGGCTTCATCCGCGAATATCCGATCGACATGATTCTCGGCATCGACTCGGCCATCAAGTTCCGACTTGCCGAGTTCGAAATCGAGGACGTTCAGAACCTGGCCACGGCTAACCCGATCCTGCTGTTCGTCGAAACGCCCTACGGCATCTACGAGACGATGGACTGGGTGGCTCAGGCGCAGTTGATCCTGGCGCTCGACCTCGACCAGATCGAGGCGCTGCGGGTCATCAATGTCCGCACCATCTTCGACATCGAACGCTTCATGAGCCGGCCGGAGTCGCGGCCACGGCTGATGCAGGCGCTGAATTGTCCGAAGACCGACGGCAAGGGTGCGGTGCTGCTGGCCGACCGCGGCATCACGTTGGAGAACCTCGAATCGGTGGTGCAGGCGATCGGCGAGGACCTGCATGTCCAGCGCCTGCGCCAGATCTGGCGCAACATCGAATTGAAGCTTAGCCTCGACCTGCCGCAGGTTCTCCGCGACCGTGCCCTGCTGAAGGCCGGCCGGATGCCGCTGCGGCCAGTTCCGGTCGAGGACATGCCGGACGAGAACTCCGGACCCGGCTTCGAACAGGCCGCCACTGGCCCGGCGACGGCCCGGCAGCCGGTTCCAGCCGAATAACCGCCGGCAATTCACCTTGACAAGTTCCGCGGTTTTCCTATAGTCGCACCCTCTCGCCATCCCACAGGGGTGGCGGGTAACATTGTGCGTTCCTGGTCCCGGCGTTGTGCCGGGCGGGATTTGCTCGGTGTGTAGGCGGCCCGACGGGCTGCCGTTGAGATATCGAGATCGAGGAGAGCAGCGTGGCGCGTATCGCTGGCGTCAACATCCCCGCGCAGAAGCGCGTGGAGATCGGGTTGACCTACATCCATGGCATCGGCCCCTTCAAGGCCAAGGAAATCTGCGCGAAGCTGGAAATCCCGGCCGAGCGTCGCGTGAACGAGCTGACGGACGACGAAGTCCTGAAGATCCGCGAGACCATCGACGCCGACTACCGCGTCGAGGGCGATCTTCGTCGTGAAGTCGCCATGAACATCAAGCGTCTGATGGACCTGGGCTGCTACCGTGGCCTGCGTCACCGCAAGGGCCTGCCGGTCCGCGGTCAGCGCACGCACACGAACGCCCGCACCCGCAAGGGTCCGGCCAAGCCGATCGCCGGCAAGAAGAAGTAAGAGGACGAACGCAAAATGGCCAAGCCCTCCGCCGCTTCTCAGCGCCTGCGTCGTCGCGAGCGCAAGAACATCACCGCCGGCGTCGCTCATGTGAACGCCTCGTTCAACAACACGATGATCACCATCACCGACGCGCAGGGCAACACCATTGCCTGGTCGTCGTCGGGCACCATGGGCTTCAAGGGTTCGCGCAAGTCGACGCCCTACGCCGCCCAGGTCGCTGCCGAGGACGCCGGCCGCAAGGCCCAGGAACACGGCATGAAGACCCTGGAAGTCGAAGTGAAGGGTCCGGGTTCGGGGCGTGAGTCCGCCCTGCGCGCCCTGCAGTCGATCGGCTTCCAGATCACGTCGATCCGCGACGTCACGCCGATCCCGCACAACGGCGTTCGCCCGCCGAAGAAGCGTCGCGTCTGATTCAGCATTGTTTCCGCACCCGCGGGGACCAGCCATTCCGGGACAGGGGGCCGCAGCCATCGCGGTCCCCTCAGCATGGGAATGGTTCGGGCCCCGCGGGTTCGTGTTCACCCGATGGCATCTTGAGGTCGATCCGTGCTTCAGAAGAACTGGCAGGAACTGATTAAGCCGAGCAAGCTGGACATCCAGCCCGGTGACGACGCCGACCGTTTCGCGACCGTGGTCGCCGAACCGCTGGAACGCGGCTTCGGTCTGACCCTGGGCAATGCCCTGCGCCGCATCCTGCTCTCCTCGCTGCAGGGCGCCGCGGTCACGTCGATCCATATCGACGGCGTGCTGCACGAGTTCTCCTCCATCCCCGGCGTCCGCGAGGACGTGACCGACATCGTCCTGAACATCAAGACGATGGGTCTGCGCATGGGCGGCGACGGCCCGAAGCGCATGCGCCTGCGCGCCGAAGGCCCGGGCGAGGTCAAGGCCGGCATGATCGAGACCGGTCCCGACATCCAGGTCATGGATCCGGAACTGGTCATCTGCACGCTGGACAACGGCGCGCGGCTGAACATGGAACTGACGGTCGAGACCGGCAAGGGCTATGTCCCGGCCAGCCAGAACCGTCCGGAAGACGCGCCCATCGGCCTGATCCCGATCGACGCCCTGTTCTCCCCGGTCCGCAAGGTGTCCTACAAGGTCGACAATGCCCGCGTCGGGCAGGTCACCGACTATGACCGCCTGTCGATGACGGTGGAGACCAACGGTTCGGTCAAGCCGGACGACGCGGTGGCCCTGGCCGCCCGCATCCTGCAGGACCAGCTGCAGCTGTTCATCAACTTCGAGGAGCCGACGCACGCCGTCTCCGAGGAGAAGCACGAGGAGGTTCCGTTCAACAAGAACCTGCTCCGCAAGGTGGACGAGCTGGAACTGTCGGTCCGTTCGGCCAACTGCCTGAAGAACGACAACATCGTCTACATCGGCGACTTGGTGCAGAAGACGGAAGCGGAAATGCTCCGCACCCCGAACTTCGGCCGCAAGTCGCTGAACGAGATCAAGGAAGTGCTGTCCCAGATGGGCCTGCACCTGGGTATGGAAATCCCGAACTGGCCGCCGGAGAACATCGAAGAGCTGGCCAAGCGTCTGGAAGAGCCGTACTAAGCATCTCGCTTGTTTCCGCGTCCTTCCCGTCCACGGGCGGGGAGGGCGCGTTTCCCAGGGCCGAAACGGCCCGACCCCATGGCCGTACCAGCGTTATGACTGGGCGGCGGGGTTCACGATCGGCTCCCCGAGGGGGGTCATGCCATGAAGGAGGACCGCCATGCGTCACGGCGTTTCGGGACGTAAGTTCAGCAAGACCAGCAGCCACCGCAAGGCCATGTTCTCGAACATGGCGAACGCGGTGATCAAGCACGAGCAGATCACCACCACCCTGCCGAAGGCGAAGGACCTGCGTCCGATCGTCGACAAGCTGATCACGCTCGGCAAGAAGGGTGGCCTGGCCAACCGTCGTCTGGCCTTCGCGCAGCTGCGCGACAACGACACGGTCACCAAGCTGTTCACGGTGCTGGCCGACCGCTACAAGGATCGCCAGGGTGGCTACAGCCGCGTCCTGAAGGCCGGCTTCCGCTACGGCGACGCCGCCGACATGGCGGTGTTCGAGCTGGTCGACCGCGACGTTTCCGCCAAGGGCCAGGATTCGGGCCCGACGCAGGATGCCGTCGAGGCCGAGGCCGAGACCGCTGAGTGATATGACCGGGCATCGCGCCGGTTATCCTGACTGTGCGGCATCGGGCCTCAGGGCCCCATGTCGTGCAGGACGGAACCGCCGATATCGGTGATATGTTAGACCCTTCCTTCGGGCACCCCCGAAGGAAGGGTTTTCTCTTATGTGGCCGGTCGAATGTTGCGTTCCCTTTACACGCGCCTCCAGCGCCTGTCCGCCCGCGACGATGCCGTCTGGTGGATGTCGGCGATCTCCTTCGCCGAAAGCTCCTTCTTCCCATTGCCGCCGGACGTGATGCTGGTGCCGATGTGCCTGGAGAAGCCGAAGCGACTTTGGTTCTACACCAACATCTGCGCCTTCGCGTCGCTACTGGGCGGCCTGCTGGGCTACGCGCTGGGCTTTTATCTGTTCGAGAGCATCGGGCGGATGATCATCGACTTCTACAATGCGCAGGAGTCGTTCCATCACTTCCAGGAGATGTTCACCGAGTTCGGTCCCTGGTTCCTGATCCTGAAGGGCGTAACGCCGATCCCGTACAAGCTGCTGACGATCACCGCCGGATTCGCCCATCTGGACCTGACGGTCTTCATCCTCTGTTCGATCGTCGCGCGCTTTTCCCGATTCTACATGATCGCCATCCTGCTGCATTTCTACGGACCGCAGGTTCAGCACATCATCGAGAAGCGGCTGATGCTGGTGGCCACCGTCCTGTTGGTCGTGGTGGTCGGCGGCCTGCTCAGCTTCAAGTTCGTCTGAACGACTCAGTCCGGCATGCCCTGGTCCTGGCGGTCGCGGCGGGACGGGGGCAGGGCGTCGCGGTCGGCGCGGTCGCGGCGCACGATCAGGACGATGGCGACCGCTACGAACAGTCCGCCCAGCATCGGGATGATCATCTCGGCCATGCCGATGTTGGGCAGCGCCATCACGCGCGACGCCAGCATGACGAGTCCAAGGACAAGCAGCGCCAGCAGCAGTCGCAGGGACCGGTTGCGCGGCGGTCTGCCGTCCGATTTCGGAGTCATTTCAGTCATTCCCTTCTTACAGCTGATATCGGCATAGTGGGGGCCGAACGGGGGATGGTCCAGAGGGGTGTGGCATTCCGTCATGCCCATGGCCGTCCTCACAACAAGAAGAATAGGAGCCGTCGTGGCTAAGTTCCGTCCGGTCCGTCTCATCGCCCCGCTTGTGGCTGTGGCCCTTCTCGGCCTGTCGGCCTGCGCCGACCACCCGGCGTCGCGCCCTGCCGCCTCCGGTCCGGCGCCCACCGTCACCGTGGTCCCCGGACCGTCCACCCCGCGCGGCGGTGCCGACGACCAGTCGCTGCGGATCGACGGTGGCACCGGCGCCGGCGCCTCCTGTCAGGCCCAGTGCGAGCGCAGCCACAATGTGTGCATGGATTCGGTCGCCGCGCGCAACCAGGGCGGCATCGACCGCACCGATTCGACCCCCTTCAGCCCGACCGACAACTGCAGCTATCAGCTGAAGCAGTGCTACCAGCGCTGCGGCGCGCCGCGCTGAGGCATTCATCATGGCGAAGCGCGGCGAGTCGGGCGGGGATGCCGGGCTGTTCGAGTCGGCGGCTCCCCGCCCGCTCGCCGACCGGCTGCGTCCGCGCACGCTGGGCGAGGTGGTCGGGCAGGACCATCTGCTGAAGCCCGACGGGCCGCTGGGCCGCATGGTCGCGGCGCGGCGGCTGGCCTCCATGATCCTGTGGGGGCCGCCCGGCTGCGGCAAGACCACCATCGCCCGCCTGCTGGCCCACAGCACCGACCTGCATTTCGAACCGCTGTCGGCGGTCTTCTCCGGCGTCGCCGACCTCCGCAAGGTCTTCGACGCCGCCCGCGCCCGGCGGGTGGCGGGGCAGGGCACTCTGCTGTTCATCGACGAGATCCACCGCTTCAACCGGTCGCAGCAGGACGGCTTCCTGCCCTTCGTCGAGGACGGCACCGTCACGCTGGTGGGGGCCACCACCGAGAATCCGTCCTTCGAACTGAACGCCGCCTTGCTGTCGCGGGCTCAGGTGTTCGTGCTGAACCGCTTGGACGACGCGGCGCTGGAAAAGCTGTTGTCGCGGGCGGAGGCGGAGATGGGCCGGCCGCTGCCGCTGGACGCCGATGCGCGCGCCGCGGTGAAGGCGATGGCCGACGGCGACGGCCGCTTCTGCCTGAACCTGTGCGAGGAGCTGTTCGCGCTGCCGGGCGAGACGGTGCTGGACACCAACGCGCTCGCCGCCACCATCCAGCGCCGCGCGCCGCTCTACGACAAGGCGCAGGAGGGGCATTACAACCTCATCAGCGCCCTGCACAAGTCGCTGCGCGGGTCGGACACCGACGCGGCGCTCTACTGGTACAGCCGCATGCTGGATGGCGGGGAGGACCCGCGTTACATCGCGCGGCGCCTGACCCGTTTCGCGGTGGAGGATGTCGGGCTGGCCGATCCCAATGCCCTGACCCAGGCCATCGCCGCCTGGGAAGCCTATGAGCGGCTGGGCAGCCCGGAGGGCGAACTGGCCCTGGCGCAGCTGGTGATCTATCTGGGGACGGCGCCGAAGTCGAATTCCGGCTATACGGCCTACAAATCGGCGGTGCGCGCGGCGAAGGAAACCGGTTCGCTGATGCCGCCCAAGCATATCCTGAACGCGCCGACCAAGCTGATGAAGACCATCGGCTACGGCAAGGGATACGAGTACGACCACGACACGGCGGAGGGCTTCTCCGGCCAGAATTACTTCCCCGAAGGGATGGCGCGGCGCGAGTTCTACCAGCCAGTGGAACGCGGATTCGAACGCGACCTGCGCAAGCGGCTGGACTATTGGGCCAAGCTGCGCGAACGGCGGGGGGAAGAGTAGGCAGCGGACGTCATGCCGGTGTCGGAATGACGGCGTCGAATAACGTCCGCTGAACCGCGCCCTTTACGCCGCCATCCCATCGGCCGGTGCCGAGGCGATCAGGCGATAGTGGCTGGTGTCGGCGAGGACCGAGCAGCTCAGGGTCTTCGACACGCCCTCGTCTTCGGTGCTGACGACGCGGGCATGCGGAATGCCCAGCAGGTTGACCGTTGCCGTCACCCGCCAACCGCGGCCGCCGGCGCTGCCGACCGGTTGGAAAACCTGCCCGATCTGGACATGCTTCTTACTCATGACGGATAAACCCTCGGACGGCCGGTTGCCCGTGGGCGAATCCCGGCCAGTTGCGCAAAACCTCAACCCACAGTTAAGCGCAGCGGCGAGTCGCGATCAACAGGGAAACCACCGGACATCCCCAGGATCGGCAAAGCCGGTGTGAAATGTCACGGGCCGTTGCCGTGGCGTCAACATCCCGACTTCGGCAGCGCCTCGATCTTGTCCAGCACCGCGTTGACGGTGAAATCGCCATAGTCGATCTGCATGGACTCGGCGATGCCGTTTTCCAGCAGATGCAGGCTCATCTCATATTCTGGCTGGGCCGAATCGCTCTGGGTCGGGAAAAAGGCCATGCGGACCGGCCAGGCCTTGCCCACCTTCAGCAGCGGATCCTTGCCGCCGTCCTTCGGCGCGCCGGGCTTGCCGACGACGGTCGATACCTCGGTCGGCCCTTCCGCGTCGGACCCGTCGAAGATGGTGCGGGTGAAGAAGGGGTCCTTCCGCTCGGCATGGTCCAGGATCGCCAGCGTGTGGGCGGTCGGGAACATGGTGCCGGCCGGCAGATCCATCTCCTGCGGTTCGGGCTTGGTGAACTGGGCGGTGCCGGCGCCGTCGCGGTTCAGGTTCGCCTCGCCGCGCACCTCCTCGTCCACCTCGCCGTTGACCAGCTTGCGGACGTTGAAGCGGTAGCGCAGTCCGTCCTTCGATTCCCAGGTGGTGTAGTTGGTGTTCATCGCCATGTCGTCGCCTTCGCTGTAGACGAAGCGCAGCTGGAAGCGCTGCTCCGTCGTCCAGCCGTCGCAGGCGTCGGCCCATTCGAACATCATGCGGCCGCGAACGTCGCTGACCTTCGACCCGTTGCGCGCCGAGGCGAGCGACATGGTGTAGATCGCCCGGTGCGGCTGGATCCTGGCCGCCACCGCCGCCATGGAGGTCGCGGCCGGCTGAGCCAGGACGGGGGAGGCCGCAAGGAGCGCACCGGTGGAAACGGCGGCCGCGAGGACCGCGCCGACGGTTGCCGGAAAGGCGGAAAGACGGTCGAGCAAGACGGGATCCACAGGTGATTGACGGCTCTTGGTGAAGTATGGGTGTTTTTTCCGCGGTCCGAAAGGCCCGCCACCCGAATGTCCTAATCAATGGAAGGGAACCGCCGGAATGACAAGCCCTGCCGAGTTGCCGCTTGCGGCGCAGTCGGACAGTCCCGCCTCCCGCCCCGCCTCCAGTCCCGACACCCGCCCGGTGCTGCTGCTGACCCGCCGTCTTCCCGATGCGGTGGAGGCGCGGGCCTCGCGCGATTACCGGGCGGTGCTCAATCCGGATGACCGCGCCTTCAGCGGGACGGAGATCGCGGCCCGCGCGGCGGAGGTTGGGGCCGACGCGGTGCTCTGCTGTGCCGGCGACCGGCTGGACGCCGCCGCCATCGCGGCGCTGCCGCAGCGGGTGCGGGTGCTGGCGACCTTCTCGGTCGGGACCGACCACATCGACCTTGAGGCGGCGCGCGCCCGCGGCCTGACCGTCACCAACACGCCCGACGTGCTGACCGATGCCACCGCCGACATCGCGCTGCTTCTGCTGCTGGGTGCCGCGCGCCGCGCCTCGGAGGGCGAGCGGATGATCCGCGCCAACGCCTGGACCGGCTGGACGCCGACCCAGTTGATGGGCACCCATGTCGGCGGCAAGCGGCTGGGCATAATCGGCATGGGCCGCATCGGGCAGGCGGTGGCGGCGCGCGCCCGCGCCTTCGGCTTGACCATCCATTACAGCAACCGCCGCCGTCTGCCGCCGGAGCTCGAACTGGGCGCCATCCATCATGCCGACCCGGAGGCGATGCTGCCGGTGTGCGATGTCCTGTCGCTTCACTTTCCGGCCACGGCGGAAACCCGACATTGGCTGAACGCCGAACGGATCGGACGGCTGCCGCCGGGGGCCATCCTCGTCAACACGGCGCGCGGCAGCGTGGTGGACGACGATGCGGTGATCGACGCGCTGAAGGCCGGGCGGTTGGCGTCCGCCGGGCTCGACGTCTTCGAGAACGAACCGAACCTGCATCCCGGCTATCGCGATTTGCCCAACGCATTCCTGCTGCCGCATCTGGGCAGCGCCACGGTGGAAACGCGGAATGCCATGGGATTCAAGGCGCTGGACAACATCGACGCGGTGACGGCCGGCCGGCCGGCGCCGGATCGGGTGGTGTGACGGGTGGGGGGGGGCCTTTTGCCGGGCCGGCGTTCCGGCCGCCCCACACCGGCAGGGATTTCCTGCCCCGAACGGATGGGGTGGGCAGAAGATGCCGGTCCAGTGGGAAATAGGCTCCACCCCCTGCCGATGATCCGGCGGCGCAATCCGCCGGAAATGCATAAAATGCTTGGTATCTGCGGGGTGCGGCGGGTTGGCACAGCGGTTGCTTGGGTAGGAGCGAAGTGTTCCGACCTTCATCAGAGGAGCCGACCCCATGAACGCCATCGTCGCCGCCCTGGACCTGAAGCACCACACCTCCGACCGTTTCGACGTGCCGGCCGGATGGTCGCCGGTCGCGTTGGCTTCGCGTGTCGGGCTTCTGCGGGGGACCGAGCGCCAGACGCTGGACGAGACGATCGCGCTACTCGCCGAAGCCAAGGAGACGATCGCCGAACTGCATGAGCGCATCGCCTACCTGGAAAGCCTGACGATGACGGACGAGTTGACCGGCCTCCTGAACCGGCGCGGCTTCTACAGCCACTTCCGGCGCGAGCTGGCGTCCGCCCGCCGCAACGGGTCCGCCGGCGGGCTGCTGGTCATGATCGACCTGGACGGTTTCAAGGCCATCAACGACACCCACGGCCATGTGGCCGGCGATGCCTATCTGCGGCAGGTGGCGCGGATGATCGTCGGCAATGTCCGCCAGGAGGACGTGGTCGCCCGGCTGGGCGGTGACGAGTTCGCCGTGCTGCTGACCAACACCGACACCGCCAGCGGCCTCGCCCGCGCCCGCCAACTGGCCGCCATCGCCGACGCCACCCATGTGGAATGGGGCGGGCAGTCGCTGCCGGTCCGTTTCTCCGTCGGCACCCAGCCCTATGGCGCCGACGACAGCGAGGACGAGGTGATGCGCCGCGCCGACGCCATGATGTACGGCGCCAAGGGTGCCCGTCGCCGCGATGCCAAGCGCAGGACCAGACGGGCGGCCTGAGCCGCCGCCCGGCTCCATCCCGGTATATTGCCACTGCCGATAACCGATCGCCGCCCGCGTCCGCCGTGGGCGGTTTTTCGTTTGAATGCAGGGCGGTCGGCGGTCATCAGGGGTGTCATCCAGCGGTCCGGTAACGACTATTTAACCGTCGCGACCTAATCAGAAAGGGGCTATACCGGTACTGCGATCCCGCAACTGTGGTACGCAATCCGGCAATGGACAGCGTGAACGCGGGGGTCACACCCAGGGAGGATGCATGTCAGCGGAGCCGTGCGGTCCATTGGCGACCGGTGGTGGGCCGACCAAGACCGTCCTCATCGTCGAGGACAACGAGCTGAACATGAAGCTCTTTCATGACCTGCTCGAAGCGCACGGCTACGGCACGCTGCAGACCCGCGAAGGCATGGAGGCGATGCGGCTGGCCCGTCAGCACCGCCCCGACCTGATCCTGATGGACATCCAGCTGCCGGAGGTTTCCGGGCTGGAGGTGACCCGCTGGATCAAGGACGATCCGGATCTGAGGAGCATTCCGGTGGTGGCCGTCACCGCATTCGCCATGAAAGGCGACGAGGAGAAAATCCGTCAGGGTGGCTGCGAGGATTATGTGGCAAAGCCCATTTCGGTTGTGAGGTTCCTCGAAACAGTCAAGAAGTTTCTCGGCTGAGTCTGTTTTCACTGTAGCAATTCTGCAGGAATTTCCTTCCGATGTCCGCGCGTGTCCTTGTCGTTGACGATGTACTGCCGAATGTGAAGCTGCTCGCGGCAAAGCTGACGCGCGAGTACTTCAATGTTCTGACGGCCTTCAACGGACCCGACGCGCTTGAGATGGTGCGGAAGGAATCGCCGGACATCGTCCTCCTCGACGTCATGATGCCGGGCATGGACGGGTTCGAGGTCTGCGAGAAGATCCGCTCCGATCCCGCCACCATGCATATCCCCGTGGTGATGGTCACGGCGCTGTCGGACATCGCCGACCGCGTCCGCGGGCTGGAGGCCGGGGCCGACGATTTCCTGACCAAGCCGGTGAACGACATCGCGCTGTTCGCGCGCGTCCGCTCGCTGGTGCGGCTGAAGATGATGATGGACGAGTGGCGGCTGCGCGAAAGCACGTCCGGCCAGTTCGGCGTCATCGAGCGCAGCGGCACCATGCTGAGCGAATCCTTCGAGCGCGCCAACGTGCTGGTGCTGGAGGATTCCGCCCTCGACCTGGAAAAGGTGACGGAGACGCTTCAGCGCGACCACAACGTGGTGTTCTCCGCCGACACCGGCGCCAAGGCGCTGGAACGCGCGCTTGGCACGCCACTCGATCTGGTGGTGGTCAGCCTGACCCTGCTGAACGAGGACGGACTGCGGCTCTGTTCGCAGCTTCGCTCGCACGAGCGCACGCGGCAGGTGCCGATCCTGCTGATGGTGGACGACGGCGACCTGGGGCAGGTGGCGAAGGGGCTGGAACTCGGCGCCAACGATTACGTCATCAAGCCGGTCGACCGGAACGAACTGCTGGCCCGCGCCCGCACCCAGATCCGGCGCAAGCGCTATCAGGAACGTCTGCGCTCCAATTACGAGCAGAGCCTGTCGATGGCGCTGACCGACAGCCTGACCGGCGTCTTCAACCGCCGCTACGTCAACGCCCATCTGCCCCGGCTGTTGGAACGCGCCATCGACAGCCACAAGCCGGTGTCGGTGCTGATGTTCGACATCGACCATTTCAAGGTGGTCAACGACACCTACGGCCACGCCATCGGCGACGAGGTTCTGCGCGAGGTATCCGCCCGCGCCAGCCGCAACCTGCGCACCTTCGACCTCGTCGCCCGTCTGGGTGGCGAGGAGTTCGTCGTCATCCTGCCGGACACCGACGGGGAAGCCGCCCTGATCGTCGCCGAGCGCCTGCGCTCGCGCATCGCCGACACACCCTTCACCGTGTCGTCCGACCGTGGCGAGATCAACGTGACGGTGTCCATCGGCATTTCCATCGGCGGCCGGCTGGGCGACACCGCCGAAGGGCTGGTCCGCCGTGCCGACGAGGCGCTGTACGAAGCCAAGCGGTCGGGCCGCAACTGCGTCATCGCCGACGCCCGTGCCGACCAGTTGGAGGGGTAGGGGCGGGGTTTTCGACTCGTCCTCTTGCCGATCCTGCTGCGCCGCACCATGTGGCAAGGCCGTTCCTGATCACCGGCATCCATGGGGGACCGATGCTCGCCACCGCCAGCGGCGCCATCACCCATCTGGGCAGCAGCAGCCTTCTCGTCCCGCTTTCCGCCCTCTATGCGACCGCGCTGTGGCGGCACCATTCGGCGCCGCTGGCGCTGCGCTGGCTGCTCGCCCTGTCGCTGTGCCTGGGCGCCATGGTGGTGCTGAAACTGGTGGGGCATGGCTGTGGCCTGCCCGACTTTCCGCTGTTTCCGTCGCTGTTCGCCGGCGACCGTTTCGTCAGCCCCAGCGGCCATGCCGCCTTCTCTGCCGTCTTCTACGGGTCGGTGTCGGCGCTGGCGGCGCGCAATGCCCAATCGCGCTGGCTCCGCATCGCGCTGCCGCTGGCGGCGGTGGCGCTGGTGCTGGCCATCGGCGCCTCGCGTGTCGCCGTCTCCGCCCATTCGGGGGCGGAGGTGGTGGCCGGGCTGATGATCGGCGGGCTGTCGGCCTTGCTGTTCCTGTGGAGCAGCCGCAAGGACTCCGTACCGCGCCTGCGTCCTTCCCCCTGGCTGGCGGGGGCGATGGCGCTGGGGTTGGCCCTGCTGTTCCATGCCGGCGATCCGTCCTTCGTCGAGGGGACGATCCGCTGGGCCGCCCATCAGTTGGGCAGCGAGGGCAGCCTGTGCGAGCTGGCCGGCCGGGTGTTCCCCGGCAATCGCGGGTAAATCACCAACCGGGGTGAAGCCGGTGGCGTCCTGTGCTATGACGGACGGCCGCGCCCGGTTCCGCCGATGCGGCGCCGTTCGCGTCAATGCTTGAGCCTGGGGCTTGCGCCACGCCGCGCAAGATCCTATACCGACGCCCCGTTTCCGTTCCGTTCCGTTCCGCCCGTTCCGTCAGCTTTGGCCTGGTCACCTCGCACCGCATGTCGCTTTTCGATGCCCTGCCGCGTGGCCCTTCGTCGGGTGGCGCCGCCGTCCCCTTCGGTCAGGAGGACCTGACGCGCGTCTTCGATGCCAAGACGCTGCAGCGCGGCCGCACGCTGATGATGACCGGTGCGGTGACGCTGGGTCCTTCCGGCGGCGACCGGATCGAGGCGGAAGTCAGCGATCTTGGCCGCCGGCTGTCGGTGACGGTGACGCCGGTGCAGGGCAAGCGCAGCATCGTGCTCGACCGCAGCTGTACCTGTGGCCGCAACGCCTGCGCCCATATGGCGGCGGCGGCGATGCTGGCGCTGGAAAGCCGGCCGGAATGGCGCCGCGCCTCCCTGTTCGACGTGGCCGACGTGAAGGCGCCGCTGGTCCCGCCGCCGCCACCGCCGCCTGTCCCGGTGACGCCTTCGCCGGCTGCGGCGCCGGCAGCACCGCCACCTGCGCCTACAATACCCAAGCCCCCGCTGTCCCTGGTCCGCCCACCGGTCCCGCCGCCGATCCGCAGCGTGGCGCCCCCGCCTCCACCCCTGGCGCCGAAGCCGGAGCCGGTGCGCAGCCTGCGCTGGACGCTGGAGCCGGGGCAGGGCGACGTCGCCTGCTATATCCTGGTGGAGTTCGTGGCGGAGGGATCGGCCGACGCCAGCCCCGCCAGCCCGCGCGACGTGCTGGCCAAGGCGCCGCGCTCTGTCGACGGCGATGCCGACCGTGCCATCGCCCGGCTGCTCGGCGGCGGCGGGACGGAGCGCACCCCCGTGGCCAAGAGCCGGGGGGAGGCGGTCGACCGCTTGCTGCGCCGCCTGCTGTCCACCGGCCGCCTGCGCTGGCGCGACGGCACCCCGCTGGCCGAGGCACCGGGCCGCACCGTCCGCGCCTTCCGCGACCCCGCCACCCGCAAGCTGCGCCCGACCGGCCTGCCGGAACGCAGCGTGCTGGTGAAGGGCCAGTCCTATTGGTGCGTCGACAGCGCCTCCGGCACCGTCTTCCCGGTCGACCTCCAGGTGGTGGAGGTGCCGAAGGCCAAGCCGGTGCAGGCCGTTCCGCCACCGCCGGTTCCGTCAAAATCGCCTCCGTCCAAATCGACCCCGTCCCGCCTGTTCGGTCCGTCGCGCGGTGGTGTGGCGTCGATGCCGCGCATCACCCCGCCGCCGCCGTCCATCTCGTCCTCCAACTTCCGCGACAACGCCATTCCCGGCGTGCGCAGCGGCGCGGCCGACGCGGCGGCCATCGTCGAACGCTCCCCCCGCATCATCGCACGCCTCGGCCGCGTGGTGACGCCGGCCGACGGGCTGGTCGACGTGCTGCGCCTGTCCTTCGACTATGGCGAACCCGGCCGCGCGGTTGAGATCGAGCCCGACGACCAGCGCCAGTTCGCCCGATACGAGGATGACTTCGGCGACGTTACCTTCGTCCGCCGCGACAAGGCCGACGAACAGGCGGCGCTGGACCGGCTGTCGGGGCTCGGCTTCGCCCAGGCGCGGATCGAGCCGCCGAAGGGTGCCTTGAACGCCCGCGGCTCGCGCGTCCACTGGCTGACCGGCCGCGACGTGGAGGAGCGCTGGCAGCATTTCCTCACCAACGAGGTCCCCGCCCTGACCAAGGCCGGCTGGGTCATGGAGGTCGGGGCGGATTTCGGCACCAAGGTGATCGAGCCGGGGGCGGAGGTCGAGGTCGCCGTCCGCGATGCCGGCGACGGCTGGTTCGATCTGGACGTCGGCGTCGAGATCGACGGCGAGCGACAGCCGCTTCTGCCGATCCTTGCCCGGTTGGTGGAAAAGGGCGGCCTGTCGACCACCCGTGTCATCGACGGCCGGGCCCACATCGTGCTGGACGACGGCAATGTCCTGGCCCTGCCAGCCGAGCGGATCGAGCGGCTGCTGAGCGTCCTGGAAGCGATGCTGGACAGCGGGCGCAGCAGCGGCGACCGGCTGAAGGTCCCGCTGGCCGAGGCCGACTCGTTGCTGGACATCGACGACCTGATCGCCCGGCGCGGCGACGAAACGGCGCAGATCGACGGCTACCTCCAGCGCCTGCGCGCCGACGAGATGCCGGGCGACATGACGCCGCCGCCGGGCTTCAAGGGCGAACTGCGCGATTACCAGCGCGGCGGTCTCGCCTGGATGCAGAGCCTGCGCGCCAACAACGTCGCCGGCATCCTGGCCGACGACATGGGGCTGGGCAAGACCGCCCAGACCTTGGCCCACATCGCGATGGAGGAGCATGAGGGCCGGCTGACCGACCCCTGCCTCGTCGTGGTGCCGACCAGCCTCGTGCCGAACTGGGTGGCGGAGTCGGAGCGCTTCACCCCGGATCTGCGGGTGGTGGTGCTGCATGGCATCGACCGCCACGGCAAGCTGTCGGAGATCGACCGCGCCCACATCGTCGTGACCACCTATGGCGTGGTGGCGCGCGACGTCGACCTGCTGAAGCGCCTGACCTGGCACATGATCGTGCTGGACGAGGCGCAGGCGATCAAGAACCCCGACGGCAAGGCGACCCGCGCAGTGGCGGCGCTGCCGGCGCGGCACCGGCTCTGCCTGTCCGGCACGCCGGTGGAGAACAATCTGGGCGAACTGTGGAGCCAGTTCGCCTTCCTGATGCCCGGCCTGCTGGGCGACCGAAAGGACTTCGGCAAGCGTTACCGCGTGCCGATCGAGAAGCGCGGCGACAACACCCGCGCCAATCTGCTGATGCGCCGCATCCGCCCCTTCCTGCTCCGCCGCACCAAGGAGGCGGTGGCGAAGGAGCTTCCGCCGAAGACCGAGGTGGTGGTGCGCATCGACCTGGAACGCGACCAGCGCGACCTCTACGAGACCATCCGCCTGTCGGTGAACGAGACGGTGCGCGCGGCGCTGGCCGCCAGCGGCAAGGGGCTGGGCCAGAACGCCATCGCGGTGATCGACGCGCTTTTGAAGCTGCGGCAGGTCTGCTGCGACCCGCGCCTGCTGAAATCCATCGCCGCCTTGGGCGGCAAGGCGCGGCCGAGCGCCAAGCTGCACGCCCTGACCGAGATGGTGAAGGAGATGGTGCCGGAAGGCCGGCGCATCCTGATCTTCTCGCAGTTCACCACCATGCTCGACCTCATCAAGCTGGAACTGGAGAAGGCCCACATCTCCTATGTCGAGCTGACCGGCCGCACCCTGGACCGCGCCGAGCCGGTGAACCGCTTCCAGAACCGCGAGGTTCCGGTCTTCCTCATCAGCCTGAAGGCCGGCGGCCGCGGCCTGAACCTGACCGCCGCCGACACGGTGATCCATTACGATCCCTGGTGGAACCCGGCCGCCGAGGATCAGGCGACCGACCGCGCCTATCGCATCGGCCAGGACAAGCCGGTCTTCGTCTACAAGCTGATCGCCGCCAACACGGTGGAGGAACGCATCCTCGACCTCCAGCGCCGCAAGGGCAGCCTGTCCGCCGCCACCATCGAGGGCAAGGGGCTGGTCAGCGCGCTCGACGGCGGCGACATCGACTATCTGCTGGGGGATGGGGACGGCGACGAGGACTAGGCGCCGACCTCAGTGCGCCCGTTTGGCGGCCAGCAGGCTGGCGACCGCCGCGCCGTTCCTGCCGGCGCGCTCGCCGATGGCGGTCAGAGTTTCGCCCGGTGCGGCGTCGATGTTCGCGGCCTTCAGCACCTCCATCGCCTTGTCCGGCGTCAGCCCCAGCGCCGGCGCCGCCGCTTCAAGCGTGGCGCCCGACAGCGCGCCGAACACCGCCCCCGGATTGACGCTGCCGCCGCCGGTGGTGCCGGTCAGGCCGGTGAAGACCACCGACAGGACGATGGTGGCGACGAAGGCGGCCTGCGCGGCGTACCGCTTCAGATAGCCGAGGAAAGCCCGCCAGTTCTTCACCAGATGCCAGAGCGCGATGGCGGAAAACGCCATGCTGAGCCATTCGTGGGAGAAGCGCACCAGCCCGGTGTTCCAGTGCAGCAGCAGCATCACGCCGGTCACCGTCGACACGACGAAGGTGACGATGGTGACGGGAGTGACCACGTCGCGGGTCATGGTTTTGGAAATGGTCATGGCAGTCGCCCTTGATCCGGTGTCGTTTCTTGTTGGCTGCCATGATCGCGCGCGACTGTAACTGGACAATATCCGGCGGGATGCTGCTGTGTAACAGTGTGTAACGCGCCGGCCGGCATGCTATCGGCCGCTTCGCCCTTCATTGTCTGCGATGTGATTGGGGAATGTCATGGCCTCGATTCAGGAAGCCTTGCGGGTTGCCGTCGACCATCACGGGGCCGGGCGGCTGCGGGAGGCGGAGATCCTCTATGGCCGCATCCTCGCTGCCGCTCCCGGGACCCATGCCGCGTCCCATCTGCTGGGAATGCTGCTGGCGCAGACCGGCCGGCTGGAGGACGCGGCGCTACGCATCGCCGCGGCGGTGCGCGCCCGGCCGGACATCGCCGATTACCACCGCGACCTCGGCAAGGTCCATCAGGCGCTGGGCCACCCGGCGGAGGCCATGGCCAGCCTGCGCCGCGCCGCCGCCCTGCAGCCCGACGACGCGGCGGTCCTGGTTCTTCTTGGCGTCGCGGCGCAGATGACGGGCGACACCGACTCCGCCATCGACGCGCTGGGCCGCGCGCTGGCGCTCGAACCGCGCGACGGCGAGACCCGGCAAAGGCTGGGCCTGCTGCTGGAACTGCGCGGCATCCACCACCTGGAACAGGGCCGTGAAGAGGCGGCGGTCGCCGACCTGTCGCGCTTGGTTGCCGTGGAACCGCCGACGGCGGAGCGGCTGTTCCAGCTCGGCAACGCCTTCTCCCGCGCCGGACGGGCGGACGATGCGCTGGCCCGCTATCGGCAGGCGCTGGCGTTGCAGCCCGACCATGTCGGGGCGGTCTTCAACCTCGGCATCCTGACCCGGCAAGCGGCGGGCCTGGATCTGGCGGCGCTGGAGCAGGCGGCGGCGAGCCTGGACCGGGCGGTGACGCTGGCGCCCGATTTCCTCGACGCGCGGGAGAACCTCGCCATCCTTCTGTTCCAGACCTACCGGGAGGCCGAATCGCTGACCGAGATCGACAGGCTTCTGACGCAGAAAACACAGCGCGCGGTGCAGGAAGGCGCGGCGCTCGCCCTGCCGCCGCTTCGCGACCGCCCGGCCGCCCCGGAGAGGCGCATCCGCGATGTCGTCGCCTTCAGCCTGTGGGGGGTGGCCGAGATCTACCAGCGCGGGGCGCTGGAGAATGCCCGGCTGGTGCGGTCGGTCTATCCAGGCTGGACCTGCCGGATTTACCACGACGACAGCGTGCCGCCGGAGTTCCTGGCGGAGTTGGACGCGCTGGGCGCAGAACGGGTGGTCATGCCGCCCGGCAGCGGCCCGGTCAGCGGCCTTTACTGGCGCTTTCTCGCCTCCGACGATCCGACCGTCCGCCGTTTCGTCTGCCGTGACTGCGACTCGCGGGTCGGTCCGCGCGAGCGTGCGGCGGTGGAGGCGTGGATCGCGTCGGGCAAGCCCTTCCACGTCATGCGCGACCACCCGCTGCACAGCGAACTGATGCTGGCCGGCATGTGGGGTGGGGTCGCCGGCCTGCTGCCGCCGCTGGCGCCGCTGATCGACCGCTTCGCCGCGGTGGAAGCCGACCGCTGGCAGGACCAGCGCTTCCTCCGCTCCCACCTGTGGCCGCTGATCGCCGATGCCTGTCTGGTCCATGACAGCCACCAGCCCCGCCATGGCGTCCCGTTCCCCGCCCATTCCGGCGACCAGGCGGAGCATGCCGTCGGCCGGCGCATCGTGTGATCCGCCCGCAATCCTGTCCCCGCAATCCTGTCCAAGACGACCGTCACGCCCGCCTGTTAGACTGCGGCATGGACCAGCAATCAGCACTCACCCGGACTCCGGTCGGCGGCGGCGATTTCGCCCGGCTGTGGCGGGAAGCGCGCTTCGACGGCATGGAATGCCTGAACGCCCGCTTCCAGCGCCACAGCTATGCCCCGCACACGCACGAGACCTATGTGGTCGGAGTCATCACCGCCGGGACGGAGTTGTACCGCTGCCGCGGCGCCGAGCGGATGGCGCGGGCCGGACAGGTCGTGGTTCTGGATCCGGAGGTTCTGCATGACGGCCGTCCGGCCGAGGACGGCTATGCCTACCGCATGTTCTACCCGTCGGTGGCGCTGTTCGAACAGGCGATGGCCGATGCTCTGGGCCAGTCCGTCGCCCCGCATTTCGCCGCCACCGAACTGGACGACCCGGAGCTGTTCCAGGCCCTGCGCGGCCTGCACCATGGGCTGGAGGGGCCGTACCGCGAGCCGCTGCGCACCGACACCGACGCGCTGCGCGCCTTCACCGCGCTGGCTCTGCGCCATGGCGACCTGACCGCCCGCCCGCGCCATGCCGGGCAGGAGCCGGTGGCCGTCCGCCGCGCGCGGGAATATCTGGATGCCCACCTCGACAGTCCGGTGGAACTGGCCGATCTGGCCGGGGCGGCGGGGCTCAGCCGCTTCCACCTGCTGCGCGTCTTCCGCGCGGCGGTGGGCACCACACCGCACGGCTATTTGACCGACCGGCGCGTCGCCCAGGCCAAGCGGCTGCTGGCTGGGCCTCTGCCGTTGGCCGATGTCGCGCTGGACTGCGGCTTCTGCGATCAGGCGCATTTCAACCGCGTTTTCAAGGGCCGGGTCGGCGTCTCCCCCGGCCAATACCGGCGCGGCAGCAATCCCATCCAAGACGCCCCCGCCGCGGCCGCCTAGCTTCCCGCACATGAGCATGGACAGCATCACCATCCCGGCATCCCCGCGGCAGGAGTTCGCGGCGGGCGTCGTCCATTGCCTGCCCATCGTGGCGGGCGCGGTTCCCTTCGGCTTCCTGCTGGGCAGTCTCGCCGCCAAGGCCGGGCTGTCCGCGCTGGACATGGGGCTGATGAGCGCGCTGGTCTTCGCCGGCAGCTCCCAGTTCGTCGCCGTCGAGCTTCTGGACAAGGGCAGCGCCGGTCTGGCGGTGGTTGGGGCGATCCTGCTGGTCAACCTGCGCCACCTGCTGATGGGGGCGACGCTGGAGCCGCGCTTCCGCGGCATCCCCCGCGCGCAGGCCGGTCTGGCGCTGTTCTTCATGACCGACGAGCAATGGGCGCTGGCCCTGCGCCGAGGCCCTGAGCTGACGCTGGCCTATTGGTACGGCGTGGCGGCGACGCTCTATCTGGCGTGGCTCACCAGCACGGTGGCGGGAACGCTGGCCGGTGCGCTGATCGCCGACCCCGCCGCCTGGGGGCTGGATTTCACCTTCATCGCCGTCTTCCTGTGCCTGCTGGCCGGGTTCTGGCGCGGAGCGGGTTCGCTGCCGCCCTGGCTGGCCAGCGCCGCCGCCGCGCTGGCCGTGCATGCGCTGTCCTCCGGAGGGACTTGGCACATTCTGGCGGGTGCGCTGGCCGGCGGAGCGGTCGCCGCAATGCAGGCCAAAGGGCAGGGGAGGGCGCGCGATGCTTGAGTCGCTGCATCTGGACTGGAGCGTCTTCGCCATCGTGCTGGGCGGTGCACTGGTCACCTGGATGACGCGGATCGGCGGGCCGTGGCTGATCGCGCGGATCCGGCCCGGCCGGGCGGCGAGCGCGGCGCTGGAGGCGACGCCGGGCGCCGTCCTGGTCGCCCTGGTGGCGCCCGCCGCACTGTCGCGCCCGTCCGACGCGCTGGCCGCCGCCTTCGTCTGCCTGATCGCCCGGCGCGTGCCGATGGTGGTCGCGGTGGTGGCCGGCGTGGTCGCCGTCGTGTTGCTGCGCCGCCTGCTGTAGCCACAGCTGAAGTCATTGTTGCAAACTGCCGTCTGGTGAAGCGCGTGAGGGATGCCTATAAGTCGGGAATGACCGACCCGATCTCCGCCCCCTCCGCGCCCGCATCCACCCCGGCTGCATTCGACCCGCACGCCCTGCCGCCGCTGCGCGACGTGATCGCGCGTTTTGGGCTGGAGGCGCGCAAGTCGCTGGGACAGAACTTCCTGCTCGACCTGAACCTGACGGGACGGATCGCGCGCTCGGCCCACCTGCCGGCCGGCACCACCGCCATCGAGGTCGGCCCCGGTCCCGGCGGCCTGACCCGCGCGCTGCTGGCGACCAACGCGGTGAAGGTCATCGCCATCGAACGCGACCGCCGCTTCATCGAGGCGCTGCAGGACGTCATCGAAGCGTCGCAGGGCCGCCTGAGCATCGTCGAGGCCGACGCCCTGACGGTGGACCCGGAGGATCTGGCGCCCGCCCCGCGCGCCATCGTCGCCAATCTGCCCTACAATGTCGCGACCCCGCTTCTGCTCGGCTGGCTGGCGCGGATCGAGGCCTATGTCAGCCTGACCCTGATGTTCCAGAAGGAGGTCGCCGACCGGCTGGTGGCGAAGCCGGGCAGCAAGGCCTATGGCCGGCTGTCGGTCATCACCCAATGGCGCTCCGATGCCCGCGTGCTGTTCAATCTGCCGCCGCGCGCCTTCACCCCGCCGCCGAAGGTCGAATCGACGGTCGTCCACCTGACCCCGCGCACCAACCCGGAATCGGCCGACTGGCGCGCACTGGAACAGGTCACCGCCGCCGCCTTCGGCCAGCGCCGCAAGATGCTGCGCCAGAGCCTGAAGTCGCTGGGCAACGCCGAAGCCCTCCTTGAAGAGACCGGCATCGCCCCGACCGCCCGCGCGGAGGAGATCGACGTCGCCGGCTTCGCCGCACTCGCCCGTGCTTTCCGCGCGCGCACTCCGGTGGAGCCGCCATCGGAGGGGGGCGCATGATCCGGGTCAATCCCCGCATCAGCCTGGATGAAAGCGAGTTGCAGGAGGAGTTTATCCGCGCCTCCGGCCCCGGCGGCCAGCACGTCAACAAGACGGAGACGGCGGTCCAACTGCGTTTCGATGTGCGCCGCTCGCCGAACCTGCCCGATCCGGTGCGTTACCGGCTGGAGCGGCTGGCCGGATCCCGCCTGACCCAGGACGGCGTATTGATCCTGGTGGCGGACCGCTACCGCTCGCAAATGCGCAACCGCGAAGACGCCCGCGAGCGCCTGATCGACCTGATCCGCGAAGCCGCCGCCCCGCCGCCGCCGCCCCGCCGTCCGACCAAACCGACCAAGGGTTCCAAGGAGCGGCGATTGGAGGGCAAGGCCAAGCGGTCGGAGGTGAAGAAGATGCGCGGAAACGTTCACGACTGAGCGCTTTTGGTCAAAGCGCCATCTTCATCTCAACGTCGTCATAGTCCACCCGCAACCCGTCCTGATCGTCGATCAGTCCGGCCTGGACCAATGCGGTCACATCCAGATGGACATTGCGGTAATCGCGGCCCAGCGCTCCGGCCAATGCCCGGATACTCGCAGTGGGATTGCGATGCAGATGCCGGAGGATCTCCAGTCGCTTCGGTGTAAGGACCCGCGCCATCCCCTCGAAGGACTCGAAGGTGATGTGATGCTCCCGGACGGTCTCCCCGGCTGCATGGCGGCGGAATGCATCCTTGATCGCGGCGGCCTCTGCCTGGAGGTCGACACCGACGTGGATCTGAAGCGTCGTCATAGCCTTCCCTCCCTGACCGCCGCGACATCGGCGAAAAACTGGTCGATCAACTGCTCGATGGTCTCGAACCGAATCGGTACCTCCCGGCCTCGAATGTGCTTGTGGTCACCTTTGCCCTTTTCATTGTCGTACCCGACCATCCGTTCACCGGCCCTGCCGTAGAACAGGCTGTATTTGTAGCCATGCTCCGATGGTGGCACCGGAGCCGCCACTGACCAGACCCGCACTTGGACAATGCTTCCGTCGTCGTAGAGGGTCTTGCGGGACAGCAGGATCACGGCCTTGTTCATGCCTTAAGGTAAATGGTTTCGATGATGTGATAAAGCCACATATGGCAATCCACCAAATCAGGTCCGGCCTTGTCGCCCGAATATGCCGCGACCGGAGTCCATGCGGCATGCCCGCCATGAGGCAGGCGCATTGGACGGTTCAACCAACCCGTGCCAGCCTTGCAGTTCGCTTGCCTGTGAAACATTTCCCGGTCCGGACAGGTCCGGGGTCGGAGACGTTCCATGAGCCACCCTTCCGCCGCCTTGCCGTCGCCGACTTCGGCGCGGCTGTCCGTCGGATTCGCCTGGGTCGGGCATTCGCTGATGCACATCGTGTCGGCACTGTTCCTGACCATCGTGCTGGCGCTGGAAACGGAATGGAAGCTCTCCTATGACGAGCTGATCCGGCTATGGACGCTGGGCGCCTTCATGATCGGGCTGGGGGCGCCGCTGGCCGGCTGGCTGGGCGACCGCTGGAGTTCGGCCGGCATGATCGCCGTCTTCTACCTGATGACCGGCGGCGGAGCGGTTCTGGCCGGGCTGTCGGACGGGCCGGAGATGCTGATGTGGTCGCTGGCCCTGCTGGGGCTGGGGGCGTCGATCTACCACCCCGTCGGCATGGCCTGGATGATGGCGAATGCCGAGAACCGCGGCAAGGCGATGGGCTGGCTCGGCCTGTTCGGCACCTTCGGTGTCGCCACCGCCGCGGTGGTCGCCGGCAGCCTGACGCAATGGCTGAACTGGCGCATGGCCTTCATCATCCCCGGTGCGATCTGCCTCGTGCTGGGTGTCGTTCTGGCCCTGCTGATGATGTCCGGAGTCGTTCAGGACCGCCACGCCGACGTGAAGCCGCAGCCCAAGCCGTCGCGCGGCGACGTGGTGCGCGCCTTCTTCGTGCTGTCGCTGACCATGGTCTGCGCCGGGTTGATCTTCAACGCCATGCAGGTGGTGCTGCCCAAGCTGTTCGAGGCGCGGCTGGGCGGCTGGCTCGGCACCGGCACGCTGGGGGTCGGCGGGCTGGTGACGGCGGTCTACCTGATCTCCGCCCTGCCGCAGATGGTCGGCGGTGTGCTGGCCGACCGCCATTCGCTGAAGCGGGTCTATATGCTCTGCCTGCTGGCCCAGATTCCGCTGATGGCCGCGGTCGCCGTTCTGGCCGACGTGCCGCTGGTGGCCGCTGCGGCCTTCGTGGTCATCGCTTCACAGACGCAAATCCCGGCGGAGAACATGCTGCTGGCCCGTTACACCCCGGACAAGCACCGCGGGCTGGCCTTCGGCGCCAAATACATCCTGTCCTTCGGTGCCGGCCCGCTGGCGGTGCAGCTGGTCGCCTGGGTCTATGAGCGCACCGGTGAGTTCACCATGCTCTACCTGACCTTGTCGGCGCTGGCCGCCATCGCCTTCGCCGCCGCCCTGCTGCTGCCCGACGACCGCCGCAAGGCCGAACCGGTGGCGGAACCCCTGCCGGCGGCGGAGTGAGGTGCGTTACAGGTTGTCCCGCAGGTCGGCCAGAGTGACCATCAGCATCATCGGATCAATCGGCGAGGTATCGAGGCCGAGGCGAAGATAGAATCCCTTTGCCTCCTCCGACAGTGCATGGACGATCAGCCCGCGGACGCCGATCAGATCGGCTGCCTGCACGACCCGCAGGGCGGCGTCACGGAACAGGGCCCGGCCGAGACCCTGCCCCTGTCGTGCCCGCGAAACGGCAAGCCGCGCCAGCACTACCACCGGAATTGGGTCCGGCATGTTGCGGCGGAAACGTCCCGGCGCATCGGTGACCGCCACCGCGCTCGATGCCAAAGCATAATAGCCGGCAATTACGTCGCCGGCGCAGGCGACGAAGGTCCGCGATGCGCCGCTGGCCTGATTGGCCATGGCCCGGCGCCTCAGCCAAGTGTCCAGTGACGGCGTGCCGGAGTCGAACAGGTCGACGCGATGGTGGGGCGCAAGCGGCTCGGGCGCGGACAGCGTCATTCGCGGTCCCAGGGTGCGGGCGTCCGTAGGGCCCGGCGCAGCCGTTCATTGGGCTTGGGCGACGCATCCAGCCGGGCCAGGAACTCGGCATAAGCCTCCGGGCTGGCCGCTATGATCGCGCGGTCGAGCAGCGCATCCTCGGCGGCGCGGCGAGCTGCTTCCAGAATGAAGTCCGTGCGGTTCTTGCCCTGTGCCTGGGCCGCCCGGTCGATCAGGCTGCGCTCCTCCGGCCGGATGCGGATATTGAGCGTCTCGCGCCGGGACTTTTCTTCTGACGGTTCGACAGGCTGCATGGCGGCCACCTCCGGTTGGTGAGATAGCCTGCCATAGCGCAATGACAATGTCATTACAAACCAGCCCTTACGTGTCGGGAGCACGCCGGTCGTCCCGACGCGCTCCCCGCCAGATCGTCAGGCCAGCGTCTTGTTCAGCGCCTGATCCAGGTCGGCGATGATGTCCTCCGGCGTTTCCAGCCCGATCGACAGGCGGATCACGTCGGGGCCGGCGCCGGCCGAGGCCTGGGCTTCCGCCGACAGCTGGCGGTGGGTGGTCGAGGACGGGTGGATGATCAGCGACCGGGCGTCGCCGATGTTGGCGAGGTGGCTGAACAGCTCCACGCTCTCCACCACCTTCACGCCGGCCTCGAAGCCGCCCTTGACGCCGAAGGTGAGAACCGCACCGGCACCGCGCGGCAGGTACTTCTTCGCGAGATCACGGTACTTGGACGATTCCAGCCCGGCATAGCTGACCCAACTCACCGCCGGATGGCTTTCCAGGAACTGCGCCACCTTCAGCGCGCTGTCGGCGTGGCGCTGCATGCGCAGCGGCAGGGTTTCGATGCCGTTCAGCGTCAGGAAGGCGTTCATCGGCGCCTGGCTCGGGCCCAGGTCGCGCAGGCCAACGGCATGGCCGTGGATGGTGAAGGCGAGATGGCCGAAGGTCTCGTGGAAGCGCAGGCCGTGATAGCCGGGGTCCGGCTCGCTCAGCGCCGGGAACTTGCCGGACTTGCTCCAGTCGAACTTGCCGCTGTCCACCACCACGCCGCCGACCGAGGTGCCGTTGCCGGACAGGAACTTGGTGGTCGAATGCACGACCAGCGTGGCGCCCCACTGGATCGGGTTGATCAGGTATGGGGTGGCGAGCGTGTTGTCGACGATCAGCGGGATGCCGGCCTCGTCGGCGATCTTGGCGATGGCCTCGATATCCGTTACCACGCCGCCGGGGTTGGCGAGGCTTTCCACGAAGATCGCCTTGGTCTTCTCGGTCAGCGCCGCCTTGACGTTGTCGACGGTGTCGGTATCGACGAAGCTCGGCTGCCAGCCGAAGGCGCGCGGGAAGCTGATGCCGAGCTGGTTCAGCGAGCCGCCATAGAGCTTCTTCGAGGCGACGATGTGGTCGCCGGGCGCCATCAGCGGGAACAGCGCCAGCAGCTGCGCGGCATGGCCGGACGAAGTCGCGGTGGCGCCGGCGCCGCCTTCCAGGTTGGCCAGACGCTCTTCCAGCACCGCCACCGTCGGGTTGGTCAGGCGGGAATAGATGAAGCCGACCTTCTGCAGGTTGAACAGAGAGGCGGCGTCGTCGACATCGTCGAAGACGAAGCTGGTGGTCTGGTAGATCGGCGTCTGCCGCGCGCCCGTCGCAGGGTCGGGCGCGGCGCCGGCATGGATGGCGCGGGTCTCGAAGCCGAAGCTCTTCTGCTCAGTCATCTGCGTGTTCCCCCAGTTTATCAGATCAGCTTTTTGAACGATTTCGTCGGCGCCATGCGGCGCGTCACCAGCACATTGGAATTGACCCCGATCCGGCCGATCTCGCCGTACAGGCGCTGGATTTCCATCTTCGGGCAGCGGTCCATCACCACCGTCAGGCCGGCGGCCTGGGCCCGCGCCGCCGCCTCGTCGTTACGGACGCCAAGCTGCATCCACACCACCTTGGCCCCGGCGGCGATCGCCTCGTCCGTCACCCCTCCGGCGGCGGCGGAGTTGCGGAAGATGTCGACCATGTCCGGCGGTTCCGGCAGGTCCTTGAGGCTGGCGAAGACCGGCAGGCCGAGAATGGTCTGGCCCGCCATCTTCGGGTTGACCGGGATGACTCGATAGCCCTTGTCGCGCAGATACTTCATCACGAAGAAGCTGGCCTTCACCGGGTCGGCGCTGGCCCCCACCACGGCGATGCTCTTCGCGTTCTCCAGCACGCCGCGCAGGAAGGCGTCGGTGTAGTCGGCCGGATCGGTGATCCTGGTCTCGCTCAACTTGGGATCGGTCATCGGCCGCACCAGACCGGCGTGCGTTTGCCCAGGAAGGCGTCGATGCCCTCGGCGGCATCCTGCGCCATCATGTTCTCCGTCATCACCTTGGCGGCGTAGGCATAGGCGCCTTCCACGTCCAGATCGATCTGGCGGTAGAACGCCTCCTTGCCGGTGGCGAGGGTCAGCGGCGATTTGGACGCGATCTTGGCCGCGACGCCGTCCACCACCTCGTCCAGCTGGTCGGCCGGCACCGCGCGGTTGACGAGGCCGATGCGCTCCGCTTCCTCGGCGTCGATCAGGTCGCCCAGCAGCAGCATCTCCATCGCCGCCTTGCGCCCGACCGCGCGGGTCAGCGCCACCATCGGCGTCGAGCAGAACAGCCCGATGTTGACGCCCGGAGTCGCGAAGCGCGCCTCCTCCTCGCAATAGGCGAGGTCGCAGGTCGCCACCAGCTGGCAGCCTGCGGCGGTCGCCACGCCGCGCACCTTGGCGATCACCGGCTGGCGGACGCGGTTGATCGTCAGCATCAGGCGGGAGCACTGGGTGAACAGCGCCTCGTACAGCTCACGCGATGGGGCGGCGCGCATCTCCTTCAGGTCATGCCCGGCGCAAAAGGCGCCACCGGCCCCGGCCAGCACCACGGCGCGCACGGAGCCGTCCTCGTGAATGGCGTCCAGCGCGTCCTGCAGCGCCGCCATCAACCCCACCGACAGGGCATTGCGCGCCTTCGGCCGGTTCAGCGTCAGCGTGGCAACCCCATCGCGATCCTCGCGCAGGACCAGCGGGGCATGGGGGTCGTGAGTGGAAACCGCGGCGCTCATGGATGTTGTCCTCCCGTATTCCTTTGGTTGCGCACCGCCGGCAGCTTAACGCGCTGGGCCTATGGGTGACACGGGGAACCTGCAGGGCAGGGACAATGAGACGACAGGCCGAGGGGAATTTCAACAGAGAAATTTGTCTAAACAGGGATAATGTCTTTTATTTTAGTAGGAAAATACGTGCAGAATCCCCTTCCCCGGGGGTTAGGGCATTCACGCAATTCCAGGCATTGCTAAGTTTCTGGAACAAAAGGAACTTTGCGTCATCCCCGCGAAGGCGGGGATCCAGGAAACTCCGCAGATCCGCGGCGGATATGGCTGGATTCCCGCCTTCGCGGGAATGACGGTCGAGAAAATTGCTTTATCCCAATGTCTTACGTGACGCTGTGGTGTGCGAAAACCCCTCTCCCGGCGCAGGAGAGGGGGACTTCGGTTACGATGCCTTGGCGGTCTTCTTCTTAGGCGCGGCGGCTTCCGCAGGAGCATCCTTGGCGGCCTTGGCCTTGCTCGCCTTCTTGGCGGCCGGCTTCTTCGCCGCGGCCTTCGCCTTGGCGGGCTTCTCAGCCTCCGCACCCTCGGCCTTGGCCGGTTCGGCGTCCTTCGGGGCCTTGCCCTTCTTGGCGGCGTCCTTGGCGACCTTGGCGTCGATCAGTTCCAGCGCCTGTTCCAGCGTGACGCTGTCCGGCTCGGTTCCCTTGGGAATCGAGGCATAGACGCTGGCGTGCTTCACATAGGGACCGAAGCGGCCCGACCCCATGGTGATCGGCTTGCCGGTCTTCGGGTGGTCGCCCAGCGTCTTGGCCGGAGCCGACGCCTTCTTGGCGGCGCCGGCCAGCAGGTCGACGGCGCGGTTGATGCCGACGGTCAGCACGTCGTCATCGGGCGTCAGCGACTTGTAGACGCTGCCATGCTTCAGATAGGGGCCGAAGCGGCCGATGCCGGCGCTGATCTCCTCGCCGGTCTCCGGGTGGTTGCCGATGACGCGGGGCAGGGCCAGCAGCTTCAGCGCGGTGTCGAGATCGACGTCCGCCGCGGCCATGCCCTTGGGCAGCGACACCCGCTTGGGCTTCGGCGTTTCATCCTTCTTCTTTTTCTTCGCCTTCGGCTTCTTCCCGTCGGCTGCAGGCTCTTCCGCCGCAGGCTCCTCCGGCGGAGCGACCGCCGCGGTGGGCGCCGGGCCCAACTGGATGTAGGCGCCGTAGGGGCCGCGGCGCACCGTCACCGGCAGGCCGGTCTCCGGATCGTTGCCCAACTCGCGCGGGCCCTCCTGCGCCTCGCCGTTCTCGTCGTTGGCGACGGCGAGCGGCCTCGTGTAGCGGCATTCCGGATAGCGCGAGCAGCCGATGAAGGCGCCCATCTTGCCCAGCTTCAACCCCAGCCGGCCCTCGCGGCAGACCGGGCAGACGCGCGGGTCGTGACCGTCCTCGGTGGCGGCGGGGAAGAAATGGGCGTCGAGTTCGTTGTCGAGGGTGGTCAGCACCTGGGTGATCGTCAGATCCTTGGTGCCGTTCACCGCCACGTCGAAGGCGGTCCAGAAATCGCGCAGGACAGTCTTCCAATCGATCTTGCCGTCGGAGATCTCGTCCAGCTGGTTCTCCAGCTCCGCCGTGAAGTTGTACTCCACATAGCGGTGGAAGAAGTTCTCCAGGAAGGCGGTCACCAGCCGGCCACGGTCTTCCGGGATGAAACGCCGCTTGTCCAGCCGCACATAATTGCGGTCCTGCAGCACCTGCAGGATCGAGGCATAGGTCGACGGACGGCCGATCCCCAGCTCCTCCAGCTTCTTGACGAGGCTGGCTTCGGAATAGCGCGGCGGCGGCTGGGTGAAGTGCTGGTCCGGGACGATGTCGCCGCGGTCCAGAGCGTCGCCCTGGTCCATGGCCGGCAGGCGGCGTTCCTGCTGGTCGTCCTCGGCCGCGTCGTCGCGATCCTCCTGATAGACCTTCAGGAAGCCGTCGAACACGACGATGGAGCCGGTGGCGCGCAGCACCACGTCCTTCGACGGGCTGGCGATGTCCACCGCCACCTGATCCAGCACGGCGCTTTCCATCTGGCTGGCCAGCGTGCGCTTCCAGATCAGTTCATAGAGCCGCAGCTCGTCGCTTTCCAGATAGCCGGACACCGATTCGGGGCGGCGGTGCAGGTCGGTCGGACGGATGGCCTCGTGGGCCTCCTGGGCGTTCTTGGCGGCGGTCTTGTAGACGCGCGGCTGGGCCGGGACGTATCGCTCGCCATAGTGCGAGCCGATCAGGCTGCGGGCGCCGTCGATGGCCTCCTGCGACAGGCTGACGCCGTCGGTTCGCATATAGGTGATGAGGCCGACAGTCTCGCCGCCGATGTCGACGCCCTCATACAGCTTCTGCGCCGTGCGCATGGTGCGGGTGGCGCCGAAGCCCAGCTTGCGCGAGGCCTCCTGCTGCAGGGTGGAGGTGGTGAAGGGCGGCGACGGGTTGCGGCGGCTCTGCTTGCGCTCGACCTGCGACACGGCGAAGGCCTGCGGGCGGATCTTCGCCACCGCGGCTTCCGCCGCCTCGCGGTTGGGCAGGCCGAACTTGTCGAGCCGCTTGCCGTCCAGCTGGGTCAGCGACGCGGAGAAGGAGGCCCCCGCCGGCGTGGTGAAGCCCACCGCGATCGACCAGTATTCCTGCGGCTTGAAGACCTCGATCTCCGACTCGCGCTCGCAGATCAGGCGCAGGGCCACCGACTGCACGCGGCCGGCCGACTTGGAGCCCGGCAGCTTGCGCCACAGCACCGGCGACAGGGTGAAGCCGACCAGATAGTCCAGCGCCCGGCGCGCCAGATAGGCGTCGACCAGTTCGCGCGACACGTCGCGCGGGTTGGCGATGGCGGCCTGCACCGCGCTCTTGGTGATCTCGTTGAAGGTGATGCGCTGGACGTCGCGATTGTCGGTCAGGTGCTTTTCGCGCAGCAGCTCCGACAGGTGCCAGGCGATGGCCTCTCCCTCGCGATCCGGGTCGGTTGCGAGATAGACGCGGTCGGCCGACTTCACCGCCTTGGCGATCTCGTCGATGTGGCGCTTGGAGCGGTCGCCAAGCTCCCATTCCATCGCGAAGTCTTCATCCGGGCGCACCGAGCCGTCCCGCGCCGGAAGGTCGCGGACATGGCCGAAGCTGGCGATGACGGTGTAGTCGTCGCCCAGATACTTGTTGATGGTCTTCGCCTTGGCCGGCGATTCGACGATGACGACGTTGCTGCCCGGCAAGAAACCAGCCCTTCGCGTATGCCCACTCAAACCACGGCGATGCCGATCAGGCGAGAGAGACCTGATGACCGGGAAGACGCTGGACTCGGCCGGCAAGCTCAAGTTCCAGAACCACGGTCAGCACCACCGGAGCGGACAATTGGCACCCGCGAACGAGTTCGTCAATGGTGACGGGCGAGTGGCCCAGGTTTTCCAGCACCAGGGCGCGTGCCTTCGCGAGGTCGGATTCGTCCAAATCGGCTCGCGGTTCCGCCGCAATGGCGTGGGTATGGATGGGGGCGCTGAACAGGTCGCGCTGCCGTTCCGCCAGCGTCGGCGGCCGCAGATTTTCGATCGCGCGCAGCACGTCGTCGGCCCGTTCCACCAGCGTGGCGCCCTCGCGCAGCAGGTTGTTGGTGCCGTGGCAGCGCGGGTCGAGCGGGGAACCCGGCACCGCCATCACCTCGCGCCCCTGTTCCAGAGCCATCCGCGCGGTGATGAGAGAACCGGAGCGCAACGCCGCCTCCACCACCAGAACGCCCAGCGACAGGCCGGAGATCAGGCGATTGCGGCGGGGAAAGTGGCGGGCCTGCGGCTGTGTGCCGATGGGGCTTTCCGCCACCACGACGCCCTGCGCCACGATGTCGCGGTAAAGCCCTTCGTTCTCGGGCGGATAGACCACGTCGATGCCGCCGGCCAGCACCGCGGCGGTGCCGCTGGCGATCGAGCCGGCATGGGCGGCGGTGTCGATGCCGCGGGCGAGGCCGGAGACGACCAGCAGCCCGGCTGCCCCGAGTTCGCGCGCCAGCGATTCGGCGAACTTCTTGCCGTTCAGCGAGGCGTTGCGCGCGCCGACGATGGCGACAGCGCGGCGCCGCAGCAGGTGGGCATGCCCGGCGACCGAAATCACCGGCGGCGCATCGTCCACCGCGGCCAGCGGCTCCGGATAATCGGGTTCGCAGGCGCAGAGCAGGCGGGCGCCGAAGCGCCGGTTGGCCTGCATCTCCCGCTCCGCTTCCGCCTTGGAGGCGACGCGCAGCGGCTTGGTCCGCCCACCGCGCCGCGCCAGTTCCGGCAGGGCGTCCAGTGCCCTTGCGGCGCTGCCATACTGCTCCAGCAGGCGATGAAAGGTGATCGGCCCCACATTTTCCGTACGGATCAGGCGAATCCAGTCGATCCGTTCGGCGTCGGTCAAGGGATGGCGCGGTTGTGTCATGTCCCGAGTTATTACAACCATCCGATGGTGCGCACAACATGCATTCGCATGAAAGTGGGCTTGGCGCGACGCCAATGCTCCTGTCGGTGTGGGCCGATGCGTGTCCGGTGCGTCCGTCGCCCCCGTCGCCCTCGTCGCCTTCGGGGAGCCGTTCCGCTTGGTCTGTTCTGGTCGGTGCGGCATCGCGACATGAACAGCATGCTGCGAAGCAGCATTGTTTCCAACCCTAAGTGCTCAACCAAAGATGTTGCTGCGGCTTGGTTTGTGTGACTTGTTCGGTAGGTTTCTGGTTATGTCGCGATACATCAGCTTCTGCTTTAAAAATCTGAAGAAAATGTCACAAGATGTCGGAGATGGCCTTATGGAATTCCCTCAAATTGCCGGTATGATCCGAACCATACCATCGTACTCACGAGGGGAAGCCGATGTTCGGACGGGGGAAGATCAATCAGGCGCTCGGGCGCAAGATGGCGGCGCTTGATGGGCTGCGCGCCAAGGTGATGGTGGCGGATGAAAATCTGACCATCGTCCACGTCAATCCCGCCGTTGTGGCGTTGCTGCGCGAGGCCGAGAGCGACCTGCGCAAGGATTTGCCCCGCCTGGATGTCAATCGTCTGGTCGGCAGCAACATCGACGTGTTCCACAAGAACCCGAGCCACCAACGTGGACTGCTGGCGTCGCTGACCAAGCCATACGGCGCCACCATCAAGGTCGGCGGACACCAGTTCGATCTGCTGGTCACGCCGTTGACCGAAGACGGCCGGCGCATCGGCTTCGTCGTCGAATGGGCCGATGCCAAGGAACGGCTGGAGAACCTCGATTACGCCGCGCAGATGGCGGCGATCAACCGGTCGCAGGCGGTGATCGAGTTCACGACCGAGGGCATCATCACCAAGGCCAACGACAATTTCCTGAAGGTGATGGGCTATCGCCTGGACGAGGTCGTCGGCAAGCACCACAACATGTTCGTGGAGCAGGCCTATCGCGACAGCGCCGACTATGCCCGTTTCTGGGAAACCCTGCGGCGCGGCGAATTCCAGGCGGCGCAATACAAGCGGATCGGCAAGTCCGGCAAGCCGGTTTGGATCGAAGGCGCCTACAACCCGATCCTCGACGAGAAGGGGCGGGTCGTCAAAGTGGTGAAGTTCGCGGTCGACGTGACCGCGCAGGTCTCGCTGCTGAACAACCTCAAGGTTCTGATCGACAAGAATTTCGGCGAGATCGACCAGGCGCTCCAACTGTCGATGGGGGAGGCGCATTCCGCCAACGACGCCGCGGGCTCCACCTCCGCCAGCGTCCAGGCGGTGGCGGCGAGTGCCGAGGAACTGGTCGCCTCCATCGGCGAGATATCCCAGAGCATGACGCGCGCCCGCTCGGCGACCGACGGCGCCTTCGACCGCACCGTCGCGGTGGCGGAAAGCACCGACCGCCTGGCCGCCGCCGCCCAGGCGATGAACGGCATCGTCGGGCTGATCAACAGCATTGCCGGCCAGATCAACCTGCTTGCGCTGAACGCCACCATCGAAGCGGCCCGCGCCGGCGAGGCGGGGAAGGGCTTCGCCGTCGTCGCGTCGGAGGTGAAGAACCTGGCCAATCAGGCCGGGAAGGCGACCGAGCAGATCTCCGCCGAGATCGAAGGCATCCAGTCGACCTCGACCGAAGTCGCCAATGCACTGAACGCCATCCGCGAAGCCGTCTCGGTGGTGCGGGAACATGTGACCGGCACGGCGTCGGCGGTGGAGGAACAGAGCGCCGTCACCCAGAACATGTCGTCCAACATGCAGAGCGCGTCCGCCGCCGTGGCAACGGTGACGTCCAACATCTCCGCCATTTCCACCGCGGTCAGTCAGGTGGCCGGTGCGGTCGGACGGACGAAGGAGGCGGCGCACGTCCTGGTGCGGTGATGCGGAGCCGGCCGGGTGCCGTGACGGACGACGCCCGGCCGGCTTTATCGCTCAGCGTTTGTGGAACACCGGACGGCGCTTCTCGAAGAAGGCGGTGATGCCCTCCTTCGCCTCGCCATGGTGCAGGGCCTCGACGAACAGGTCGCTTTCACGGGCAAGCTGGGTGGCGAAGCTGCCATAAGCCAGTTCCATCAGCTTCTTCGCCCGGCCCATGGCGCCGGCCGGCCCCTCGGCGATGGTCTGTGCCCAGGCGGTCGCCTCATCCAGCGCCCGGTCCGGCGCGGTGACGCGGTTGACGACGCCGGCGGCATGCAGGCGCGCCGCATCGACCGGACCGCCGGTCAGCATCAGTTCGGCATAGAGTTGCGGCGGCAGCGCGCGGGCGAGCGAGGCGGAGGCGCCGCCGTCGGCGGTCAGCCCGACCTTGACATAGGCGGTCAGGAACTGGGCATCCTCCGCCGCGACGATCAGGTCGCAGGCCAGTGCCAGCGAGAACCCGGCACCGGCGGCCGGCCCCTCCACCGCGGCGATGATCGGCTTGGGGCATTCGCGCATGGCCCGGACCCAGCCGTGGAAGCGCTCGATTCCGTCCCGGTTCTCCGACCGCGAGCGGCTTCCGTGGTGATAGAGGTTGTTCAGGTGCCCACCGCTGCTGAAGGCGCCGCCGGCGCCGGTCAGCACGATGGCGCCGATTTCGGGGTCGTGCGTCGCCTCGTCCAGCGCGTCGCGGCCGGCCGCCATCATCTTCAAGCCCAGCGCGTTGCGGGTGCCGGCGTCGCTCATGGTCAGCACCATGACGCGCCCCTGGCGGTCCACCGTCATGCTGCCGGTATCCTGACGTTCGTTCATGGTCGTTTCTTCCCCGGTTGTCATTGTCCGGCGAAGGGACCCTCGCCGGATGGTAGAGCCACTGTGCCAGCCGGTGGCCGGCGCTCCAATCCGTACGACCGGTATAGGAGGCCCCTGAGCGGCGCAGGAAACGGCTGTTTTTCGCCAATACCCCTTCTTACATTGGGGTGAGACTTATCGCCGCGCGAAGCGGCGGCACCGAACAGCGGGGGCAGGGGATGGCGCTGGCGCTGGACCGGCAAGGCCGGAGCGGAGGAACTGGACCGGTCGCCGTTGCGCCCATCCCGCCCTATGCCAACCGCACCGTCATCCTTGTCTGCGTGCTGGCCTTCGTCCTAAGGTTGCCGCCGGAGTCCTTTGCCTTTGTTCCCGCCTATTTCTTCGGAACGGTCGAGTTGGCGGGGCCGTTGCCCACCGGTGCGCTGTGGCGCGGGCTGTTCGGGCATGTGCTGATCCACGGCGACCTGACGCATCTGGTTTCCAACATGGCCGTGCTGTGGCTGTTGGGTGACGTGGTGGAGCGGGAAGCCGGGCATCTCCGCTATCTGTCGCTGTTCCTCGCCGGCACGGTGGCGGCGGCGTTGACGGAAGGGCTGCTCGCCGTCGACCGGATGGCGCCGCTGATTGGGGCGAGTGGGGCGATCTGTGCGCTGATGGGCGCCTTCCTGTGGATGCGGCCGCGCTTCGGATTGATGTCGCGGCGCCGGCCCCGGCGGCTGGTACAGGGGGCGATCCTGGCTTTCGCACTGCTGAACGCGGCGATGACGCTGGTGCCGTTGAAAGGCGACTCCCCGTTTGCCGACGTCGGCTGGGCCGCGCACGCGGGCGGGGTGGCGGCCGGGCTGCTGTTGGGCGGAGTGCTGCTGTGCCTGTGTCCCAGGCACGGCCGACGGGCCGGCGATCCTTGAGCGGTCGTGATTCTGCTCCACCGTTGGCGATTGTGAAGCTCGTCGGGGTGACCCGTTGCCGTTGGCGGGAAAAAGCACTATTTTCGGGGTGGGTGTGCCGGGGCTCCTATCCCCGGCACACCCACCCGATCAGCGGTTCAGGTACTCAAGCACCAGCTTGACCACCTGCAACAGCAGGATCAGGAGAGTGAGGATTTTGTCCATCCTCTTGCCCTCCGTTGGTGCGGCGCGGGCGGTGGCCGTTCCACCGCCCCGACCGCGTGGCCAACATGCCAAGCATCCCATCCCGTTGGAAGCTGCAAGTTGCATGCGATGGCGTGTATTCGCCTTTGCATGCGTACGAAGCGCTTACCCGTCGCGCGGCCGACAGCGTGTCTCGGAACTGCCGCAGATGAACGAAAGTAGGGGTGGGTGCCATTCCGGGTGTCGCATATATCATCGGTACACGTAACCATTCAGGCGACGGCAAGACGGGTCCGCGGTTGATCGATGAGGCTGATGGATGCTTCCCCGAGCAGACACTCCAGTCTTGCTTTCTTCCCGCGATGCATTGCTTTGAAATCCCTGCAGAGGGCGACGGACTTCCGTCGCTGTTTCAGTCGCGCCTGCGCGCTGTATTTTCCACGCGATGGAATTGGGTGGGAATGGAAGCCATGCATTTTGACGAATTGCCCAACGGCCGTCGCAATTTCTAGGATTGTTCAGGCACCAAAGTGTCTTCTGTTCGGCAAATGGCGTCATCGTTCAACCGGCGCCATGGCCATAACGATGAGGAAACGTTCATGAAGCGTCGTTCCTTCCTGACCTCCGCCGGTGTCGGCGTCGCCGCCAGCACCCTGGCGGCGCCCGCCATCGCGCAGACCCAGCCGGAAATCCACTGGCGTCTGGCGTCCAGCTTCCCCAAGAGCCTGGACACCATTTACGGCGCCGCCGACACCATCGCCGCCCGCGTTGCCGCGGCCACCGACGGCAAGTTCCAGATCCGTCCCTTCGCCGCCGGTGAGATCGTCCCCGGCCTGCAGGTTCTGGACGCGGTGCAGAACGGCACGGTCGAATGCGGCCACACCGCCAGCTATTACTATGTCGGCAAGGACCCGACCTTCACCTTCGACGCGACGGTGCCCTTCGGCCTGAACGCCCGCCAGCAGAACGCCTGGATCTACAATGGCGGCGGCATGCCGCTGCTGCGCGAGTTCTTCGACGGCTACGGCGTCGTGAACTTCCCGGCCGGCAACACCGGCGTGCAGATGGGCGGCTGGTTCCGCAAGGAAATCAAGACCGTCGAGGATCTGAAGGGCCTGAAGTTCCGTATCGGCGGCTTCGCCGGTCAGGTCCTGGCCAAGCTGGGCGTCGTGCCGCAGCAGATTGCCGGCGGCGACATCTATCCGTCGCTGGAAAAGGGCACCATCGACGCGGCCGAGTGGATCGGTCCCTATGACGACGAGAAGCTCGGCTTCAACAAGGTCGCCAAGTATTATTACTATCCGGGCTGGTGGGAAGGCGGGCTTAACGTCTCGCTGCTGGTCAACAAGCAGCAGTGGGAACAGTTGCCCAAGCAGTACAAGGCCGTTCTGGAGGCCGCCTGCTTCGAAGCCAACCTGACCATGAATGCCAAGTACGACGCCGAAAATCCGGCGGCGCTGAAGCGTCTGGTCGGCGGCGGCGCCCAGCTGCGCCCCTTCCCGCGCGACGTGATGGAGGCATGCTACAAGGCCGCCATCGAGCTGTACGATGAAACGGCGAAGAGCAACCCGAAGTTCGCCAAGATCTACGAGCAGTGGAAGAAGTTCCGCGACGACGAGTATCTGTGGTTCCGGGTGGCCGAGAACTCCTTCGACAACTTCGCCTTCACCGCCGGCCTGAAGCGCTGACGGCGGAAAGCTGCGACTGAGAGAGCAAGAACTGCGGCCCCCGCATCCCCTCCCGGATGCGGGGGCTTTCTTTTTCAGGTGGGGCGGCCGGGTGCCAGCAGGTTGGCGATCATGGTCTGCACCACCTCGTCATTCTGGTTGAAGGTGGTGGTCTTCACCCGCAGCACGCCCTGGTCGGGACGCTTGGCGGAGCGGCGGGCCTCCATCACCTCCATCTCGATGCGCAGCACGTCGCCGGGCCGGGTCGGGCGGGGCCAGCCAACGGAATCGACGCCCATGCCGATATAGCCGCCCGCCAGTTCGGCATTGCTGCCCACGATCATCCGCATGGTCATCCCCGCGGTGTGCCAGCCGCTGGCCGCCAGGCCGCGGAACAACGTGTCCTTTGCCGCGTCGGCGTCCAGATGGAAGGGCTGCGGGTCGAACTTCTCGGCATAGGCGACGATTTCCGCCGCCTCGACCGTCAGCGGCCCGCCGGTGAAGCGGTCGCCCACCGTGACATCCTCGAAATAGCGCATCCCCCGGAACTCCGTTCATTGTGGTGGTCAGGTCCGGATCGCTCGGCGATGATACAGACCTGTCTCTTCGTTGCGATGGTAGAGACAGGTCTGTATCATTGTCAATGTCGGGCTTGAACCCGGCCGTTCGGAACGGATGGAGCGGGAATGTCGGAGGCGGCAAGCGCAAGGAAGCCGGCGCGGGAGCGGATTCTCGATACGGCGGCGGAACTGTTCTATCGCGAGGGCATCCGCGCGGTCGGTATCGACACCATCATCGCCAAATCCGGCGTTGCGAAGATGAGCCTGTACCGGAACTTCGAGTCCAAGGACGATCTGGTCTGCGCCTATCTGGAGCGCAGCATCTCCCAGCATGGCGCGTGGTGGGACCGGGTGGTGGCCCGCCATCCCGGCGATCCGCGCGCCCAGATGAAGGCGCTTTTCGTGGCGCTCGCCCACTGGATCGATCATCCGAAATTCCAGGGCTGTCCCTTCACCAGCGCCGCCGCCGAACTGCGCGACCCCGACAACCCCGCCCGTGCGTTGGCTTTGGCCCACAAGCGCATGGTCCGTGACCGTCTGCACAGGTTGGCGGTTGCGGCCGGCGCCGACGATCCGGACCGGCTGTGCGCCCAATTGCAGTTGCTGATGGAAGGCGCCTATGCCGCCGGCCGCGCGCTGGACCTGGGACCGGGCAACGACGCGGTGGCAAGCGCGGCTGCGATGCTGATCGACGCGGCATGTGGGCAGGCGCGGCCATAGGCGACGGATGCCCCCGGCCTCAATCGCCCCAAACGCAACGAAGCGCCGCAGGTCGGCCCCGCGGCGCTTCGTCGACGCTGATTGCGCTGCGTCAGTCCGCGCCGATGCGGTCGCGGACGGGCTGGCCGGGGCGGTAATCCTGCAGGCGGGTGGCGCGCAGGCCGCGCATGCCGTGGCTGTCGATCAGCCGCTGCCAGGACAGGAATTCCTCCACCGACAAGGTGTAGCGGCGGCAGGCCTCCTCCAGGCTGATCAGGCCCGAACGGACGCCGGCGACCACTTCCGCCTTGCGGCGCATCACCCAACGCTTGGTGTCGGGCGGGGGAAGGTCGTTTTCGGTCATGGGACGCCCCTCAGGACCAATGACCGATGCACCGGCTGCAGAGTCGTCGCCGGTGTCGAGTTCGATGAGTGCCATGCGCGGACGCTCCAACCCAAACTGTGGATTCCACGATTTCGGGGTACTGTATGCGCCGGCACTTAACAAATGCCTAAACGAAAGGGTTAACTTTTTATCGGGTGGTAGTCGCTCATCCGAACGGATGGGGGCGGTCGTGACGCCCCGTCCGGCAAGTGGGCCGACAATCCGTATGTGGAACGAGTCCCGATCAATAGACGGTGGTCAGCTTCGAAAGCGGCACTTCGCTGGTGCCGATGTTCAGCACGGTTTCGCCGTCCTTGTTGCTGCCGATACCGGCAACGGTGCCGAAGGTATAGGTGGTGGTCTTGATGGTGTCGTTCTTGTTCTCCGCCACCGGCGCCACGTTCATGCGATAGGTGCCGGGCTGCACCGCGCGGCCGTTGTTGTCCTTGAAGTCCCAGCTGACCGCATGCTTCGTCCCGGCGGTGGTCTCGCCCGGCATCGAGCGGATGATGTTGCCGTTGGAGTCCAGGATGTCGACGCGCACCGACTTGGCCGAGGTTTCCAGTTCGTAGCCCAGCGGAGCCTGGGCCATGCCCTGGCTGTACTGGAAGCTGTCGCCCTCGAAGGCGACGGTGCGGCCGAGATAGGCTAGGTTGGTCGAGGCGGTGCCGGCCGACTGCAGTTGAACCAGCTTGTCCAGCCGGCTGTTGGTGCCGATGTTCTGCTCGACGTTGGCGAAGTCGACCAGCTGCTTGGTCATGTCGTTGGTGTCGAGCGGCTTCAGCGGGTCCTGGTTCTTCATCTGCGTGGTCAGCATGGTGAGGAACGTCTGGAAATTGTCGCCGAGGCCTTTGGTCGCCGACGCGGTCTTGTCGGCATCGGTCTGCGGGGTCTTGGCGGTTTCGGACGCCGACTTCGACCCGGTGGATTTGCCACCCGAATAGGTGCCGTACTGGTTCAGGGTCGGGCTGGTGGTGTTGGTCGTCGTGGTCATCGCGGTCGTCCTTCGTTGGCCTTGCGGCCGATATCTCTCATGTGACGGTGGGCTGCGGCGGTATGGCCGCCGGCGTGGCCGTCAGGCTCGGATGTCGACGCGCCCGTTGCCGAGCGTTGCCGTGTAGACGGTGCTGTCGGTCCCGTCATCGTCGCCACCCCCGCCGAAGCCGCGGCCGCGCCGACCCGATCCACCGTTCTTGCCGTCGCCCCGGCCGTCGCCTGCGAAGGGATTGCCTTCGCCGCGCAGGCTGAAGTTGAGGCTGTTCGAGTCCGTCTGCAGTCCTGCGTCTTGCAAGGCGCGTTCCAGGCTGCGGCTGTCACGCTGCAGAAGTTCGAGGGTCTGCGCCTTTTCCACCGCGACCATCGCGTTGACCCGGCCATCGGCGCCGATGTCCAGCTTGATGTCGATCCGGCCAAGCTCGGCCGGATGCAAGTTGATGGTGAACTGGTCGACCTCGTCGCCGACATTCTTCTTGATGTGGACGGCGATCTGGTCGTGCACGCCCATCGGCATGCCGGCGCCGCGCGACGGGCGGAGCGTCGCGGTCGCCTGTGGCTGATCGAGCCCGGGAATGCCGCCGTGAGCACCTTCCATCGCGGCCAGGGCCGGGTGGGTGTGCGGGCTGGCGGTGGCGGCGCCGGACGTCCCGCCGGCCGAGCCTGCCGCATCGATGCCCTCCAGCGCCGCGGTGGCCGTACCCGTCGCAGCGGACGTCACGGCTTCCGCCACCGGGACGGCGGGCGTCGCCGGCGGAGCCGGCGGCTGCTGCATCGCCTGGGTTTGGGCCTGGGCGTCATTCCGGGCGCCGCCTTCACCGCCGGCGTGCTTGCCATTCTGCTTGGCTTCGCCCGTCTTGGCCTTGGCCGCGGCCAGCAGGTCGGCGAAGCGGTCGGGCAGGGCGACGTCCTCGTCGTTCGGCAGGGCTTCGGCGCCGGCATCGGCCTGGGACGCGTCCGCGGTCTTCGCGGCGTCGCCATCCATGGCACCGCCCTTGCCGGCCGTCTTCGCGGCGGCATCGGCACCGGCGGCCTGTCCGCCCGCCATTGCGCCGGCAGCGGCAGCCTGCGCCTGGGCGAGCTGGGCGGCGGGATCGAGGGCGCCAGCCGTGCCGTTCCTCGCGACCCCGGCCTTCGCGGAGTCGTCGGCGCCCGCGCCCGCCTCATCGGTGGCGTCCTTCGCCGCGGCCTGTCCGGCCGGCATCAGTCCGGCAAGGATCAGATCGCTGGCCTGCGGCATCGGTTGCGGCGGCACCGGCTGAACCGCCGGAGGCTGTCCGGTGGTGGACTGGTCGCCCGGCTGGGCCTGATCGTCGGCCATGGCGGTCGGGTCACCGTTGCCAGCGGCATCGGCATCGGCATCGGCCGACGCGGTTTCGGTCTGTCCGGCATCCTCGGCCGAAGCGGCGGCATCGTCAGTCGCAGCGGCCTCGTCTGCCGCTGCGGCTCCCGTGTCGTCCGTCTTCGCCTCGGCAGCCTTGGACGAATCGGCCTTCGCCCCTTCCGCCTTCGGATCCTTCGCCGGCTTTTCGGCTTTGGCCGGCCGGCGGTCGTCCTGCCCGGCCTGAACCTTGCGGTCGTCGTCGGCCTTGGCGGTCTTCGGCTCCGGAGCGCGGGGCGTGTCGGCGGCATCGGCGGCCGAACGGGCGGCCTGGGCCGTGCGGTCGCGGGTCAGGTCCGGCTTCGGTTCGGCGCGCACCGGCTGCTTGCGCTGGGCCTCCGCCCGGCGGGCGTCACCGGCCTCCTTGGCCGCCTCCTTGGCAGCGTCCTTGGCGGAGTCGCGCGCCGCCTCGTCGGCCTGCTCGCGCTTGCGCGCGGCGGCATCGGTCAGCATGCGGTCCATCATCTTGGAAAACAGGTCGTTCTTCGTCCCGGTCCCTTGCGTCTGCTGGGACTGGCTGAGACCGTCGAACAAGGACGCGGCGATGTTGTTCGATTGGACTTCCATGGAACGGCCTCTCAGGGACGGCGGAACGCACCGACGGCGATGCGGAGAGACCAATGCAACAGGCGGGCCAGTTGGTAACCCCGCGCCATTGGACCATCGATGCGGTGTGGGGCGGCAGTTCCAGCCCCTGGCGCATGGCCGGACCGGCAATTTCCGCCGGGTGCGGGGCGTTTCTTGCCGCAGCGGTCCGCTTCCAAGGAAAATTGCGCCCAAAGAAAAAGGCCGCCCCGATGGCAGGGCGGCCGTCCGAAACGTCTCGGCAGTCACGGATGAAGGCGGTTGGGATCAAAGCCGGGTGTTCAGCGCCGCCGAGGTGCGCGGCCCGCTGGGCGGCGGGGAATAGCCGCGGCCCCCGCCCATGTGGGCGGCATAGGCGGTGGTCGGCGCCTTTTGCTGGCGGGTGATGACAGTGACGACGGTGTCGACCATCACCTTCTGCGCCTCGCCGCCGATGCGCAGGGCCTCGGCATTGTCGGCGGTGGCGGCATAGAGCTTGCCGGTCGCATCCTTCAGCGCGGTCTTCATCTCCTGCGGCAAACCCATCAGCCCTTCGCGGTCGACGCGCAGCATGCGGCTGATCTCTTCATAGACCAGCGTCATCGGCTGCTTGTCCTTGACGATCTGGGCCAGCTCCTTGGCCGGGCGGCGGGCGCGGACGGCGGCGGCCTCGCGCTCCAACAGCGCGGTCAGGCGGCCCATCAGCTCGACCAGCGCCACCGCGCGTTCCTGCGCGTTCTTCGGCAGGTTGGCGGCCGGCTTGGCAGGCTGGGGGAAACGGACGTCGACCTTATCCATGGCTGGCCTCCTGGGCGCGAAGAAGCTCTGCGTAAACCTGTTTGGCGATGCCGAAGCCGCCGCGCTGGGTGATCTGTTTGCCGAACTGCTCGACCAGCATCGGCCGGAACATTTCCTCGCCGCGCCCGCCGCCGAAGGTCTCGTCGGTCTGGATCCCCTCGAACATCGGGCTCAGCATCTGCGACACGAACTGGCTCTCGAACTCGTTGGCGGACTTGCGCAGCTGGGTAAGCTTTGCCGGGTCGGTCTTGGCCTCCAGATCGGAAATCTTTGCCAAGGTCCGCACGCCGAACCCTGCGGCCTGGGCGCGCTCGACAAGCGAGGAACTGCGCGGGGCCGAAGCGGCGGAAAGGGCGGGGCTCATGGACATCAGATCACCTCGATCTCGGCTTGCAGGGCTCCGGCGGCCTTGATCGACTGGAGAATGGCGATCATGTCCCGCGGACCCACCCCAAGCGCATTCAAGGACTGTACCAACTCCTGCAACGTCACCCCGGCATTCATCACGGCGAGGCGGTTGTTGGACTGTTCGTCGACCTGGATGTCGGTGCGCGGCACCACCGCGGTCTGGCCCTGGCTGAACGGGCCGGGCTGGCTGACCTGCGGGGTTTCGGTGATGCGGATGGTCAGGTTGCCCTGGGCGATGGCGACGGTGGAGATGCGGACGTTCTCGCCCATCACGATGACGCCGGACTTCTCGTCCACCACCACGCGGGCGACCTGATCGGGGGTGATGCGCAGCTGTTCGATCTCCGTCACCAGCCCCACCACGTCGCCGCGGCGCGTCTCCGGCACGTTGATGAGGACGGAGGCGGGGTCGGTCGCCTGGGCGCGGTTTCCGCGCAGCTGGATGTTGATGGCGGTCGCCACCCGCTGGGCGGTGGTGAAGTCCGGATTGCGCAAGGACAGCCGCAGCACCGGCAGTTCGGCCAGCGAGAATTGGATTTCCCGCTCCACGATCGCGCCGGAGGAGATGCGGCCCGAGGTCGGCACGCCGCGGGTCACGCTGGCGCCCTGGCCCTGGGCAGTGAAGCCCGAGACCGCGATCGGCCCCTGCGCCACCGCATAGACCTCGCCGTCGGCGCCCATCATCGGGGTGACCAGCAGAGTGCCGCCCAGCAGGCTCTTGGAGTCGCCCATCGCCGACACGGTCACGTCGATGCGCGTGCCCTGCGCCGCATAGGCGCCTAGCGTCGCCGTCACCATCACCGCCGCAACGTTCTTGGTGCGCAGGTTGGTGCCGCGGGTGTTGACGCCCATCCGTTCCAGCATGCCGGTCAGGCTCTGCTCGGTGAAGGGCGAGTTGTTCAGGCTGTCGCCGGTGCCGTTCAGACCCACCACGAGGCCATAGCCGATCAGCATGTTGTCGCGCACGCCCTCGACATCCACGATGTCCTTGATACGGGCGGACGCGGCCAATGCCGGTGCGGCCGGGACACCGAACGCCAGCAGGGCGGTCAGCACGGCCAGGATGGCACGGCGGCGCAGAAGGCGAAGGGCGGTGGGAAGCATGACGCGGACACTCCTGAACTCGTGCCCATCCCTATACAAACGCCGTGCCAGACGACGGAAACGGCAGCAATCCGCGCTTGTCCTTAAAAACGTCCCGAAGATGGCGCCTTTCGGTCACAGCCGACCGGCAAATTTTGCCCGATTGCGGCAAACCTTGACCGGATGTTAAGGTTGGTCCATCTACAGTGCGCGCGTTTACGCATCCTTTACTGCAAACGGTTGCACGGATCATGAAAGTCGAAGGCACCGGAAACATACGCGGCAGCGGTTCGGTCCGCCGCACCGGCAAGGCCGAAGGCTCGTCCGGCGCCGCGTTCTCCAAGCAATTGGTGGGGGAGGCGGGCTCGGCGCACGGCGTCAGCGGCACCGCCGCCACCGCCGGAGTTTCGGGCGTGCTGGCCTTGCAGGAGGTCGATGCGACCGACGACGCCACCGCGCGTGCGTCGCGCGGCAAGATGCGGGCGGAAGAGATGCTCGACCGGCTGGAGGAAATCCAGCACGGCCTGCTGTCGGGCACCCTGTCGATGCAGAAGCTGGTCGATCTGGCCAAGGTGGTGCAGACGCGCCGCGCCCAGGTCGACGATCCCGGTCTGGCTGAAATCCTCGACGAAATCGACCTGCGGGCGCAGGTCGAACTGGCGAAGCTCACCTCCTGAGCCTTCCCGGGCAGGTGGGCCGATCCCCCGATGCCGTCCGCCTGCAGTCAGGCGGGGCAGGGCGCGCTCCGACCCATGGTCCCATGCCCCGATGGGGTAGTGGTACGGCGCGGCCAATGTGCCACTCTGACAAATCTTTTTTATTCCAATGGCTTGTTTGGTCGTTGCGGGGGCGAACCAATGGGTTGCGGTCCCGACGTGGCGTGCCTATACTCCGCGCCGCCCGGATCACCCCTTTTTCGCTGGATGCTTTCGGATGACGTCGCCGCTTCTGCCCCAGAACTATTCCCCGTCGGAAGACGAGGAGTTCATGAACCCGATCATGCGGGAGTATTTCCGCCAGAAGCTGCTGCGCTGGCGCGCGGAGCTTCTTGCGGAATCGACCGGCACGCTGAACAGCCTCCAGGAAGGCGGTATCCAGGAACCGGATATCGCCGACCGCGCCTCGGCGGAGACCGACCGCGCGCTGGAACTGCGCACCCGTGACCGCGAACGCAAGCTGATCTCCAAGATCGACGCCGCGCTTGAGCGTCTGGTCGACGGCAGCTACGGCTACTGCGAGGAGACGGGCGACCCCATCTCCGTGCGGCGGCTGGATGCCCGCCCGATCGCGACGCTGAGCCTGGAGGCCCAGGAGCGTCACGAACGGATGGAACGGACCCAGCGCGACGACTGACGCCGCGCCGTCTTCCGGAAGGTCACGGCCTTCCCGGCGCCGGTCGCCGGGACAGGGTGGCGTGTGCTTCGCCGGAAGTTGCACCGACGGATTTGAAAGCGCCGGTTCCCGACCGGCGCTTTCGTCGTTTCAGGTCGTCGCCAGCACTCCGGCTTCATCCGCCCCGTCCCCGTCCCCAGCGGCGCGGCCGGCATAGTCGATCATCCGCCGGGCGATCTCGCGTTCGCCCATGAAGACGGCGTCGGCGCCGGTACGGTCGAGAAGCTCCACGGCCTCGTCGCTATGGGCGCGGGCGGCGATGGCGACCGACGGATTCACCGATCGGGCCTGCTGGACGACCCCGCCGCCCTCCAGCGCGTCGGGAACCGTGACCAGGAGCAGCGAGGCGCCCTGCACCCCGGCGCGCTCCAGGATTCCGGCGGCATTGGCATTTCCGTAGACCGCCCGCACGCCCGCCGCCTGCAGGCTTTTCACCCGTTCGCGCTGAAGGTCGATCACCACCAGCGGCCGGTCTTCCGCCTGAAGGGCCTGCGTAACGTAGCGGCCGACCCGCCCATGGCCGACGATGATGACATGGCCGCTCAGGGCCTGATAATCGCGCAGCTCCGGCGCGGTGTCGGCCGGCGGCAGCGGCTCCGCCTCGTCCGGGAACAGGCGCTGGACCACAGCGAACAGCAGTGGGTTGGCGGTGATCGACAGCAGGGCGCCCGCCAGGATAAGCCCCTGGCCTTCTTCCGGCAGGATGCCGAGCTGCATGCCCAAAGCCACCAGGATGAAGGAGAACTCGCCGATCTGCGCCAGACTGACCGCCACCGTCACCGCCGTGCGCAGTGGATAGCGGAACAGCAGCACGAGACCGAAGGCCGCCGCCGACTTGCCCAGCAGAATGATCGCCAGCGTCGCCAGCACCGCCCAGGGCGACCGGGTCAGAACCGACGGGTCGAACAGCATGCCGACCGACACGAAGAACAGCACGGCGAAAGCGTCCTGCAAGGGCAGGGTCTGTTCCGCCGCGCGGTGACTGAGATCGGATTCGTTCAGCACCATTCCGGCGAAGAAGGCGCCCAGCGCGAAGGACACGCTGAACAGGGTGGCGGAGCCATAGGCGATGCCGAGCGCCAGCGCCAGGACGCACAGGGTGAACAGCTCGCGCGAACCGGTGCGGGCGATGCGCTCCAGCACCCAGGGGACGATCCGCCGGCCGCCGACCAGCATCAGGGCGACGAACAGCGCCACCTTCCCCAGCGTCCACGCCAGCGACAACAGCACCTCGCCGTCCAGCCCGCCGCCGCTTTCCAGCATGCGGGACACCGGCGGCAGCAGCACCAGCGCCAGCACCATCGCCAGATCCTCTACGATCAGCCAGCCGATGGCGATCCGCCCGCGTTCGGTTCGGAACAGGTTCAACTGCTCCAGCGCGCGCAGCAGCACCACCGTGCTCGCCACCGACAGGGCCAGCCCGAACACCAGCCCGGCCGCCAGATTCCAGCCCAGGAAACTGGCCAATGCCCATCCCATCGCCGTCGCGATGGCGATCTGCACCACCGCGCCGGGCACCGCGATCGCCCGCACCTTCATCAGGTCGTCCAGCGAGAAATGCAGCCCCACGCCGAACATCAGCAGGATCACCCCGATCTCCGCCAACTGCGACGCCAACTGCATGTCGCCGACGAAGCCCGGCGTGAAGGGACCGATGGCGACGCCGGCCAGCAGATATCCCACCAGCGGCGACAGGCGCAGCCGGTGGGCCAAGGCGCCGAAGACGAAGGCCAGGACGATGGCGGCCACCATGGTGGCGATCAGGGGAACGTGATGGGGCATGCGGCGGCGTCTCCGGCGGCAGGGGAAGGGCGCGGATGGAACTTGGATTCCGGGATGGCCGTGCTCATATTGTGGTGGAAATAGTCAACTTCAACGCTTATGGCCGAGCTTTTCCGGAGAAAAATATGCTTACGAAAGGTGTTTTGACTCCGGGATTGTGCCGTGCGGCCCGCGGCTTCCTCGACTGGACGCAGGAGGAGCTTGCGGAGCGGGCGACGGTCTCCCGCGGGACCATCCGCGACTTCGAAAAGGGGCGCCACGCCCTGCACCGAAGCACCGAAACCCTGCTGGCCGCGGCCTTCACCACCGCCGGCCTGCTGCTGGTCGCGCGGGAGGACGGGGGGCCGGGTGTGCTCCATCCCGGCGAATTGCCGCCCGAATAAGGGCAAGGACGGCCAGGGAACCAACACCGCTCTCCAGCGGTTCGGAACGGCACGCGTGACAGCGGTTCCCAACCCGGAGGAACGGACATGGACAACGAGACCTTCAACCTCGATTTGCGCAAATTCCTCAAGCAGGTCGGCGTGACCTCCCAGCGGGAGATCGAACTGGCGGTCGGCCGCGCGCTGGCGGAAGGGCGGCTGGACGGAGTGAAGTCCCTGCCGGTCCGCATGGTGCTGACGGTCGACGGCATCGACCTGACGCACGAGGTCACCGGCGAACTCTCGCTGGACCAGCCGCCGCAATAACCGGTCAGGCGGGGTTCAACTGCGGTGTGATGCTCAGGATTGCCGCGGTCATCCGCCGTTCGGTCCAAGGCACGTCATGGTGGGCCGCGGTCAGATAGCGGCTGTTGGCATCGCGGACCCATTCCGCCGGGAACAGGGCGACCGCTTTGCCTGAGGTCCGGCCGAACGCACCTTCATAGGGCGCCCCCTCCAGCGCGCAGGCCATCGCCCGGCACAGGTCGCTGCCCGCCAGACTGCCGAGATGGGTGGTCTGGGTCGGACGGGCGTTGAACTCCAGGAAAACGGGCGGGCCGCCATCCTCCGGCAGGATGGCGTCGATGCCGCCGAAGCCGGAGTAGCGCGTCAATTCCACCATCCGGCGGGCCATGTCCATCAGGTCAGGAAGGTCCGCCAGTTCGATCACCGAGGCGGGGCCGAAAGGTTCCGGCTGGTGTTGCAGGACGGTATAGGCGAATCCCTCCAGCATCCGTCCGCCCAGCGCGCAGAAGGACACCGACGCCGCCCGCCCGCGCACGAACTCCTGCGCGACGACCCGCCGGCCGCCCGGAAAGGCGCTCATCTGCTCCAGTTCCGCCACCAGTTCGGTCGCGTGCCGGGCGTCGGACGCAAGAAAAACCCCACGGCCGGCGGAACTGCCGTCGAATTTCAGCAGAAGCGGCGCTCCGAGGGCGGACAGGTCGTTTGGGACGATGCGCCGCGGATCGACCAAGACCTGACGTGGCGTCCGGATGCCGGCCTCCGCCACGAGTTCCACGCAGCGCGAACGCTCCTCTTCCCAGCGGACGCCGCCGTACCAGCCCTGGAGGAGCCGCAGACTGTGTGCATCGGCGCTATCCTCCGCCACCCGTTCGAGCAGCCGCCCGGCCGAGCCGAGCACCTGGACAGCGCTTTCCTCGCAACCGATGATGATGTCCGCATGCAACTGCGCCGCCGCACGCGCGGCGGTGACCGTCAGGTCGTCGACCGGCATTCCCGGGTCGAAAGTGTGCCTGCCGTCGACATGGTCGCTGAATTCAAGCAGGGAATTCCGGGGGAAGATCGCAAAGACGCGAAATCCTGCCGCTTTCAGCGCGGCGGGCATTCTTGCGGTGCCGTGACGATACATCGCGCAGGACACCAGCAATGCCGTTGGCATAAATACCCTCACAGGGTGTGGATAGAGCGAATGCTTTATACTCTGGGCATGTCGACCGCAACCCATTCCGCTTATGTCCCCGACCCCGACGCTTGAGATGGAATCTGCTTTCGGATAGGCATGGGTCCGCACCGCCAACCGTAAGGAAAGCCTGCTGCCATGAGCGACGATCCCGATTGCCTGGGCATGTGCGCCATTGACGGCGACGTCTGTACCGGCTGCGGCCGCACGCTGGACCAGATCAATGCGGCCCTGGACCGTGTCGAAGGCGAAAGCGACGGCGAGACCGCCCGCCCGCCCGCCTGAAACAGCCGGCCTTCTCCCGCGACGATCTCCGGCCACCGCTGTTTTCTCCTCATCGCCAGTCGGAAAGACGACCGAGGAGCAGCAAGATGGCCGACCAGCCCAACCAGAATCCAGCCGCCGCCGACCGCAGCGAATCGCCGCAGAAGCCTGCCGATGCCGGCAAGGCCGGTGGTGGCAAGATCAGCCGCGTCACCGAGAAGGCCCAGGAGGAGGCGGCCAAGGAGCGTGCCCGCGAAGGCGGCTATCAATAGGCGGACACCGGCCGAAGGCAGGACGGCCCGGCTCCCGGCGAGGGAGGCCGGGCCGTTTCGTTTTGGGTGGTGCGGAGCCGCGGATTGTTTTTGAAATGGATTGTTGCGTTGTTATTTTCCCGTTTTGCGAGGCAATCAGACGGGAAGAACAACCATGTGCACGGATTTTCTGATCGGGGCAGTTGATGGAACGATCGTCAACGGCCGCAGCATGGAGTTCGGCATCGACCTGAAGGGCGCCCTGATCGTAAGGGCGCCGGGCAAATCGGCCGGACTGGTTGGATGGCTGGAGGACAAGCTCCATCTGGTCCCGAAATACGGCTATGTCGGCGTGACTTCATTCGGTCTGCCGATATGCTCCGACGGCATGAACAGCCAAGGCCTGTCCACCGGCGCGCTTTGGTTGCCCGGATCGGAGTATCAGGCGCCCGACGCCAAGGCGACGAACGTCTTCTGCGGGTTCTTCGTCGATTGGCTTCTGGGCAACTGCGCCACGGTGGCGGAGGTCCGGCAGGCGCTGGAAAGCGGCGCGGTCCGGGTCGTCGGCGACCAGTGGGTGGCGAAGGCCGGTCCGTTGCATTTCCCGGTTCACGATGCCGCCGGCAACAGCATCGTCATCGAATTCCTGGGCGGTCAGCCGGTCATCAGCGACAACCCGGTGAAGGTGCTGACCAACCTGCCGAACTTCTCCTGGCATCTGACCAATCTGCAGAACTATGTCAACCTGACCCCTTGGGACGCGGACCCGATGACCGTCGGCGATCTGACCGTCTCCCGTCCCGGCCATGGGACCGGGCTGGCCGGCCTTCCCGGCAACGCCACGCCGCCCGCCCGCTTCATCCGCACGGCTCTTCTGAAGCAACTCGCCGATCAGCCCGCGACCGCAGCCGAGGCGCAGAGCCTTGCCTTCCACCTGCTGAACGCCGTCGACATCCCCAAGGGCACGGTGCGCGCCCGCAAGTCCGACGGGGCCGTGGAATGCGACTATACCCAGTGGGTGGTGGTTAAGGACCTGACCGACCGCCTCATCTCCATCCGCATGGCCGCCTCGCCGCTCGCCTGGAGCCTGGACCTGAAGACGATGGATTTCGAGAGCATGAACGGCCGGCAGATCGCCATTCCGACCACGATGGCGAACCCGCTGCCGGTGTGAAGACGCCCGCGACGGCGGACTCTGCCGCACTCCAACCCGCCCGGTTCCACCGTGGCGGGTTTTCTGCTCCGGAACGGCGGAGGCGGTGCTTGCGGCCCGGGGGCACGCCACACTCCCCGTAACGGTCGGCGGAATCCCGCCCACCGAACCGGACCGGCGGTTTCCCGGTTGTCCGGGCCGCAAGCGCCACCAGCATACACCCGTCGGGCGGCCTCGCCCGCCACCGCCGATCCCACCGCAGATGATCCAATTCAGAATGGAAGGCTGCGTCCGCAAAGGCCTTGTCATCACCGCCGGCATGATCGCGCTGGTTTTGTGAAGCACGCAACATCGGATGGCGGGCTAGGAGCGTAGGGTCATCCTCGACCTGCCGACCATGGGAGTGCTTACCACCGCCACCTGACGGAATGGTGGGGCGGCGAGCTTCCAGGCGGGCAGAATGGACCAATCACACCAACGCTGTTCGAGGAGACGAACGATGACGAGCGATCTCGCCCTGTCCCGGAGCATCGTCAACGCGGCTGACCTGATCGACTGCGTTGCCCAGCGCGAGGCTTACCGCCGCGCCACCGAACTTATCGGACCGTCGTTGGGGCGCATCGGCGGCAACATGGCAGTCGGAATGATGGATGGTTTCACCGCGCTGCCGCAGCCTTCGCTTGAAGGCTGAACCGGTGGCGCTCGTCGCCTTCGCCAAGGAACCGCGGCCCGGCAACATCGCCCCGGTACAACCCACCGGGCGGCAGCAATTGCCGACCCGCCCGCAACGCGCGGAGCTTGCGTTATCGATGCCAATGCCGGCGACGTTCGCGACAACCCGCAATAGAGCCGGGCCATAAGGGAATTCATCCCCCACGGCCCAACTCCCGCAACCGTTAGGCAGGGCGTCCTCAGAACGGCATCCCGATTTTCAGGCGGAAAAAGCGACGGAAGATCAACGCTGTAGCTTTTTCGTGTTGCAGCCGTGTTGCATCGGCGCCGGCTAGCCGAACAGGCGCCGCTCCATGTCGGCGACCGCCCGGTGGTGATCCTCGGAGGGGAACAGCTTCCCGTACCGCTCCATCGTCATCCGGTAGTCCTTGTGCCCTGCGAAGGTCATCACCGCCTTCACGCTGAAGCCCTGGTCGATCCAGGCCGACACCGCGAAGTGCCGAAGGTCGTGCCACCGCATCGCGATCCCCAGCTTCTCGCACAGCGGCCGGAACCAGAGCCGATGGATATCGGTCTGGGCCCGCACGCCGCCCTTTCGATTCGGGAACACCAAGCCCAGCTCCGACTGCGGGCAGCGCAGCTTCCAGGCCTTCAGCGTGTTGACCACCATCGGGCCGATCGGGATGTCGCGGGTGCCGGCGCTGCTCTTCGGATCGCCCATCTCGTTGTAGATGTCGGCGCGCTCGCGGACATGGATGAAGCCGGCTTCCAGATCGACGTGCACCCAGCGCAGGCCGCGCTGCTCCGACGCCCGCAGGCCGGCGAGGGCGGCGACGATCAGGTAGGGGCGGAAGTCGTCGTCCGCGGCGTCCAGCAGGCGCTTGACGTTGGTCCGCAGCTGCCGCGCCGCCTCATGCGAGATCGCGGCGCTGGACCGGCACGGCCGGCGCACGGTGACGCCTTCGGTCGGATCGGTGAAGATCAGGTCGTTCGCCCGGGCGAAGGCCAGCATGAACCCCAGCGTCGCGATGATCCGCTTCGTCATGGCGATCGAGCGGCCGGCCTCCAGCAGCCGGTCCCGGAACTCGGCGACCGTGACGGTGCGCAGCGCCGCCAGCTTCAGCGTGCCGATCCCGACCTCCGGATCCGTGATGTGGCAGCGGATGCAGCTTTCGTAGGTGGCGAGCGTCGCACGCTCCATGGCCTGGCCGGTGTCGCGTCGAACCGTCAGATGCTTGACGTAGCGCTTCGCCAGTTCGGCGACCGTGATCGAATCGGAGGCGGGCAGGTGGGTGCCGGCGGCGACCTCCGCCCGCGCCTTCGTCTCGAACTCCACCGCCTCCCGCTTCGTCGCGAACTGGCGGGCCCGGCGCTTGCCGGCCTGATCGCGGTAGTCGACCTGCCACCTGATCTCCCCGCTCGGCAGGGTGCGCTTTCGGACCGACGCCATGGTGATTCCTCTCACGCGATTGAGGTGGGCTTCGCCGGCGTAGCCATCGCCAGGGCGCTGGCCGTTACAGCCCCACGGACTTGCGCAGCTCGTCGTTGATCCGGGACTGCCAGCCCGGCCCGCCGGCCTTGAACCGCTCGATCACATCGGCGTCCAGGCGCAGCGTCACCTGTTGCTTGGGCTTCTCCGCCGGCGGCCGGCCCCGGCCGCGCTTCAGGCTCTCGGCCAGCTGCGGGAAGACCTCGGCAAAGGGGCGGGCCTGCCGCATTTCCTCTTCGGTCAGTTCCGGGGTGTCGGACACCTCGTCCCAGTCCTCTTTGCTGTATCCACGCCCTGGCTGAAACTCGGTCAGCAATTTCCGGTCTTCGGTCATGTCAGGAGCTTCCTTTCCTTGATGCTTGCCGGGCGCATGCTGATGACGGAGAGCGCCTCCGTTCCCAGCGGCTTGAACACCACGACGACCACCAGCACGTCGCCCAGCCAGCCCACCGCCTTGAAGCGGCCATCGCGCGACGGGATGACCAAGGCTGTTTCGAAGAACGCCCCGTCCTCCAGATCGGCGAAATCCAGCCCGTGCTTGTCCAGGTTGGTGATGCGCTTCGGAGGGTCGTAGACGATCTTCATGGGATTAATGTAACTCCAGAAATTAGCTGGGGCAAGATTAAGCGTAGCTACGGAAATTGGCGTGCGGCTGGGAACGGTTCAGGATGTGGGCTGCGGCTGGCGAGGTCAGCTCGCCGATCTGCCATCCGGCGGCAGGTCCATCTCCTGCTGGGCCAGGGCGGGGGAGGCGATCACCCGGACGCCGACATCGGCGTAGATGCCCGGCAGGCTGTCGGCCGCGGCCTGGGGGCCTTTCGTGCGTCGGATCTGATCCACCATGCGGATGGCGCTGATCCGCTCCATGACACGCAGACGACGCTCGGCGTGGGACGGTTGGGGCGGGTAGGAGCGGCCGGCCGCGTGGCGCGATCCTCGCGGCAGAGGAAATAGCAGCGCACCAGCTTGCCTATAGCGCCATATTGATCGTACGAAACTCCAATTAGGAAGGCTGTCTTATCTCAAAACGGAATTAAGTCGCGTCGGTTCAGTAGCCATTTCTTTGTCAATTTGTCGAAGTGAATTTCTTGATCGCCGTGAAGGTAAATTTCGACGGTTTCATTGTTTATGTTGATGCTTCGAATAAGAGGATGGTCTTCAAGAATGTTGGCGATTACATAATTAATACTGTTTCCAGCGGAAGTTGCATCGGCGCAGCGGTTGGCAAGATCATTAGGAGTATCGATAGAGCCAAGTCCGATCTCGACTAGCCGTCGAAGCGCATCCGACTCCGACTGCAATGATCGCGACTCTCGAAACCGCTCGATTTGAGCGGCGAGTTCAAGCGGAAGAGCCACGTTCTTCCGAACGGTAGTTTTTGGGTTCACTGCCATAGATGCACCATAGCACCTAAGAATGTGCTGTCAAGGGCGCAAGCCGAGCTTGACAGATGCATCAGCGTGCGCGCAACGTAGTGATGGACTAGTGATGCACTTATAGGTGACGAGGTGGATGGAAAGAAGTCGAGGAAGATGATCACTCTTCCATCAGAAATATCCCAGAAGGTGGATGACTATAGGTTCACTAAGCGCTTCCGAACTGAGACGGAAGCCCTGGTCAGGCTGATTGAGGCCGGGTTGGAGGCCGAAGCGGCAAACACAGTCGATGCCAGCACTGCAAATATGAAAGCCGGCGAACGGTGAAGGGCCTAGGAAACTCCCACCGCGCCGGCTTTCCGCTTACCCAAGAGGAGGACAAGCGATGAAAGTGAATGTGCCCTCGGCACCCCCGCAGTGCAAGGACGCTCGGCCTTCGCAAGCGGGCATTCAACATGAGGAAGGTGCGACGGCTTCCCCCTTTGACGCCGCCACCGCGGCCTTTGAAGCCGAAGCCCGCACCCTGCTGGCCCAGCTTCCCGACCGGGCGGTTTCCCTCTGCCTGCGCTGGCTGGAGGTCGAAACCCAGGCGAAGGCGCTGGACGATCAGCTCACCGCCCGCGCCGCTGAACTGCGGGAGCAGGGGGCGCCGCTGGACGAGGATCCGGCCATGGTGGAGTTGAATGCCAAACTCGACGCGCAGGGATGGACGCTCGACGCCGTCCGCGCCGAGATCGCCGCGACCCCGGCGACCACCCCGGCCGGCGTGTTGGCGAAGCTGGTGATTTGGCAGACCGAGCAGGGCGTCCCGGCGGATGGCGATTCCGATCACCGCCTCGCCTGCGCCGCTGCCAACGACCTGCGCCGGCTGATCGCCGCCGGGCAGTGGGGGAGGGCCGCTTGATGCGTCGCGCCTCCTCCAAGACGGCGACCATGATTGCCACCGCTCCAGCCTGCCCGGCGCCGGTCGCCCAGATTGTCCCTCCCGCCGCCCCGCTGCAGCTCGCCGACGACCTTCTCCAGGGCGCCGACAGCATCGCGAAGTTCATGGGCGTCACGCGTCGTCAGGCTTACCATTTCGTCGCCGATGGCCGCATCCCGACCTTCAGGATCGGCGCCATCATCTGCGCCCGGAAGTCCACGATCCTCAACTGGATCGCCCAGCAGGAAGCCGCCCAGGGCGGGGGAGGGGCGGTATGATCCTGCCCCACGCCGCCGATCATCCGGCTTTGCCGCCGCCCGAGTGGAAGCCGCCGCAGGCGCCCGTCTGGTGCGACATCAACGGGCCGAATGAAGACCCAACGCTCCGCTTGGTCAAGGCAATCAACAGCATTCTGCGCATTCACGGCCCGATGACGGCCGAACAGGTGGGGATGGCTCTCGTCATCTATGGCTACGGCCCGATGCTTGTGGCACTCGACGCGCCGCCGACAAAGCGCCCGCGCCTCAACCGCGAATGCATCAGCCCACGCTGGAGGCAGGGCCGCCTGCCGGGAGTCGCATGATGTCCGAGCGGACCTTCAGCCCCGAGATCACCAGCGAACTGACCGACATCCGCGACCATATGCCGAGGGCTTGAGCGATGCCGACCCCGCCCAGCAACATCACCCGCCTCCCGGTGCAGCCCGCCCGACGGATCGTCGCGCGCCATCCGCCGGCGGAGCGGGCGCGGGGCATCGCCGCCGACCTGCGCGAGGCCATCGCGGAGCGTGCCATCAGCCGCGACGACCTGCGGACCATCGTCCAGCGCCTGGATGCGCTGGCTCGCGATCTGGAGGGCTTGCCGACGTGAGCCATGCCATCGCCCTGCCGGAAGTCAGGGTCCCGAGCAACGAAGATGCGGAACAGGCGCTGTTGGGCGCGATCCTGGTCAACAACCGCGCGTTCGAGCGGGTCGCCGATTTCCTGCGGCCGGAGCATTTCCACGATCCCCTCCACCAGCGCATCTTCGCCGCCATCGCAGCGATGATCGACCGTGGCCAGACGGCCAACCCGGTGACGCTCCAATCCGTCTTCGAGCGCAAGGCAGACGGCGGCCGGGACGAGGTCGCCTATCTCGCGGAGCTGGCTGGCAACGTCGTGACGGTGGTGAACGCCGCCGACTATGGCCGCACCATCCGCGATGCCTTCCTGTGTCGCCAACTGATCGAGATCGGCTTCGACATGATCGAAACCGCCGGACGGCCGGGAGTGGACAAGGACGCGACGGTGCTGATCGAGGAAGCCGAATCGCAACTGTTCGAGTTGGGCGACCGCGGCAGCGCCCTGCGCCCGGTGCTGTCGTCGGCCGAAGGGGTGGAGGCTGCCCTCGCAGCCACCGAACGCGCCTGGCGGAACCGCGGCCAGCCGCTTGGCGTCACGACGGGGCTGGCGGATCTCGACGCGAAGCTGGGCGGTCTTTTGCCCGGCCTCTATGTGCTGGGCGCCCGGCCCTCGATGGGCAAGTCGGCGCTGGCATTCAACACCATCATGCTGTCGGCCGCGCGCACCGGCGCCCGCGTCCTGGGCTTCTCCACCGAGATGACCGCGGAGAAGGTGTCCCGCCGGCATCTCGCCGCCCACACCGGGATTCCGGCCGACCGTCAGGCGCAGGGCGACCTGACCGACGACGACTGGTGCCGGCTGATCAACGCCAAGGCGGAGCTGGGCTCGCTGCCGATCCATCTCGACGACACACCGGGCGTCACCGTCTCCCACATCCGCCGGACTTGCCGCCGGCACAAGCGGCGCCACGGCCTGGACCTGATCATCGTCGACCACCTCCACCGCATGCGCGCATCGGCGCAGGCCGAGAAACAGGGCGAGACGGCGAAGATCACCGAGATCACCGCGGCACTGTGCTCAATTTGGAAGGAGTTCCGGGTGCCGGTCCTGCTGCTGGCGCAGTTGAACCGCGGCCTGGAGATGCGGGAGGACAAGCGCCCCAGCATGGCCGACCTCCGGCAGTCTGGCTCCATTGAGCAGGACGCGGACGTCATCGCCTTCCTCTTCCGCGAAGAATACTACCTCTCGCGCACCGAGCCCGGCCGCAGGCCGGACGAATCCGACGAGAAGTTCAACGAGCGTTACGAGCGCTGGACCCGGCGCTCCGACGAAGCCCGCGGCATCGCCGAGATCATCATCGAGAAGAACCGCGACGGCCCTATCGGTACCGTCCGCGCCCATTTCGACGGGCCGCGCACGCTCTTCAGCAACCTTCATCGCGACCACGGGAACGCCTGAGCCATGGCACGGATCCGCACCATCAAGCCCGAGTTCTGCACGTCCGAACAGGTCGCCGAGTGTTCGCCGAACGCTCGCCTACTGTTCGTCTGCATGTGGTGCTTCTGCGACGACAGCGGCATCCACCCCGACAGCGCGAAGCGGCTCAAGATGGAGGTGTTCCCGGCCGATGACTTCACTGCGGCGGATGTTGCGGCCATGGTGGACGAGTTGATCGCGGCCGGGTTGCTGGAGCGTTACGAGGTGGGCGGATCATCCTTCCTGCGGGTAACCGGGTGGCGGAAACACCAGAAGATCGACCAGCCGAACTACCGGCACCCACTTCCGGGTGGTGAAGTGCCCGCCGCACCGTCACGACGCAGTGGTGGAAGTTCGCCGAACGCTCAGAAGGATGACGACGAACGTTCGCCGAGCGTTCGGCGAACAGGTGACGACGCATCGGCGAACGCTCACCGAACGCTCGACGAGCGTTCACCCCCGGAAGGGAATGGAAAGGAAAGGAGTAGAGAAGAGAAAGACTCACCACCCCCTACCCCTCCTCCAACCACCGGACGCGCATCGCCGGGGGCGGTGGCGGTGGTCGATGCGTTCGTCGCAGCGAAGGACGCCAGATGGCCGGAGCATGCCGAGCGGATTGCCCCCCGGATGACCCTGGAGGCGCTGGCCCAGCAGCACCTCGACGCCGGCGGCACGGTCGAACTGCTGACCGAGGTCATCCAGCGCGCCGTGCGGGACTGGAAGAACCCGACCCCACCGACCAGCCTTTCCGCACTGAAGAACTCGCTCGCCGACCGGGTGGCGCAGCATCGGCGCGCTCTAGACGGCGGTGGCGGTCGCAGCGCATCCGGCTCGGCCGGAGATCCGCTCGACGTCGATCCCCACGACCAGTCCCGCCAGCGGTTGCGGCATTGGCTCCGCACCGGCTGGTGGGAACCGCGTTGGGGCGAGATTCCAGGGCACCGCAGCTGCCTGATCCCCGACCGGGTGATCCTGGAGGTCATCCCGGATTTCACGCCAGGGTGGCGCCCTCCCGCCGCCGCTGGCAGCGCCGGAGGTGCCGCATGACCGCCCCGTTACCCGACGCGTTGAACGAACTCGCCACCCGCCTTCGCCGGCTGACGCCGAGCTGGCAGAACCCGGAGCGGTTCCACGAGGCGAAGTCCGAGCTGATCGCTGACCTGCGCCGCCTGGCCCGGCAAGCTCCGGAACCGACCGTTCGCCGGGTGCTGGTGCCGGTGGAGCGGATCGTCGAGCGGGAGCGCGTTGTGTACCTGCCGCGCCCGATCCGGCGCCGCGGCAGCCAGGCCGAACAGCCAGTGGTCCGGGACCTGTTCGGCGATGGCGGACAGGATGGCTTCGACCAGACGCCTGCCAACGCGGGAGAATCGGCTTGAGCACGAAGGCGAAGAAGGCTGCACGCCGCCGCGGCCGCAAGCGGTCTATGGGGGGCCGGGAACCGAGCGGCCGGATCAGCCGAGCCGATCGGGAGCAGCAGGGCCCGGTGATCCTCGACGAGGCGCTGGCGCAGCGGGCAAGGGCGATGGGGGTGGAGTGCATGACCGTCGACGCGAAGCTCCGGAAGGCGATGCAGGATGAATGGGCCGGGTTTCCGCTCGGTCGGCTGCGCCTGCTGGGGGAGATCACCGACCGCCAGTTCCGAGCTGGCGCCAGCTATGCCATCCTCCGCCGGCGCTGGGACCGCCTGGCCGAAGTGCCGAGCCGGCATGCCAAGGTGGCGCGCCTGCCGATCGCGTCCGAGTGCCCGCAGGACCTCGCACCGCAGGTGATCGACCTGCTGGCGCTGGAACGGGAATCCGACATGGACGGCGCGTGGCTTCGGGCCAAGCTGCACCTCCGGAAACTCGGGCGCCTGATCGGGCAGGGTGAAACTGTGTCGGTGCTGGAGGCGGTATGCGTCGAGGAGGCCGCGCCAGCGGTGCGCGATTGGTTGCCGCTGCTGCGGGTGGCCCTGGATCGGGTGGCTGAGCACTTCCGCCTTCCGCCGGAGAGAGAGAGACGAACCACGAAAGTCGAAAGTGGTGCCATCTTCAGAATTTGTTAACGGATAAGAGGTAGGGCTGTGAGTGTCATTAATTCAGGCTCGACGTAATCCGCCAGCCTGATCGCCAACCCGCCCGGTTCCGCCGCGGCGGGTTTTTCGTTTCCAGACCCTGAGAGCATGGAGCGGCGCTTGCGGCCTGGGGGTACGCCACTCTCCCCGTAACGGTCGATGGTTCCCCATCCACCGAACCGGACCGGCGGTTTCCCGGTTGTCGAGGCCACAAGCGCACCGACCATACACCCGGCGGCCGGCTTCGGCCCGCCATCCTTCGCCCGCCCGGCTCTGCTGCGGCGGGCTTCGTCGTTTCTGGAGTTCCGCCATGGCCGATCCCACTGCTCACGACCTTGCCCAGATGGCGAAGTCACTCTCCCCCACGGCCATCGGCGTTGCCGCCGGCATGGTCGCCCGCTGGTCCCGTGAAGCCCGCAACAGCGGCTGGAAGGGGCTGGTGCGCATGGTCGTCCTCGACCTGCCCACCATGGGCGCGCTGACCATCGCCGCCGGCTCGGTCGCCCAGCAGCTCAACGCCGACACGCTGACGGCGACGGGCATCGGTACCTGCGCCGGCTATGCGGGCTCCGAGATCCTCAAGACGCTGCTGGCGTGGCGGGCGGGCAAGCTTCCCGGCGGGCAGGGCTGATCCCATGGACCGCAAGCCCCTGTCCCAGTCCATCGCCGACGCTGCCGATCTGATCGACTGCGTCGCCCAGCGCGAAGCCTACCGTCGCGCGACCGAGCTGATCGGGCCGAGCCTGGAGCGTGTCGCCGGCCGCATGCCTGCCGGCGCCCTGGACGGCTGGACCCTCGATGCGTCTGTGACGGCCTGACGCCATGCGCGCCAGCGTCACGATCACCGGCAGCCTGGAGGACGCCTTCAACGAATGGACGGAAGGGACCGCCCGTCGGCTGACCGACGTCACGGAACAGGCGGCTTCCACCATGCGGGACGAGTTGCGGGCTGCCATGTCGACTGCCGGTCTCGGCAAGCTGGGGCGGGCATTGGGCCATGCCGGCTATCCGGGAGGCGGCAACTACAGCATCCATCCCGCCGCCGAGGTGTTCGTCCGGGGCCGGGCAGCATCGGCTGCGAAGTGGGAAGGGGTCATCGACGCCTTCAACGACGGCGCGACGATCCGCTCCAAGCGGGGCTGGCTGGCGATCCCGACGAAGAACTGCCCCAAGGGCTCGCGCGGTCGCTTCCTCACCCCTGACCAAGTCGCCGAACGGTTCGGCCCGCTGCGCTCCATCGCCGCCGGCAAGTCCGTCCTGCTGTTCGCCGACGTCATCGCCGGCAAATCCGGTGGTGTCCGTAAGGCGACGGCCGGGCGCATCGCACAGGGCCGGGAGTCGAAGTTGACGCTGATGTTCGTCCTGGTGAAGGACGCGACGATCCGCAAGCGCCTGGACCTGGACGCCGTCATCCGGCAGTGGGAGACGCGCTTCCCTGCCATGATCGCCGACGTGCTGAAGGACGGGTGAGGCCAGTCCCATGGGGCGCCCGCTGATGCGTCCTCCTCCGTGACCATCCCGCGCGTCCGATCCGCCAGAGGCCAGCCACGGGCCGCCTGACGGGCGGGACAGGGGCGCCTAGGGGTATGGGGTGGGGTAGGGGGTGGTGTCGTGGGTCCTTCCGGGTGGCCCCCCCTATCAGGGGTGGGACAAGTCCGATCATCGTCCAGGTGTGAAAATTCCATAGGGGGGTTCCGCTTCCGGTTGGGCCGTCCGGTGAGGTGCAACCATGGCAACCCAGGCTGAGATCGCAGCGCATCTCGATCTGACCGACCGCACCGTCCGCGATCTCAAAAAGCGAGGCGTTTTCAACGCGGACAGGCGTGGTCAGCTGGATTTGGACGCCTGCCGCGTCGCCTACATCCGCCACCTTCGGGAACGTGCCGCCGGCCGGACTTCGGACGAAGCCGAAGCGGAAGGCCTCGACCTCGTCGCGGAGAAAGCCCGGCTGGCGAAGGAGCAGGCCGACCACTACGCGATGCGCAACGCGGAAAAGCGGGGCGAGCTGGTGCCGGTCGCCGATTACACCGCCGCGGTGCTGTCGGTCATCGAGATGGTCAAGGCGAAGCTGCTGCGCATCCCGGCCAAGGTCGCCAAGACCGACAGCCGGCTGAAAGACCGCATCGCCGATGCGCTGGAGGATGCGCTGGACGAATTGAGCATGGCCCGGATCGCCGAAGAGCGGGGCGGCGCAGACGAGGACGACGATGCAGACGAATGACGTCGTCCGTGTCCGCGGCGCCGTGCTGGCCGAGCATGTCGCCCGCTGGCTGCTGGCGCTGAAACCCCGCCGGCGGATGACGCTGTCGGACTGGTCGCTCCGCAACGCCCGGCTGGAGGACGGCACGCGCTACCGCCCGTTCCCCTTCCAGGTCGGCATGATGGACGCCTTCACCGAGCCGGGGGTGCGGCAGATCACGGCGAAGAAGTCGAGCCGCATCGGCTACAGCCAGATCGTCAAGAACTACATCGCCTACTGCGCCGATCAGCTGCCCAGCCGGGTGCTGGTCTATCAGCCGACCATCGACGACGCCGAGGACTTCGCCAAGGATGACGTCGCCAAGCTGATCCTCTGGCCGGCGGTGCGGAGGCTGTTCTCCACCAAGACGCGGAACAGCAGCAACACCATCCGGTCGAAGCGCTTCCCCGGCGGCTGGATCAAGATCAAGGGGGCAAACAGCCCGAAGGAGTTCCGCCGCATCACCGCCGACAAGGTCATCCTGGAGGAGCCGGACGGCTATCCTCCGACGGCTGGTGTCGAGGGCGATCAGGTGGAGTTGGCTTTCAAGCGGTGCCTGACCTCCGACGATCCGCTGAAGGCGGCCGGCTCCACCCCGACAATCAAGGGGCATTCCAAGATCGACGCGCTGTTCGAGCAGGGGACGCAGGAATACCGCTACGTCCCCTGTCCGCACTGCGGCGAGATGCAGATCCTCACCTTCGGCGCCGGCAGCGGCGCCGGCATCCGCTGGGAGCCGAAGGAGGCGCCGGCCAAGGCCTGGTACGTCTGCGTCAACGGCTGCGTCATCGAGGAGGAGCACAAGGCCGGGATGGACGAGCGCGGCGAGTGGCGGGCGCATGCGCCGCAGAACTGGCCGCACCGCTCCTTCCACATCTGGGCCGCCTATTCGCAGTTCCCCGGTGCCGCGTGGCTGGAGATCGCCAAGGAGTTCGTCCGGGCCAAGTCGGACCCGAACAAGCTTCGGGTGTTCGTCAATCAGGTGTTGGCCGAGACCTACGAGGTGAAGGGAGAGGCGCCGCAATGGCGCGTCCTCTACGACCGCCGGGAAGACTATCAGGGCGTTCCGGCCGACGGGCTGGTGCTGACCGGCGGTCTCGACGTCCAGAAAAGCCCCGGCCGCATCGAGCTGTTCGTCTGGGCCTGGGGGCGGGATTTCCAATGCTGGCTGGTCGATCACGTCGTGATCCCCGGCAATCCCTACGACGCCGCGGTGTGGGACGAGGCGTCGCGCGTCGTCCAGGGCACATGGCGGCATCCGTCGGGCGTCGATCTGCGGCTGTCGAAGGTCGGGGCCGACACCGGCTTCGCCACCACCCAGGTGGAGGCCTGGGCGAAGAAACATCCGGGCTTGGTCATCCCCGTGAAGGGCGCCACCACCATCGGCGCGCCGTCCTTCGCATGGTCCAGCGTGCGCGAGGCCAACGCCAAGGGCGGTAAGCGCAAGCGCGGCCTGCAACTCGGCATGGTCGGCGGCCATGTCCTGACCCTGGAACTGTACGGCAAGCTGAGCCTGCAGCCGCCCACCGACGAGGCGGCGGCCGGCGGTGCCGGCTTCCCGGCCGGCTATGTCCACCTCAACAGGCTGGCCACCGAAGAGCTGTGCAAACAGCTGGTCGGCGACCAGTGGATCGAGGGCCGCGGCGAGTGGAAACAGGTCCACGCCACCGAGGCGCTGGACGGCTGGAAATATGCCCGCGCCTGCACCGTGGCCATGGGGATGGAGCGCTGGACCGCCGCGCGCTGGGCGGAGTTGGGCAAGGTGCTGGCGCCGCCGGTGAAGACCGAGCAGCCGCGGGCGAAAGCGACAGAGATGCCGCCGGCACCGCCGGTCGATCCGGAACCCGAACAGGAACACCCCGCCCGGCAGAGCGAGCGGCGCCCATCCGCCGGCGGCTGGCTTGGCGGGCGCGGCGGCGGATGGGGAAGGCGGTAGAGCATGGCACTGACGCAGACGCACCTGAATACGCTGGTCGAAGCGTGGGCATCCGGCACCACCAGCGTCACCATCGACGGCAAGCGGGTGGACTATCGCTCCATGCGCGACCTCGCCGCGGCCATCGCCACCACCGTGGCGGCGCTGGGGGTGGCGAACCCGCTCTACGCAACGCAGGCCGCCCCGCGCACCAGCGTCACCAAGTTCTCCCGAGGCTGAGCCATGAACATCCTGGACCGGGCCATCGGCTGGTTCGCCCCGCAGACCGGCGCCAAACGGGCGCGGGCGCGTGTCGCCATGTCGCTGATGGCGCGCAGCTACGACGGTGCCAGCACCGGCCGGCGCACCGACGGCTGGAACACCAGCGGCACGTCGGCGAATGCCGAAATCGGCCCGGCCCTGGCCCGGCTGCGCGCCCGCTCCCGCGATCTGGTGCGCAACAACCCCTATGCCGCCCGCGTGGTCGACATCTGGGCCGCCAACGTCGTCGGCACCGGCATCATGCCGCAGAGCCGCACCGGCAATGACGATCTGGACAAGCGGGTCAACGCGCTGTTCCGGCGCTGGTCGGACCAGTGCGACGCCGAAGGGCAGCTGGACTTCGCCGGCCTGCAGACCCTGATCCTGCGGACGGTGGTCGAGGGCGGCGAAGCGCTCCCCCGCCACCGCAACCGCCGCCCGGAAGACGGCCTGCCGGTGCCCTATCAGGTCCAGGTGCTGGAAGGCGACTTCCTCGACTCGTCCCGCGACAGCACGCTGACCGGGCGCCGCACGATCCAGGGCGTCGAGTTCGACCCGCTGGACCGGCGAACCGGCTATTGGCTGTTCCGCAGCCATCCCGGCGATCCCTACAGCATGACGGCGGAGGGCCTGACCAGCGCCCTGGTTCCGGCGTCGGAGGTGATGCACGTCTATCGCAAGCTGCGGAGCGGGCAGGTGCGCGGCGTGCCGTGGTTCGCTCCGGTGCTGCTGAAGGCGCGCGACCTCGACGACTTCCACGAGGCCGCCATCGTCCGGGCGCGGATGGAGGCCTGCATCGGCATGGTGGTGACGCAGGCCGAGGACGGGACGGAACGGCCCATCGGCGTCACCAGCGAAACCGCGGACGGCCGGCGGGTGGAGGGGATGGAGCCGGGCATGGTTCCGTATCTGAAGCCCGGCGAAAGCGTGCAGTTCCTGAACCCGACGGCGTCGCCGTCCTTCGATCCCTTCACCCTGCACACCCTGATGGCGATGGCGGTCGGGACGGGCGTCACCTACGACCAGATGACCGGCGATCTGCGGCAAGCCAACTATTCCAGCCTGCGCGCCGGCAAGGTGGAGTTCCGCCGGCTGGTCGAGCAGGCGCAGTGGCAGATGCTGATCCCGATGTTCTGCGCGCCGGTGTGGCGGCGCTTCATCGAGACGGCGGTCCTGTCCGGTGAACTGCCGGCCGGGGACTATCCGGTCGAGTGGGCGACGCCGGCCCATGAACCCATCGACCCGGTGAAGGACATGCAGGCCGACATTCTCGCCGTCCGCACCGGCCGGCTGACCTGGGAGCAGTTCGTCGCGCTGTGGGGCTTCGATCCGAAACGGCAGCTCGCCGACATCGCTCGCATCAACGCCGCCATGGACGAGGCGGGCGTCACCCTCGACACCGATCCCCGCAAGGTGACCAAGGCCGGCGGGGCGCAGCAGGCGCAGCAAGGAGACCCGCAGAATGCCTGACAGCCAGACCCCCGGCGGCCAGACCATGGACATGCCGATGCAGACCCGCGCGGCGGCTGTCCAGACGGTGGACGAAGCCGCGCGCACCATCGAGCTGGTCTGGTCGACGGGCGCCGCGGTTCCGCGCATCAACCCCATGACCGGGGAGCGCTACCTGGAGGAACTGTCCCTCGATCCGGCGCACTGCGACCTGACCCGGCTCAACAGCGGCGCGCCCGTCCTCAACAACCACGGCAAGTACGACCTCAGTCAGGTCATGGGCGTGGTGGAGCGCGCCGCGGTCGATGGGACCCGCGGCACGGCGACGGTGCGCTTTTCCGACCGGCCCGACGTCGAGCCGTTCTGGCGGGACATCCGCAGCGGGATCATCCGCAACGTCTCCGCCGGCTATGTCGTCCGCAAGTTCGAGGTGGCGCGCGAGGACGGCAAGCCGCCGACCTACAGCGCCATCGACTGGGTGCCGATGGAGCTGTCCCTGGTGCCCATCGGTGCCGATGCCGGCGCCGGCACCCGTTCCGCCAACCCCTCAACCACCCCCTGTGAACTCGTCAACCGGGCGTCGCCCGCCAACAAGGAGAGTGCCACCATGCCGGACAGCGTCCAGCACGAGCCGGGCAGCGAACTGCCCACCGAACAGACCCGGTCCGCCGCCCCGGCCGCCACCGATGCCGCGGCGCTGACCGCCGCCGTCACGGCCGAGCGCGCCCGCATCGCCCATGTCAACGACGTGGCGCAGCGTCACGCGCTGGGGGCCGAGTTCATCCGCACCCATGTCGACGGCGGCACCACCATCGAGGCGGTCAACGCCGCCGCCCTGACCGCGCTCGCCGCCCGGTCGGAGCAGTCGCCGACCTCCCCGATCCGCGTCGGGCTGTCCCATGACGATCCGGCGGCGGTCCGTTCGGCCATGGCCGATGCCATCGTCGCCCGTGCCACCTACGCCGCCCCGGAGAACGAGCGGGCGCGCGGCTACATGAACGTCAGCATGCTGGAGATGGCGGCCGATCTCTGCGGCATCCGCTCGCGCAACCCGGACGACATCCTGCGCCGCGCCATGCACAGCACGTCGGACTTCCCGCTGCTGCTGGAGGCCGCGGCCAACAAGGTGCTGCTGCGCACCTATCAGGCGGCGCAGCCGACCTACCGCCGCATCGCCCGGCGCCGCGACTTCAACGACTTCAAGCCGACCAAGTTCCTGCAGGCCGGCGACTTCCCGCCGCTGCTGGAATATGGCGAGACCGGCGAGATCAAGGACGGCACCGTTTCGGAAGGTCGCGAAACCGTCACGCTGTCCAGCTTCGGCCGGATCGTCACCATCAGCCGCCGGGTGTTCGTCAACGACGACCTGGGCGCCTTCAACGATCTGGTCAACATGGCGTCGCGCCGGGTCGCCGATTTCGAGAACGCCACCTTCTACGCCATGATGCTGAAGAACAGCGGCGCCGGCCCGACCCTGTCGGACAACAAGGCGGTGTTCCATAGCGGCCACGGCAACCTTGCCGCATCCGGCGGCGCCATCGGCGTTTCGACCGTGAGCGACGGGCGCGCGGCGATGCGCAAGCAGACCAGCCTCGACGGGCTGAAGATCAACGTCACCCCGTCGATGATCGTCTGCGGCCCGGACAAGGAGACGGAGGCCGAGCAGCTGCTGGCGACGATCCAGCCGCAGCAGGCCGGCAACGTCAACCCGTTCTCCGGCCGGCTGTCCACCGTGGCGGACGCCAATATCACCGGAAACCAGTGGTGGCTGTTCGCCGATCCGGCGGTCGCTGAGGTGTTCGTCTACGGCTATCTGGCGGGCAACCCCGGCCCCCGCTTCATGACCGAGGAGGGGTTCCGCACCGACGGCGTGGCGCTGCGCGTCACCCTGGATTTCGGCTGCGGCGCGGTCGATTACCGTGGCGGCTACCGCAACCCCGGCAACTGATCCACCGCCCCCATAACGACGGCATGAGGGCGCCCGCTGCGGCGCCTTCGCCGTTTCTGGAGATCCCGAGATGAAGAACTTCGTTCAGCCCGGCAAGACGGTGACCGTCACCGCCCCCTATGACGTGGCCAGCGGCGCCGGCTGTCTGGTCGGCTCCCTGTTCGGCGTCGCCACCATGGACGCCGTCAGCGGCGCCAGCGTCGATATCACGACCTGCGGCGTCTATACCCTGCCGAAGACCAGCGCGCAGGCCTGGACCGTCGGCGCCAAGGTCTATTGGGACGACACCAACAAGGTGGTCACCACCACGGCGACCAGCAACACGCTGATCGGCTGCGCCCTGGCGGCCGCCGCCAACCCGTCCGCCACCGGCACCGTCCGCCTCAACGGCACGGTCTGACCGTGAGCGTCTTCGACGCCATGTTCGGCGTCCTGTTCGCTGATCCGAACATGGCGTCGGACGCCGCCTATACCCCGCCCGGTGGCGGCGATCCCGTGTCCTGCCGCGCCATCCTCCGTCAGCCGGACATCGATTGGCGCGGCGGCGAAGTGGAGGTCACCACCCCGTCCCGCATCGCCGAAGTGCGGGTCTCGGAGGTCCCCTCGATGAAGGAGGGCGGCGTCCTGGCTGTCGGCGGGAAATCCTACACGATCCAGAAGACCTGCCGGCCGGACACCGACCGGCTCCTCTGGCGCCTGGAGTTGCGCTGATGCCGACATCCGTCCGTGAACAGGTGCTGTCCGCCTTCCTGACGATGCTCGGCACCGTCGCGGCGGAGAACGTCCCCGGCACGATCAAGGTCTATCGTGCCCGCCGCAAGCCGCTGTCCGACGACGACGAAGCGGACCAGTTGCCGGCCCTGCTGATGCGGTCCGGCCCGGCCGGAGCGGAACAGACCAGCGCAGCGGTAACCCGCAACCTGGAGCGGATCACCATCACCGCCGTGCTGAAGGCCGACACCGACGAAGCTCTGGACCAAGCCCTTGCCGACATGTGGGCCGCCCTGCAGCGCGCCGTTGAAGCCGACCCGACGCTAGGGGGTGTGGCGATGGACGTGACCCTTGCCGACGCCGACCAGAGCGCGGCCGACGGCGACGGCATCGGCGGAGTGGGCGACGTCTTCGCCGCCTATGACGTCGAGTATTGGACCCGGCCGGGCGACCCCTACGCCTTCGCCCCCTGACCTCTCTTCATCCTGGAGACCAGCCCATGACCATCCCGTCCCACCGGGCGGCGGCGGCGGTGCCGACGTCTGCCCACAGCTTCGAGCTTCGCGCGGGCGAACTCGTCAACCTGACGGAGGCGGAAGAGGCCGCGCGCAAGGCCGCTGAAGCGCCCGAAACCGCCGCGGCGCCTGTCGCCAAGTCCCGCCGCCCCGCCAGCGACGCACCCGCCGGGGCCATCCCGTCGGCCGAACAGTAAGGAGCCGTCCCATGGCACTGCGCACCCGTAACGCCGCGCTGTTGGCGAAGATCGAGACCACGGAAGGCGTCGACGCCTCTCCGGTTGCCGGCACGGACGCCGTGCTGGTCGAGAACCCCCAAATCAGCTTCAATCCCAACAACATCCAGACCAACGAAGCGACGGGCAGCCTGGACGGGCGCGGCCCGATCACCGGCGGGATGACGGTGCAGATCACCTGCGACGTCTACCTGAAGGGGTCCGGCGCTCCCGGCACCGCCCCGGAGTGGGGCAAGCTGCTGAAGGCCTCCGGCTGGGCCGAGACCATCACCAGCACCGCCGTTCCGGTCGCGGCTGAAGCCGCCACCGCCGGCACCACCACCAGCCTGACGCTGGGGGCCGGAGCCAGCAGTACCGCGCAGACCTATCGCGGCATGCCGCTGCTGCTGACCGGCAACCCGGCGGCCGGCGCCACCTCCTTCGTGGCCGACTATACCGCCGGCAAGCTGGCCACGCTGACCGACCTGTTCGGGACGGCCCTGTCGACCGGGACCAGCTATCAGGTTCCGGTGAACGTGCTGTACCGGCCCGCCTCCACCTCCATTCCGTCGCTGACCCTGTACCTCTACATGGACGGCGTGGTCTACAAGGTGGTGGGCGCCCGCGGCAACGCGACCATGCGGCTGACCAGTGGCAACGCCGGCCGCTTCAGCTTCACCTTCACCGGTATGTTCGTGTCCAAGGCGGACGCCAGCGTGCCGGCCGGTCTCGTCTATGACGCCACCCGGCCCCCGATCTGGAAAGGCGGCAAGGCGCTGGTCAACCGCGTGGCGTCGGCCATGTCCAGCCTGTCGGTGGAGTTCGGCAACAGCCTGACCAACCCGGACAACCCGAACGCCGCCGAGGGCTACGACCCCTCCATCATCACCGCCCGCAACATGACGGGGTCGTGTGACCCGCTGGAGGTGCTGGTCGCCACCCGCGACAGCATGGCTGCCTTCCGCGCCGGCACGGCGCAGATCGTCCACGCCAGCTATGGCGCGGTGGCGGGGAACCGGATCGGCCTGACCCTGCCGGCGGCGCAATACACCAACCTGCAGCCGGGCGACCGCAACGGCCTAATGACGCTGACCCATCAGTTCGCCTGCACCGGACAGGACGCGGGCGGCTTCATCTGCATTTTCTGACCCTGCGACCCCGGCGGCAACCGGGCAACCGGTCGGCGACGGCCGACGGGGCACTGTCTTGCGCCCGACGCGGGTGGTGTTGCCGGCACCACCTGCCCCCTTCCCGGCAGAGGACCCCTTCCATGCTCCCCATTTCGTCCAAGGACATCGTTCCCTTCACCCCGCGGCTGGACTTCCTCGCCACCCTGCGCGACCTGCTGAGCAAGGCGGAAAGCGACAAGGCGCGGGCCGATTTCCAAGCGATGATCGACGCCGTGCAAGCCGAGATCGACGCGGCCCCGCAGCCGGTCTACCGCCTCGCCGTGCCGAGCCACCTCCAGCGCGCCGCCTTCCGCCGCGACCTGCTGGCCACCGGCGCCACCTATGCCGGCGACAAGGCGCTTTATGCCGCCCTGCGCGCCGATATCGAGGCCATTTCCCCCGACAATCTGGCGGAAGCGCTGGAGATCATCGACGCCGTGGAGGCGGTCGGCAAGCCGGCCGACGCGGACCCGGAGTTGCGCGACCGCTACACGGAAATCGCCCGCATTGCCCGCGGGCTTGGCGGACGCTATGCCGGAGTGGAGGGCGACTTTGAATATTACCTGTCGGTCGCCCCCTTCATCGCCTGCCGTCACTTCCTGATGGGATGGGAGGGCGTGAAGGAAGCCGCCGGCACCGATGCGCCGTTCATCCGCCGGGGCAACCTCACCACGGACGAGACGCTTGGCCATCTGGACGAAAACGAGATCCGGGCGGTCGGCTTCAAGATCCTGAACCTGATGCAGCCGACCAAGGCCGCGGAAAAAAACTCCGCATCGCCGTCGCGGTCAGCCTCCAGCCGGACGCTTTCCCCGACGGCGAAGAAGAAGCGCCCGACGGCTCGGCGTGGAACCTCTTCGGCGAGCGCTACAAGCGCAACCCCCGCCTGACCCTGTCCGACGGGGACCTGGAAATGGTGCGCTACTGGCGCGCCTACCGCCCCTATCCCGGACGCATCGCCGGCATCATCCCCGCCACCGGGCACCTCCCGGAGTCCGGCGGCTACGGCGACCAAGCCGCGATCATGCTCGACGCCTTCGAGATCATGAGCGGGGCGGAAGCCGAACTCCTCGCACTGGAACGGTGAGACCATGGCCGGACGCAACGTCACCGCCCGCTTTGCCGTCGAGGCCGACGTCGCACAGGCGAAGCGCGACCTCGAAGCGGTGACGCAGCAGATCGACCAGTTGGGCAAGACCCGCGTCGACGGCGCCCGGCAGGAACTGGAGCAGCTGAACGCCGCCACGGGCAAGTTGGCGGCCGGCTATACCGCGCTGACCGAGGACCAGCGCAAGCTCTACCAGCAGCGCGAACAGGATGCCCAGCAGGTCGACAAGCTCCGCCGCACTTACAAGACCCTGGAGGGGGCGCTGGAGACGCTGGACGTCCAGGTGAAGAACGGCTGGCGGTCGATGGAGGAGGCCGCCCGACTGCAGCCGCAGCTTGCCGCCGCCTATACCCGGACGGGACAGGCGGTAAGGCAGGCCGGGGCCGATCTGCAGGCGGGCGCCGCGGCGACGAAGATGGCGGCGGCGGCACAGGACGCGGCGGGGGAAAGCGCCGGCCGGCTGCGTGGCGTGATGGGCAATCTCGGCTATCAGATCCAGGACGCGGCGGTCCAGGCGCAGATGGGGACGAACGCCTTCGTCATCATGGCGCAGCAGGGGCCGCAGATCGCGGGCGCCTTCGGCCCGGCCGGCGCCGCCATCGGCGCGGTGATCGCCGTCGCGTCGGTGGCGGCCGGGGTCGTCTTCGGCATGGGCAAGAGCGCGGAGACGGCGGAAACCGCCTTCACCTCCTATGCCAAGGCCCTGGAGTTCGCCGCGGCGGCGTCGGAGAAGACGCGCACCGCCTCCGAAGGGGCGAAGGCAGCCGTCGACGCCGAGGCGCGCTCGGTGTCCGCCGCAGCCGAAGCGCGGCTGGCCAAGGCGCAGGCGGAGCTGCGGGCACTGGAAGCCGCGATGACCTTCACGGCATCGGGCGACGCGAGTGCCAATGCCGGTGCGGCGATCACCTACCTGCTGAAGTCGGGCGACGTCCGGGCGCTCGCGCAGGAGGTGCTGATCCTGCGGGCCGCTCTCGGGCAATATGCCGACGGCGCCCGCGACGCGGTGCTGCAGACCGAGATCGGCGCCAGCAAGCTGCGCGACGCGCGGAACGCCATCGAGGACTACCGCGCCGGTCTGCGCGAGCAGATCGTCGAGTTGGGCGTCGAGGTCGCCACCTTCGGCGCGTCGTCCGAAGCGAAGCTGCGCGCCAAGCTGGAGATGGAGGCGCTCGCCAAGGCGCAGGCCGCCGGCCGGACCGAGATCGACGCCGGCACCCGCGCGCTGATAGAGCAGGTGGTCGCCCTGCAGAGCCAAGTCGATCACCTCGACGCCTCGAAGAAGGCGATGGAGGAGGCGGCCAAGGCCGCCACTGTGCTCGCCACCGCGCAGGCGCGGGCCGGCGCGTCGCTCTTCACCACCGAAGCCAACCTCGACGCCAAGATCGCGGCGCTGAAGGGCGGCGAGGAGGCGATGAAGGCCTATGCCGCCGAACAGGTCCGGTCGGCGGCGCGGTCCAAGGCTTATGACGACGCCATCCGGGCGGGGCTCTCGCCGCTTGACGCGACGGCGGAGGCCAACCGCGTCGCTGCCAAGGCGGCGGAGGCCTATCGGCTGGAGCTGGAGCGCACGGAGAAGCAGAGAGCCGGCAGCAAGGCGGAGTCGCAGGCGGAGCGCGAGGCCAAGGCGCATGAGAAGGCCATCGAGCAGGCCGACAAATACATCGACCGGCTGAAGGGCGAAACCGACGCGCTCGGCCTGACGGAGCGCGAGCGGTTCGTCGCCAACAAGGCGATGGAGTTCGAGCTTCAGAACCGCGGCAAGCTGTCCGGCGCGGAGATGGACGCCTATCTCGCCAAGGTGAAGGAGGAGGCCGGCGCGCTCTACGACAGCACGGAAGCGCGCAAGGCCAAGGCCAAGGCGGACGCGGAGGCGCTCCGCGCGCTGGAGAAATACCAGCAGGACGTCACCCGCGTCGCCACCGACATCGGCAAGGACATCTCGGAAAACCTGTGGGACCAGATCACCGGGCAGGCCAAGGCCGGGGACGCGCTGCAGTTCTTCAAGAACTGGGCGAAGCGGCTCGCGGTGGAGATGCTGAACCAGAACATCGTCCTGCCGATCACCATGCAGATCGTCGGGTCCATGCTGTCGCTGTTCGGCATCCAGGCGCCCGCCGGTGCGGCGGGAGCGGCGGGCAACGCCACCGGCGGCCTGACCAACACCGTCCTGTCGAAGGCGATCAGCTGGGGCGCCGACAAGCTGGGGCTGACCGGCGGCATCACCAACGCCATCGACAAGTTCGGCTATTCGACGCTGGGCATCGGCACGATGGTCGGCACCCAAGGCACCATGATGACCACCGCCGCGGGCGGGCTGGCCGCCGACATCGGCGTCATGCCGACGCTGGGCGGCGTCAGCAACGCGGCGGCGGCCGGCAGCACCACGGTTGGCGGCATCACTGGCGGCCTATCCGGCTTTTTGGGAGCGGGCGCCGCTGGTCTTGGTGGCGGCATGCTGGGTGGCGCACTCGGCACGGCAACCAACAGTAAGGCGGTTGGCGGCCTGTCCGGAGCGGCCCTTGGCGCTGGGGCGTCTTACCTTGGCGGTTCGCTCTTGGGCATCGGCGCGATGACCGGCGGCATTGGTCTGGCCATCGCGGCGGCTGTCGGCCTCATCACCGGATTGCTCAGCACGCAGAAGGCGACTGTCGGTAAGACAGCGTCGGCAGACGTGACGATCAATTCGGGTGGCAAATCGGCGACTTTCGGCAACATCCTGACCGACAATGATGGCGATCCGGAAGTTGGCAAGGCTCTCGGCACTGCCCTGTCTGGCATCTATACCATCGCCGCGATGGGTGGCGGCAAGCTGACGAAGGACTTCGGCATCGGCCAGACCGCCGCCAAGGGTCTCTATGTCGGCGGCTCGGTGCCCTACAAGGAGTTCGGCAAGGGCGACAACGCCATAGGCGACCTGCTGCGCTACACGCTGCTGGATCAAGGCGGGCTGAAGGACGGCGGGGCGAACACCATCGCCGCGCTGAAGGCGACCAAGGCGAAGGATTGGGAAGAGGCCGCCAAGGACATCGGTCTCGGCGCCAGCATCGACGCCGGCACCACCGCCCTGGCTGCGCTGGACAAGTCGCTGAACAGCTTCACCAAGTCCGCCAAGGAGACCACGGCGGAGGCGATGAAGCCGATGCTGGAGGAGTTCGAGCGGGCCAAGAAGCTGGGCATCGACGGGGCGTACAAGGCCCTCGCCACCGACCAGCTGAAGGCGTACCTCGACCAGCTGAAGAACCCGGTCGACTATACCCAGACCGAACAGGACATGGCGTCGCTGACCGGGCGGTTCCAGGCGATCCGGGAGGCGGTGACGCAGCTCAACCCGGCGATGGCGGCTTATGTCGACCAGATCGAGGCCGAGACCCGCGCCCGCATCAAGGCGAGCGTCCAGAATGACGCCAATCGGCAACTGAACAGCGCATTGGGCCGCGACTACATCAACTCCATCAACGATCTGGTGGAGGCGCGGGACGTCAATGCCCGCAATCTCACGGCGGTTGGTCTCAGCACCCAGCGCGCCACCGAGATTTACGATGCATCGCTGCGGAGCCTGCTGAATGGGCTGGACTCGTCGCAACTCGATGTCGTCGCAACCCTGTTCAGCGGGTCTATCCACGATCTGGCCGTGTCGATGCGTAGCACCAGCGCGGCGACGGTCCAGGCCGCCGCCAACCTGCGGGCCTACAATGCCGACATCGCCGGGCGGGTGCAGACGGCGTTGGGCAACGACCGCGGCGCGGGGCTGATCGCGCTCGACGCGCAGCAGGCCGCCGACCTCGCCGCCGCCCGCGCCAACGGGTACGACATCACCACGCTGCAGCAGGTCCAGGCGACCGAACGGGCGCAACAGGCCTTCCGGCTGGCGCAAAGCGACCTGTTGGCCGCCTATGACCAGCAGATTGCGGCGCAGCAGGACTATGTCGCCTCGCTCACCGACGGCGCGGTGAAGATGGCGCAGTCGGCCCGCGAGTTCCGCTCCGCCTTCGACGCCCTGGCGCTCAACGACAACTCGCCGCTGAACGCCAAGGACCGGCTGGAGGAGGCGCGCCGGCAGTTCGCCAACGCCCTCACCACCTACCGCGACGATGCGGCAACCGCCGACGCGCGGGATGCCGCCAAGCAGACCTTGCTGTCGCTCGGGCCCTCGCTGGTCCAGCTGGCCAAGGGCTTTTTCGGCTCCACCAGCACCACCGATTACGACCATGTCCGATCGGTGTTCGCCGAGTTGGGCGACGTCGCGGCGATGGGGGTGGACACCGCCGACAAGCAGTTGGAGGCCGCGAACGCCACGCTGAAGGAGATGCAGCGCCAGCGGGCGGACGCCGCGGCCATGGGGCAGAAGCAGTATGGGGCGCTGACCGACCTCAACAGCATCATGCAGCAGTCCTACGTGCTCTGGCAGGCACAGTTGACGGCGCTTCAGGCCAGCACCGGCGGCACCACCGGCACGCCGCCGACCTATGTCGACAGCAGCTTGGCCGGCAAGCGGGCGCGTCTGGAAGCCTTCACGAACGCAGACATCGAGAGGACCTTTGGCGGCTTCTCGGACATCATCGCGGCACGGGCGGCTGATCCGACTTTCAACCTTGCCCTGTGGTTCAAGACCTACGGACTGAACGAGGTGCTGGCCGGCACCCGCAAGATCCCCGGCTTCGCCACGGGCACCCTCTCCACCCCGCCGGGCGCGGTGTGGGTGGGAGAGAACGGCCCGGAACTGCTGTGGCAGGGCGGGGCGGCGGCGGTCGCCTCCTCCGTCGATAGTCTGCGCATCGCCAAGGCCTTCGAAGCGGCCAATGACCGTTGGTCGGGCAATGTCACCCCGCCCCGGTCCAACACCTCCTCTGCGCCCGGCATGGGCGGGATCGAGCGGCGCCTGGATCGCGCCATCGCGGTGCTGGAGCGGGTGGTGGCGGCCATCGACGCCGGCAACGACGAAGCGGTCCCGGCGCTCAAGACGCTGGTCCGGCAGGCCGGCCGGTCGGCAGCGCCGCTCGGCCGGCGCCTGTAATTCGCGAGGACCCTCATGCCCTACCTGATGCGCGCCGAGCCGTACGACGCCAGCCTTGGCACCGTGCGGCCGATCTACCGCTCCGACACCGGCTTCACCACGGAACCGCGGGACAGCCCGGCCAACACCTATTTCGTGCGCCGGATCGATACCCCGCTGACCGTCAAGCGCAGCCTCTACAACAGCACCGCCATCGGCGGCTATTCGGAGACCAGCTTCGGCGCCGTCACGCTCGGCAACGACGACGGTGCCGACGATTGGCTGGCGGACCTCGATTGGGACGGCCGGCTGGTGGAGATCCTCTACACGCCGAAGGAGCGTCCGGCCCTGGCCGACTTCGGCGTGCTGTTCAGCGGCGCCGCCGAACAGCTGGTATTGGGCGACGCCATCGAAATCCAGCTGCGCGACCTGCTGGTGCTGCTGGACACCCCCGCCAGCCGCGGGCAGTTCGGCGGGGCCGGCGGCATCGACGGCACGGCGGAGTTGAAGGGGCGGGAAAAGCCCTGGCTGGTCGGCCGGCGCCGGCAGATCGAGCCGGTGCTGATCGACGCCGCCAACAACGTCTATATGGTCGATCCGCTGGGCTTCTCCGCCCTGCTGACCGCCCGCGACAAGGGGGTGGACTATCCGGCAACGGTGGGGGATTACCCCTCCTATGCCGCCCTGGTCTCCGCGCCGCTGACCGGCACCGACGTCGCGACATCCAAGGCCGCCGGGCTGATCCGTCTCGGGCAGAAGCCTGCCGGGCGCTTCACCATCGATGCCGACGGCGTGTCGGTCTCCGGCGCCTGGATTTACCGTTTCGCCGATCTGGTGCGCCATCTGGTCACCGGCATGACGACGCTGACCGACGCGGACCTCGACGGCGACTCCTTCACCGCCTTCAACCTGAAGCAACCGGCGGTGCTGGGCTACTGGAGCGACGGCTCCAGCGTGCCGAAGGTGCGCGACGTCATCGACCAGTTGTCCGCCACCGTCGGGGCCTATTGGGGCTTCGGTGACGACCGGCTGCTGTCGCTGGGCCGCTACGAGGGGCCGGCGGCCACCGCCGACTATGCTTTCGACGCGCGGGACATCCTCGACCTGACGCCCGAACCGGTGGAGCGGCGGATGAAGTCGCTGAAGCTGGGCTATCGCCCCTTCGGCGTCGTGTTCACCGCGCAGGACCTCGATCAGGTCAACGTCACCGATGCCAACGCCGAAGCCTTCCAGACCGAATATCGCTGGACCGCCGTCGCCACCGACGCGGCGGCTGAGGCGGCGTCGCTGCTCGCAACCGAGGACGAGGCGCAGACCCTGTTCGACTCCGAAGCGGACGCCGTGGCGGAGCGGGACCGCCGGCTGACGCTCTATGCCGCCAAGCGCAAGGGCTTCTCCGTCACGGTGCCGATCACGCCGGGCCTGACCACAGGCCACACGGTCAAGCTGACCGACGAGCGCTATGGGCTGGATGCCGGCTGGCGCGGCGTCGCCCTGGAGATCGAGCGGAACGCCAACGATGAAACCCTGACCATGAAAGTGATGGGCTGATGCACGCGCTCTGGAAGAAGCCGACCGACGACGGGAGCTATTCCAACGGCTCCTGGGTCGGCACGGGCGGCTTGTCGTTGGACAACCTGAAGACCCAGGACGTGATGGAGCTTGCCCGCTCCACCGACACGGCGGAGGCCTCGACCTGCTGGCGGGTGGACCTTGGCCGGCTGACGCCGTTGTCGATGTTCGCGATCCTCAACCACAACGGCAGCACGGTGGCCCGCCGCCGGCACGTCGTCACCAACAGCCCGACCGACAGCGGCACCCCGGTCTACGACACCGGGTTCGAGCGGATGCGCAAGCCGACCGAAGTCTGGGGCTCCCGCCCGTTCGGGGCGTTCTCCTTCGACGGAATCGACACGGCAGCCTACCCAGGCGGCACCATCGACCTGCATTTCGCGCCGTCCACCGTCTATGGCCGCTATCTCTTCACCTATGTGAGCGACGTCGACAACCCGGCCGGCTATTTCCAGGCCGGCCGCTTCATGGCGGGTGAGGCGTGGTCCCACCGGGTGAAATACGGCTTCCAGGTCCGGACGGTGGACCCCAGCGAAACCCGGCGCACCCGCGGCGGCCGGCGCCTGGTCAGACGGCGCCCGCGCTACCGCACCATGACGATGACCTTCGAGGCGATGACGCAGCGCGACGCCTTCGCCACCGGCTTCGAGATCGACAATCAGCTGGGGAAGGACGGCGACTTCCTGTTGGTCTACGACCCGGACGACGATCCGACCGTCCAGTTCCGCCGCACCATCTACGCCGCCCTAACCGACACCGCCGGCATCACCACCACCTCGCACGGCCGGTACGGCTGGGCCATCAACGCTGAGGAACTGATCTGATGGCGACCTTCAACGGCACCGACTGGACCTTCGCCGATTTCTCCGGCGCGGACGGCTATGCCTACACCGAGAACTGGGACCCTTTCTGGGATGACGTCATCGCCGAGATGGACGCGCGGCGCGAAGACCTGGGCAGCGCGCTGGCGGCGACGTCGGCGACCAACAGCGTCGCCATCGGCACCGGCTCCAAGACGCTGACCATCACCACCGGCAAGGGCTTCGTCGCCGGCATGTGGGTGGCGGCGACCGATGCCGCCAATGCGGCCAATACGATGGTCGGACAGGTGACGAGCCACGTTCCCACCACCGGGGCGCTGACCCTTTCGGTGCTGGCCGGCAACACCACCGGCGGCGGCACGCCGTCATCCTGGACCATCGGCATCAGCGGCAAGCCGGGACCGACACCCTCCAGCTTCCCGGCCGGCACGGTCGGTGCGCCGGGTTGGGCGGTGACCGGCGATCCGAACACTGGCCTTGCACAAATCGGCGGTGCGGACACCATCAGTCTTGTCGCTGGCGGCACTGAGGCCCTTCGCGCCACCACCGGCGGCAACATCGCTGCGGCTGGAACGATGACAGCGAGCGGTATCAGCGCGACGGTGCGCGTAGACATCGGGGGGACTGACCCCACGCTCTGTATGACCGAAAGCGACGCCGCGGCGGACAACAGGAAGTGGGATTGGCTCCCGATCAACGGTGCTCTGAACTGTCGTCTGGTGAATGACGCCTACAGCGCTGCATATACATGGCTGACCGTTAGTCGGGTCGGCGTGATGTCGGCCCGCATGGCGTTTGGAGGGCCGGCGACTGCAAAACAGGCGACCGTCGCTTATGCATCCACCATCACCCTGGATTTCGCGTCGCAGGATTACGTCATCGGCGACCTGACCGGGCCGCTGACCCTCGCCAACCCGTCCGCCTATCCGGTGGGTCAGCGCGGCGAAATTCTGGTGCATGAGGACGGCACGGGTGGCCGGACGGTCGGTTTCGGTACGAACTGGATCAAGATCGGCAAGGACACGGTCAACTCGGCGGCGGGAAAATACAGCGTCATCACCTATTGGGTGGTCTCCGGCAGTGTCGTCATCTACAGCATCGCCGGTGGTGCGTGATGGCGGTGTTCGGCTCCTTCCGCATGGCGTCGTCCAAGGCGTGTGCCGTCGACCCTTCCGCCGGATCGCGGACCTTCCTCATGCGCGGCGATGGCACTGCTGGATTGGCTCCGACACAGGACAATCTTGGCGCCGCCGTGACAATGAGTGCAAGCGGGCGCACCAAGTATCAGGCCTCGCCGAAATATTGGGGCGATTACGCCACGGCTCTGTACTTCGACAATTCGGGCTACACGACAGCTGGCGCGCCCTTCAACTTCGGCCCAGGAGGCGCTCCGTTTTCCTTGCTGCTGCGCAGTTGGTTTATCTCCGGCGTCGGTGGCGAGACGGCGCAGCCGATTTTGGGGACCGGCAATGGCTTCGGAAGCTGGGGGCCGGGCGGCCTGCAGAACGAGTTTCGGTTGATCGGCGCGGGTGCCATCCGCTTCGGCTACTGGACGGGGTCGACCAACCAGTTCTTTGACTTTGTTGCGCCCTCCTCGCTGATGGATGCCGGACATGAGGTGCTGATCACGTATGACGGCATCACGCTACGCGGCTATACCGACGGCTCTCTCCGCGGCAGCGTTGCCGCATCCATGGCCGGTATCGGCGGCACGCTGACTGCGCGGGTCGGCGACCCGACAGAAGCCTCCTACGTCCGCGTCGGCATGACGGATTTCACCGCCTATGCGGTCTGCCTGACGACGGCGTCCACCTACACCCTCCCGACACTCCCGCCCTGCTGAGGATCGCTGACATGCAGCTTCCTGCCATAATCGTCTACCCGGACGGCACCCGGTCGGTGTTCCATTCCCCCGCCAGCTTTCCCTACACGGCCGTCATCGCGCCCCACGCCCAAACCGTAACGACGACGGAGCAAGAGCCTTATGAAGATCCCGATACCGGTGCCATTGTCTGGCGGTCGGTCGAGGTCGAAACGGTCGCGGTGGTCGGTGCGGGAGATGTGCAGACCATCCTCCACCCGCCGGAGGCATGGGTGCTGTGGACGCCGGAGGATTGGGCCGCTACATGCCCGGGACTGACCGTGCGCCCCGTGATTGATCCCGGGCCGCAGATCATTTATGGCAAGCGCGCCGTCCGTCTCCCCGCCGATCTGTGGGACATCGGTGACGAGGTGGCGACGGTCACCTATGCCATGGAAGGTCTGACCGCCGAAGAGAGGGCCGCGCAGATGGCGGGCGCCCGCGTCGGTCGGGTCGCGGCGATCAACGAAGAACGCGACCGTCGGCTGGCCGCTGGCGCACCATACGGGGGCAAGCGGATCGACGTGAGCGACCGCGGCCGCGCCGACCTGGGCGGCATGGCGATCGCTGCCATGCTGGCAACGGCTGGGACCGTGCCATGGACCGGGGGCTATTCGGCCGGCTGGATCACGATGGACAACACGCGCTTTCCCCTGCCGACCCCGGCGGATGGGCTGGCGCTGTCGGCGGCGGTCGGCGACTGGTACGGCCGCACCATGCAATACGCCCGCGACATGAAAGACGCCGTGTTGTCGGCGGCCGACCCGGCCGCCATCCCGATCGCCGACGGCTGGCCCGACTGACCGCCGCGACAACGCTCCAACCTCTGACCGATCCGGCCGCCCGTGAGCGGCCTTTTTCATGACGAAAAGAAGGAGCGGCCCTCGCACACAGGGCCGCTCCAAGGGATAGACAGCATATCCCTTGAACTCGTTCTCACGCCCGCCGCCGGACATCACCCCAGCGTGTCACTGATGGGTGATCCCTCCTTGTGCCGCCGGGCGAACCCGCCACGGCCCCAACTATTCCGCCGAAAGGATCTGAACCATGGTGACGCAGACCACTGCGGCAATCCCGCGCGACCCCACCGAAGCCATCATCGACACCATCCTGCGTCGGGAGGGCTGGCCCCGCTACACCGACCGGCCCAGCGACCGCGGCGGCCCGACGAAGGGCGGCATCACCCTGGAGACGCTGGCCAGCTGGCGGAAGCGCCCGGTCACGGCGGCCGACGTCGCAGCCCTGGACGAGGCCGAGGTGCGGGCGATCTACCGCGCCCGCTACATTGAGGAGCCGGGCTTCGCCGGCATCACCGACGATGCGCTCCGCGCCCTGGTTATCGACTCGGGCGTGAACCATGGCCCGGCCCGCGCCGGGGCGTGGCTGCAGGATGCGGTCAACGATCTGGCTGGCCGGCCGCTCCTGAAGGTCGACGGCGCCGTCGGGCTGAAGACGCTGACCGCGGTGAACGGCAGCGACGCGGGCGGGCTGTGGCGCTCGGTCTTCGCTCAGCGGATGCGCTTCTATGGCCAGATCATCACTGGCGACGCCCGCAAGCGCGGCAGGACCGAGGATGACGCCCTGAATGCCGCCGGGTGGCTCAACCGGCTGGCCGAGTTCATGGAAGTGTGAGCGCCGGGGAGGACGCCACCCCCTCCGTATTCCGTACCCGCTGCCAGGGCGGGATCGGCGAGCCGGTTGCGGTATTTGCCCGGTCGTCCGGCGGTCTCCGTCTGCGACGTGAACGTGCTGAGCAGATGCTCCCCCGCCACTAAACGGCCGAACCGCTTCGCAGGTCACCAGCCTATCACGACATCCCGCCCGCGCCATCCCGGCAGCGGGCTTTTTTATGCCCAACAGGAGGCACCCATGGCTGTAGCCATCCCCCTCATCACCGCCCTGACGCCCGTCATTGCCGACCTGATCGACAAAATCCCGGACCCCGACGCCAAGGCGAAGGCCACCGCCGCGGCGAATGCGCAGTTGGTGGCCATGCTCCAGGCCGGCGACACGGCGCAGCTCGGCGTCAATGCAGCAGAGGCCGCCAACCCCAACCTGTTCGTCTCCGGCTGGCGGCCGGCGGCCGGCTGGGTATGCGTTCTCGGCTTGCTCGTCCAGACCGTCGGTTATCCGCTGATGGGGTGGGCACTGTCGATGTGGTCGCCTGGCACGCCCATGCCGCAGATCGACACCAGCACGCTGATGGGGCTGTTGGTGCCGATGCTGGGCTTGGGAGCCTACCGGAGCTACGAGAAGGCGAAGGGGGTGGCGCGGTGATGCGGCGACTGATCGAGACAATGCCCCTGAACGATAGCCCGCACGGACCGGTGCTGCGCTCAGCCAGGGACGCCCTGTGCGCGGCCGGGCTGGCGGCCGGCGTCACGCTGGTGCTGGTCGAGGAATGGGAGGCGCTGGCGGAGCTGAACGACCGGCACCGTGGCGACTGGTTTCCGCTCTTGCCCCGGCCGGCGGCGGCGCAGTCCTTCTGGGTAGCCGAGGTCAACGCCGACGGCGAGTTCGTCGCCACCCATGGCGTGGTGCTGCTCGACTGCTCGGCTGCCAGCTTCGGCGCGCGGGTCGGGGACCTGACGGCGTTCCATGATCCTGGTGCTGCTCCATCGGAAGAGTTCGGGTTCTGCGCCTCGCCGGCGGCGCACAAGACGTGCGGAGCGGTGGCCTGGATCGTCGCCGGCTGGAACCGGCCGGACTGGCGCGGACGGGGGCTGTTCCACCTGCTGGGCGCCGTGGCGCGTCTGGTGGCGCTGGACCGCTGGTCGCCACGCTGGGTGGTCGGGCTGGTCGATCCGGAGACGGTGCCGGTTTGGGTGCGGCGTTGCGCCGGGCGGGCGCTGCTGGAGCCCATGCCCGCGGTGCTCTACCAGCAGGCCGGCGTCGGGCGGCTGCCGCTCCACTTCATGCGCTGGAGCCGGCCAGCGGTGCTGCTCGACCTGCAGGACGCGGCGCAGGCTTGGTCAATGCAGGGTCTGGACGTCGACGGCGGACAGAACGGCACGGCGGCCCCGATCCTCCCACCCATAGAGCGCGTGGGTGTAGACGAAGGGCCGGCCGACACCCGAGACGGTCACCCGGTTGAAGACGGCCTCGCCGGCGCCGATGCTCTCGGCATACTGCGCCCCGATGCTGTGGGCGAACTCGACATGCGGATCCGCTTCGTCGGGCTGGTTGATGACGGCCCGGCCCCAGGCGCGCCCCAACACCGACAGGGTCGGCACCCCCAGATGCCGGAAGCACAGCGGCTCGGCCGGCCCGGTGCTGGACAGGAAGGTGCAGCGGTCCATCAGGCCGGCACGCTTCAGGAAGGCCGGGAGGGACGGGGTCAGCACGCGCTGGCGCCGGCACTCCGCCACGATGGTGCGCTGCCAATCCTTCGCCTCGGCGAGCGTCAGCCGGACGATGGCGGTCTCCGGCCGGATGGTGGGGCGCTGGGCGCCCCGGTCCTGGGTGGGAAAGGCGAGGATGGTCATGCGGCGCGCTCCAGCTTCAGGGCCTCCACCGCGGCGGCGTAGGCCGCTTGGAACTGCGCCGGGGTGATGCCGGCGGCGCTGGCGCCGGCGTCGACCATGCGGCCGGTCGGCTCCAGCGGCAAGGCCAGCGTGGCGGGCGCCTCGGCCTCGAAGGCGGCGATCGTGTCGGCGAAGGCGTCGGGTTCCTGGCGCTGGTCGTTGGCGGCCGTCGGCAACGCCTCCAGCATTTTGATTGTCCGCCACAGGATCCGAGCCTGGAAGTCGGTGAGGTCTTCCTCGTTCGGTTCGCTTCCGCTGAGAATGGCCCTCTCCCCCTCGAGCGTGCAGCAGGTTCGCAGGAACAGGTAGCGCAGCAGGATCGCAGCGCCGCAAGGGGTTTCAGGAGAGAGGGTCACAAGGTAATCCGCCGCGGCTTCCATCGCCTCTTCGTATGGCTGGCGCTCCTCTTCCGATGCGCTGTCCGAGAGTGCACTTTCGGCCCTCATCGCCTCCAGCAGTGAACTGTAGGCGCTCGACAAATCCACGTCGCCAACCGGGTCTTTCAGAATCTCTCCACCCACTGCGGTGCCGTCCTGCTCGCCTGCGACATCGGCCAGCTGACCCTGCAGCCATTCGCGGTAATGCCGGGTCATTCCATGCTCGCGAGCAAAGTCCAGCATGGCGTCGTGCAGGTGCGATGAAACGGGCAAGAAGCGCATGAACGACAAGAAGCACTTGCGGCTTTCCAGATTCAGCGCACGGAAGAGGCTGAGCGCCTTCTCCTGCTGTCCATGTACGTGATCAGGCGCCCGAGCATCCTCTTCCGCCTCTTCCGCACTCGCGGCGCTGTTGCGCGCGCACGCCGCCTGCATAGCCCGGGAAACCTCCTCGGGGAGCTGGTAGGTTTCGGCCCGGCGCTCAGCCTCCTCCGCCAGCTTCACATGCCGCTGCATCAGCTGCCGCAGCCCAGCCACCATTGCCCGAAACGGTTCCCGGATATCGACGGCCAGTTGCTCGGCGCCGTCCTCGATCAGGAACAGCAGGCGCGGCCATGGGCGCGAGCTGCTCTCGTCGATATTCGGCAGAAGCTCATCATCAAGCAGATCGTTCGATCTCTTGAGAAAATAGCCCAGCTTTACAATGGCGCCACTAAGATGCTGCACCGGCTCCAGTTCCAGCCGGTCTTCGATTTCGTCGAGAGCCGCTTCCGCGGCTTCGTGCTCCTCTTCGGACAGCCCTTCATCAAGGTAACGAGCGCGCGCAACGACCCACCGTACATAGAGGCTGGCGAGGGTGTCCTGTGGCGCCTCTTCTACAGCTTCAGGAACTGAAAGGTGGGGTCCGGTCAGCAGCGACCGCAGCCGCTTCACATCATCCTCCAGCATGATGATCTCGGCTTCGAGATATTCCATCTGGCGAATACCAAGCGAAGGGCATGCAAACCTCTCCACCTTCGCGAAGAGATCGCCGACGGTCTGCGCGGGGGTGGACATGATGGCCTTTTCGATTCGGCTCCACTCCTCGCAATCGGCGTCTCTGGCAGCCTCTCGCCGTTCGAGTTCCGCCTTGTCCTCTACGCCGTCGTCCTCACCCCTCGGGCTGCTATTCGCACGCTCCACCATCTCCCGCACCCGGTCAGCAGCCTCCCGGAAGGTCATGCCGATGCTGTGGATGATGCTGGTCTCGTCCGGAGACGCGCTTCGAGCCGTTTCCACGACTTGGTGCAGGAAGGCCGCAACTCGGCGCACGGCGGGAATGTCGCGCTGGGGAATGTGGGTGGCATCGTCCGGAAAGATGCGGTCCAGGATCGACGCAGCGTCCAAGATGGTGCTGGGCACGGCGGCGATGACAGCGTTTTCCAACGCGCTCCACTGGGCGGCAAAGGCGTCGGCCTGTTCGTCGGTCAGCGGGCCGGAACCATCGTGCTCGGCCAGCAGATCGGCGGTCTTCCGGCTGGCCTCGGCGATCGTCATTCCCAGGTGGGGGAGGGAGGTGCTTCCCAGCAGCATCGCTCGCAGGTCCTGGACTTCGCGCTCGGCGGTGCGTTCGTGCGCCGTGACGGTGTGGCGGGTAACCCAGACGATGGGCGTAGCTGAGGCGTTCGCGCCCTTGGGCGCGTTGGTGATGGTCGTCATGGTGGGGAACTCCTGTCGGTGCTTTACGCCCAGCGGGTGATGCGGACATACGGCGCGCCGGCCGAGTCCATGACATAGCGATGGCCGTTCGCGATCTCCGCTCGAAGCACATCGGCGGGGTCGTATTCATCGTTATGCAACACCAGGCTGCCATCGACCTTCAGTTCGGCAATGAGGCCATGGATTTCGGTGGCGGAACGCGGTTCGGGCGCGTTGGTCGGGTTCATAATGATGGGGAACTCCAGGGGAGGGCCTTGCCCTGGACTCCGGGCGAGAGGCCATCGTTCCAAGGGATCAGCGAACCGACAGGTCGGTGCCGAACCAGCGGCCGGACAGGCGCGCGGTGGTGCCGTCCTCGGTGGCGCTGGCGATGGCCTGGGTGAAGCGGGCGGACAGCTGGTCGCCCTTCCGGACGGCGACAGCCACGCCGCCGCCCAACACACCGCCGCTGAAGGCGGGGCCGGCCGGGATCAGGTCTCCGCCGGCGGCGCGCAGGGCCTCCACCGATGTCCGGGCCGTCAGCATCGCGTCGACGCGGCCGGCGGCGAGGTCCAGGGCCGCGGCGTCCACCGTCTCGTAGAAGCGCAACCGGGCGCGGGGAAACAGCGTCTCCAGCATGTGGGCGTGGATGGTCGATGCCTGCACGGCGATCACCTTCCCGTCCAGGGCGCGGGCGGCGCTGCTGGCGATGCGCTGGCCGGCCGGGATGGACAGGTCCGCGCGCTCCACATCGGGCATAGCGTCGACCAGTTCGGAGCCCGGCCGCACAGCGAACACGGCGGGATCGGCGGCATAGGCGGCGCTGAAGTCGACCACGGTGGCGCGCTCAGCGGTGGCGGTGACGCCCGCCATCACGGCATCATATCGGCCCTGCTGCAGGCCGGGCAGGATGCCGGTCCAGTCCTGGGCCACGATGGCGCAGCGGACCCGCATCCGGTTGCACAGGTCCTGCGCGAGATCGACTTCGAAGCCCACCAGCTTGCCGTCGGCGGTGATGGCGTTCCACGGGGCGAAGGCGCCCTCGGTGGCGATGCGCAGCACCGGGGGCGGCTCCGGCTGCTGGTTGGCGAAGGAGGCGGCGCCGGCGGCGATGGTGATGGCGACAGCCGCGGCGGCGGCGAACATGGCAAGGCGGCTCATGCGGGATCCTCCAGGCATGGCGGGGGCGTTCGCGCCGGATGGCGCGCTGTGGACGCAGCGGTGAGAGGTTCGGATCACGGAGCTATCAGTTGGAGCGGAGCAGAGAGGCTTTCCGGCGTTCTTCCTGTTAAGCGTTGCGCTGTCTCGCTCGATAGGTACAATGTATCGACGGAAGGGGTAGCCCGTCAATACAAAATTGCTATCCGTCGATACAGGGTAACGCTTGATGATTACCGGGGATCAAATTCGCATGGCCCGTGCGGCAGTTCAGTGGGGTGTCCGCGAATTGGCGAAGGAGGCAGGCGTCACGCCGAACACCGTCAGCAGGATTGAGAGTGGTTGCGACGCCCTGGCTGGCACGCTGAGTAAGCTTCAAACCGCGCTGGAAGCGGCGGGCGTAGAGTTCATTCCAGCCGGTTCTTACCGGGGGGAGGGCGGTCCAGGCGTGCGCCTTCGCAAACCGGCGCCAACCGGCGGCGGAGCCTCCTTAGAATGAGCATGGTGGAGAACGAACGGACCAAACTCACTTTCGGTCCAATCTGCGCCCTGTCGTCACAGTTTATTCTCGATATCGACTTCCGGCTATAGCCTCTTCATAATCTCGGTTGCGCAGAGTCGATCCGGCTCGCGCCATGGGATGGGGGCGGGGATGCGGCGTGCCTGGATGATTGGATTAGGTCTAACGGCAGTGGCGCTGAGCGCTTGCCAATCGCCGCGTGGCGCAGCGAACCCGGCATTCTATTCAGGAGCAGCCGCTTCCAATGTCGGCGGGACCGCAACATGCCGTTCTGGCCTAACAGGAATCATTTATACGGTCCACGGTGCCAACTGCTCCAACGGCGATACGCCGGTACCGCAGGGGGCTGTTGACTCTCCGATTGCGACCACGTCGGCAACAACTTCGCCGTTGGCGAAACCAACTGTCGCTCAGCCTCAGCGCGGCTTGTCTTGTGAAGAGGCGGCGGCTCTGGGGCCGGCAAAGGCGATGAAGGTCGACGACCTATTGACAGCCCTGCGACCGCTCGCTCGGAAGAAGGGTGAGTTCGAAACGACGGCCGAGTATGAGGGGAAATTCACGCCTGCCCTGGAGAAGATCTCCGCAAAGGCGAGAGCAACAACCGACCAGGACCGCGTGATCCTCGCCTTCCCGATCCGGCCCAGCAGCATGTCGTACGATGCAGACAAGGGGCAGATCACGATCGGTTCAACCGTCTCCCGATACATAGGGCTGTTGCCTTCGAAGTGGGCGCTCGGGGCGGAGGGGTATATCCCGACTTCCTCGAAGCGCGTCGGTTCCTCAACCTATGTCGGTTCCAACGCGTTTGGTGTGAAGAAGAACGTGATCAAGGTTGCCACAATGGACACGGGCGTCTTCGTTCCCGGCAAGGCCCTGAGCGGCTGGCCGTCTGAATTTTCAGCGATAACGAGGGCCATGGCCCCGCGAGAGGCAATGGTTGCCAAGAACAGCATGTACGTGATGATGGCCGGTCGCCTTCAGCCGCCATTCGTTGTTACCGGGGAGGCTTATCAGGGGGCGACCATCAGCCTCCCAATCGAATCGGCCACGAAGGTCGAGGCCCTGAAATTTACCCCGGAGTGCGCCATCGTCTACGACGCCGGCTCCAGGCAGGTGATGGGCTCCGTACCATTCAAACGCTGATACTCGCGGCGGATAACCTTCCCATGGCCAATCTCCCCGCCCGCGCGGCCACCCTGGATCTGCTGGTCGAGAGCTTGGATGGGGTCGACGCGCTTGCGGTGGTGCTGGCGCGTGTGACTAATGGGCTGGCGGAGAGGTGAGATGATGAACCAAGAAGAAAGTGATCACCTTTACAAATCTCTTCTGATTTTGGGGTCTATTGCGGAAGCCCACATAAATAAGATCGACAGTCTAAATTTGGCTGTTCAGTTCTTGCTTTCAACCGTCGTGCCGAACTTATCAACTGATACAGGGGCGCTGGCGTTTATTGAGCGCCTACAAAAGCTTCTTGATGATGACGCCGAGCAAGTAAGGAAGTCCTACGAAATGGTTGAATTCGTTATGGAAGGCGCCAGAAAGCATCGGGGGGACTGATGGCGAGCGCACAAGAACGATTTGAGGCACGCCTTGCGGAGGCGGAGCGACGCCGGAAGGAACGCGGTCGTGACGGCGTCCCCCTTGACGGTGGCGGGGGTGGGGGCCATCCTCCCGATATGGAACAGCGCGTCGCAAAGCTCGAAACGAATGCCAGCGAGATCAAGGCAACACTGGGCCGCCTTGAGCCCATCCTGACGCGCATTGATACCAGTACTCGAAAGCTAGAGGCAGATGTCGGTGAGCTGAAAGGCCGCGTCGCTCAAATGCCCACCGCATGGCAGTTGTTGGTCGGTATCATAGGCATCATGGGCGCCACCTTCGGCCTGCTGAAGATGGCTCTGCCGCACTGACGCCCGCACTACTACGACAGCCCGCCAGAACCCGCTGGCGGGCTTTTTCGTGCCTACTTTTTCTCTAGCCGGAGCCTTTCCACCAGAGACAGGTTCGTTCCCCTGTGCGAGCGGGCGCCTCTCGGCGAGGGTTCGCGAACCAGTTTGATCGGCTTGGTCGAATCGATATACCGGGCGCTCTCCAGCACGTAGTAGCACCGCCCCTGTTTCTCCGGCGCCGGATAGATGCGGCAATCCCGGGCCCAACGTCGCAGGGTGGCCAGCGAAGGCGGGTTGTTTCCGTATACCTTCTCGGCCCATTCGGTGAGGGTCAGCAGTTTGTCCATGCTCGCATCGTTGTGAGGTCTACCGTTGCAACATGTGGGGCGGCGAGCGATCTGAATCGTCTGGTCGGAAGCGGTACAGGGACCAATTGGATACCGCCGGCCTCATCCATCTCGGCAATGCGGCCCGGCAACATCGGCCCGGCACAACCCACCGATCGGCAGCAATTTCCCACGGGAACAGGGTGCGAACAATCGGTCGACCCGTGTTGCGTCCGTGTTGCATGGAGTTTTCGGGAATGGTCGGAAAACGGCGGATTTGCTGGGTTTCGCCATGAAGCGCCATGCAACACGGCCATAGGGGGATTTCTCCCTCTATGGCCTTGTTCTAACAGCGTTTTCCGCCGTTCAGTTCGCGAAACGTCCTCAGAACGGCATGATGATGTCGTACAGCTGCTGCCCGTAGCGCGGCTGCTGGACGTCGGTGATCTGGCCGCGGCCGCCGTAGGAGATGCGGGCCTCGGCGATCTTCTCGTAGCTGATGGTGTTCTGCGCGGTGATGTCCTCGGGGCGGATCACGCCGTGGATTTGCAGGTCGCGCAGTTCGTAATTCACGCGGACTTCCTGGTGCCCCTGGATGACCAGGTTGCCGTTGGGCAGGGTCTGGGTCACCAGCGCCGCCACCTTCAGCTCGATCTTCTCGTTGCGGTCGACCGAGCCCTTGCCGTCGTTCGAGGTGTCGCTCGACAGGTCCACGAGGCTGGCGGCCGAGGCGCCGGCCGGCAGGACGCGGCTCAGCGTGGCGCCTTCCAGGCCGAACAGGTTCGGCATGCCGGCCTTTTCGGTGTTGGCGCGCGAACGCTTGCTCTCGTTCGACAGCTTGGCCTGGTCGGCGATGGAGATGTTGATGGTCAGAATGTCGCCGACCTTGGCCGCGCGCTGGTCCTTGAAGAAGGCCTTCGCGCCGGTCCGCCACAGCGAGTTCGGATTGCGCTCCGTCGGCAGCGGGGTCGGCATCGGCAGGCTGACCGGCTGGTAGCCGGTGCGGGCCTGCGGGTCCTGGATGCTGCTCATCTCCGGGGCCTTGCCGATGTCGGCGATGCGCGAAGCGGCGCCGCAGGCGGTCAGCGAGGTGGCGGCGGCGGCGATCATCGCGAAGCGGATCAGGCGGGTGGTCTGGGTGGCGGACATTGGAGCTTTCTCCTTACTGCGCGATGATGCCGGGCTTTGCCACGGCGACGACGTTGGGGCCTGCGACCGTCGCTTCGACGATGCGGTTGGATTGGGTGTTCACGACGCGGATGACCTCGCCCTTGCCGCCGTCCTGCAGGGCCTTGCCCTGGGTGGTCAGCGTCATGGCGGGGGTGGTCAGGGTGATGGTGACCATCGAGCCCTTGTCGACCATGCGCGGCGATTGCAGGTCGCGCAGGCGGACCGGCTGGTTGGTCGACACGCCGCGCTTCGGCGTCATGCCGATCAGCTGCGCGTCGGTGGCGGCGGTGTCGCTGGTGGTCTGGTCGGCACGCACGTCCTGCCAGTCGATGTCGCCCGGACCGATGATGTCGCCGGGGATGATCCGGCGCGACAGCACCGGGATCTGCACCACGCCGAAGGCGCGGCCCGACACCGGCAGGCGGACCTGGGTGCCGGTCACCACGATCTCGGCGGCGAAGCGGCCCTGGACCGGGCTGTAATAGAGGTTCTCCACCGCCAGCCCGCCGGCGCCCTGCGGCGCGCGCAGTTCCACCGCGCGGCTGTCCAGCTCCATCTGCAGCCGGCCGGCGGTGATGACCCGCGACAGCGCGTCGGACAGAACAGCCTCGACATGCGGCATGCCATAGACCACGTCGGGCGCCGGACCGGAGCCCGCCACGGTCGCCGCCGACACCGACGCCGCGGCTGCCGGCGCCATGCCGACGCCCATGACCGGAACGGTCATCAGGGCGGCGCCGAGGATCAGGGCGGGCAGGCGGCGGGTGGCGAGGTGGCGGATCATGGCGGTGGTTCCCGATGTGAAGGCTGAAGCGAAGCGCCGGCAGCGTTGCGTCACGCGGCGTTACTTCATCTGGCTGGCCTGCTGCATCATCTCGTCGGTGGTCTTGATGACCTTGGAGTTCATCTCGTAGGCGCGCTGGGCGGTGATCAGGGTGGTGATCTCCTGCACCACGTTGACGTTCGAGGTCTCCAGCGCGCCCTGGGTGACACGGCCGAAGCCGGGGGCGCCGGGGTTGCCGGTCACCGACTGGCCCGACGCGCCCGATTCCATGAACAGGTTGTCGCCGGTGGCTTCCAGGCCGGCGGCGTTGGCGAAGGTGGCGAGCTGGATCTGGCCGACATTCTGGGTGGCGGTCTGGCCGTCCAGCTTCACCAGCACCTCGCCCGACGAATTGATCGACACGTCGACGGCGTTGGTCGGAATGGTGATGTTCGGCTGGATCGGATAGCCGTCGGCGGTGACGATCATGCCTTCCGGCGACAGCTTGAAGTTGCCGGCGCGGGTATAGGCGGTGTCGCCGCTGGGCAGCGTCACCTGGAAGTAGCCCGAGCCGTTGATCGCCACGTCCAGCTTGTTGTCGGTGATGTTCAGGTTGCCCTGTTCCAGCACGCGGGCCACCGCGGCGACGCGCACGCCGGCACCCACCTGCACGCCGGTCGGCACCACGGTGCCGGCATCCGACGAGGTCGAGCCGATACGGCGGAAATTCTGGTACAGCAGGTCCTGGAACTCGGCCCGCTGCTTCTTGTAGCCGGTGGTGGTCGAGTTGGCGATGTTGTTGGAGATCGTCTCGACGTTGAGCTGCTGGGCGATCATGCCGGTGGCGCCGATGGCGAGGCTGCGCATTGTGGTCTTCTCCTCTCGTCGTCGGTCTGGTTCAGGCCGTCCGGCCCAGACGCTGGATCATCGTGCGGATACGTTCGTGCTCGTTTTCGATCATCCGCTGGGCGGACATGTACTGACGCTGGATTTCGATCATCTGCGTCATCTCGACCACGGGCTTCACGTTCGAACCTTCTAGCAAACCCTGTGCCACTTTCGTCTCGACCGGGGCCGGCTCCGGCTGCTCGTCGCTGACGTACAGGCCGTTGCCGACCTCGGTCATCAGCTGCTCGTTCTTGAAGGTGACGATGTTCAGCTTGCCGACCGGGCCCAGTTCGGTGGCGACCGTGCCGTCACCGCTGACCTTCACGTCGCCGGTGCCGGCCGGGATGGTGATGGGCTGGCCATTGTTGGCAAGGACCGGCAGGCCGCCTGCATCCACCAGCTGGCGCTGGTCGTTCAGGCGGAAATTGCCGGCTCGGGTGTAGCGGGGGCCGCTGGCGGTATCGACGGTGAAGTAACCCTGGCCGGTCAGCGCCAGATCCAGCGGGTTGCCGGTCTGGGTCATGGCGCCGTTGGCGAGGTCGCGCACCACCGCGCGGTCCTGGACGAAGCTGACCTTCTCGTGCAGGCCGGGCTTTTCCAGGAATTCGGTGAACATCATCCGCTGGTTCTTGTAGCCGGTCGTGTTCATGTTCGCGATGTTGTTCGACGTCACGTCCAGCTGGCGTTGCAGCGCCATCTGGCGCGACAGGGCGACGTAGATCGAATTTTCCATCTTGCGGCCTCTTCACCTTGCGAACGGATCGGGCGACAGCGTCCGACCGGCGAAAAGGGTATTGCAGGCGGCGTGCCAACTTCGGCAAGCGCTGGGAATCCGGGGAGTCCGGGCAAGGCGGTGGCATTCCCGCCGAATGGGGCAGGCGATGCCGGGCAGAATCTGCCGGGGTAGGGGCGCTCCTTGCCGGGTTGGACCGGGCAAGACTCTCCCGTTCCCGCCGCATGGTCGGTGCGGCGGGGCGATGGACCACGGCCCCGCCGGTCCCAGGGGGATTGCGGGCGGTCGCGGCCGGACTCCGGACGCGGAGTGCCAAGCAGCCCCAATCAAGAACCGTGCCGAAAAGGTGACAGAAGGGGGAAACCTGCCCGTCCGGGGCGGTCCATTCCCCACTCGAAAGGAGTTATTAACTATCCCAAAAGTAGCTTTGACCGTGTCAGGCGGCGCATGCCTGAGCCGTTGCGTACCTCGAACGATCCCAGGATGTCATGGCTGCCGAAACCGACGCCGGTGAACTGACCGACGGCCTGCCCCGGAAGAAATTCAGCGGCAAGAAGCTGGTCCTGTTCGTCGTTCTTCCCCTGGTCCTGCTGATCGGCGCCGGTGCCGGCGTCTATTTCTCCGGCCTGCTCGACAGCTTTCTGGGGAAGGAGAAGCCGGCGGAGGAGGGCGAACACGCCGCCGCCGAGGGTGAGCACGGGGCGGAGCCCGGCAAGGCCGATCCGCATGCGGCACCGATCTTCTACGATCTGCCGGACATGTTGGTGAACCTGAACACCGGCAACAAGCGTCCGGCCTTCCTCAAGATCAAGATCTCCATCCAGCTGTCGAAGCCGGAGGATGTCGGCGCGGTGGAGCATGTGCTGCCGCGCATCATCGACAATTTCCAGGTCTACCTGCGCGAATTGCGGCTGGAGGACCTGCGCGGGTCGGCCGGCATGTACCGGCTGCGCCAGGAACTGTTGCTGCGCATCACCGCCGCCGCTTTTCCGGTGAAGGTGAAGGACGTGCTGTTCAAGGAAATGCTGGTCCAGTGAGGGCCCGGGCAGCTGGGGATAAGGGCCGATGAGCGACACCGGTGAACTGAGCGAAGAGGAACGCCTTGCCGCCGAATGGGCGGCATTGGCCGAGGACAGCGGCGACGTCGGCGACATGGGCGGCGGCGGATCGACGCGCGTTCTGAACCAGGACGAGATCGACAGCCTGCTGGGCTTCGACCAGGGCGGTGCCGGCGACGGCGACAACTCCGGCATCATGGCGCTGGTCAACTCGGCGCTGGTCAACTACGAACGCCTGCCCATGCTGGAGGTGGTCTTCGACCGCCTCGTCCGCATGATGTCGACGTCTCTGCGCAACTTCACCTCCGACAACGTCGAGGTCAGCCTCGACCAGATTTCCTCGGTCCGCTTCGGCGATTACCTGAACTCCATCCCGCTGCCGGCGATGCTGTCGGTCTTCAAGGCGGAGGAGTGGGACAATTACGGCCTGATGGTCGTCGATTCCGCCCTGATCTATTCCATCGTCGACGTGCTTCTCGGCGGTCGGCGCGGCACGGCGGCGATGCGCATCGAAGGCCGTCCCTACACCACCATCGAACGCAACCTCGTGGAACGCATGGTCCATGTGGTGCTGTCCGACCTGTCCGCCGCCTTCGACCCGCTGTCGCCCGTCACCTTCCGCTTCGACCGGCTGGAGACCAACCCGCGCTTCGCCACCATCGCGCGGCCGGCCAACGCGGCGGTGCTGGTCAAGCTGCGCATCGACATGGAGGATCGCGGCGGCCGGCTGGAGCTGATGATCCCCTATGCGACGCTGGAGCCGGTGCGTGAACTGCTGCTCCAGATGTTCATGGGCGAGAAGTTCGGCCGTGACTCGATCTGGGAAACCCACCTGGCCTCGGAACTGATGGTGACGGACGTCGATCTGTCGGCCGTGCTGGACGAGGTGACGATGACCCTGCACGACGTGCTGAACTGGCGCGTCGGCACCCGCATCCTGCTGAACGCTACCCCCGACGGCGCCATCGAGCTGCGCTGCGGCGACGTGTCGATGTTCCAGGGGCGGATGGGGCGCAAGGGCGGGCACATCGCCGTCCGCCTGGAAAAGGAACTGCCCAAGCAGGAGGTCATGAGGCTATGAGTCCGCTGGTCTCCATCATCATCGACGTCGTGATGGTCGGCCTGCTGGCCGCGACCATCGCCTATGCGATCATCCTGAACCGGCAGATCATCGCGCTGCGCGAGAGCCGCGGCGAGATGGCCGAACTGATCCAGGGCCTGAACGACGCGATGGCGCGGGCGGAGACCGGTGTGCGCACGCTGAAGAAGGCGGCCAGCGACACCGGCGAGGATCTTCAGCGCACCGTCAACAAGGCGCAGACCCTGCGGGACGAGCTGGAATTCATGATCGAGGCCGCCGACGCGCTGGCCAACCGGCTGGGCAACGTCGGCGACCGCGATGGCGGCCGTGATGCTGGCCGGCGCGACAGCGGGCGTGATGGTGGCCGCTCCACCGCGGTGGCTCCGGCACTGGCGTCGCGCGCTCCCGCCAAGGCGCCGCTGGTGGCGCCGCGCCCGGCCCTGCGCAGCCTGCCGGTCGAGGACGACCACGACCATGACGACCACGCCCCGCCGCCGGCGCGGCTGGACGCGCCGCCGCGCCGCGCCGTCGCCCGCGCCGAACCACCGGCCGAGGCGCGCGACCCCATCACCCGGGATGGCGAGAGCCTGTCCAGGGCTGAACGTGAACTGCTGCAGGCGATCGAGAACGCCGGCAAGGGGCTTGGATGACCATGCGCACCAATGACGGCAAGCCCGCGTCGGCGGGCGGCGAACCCAAGGTCGTGATCCGCCCGGCCGGAGCCGCCCCGACCGGCGTCCGCACGTCGCCCACGCTCGCCGCCCAGCAGGCGCAATTGCCGGCGGTGCGTCCCGCAACCGGCAAGGTCCCGGCCAAGGCTTCGGCGAAGAAGGGCAAGGCGAAGGCCAAGGCGCGCAAGCCGGCGACACCCCGCGTTCCGCTGACCGAGCGGCTGCGCGCCCGCGCGCGCAATTTCCGCTTCCGCCTGCTGCCGCTGACCATCTTCGTGGCGGTGATGATGCTGGGGGTGCGCGTCGGCGACCTGTGGCGCCTCGCCACCCACGACGCCCGCCTGCCGGACTTCCCGGTCACGCTCGCCCAGGGGCCGCAAAGCTCGACTCCGGCGACGCCGCCCACTCAGATGCCACCGGGTCAGCCGCCGTCCGCCACGACGAAGCCGTCCGGCAAGGACGCGCCGCCGGCGCCCGGCGGGGCGAGCGGCCCGGCGAATGCTCCGGCCGCCAACGCACCGCTGGCGCCGCTCGGCCCCATCGACAACCAGGAACTTCTGCAGCATTTCGCCGAGCGCCGCGCCGAGATCGAGCGCCGCACCAAGGAGATGGAACAGCGCGAAGCCCTGCTGGCCGCCGCCGAAAAGCGGATCGAGCAGAAGGTGGTGGAGATGGAGAAGACCAAGGCCGACATCCAAAAGCTGATGGCCCAGGGTGACGAGAAGCAGTCGGCCCAGCTGGAAAGCCTGGTGAAGATCTACGAGACAATGAAGCCGAAGGAAGCCGCCCGCATCTTCGAGGAACTCGACATGCCGGTGCTGCTGGGCGTTATCCAGAAGATGAAGGAACAGAAGACCGCCCCGATCCTGGCCGCCATGGACCCAGTGAAGGCCAAGGAGGTCACCTCGGCCCTGGTCGAACGCCGCGTGCCGCTGTCGGCGACGGTCACGGCGCCGAAGTAGGGGGAGTGGTTACTTAGCGGGAGAAGTCTCGCTGTGGTGCCCCCTCCCTAACCTCCCCCGCTTCGCGGGAGAGGGGACTGCCGCCGCATTGCAAATCTACCCTCTCCCGCTGAAAGCGGGGGAGGGAGGGACCCGCGGCGAAGCCGTGGGAGGGAGGGGGCCCCCGTGAGCACCCCACCCAACCTCACATGAACCGGTTGTTCTTCGGGAAGCCGTTCGGCGGCATCTTGCCCTGGCCGGCGCGGTCGCCCATCCAGCCGGTCAGGTCGGTGACGTTGAAGTTGCGCTCGCCGTTCCTCCAGCTCAGGCCCTCGGCCAGCACGAAGGTCTTCACGTCGGCGACACTGGCGTCCTTGTACTTCTGAAGCTGGACGCCCTTGCCGCGGGTCATCACCGGCACCTGTTCCAGCGGGAAGACCAGCATCTTGCGGTTGTTGCCGATGATGGCGACGGTGTCGCCGGTCACCGGATGGCAGATGCGGGCGGACTTGCCGTCCTCCAGGTTCAGCACCTGCTTGCCGGCGCGGGTCTGGGCCAGCACCTCCGCCTCGTCGACGCGGAAGCCGCGGCCGTCCTCCGACACCACCATCAGGGTGCGGCCGGGCTGGTGGCGGAACAGGTCGACGATGTCGACGTCGTTGCCGAGGTCGATCATCAGCCGCACCGGCTCGCCGAAGCCGCGGCCACGCGGCAGCTTGTCGACGCCGATGGTGAAGAACTTGCCGTTGCTGGCGAAGACCAGAAGCTTGTCGGTCGTCTCGCACCGCTCGATGAAGCCGCGCGAATCGCCGTCCTTGTACTTCACATCCTCCGCCTCGGCATCGGTCAGATGGCCGCGCACCGTGCGGATCCAGCCCTTGGCGGAGCAGATGACGGTCACCGGCTCGCGCTCCACCAGCGCGTCCAGCGGCACCTCGATCACGGCGGGTGCATCGGCCACGTCGGTGCGCCGCTTGCCGAGCGCGCCTGTGCCGAACTTCTTCTTGATCTCGGCGACGCCGTCGGCGATCCGCTTCCAGCGCAGGGCTTCGTCGCCCAGCAGCTCCAGCAGGCCGTTCTTCTCCTTGGTCAGGGCCTCGTGCTCGCGCCGGATCTCCATCTCCTCCAGCTTGCGCAGGTTGCGCAGCCGCATGTTGAGGATGGCGTCGGCCTGCACGTCGGTCAGGGTGAAGGCGCGGATCAGCTCCTGCTTCGGCTCGTCCTCCTCGCGGATGATGCGGATGACCTCGTCCAGGTTCAGATACGCGGCGAGATAGCCGCCGAGGACCTCCAGCCGGTGGTCGATCTGTTTCAGCCGGTGGTTGGACCGGCGGACCAGCACCTCGTGCCGGTGGTCGAGGAAGGCCTGCAGCACCTCGCGCAGGTTCATCACCCGCGGCACATGATCGGCGCCCAGCACGTTCATGTTCATCGAGAAGCGGATTTCCAGGTCGGTCGCCTGGAACAGCGAGGCCATCAGCACCTCGGGATCCACGTTCCGGCTCTTGGGCACCAGCACGAGGCGGACATCCTCGGCCGATTCGTCGCGGACGTCCTCCAGCAGGATCAGCTTCTTGGCCAGCAGCAGCTCGGCGATCTTCTCGACCAGCCGGGCCTTCTGCACCTGATAGGGCACTTCGGTGACGACGATCTGCCAGGTGCCCTGGCCCAGCTTCTCCACCTCCCAGCGGGCGCGCAGGCGGAAGGCGCCGCGGCCGGTGCGATAGGCTTCGATCACGTTCTGCCGCGACTCGACCAGCACGCCGCCGGTCGGGAAATCGGGGCCGGGCATGAAGTTGACCAGCGTCTCGATCGAGGCGTCGCGGTGCTTGATCAGGTGGCGCAACGCGTCGCAGATCTCGCCGACATTGTGCGGCGGGATGTTGGTGGCCATGCCGACGGCGATGCCGCTCGACCCGTTGGCCAGCAGGTTGGGGAAGTTGGCGGGCAGCACCGCCGGCTCGTCGCCGTCGCCGTCATAGGTCGGGCGGAAATCGACCGCGTCCTCGTCGATGCCCTCCAGAAGGGCCTTGGCGACCTCGGTCAGGCGGGCTTCGGTGTACCGCATCGCCGCGGCGTTATCGCCGTCGATGTTGCCGAAATTGCCCTGGCCGTCGACCAGCGGATAGCGGACGGAGAAGTCCTGCGCCAGCCGCACCAGCGCGTCGTAGACGGAGGTGTCGCCGTGCGGATGGAACTTACCGATCACGTCGCCGACGACGCGGGCCGACTTCTTGGGCGGCGTCGTCGGTTCCAGCCGGAGCTGGCTCATGGCGAACAGCAGCCGCCTGTGCACCGGCTTCAGCCCGTCGCGCACGTCGGGCAGCGAGCGGGACATGATGGTGGACAGCGCGTAGCTGAGATACCGCTCGCCGAGCGCGTCGGCCAGCGGCTTTTCCAGAATCTCGGAGGCAGGGTTTTGCGGCTTCATGATGATGGGGTCTAGCAGTTTCAGGCGGAGCGCGCTACCGCGTTCGCGTAACGTTCTCTCAAGCGCTCACGCGCGGGCGGCAGCGGCCCGTTCAGCACGTGGCGTTCCAGGAAATGCGCGGTCAGCCGCAGCCCGTCGGAGACGGCAGCCGGTCCGCCGCCGCCGCGCCCGGCAAGGAAATCCGGTAGGGGAAGCAACCGGTCGCGATAGGGCTCCCCCACCGACGCGGTCACCGCGCGGCCGGTGCGCGGGCTGACATAGGCGAGATAGTCGTTGGCCCCCGACACCGCGCAGCGGTCGAGGTCGAGGCCGAATCCAAGCTCCGCTAGCAGTCCGACCTCCCACCGCACATAGCTCTCGGCCCAAGCCGGGTTGTCGAGCAGGTCGAACAGGGCGAGCAGCCCGTCGAACAGGGCAGGGTGCGCCTCCCGTTCCGGCAGGGCGGCCTCCACCAGCGCACAGGCGCTGATCAGCGCGGCCAGCGCTTGGGCGTCGTCGAAGAAATTGGCGGCATAGCCCTTCACCGACTCCAGCGTGAAATGGCCGAGATGCTCCGGCAGCCGTCCGCGCCAGCGGGCGTGGACCAGCGTGCCCGGTTCCAGCGTGCCGCGTTGGCGCGTTGACCGGCCGCCCATCACCATGCCGGCATGGCGGCCGTGCTCGCGCGTCAGCAGGGTCGCGACGGCGGACCCTTCCCCCTGGGGGCGGGTGGACAGAACGATTGCCTGATCGGACCAATCCATCGGTGCCGGTTTCGGATGAGGTGGCGAGCTATCCTAATATAGGAAAAAATTTCGCGGAAGGAACCCTCGGCAATCGGGATAACCGACCTGCGACAAGCATTTATGGTTTCTTCACCAAAACGCCCCTACAATCGGAGGCTCAACGGTGGGAGGCCCCACCAATCGCTGACCGCCGACGGGTCCGACGAGGGGTCTTGAACACCAACATCGACCGATATCTGCTGGCGGAAAAGGCCGGAACCGAAGGCGTCTGGGATTGGGACCTGCGTAGCGACACGCTGTACCTCTCCCCCCGCTTCAAGGAGTTCCTCGGGCTACCGCCGGGCGATTCAAGCCGCGAATCCAACCGGCCGAACGACTGGCTGTCGCTGGTCCACCCGGAAGATGTCGACTGGCTGCATGCGTCCTTCGAGGCGCAGATGGTCGGTCTGTCCGTCCCCTTCCAGATCGAACACCGCGTCCGCCGTGCCGATTCCGCCATCGCGGCGAAGCCGCACTGGCGCTGGCTGGTCTGTCGCGGCATGGCGGTGATGGACGATTCGGGGGAGCCGATCCGGCTGGTGGGATCGGTCGCCGACATCACCGACCGCAAGCATGCCGAAAAGGAACTGCGCCGCAGCGAGGAACGCTATGCGCTCGCCGCCGCGGCCAGCAACGACGGGCTCTACGACTGGGATCTGGTCACCGACCGCGTTTATTTCTCGCCGCGCTGGGCGTCGCTGCTCGGGCTGTCGCCGGCCGAACTGACCGACAACCCGCGGGAATGGCTGGGCCGCATCCTGCCGGCCGACCGGGCGATCCTGACCGACGCGATGGCCGCGCTCGGCGGCGCAGGGGCCGAACCGGAAGCGGCTTTCCAGGTCGAATACCGCATGCGCAACGCCGCCGGGGCGATCCGCTGGATGGCCTGCCGCGGCATCGCGGTACTGGACGCCGACGGCAAGCCGACCCGGCTGGTCGGCAGCCAGGCCGACGTGACCGACCGCAAGACGGCCGAACAGCGCCTGCGCCAGAGCGAGGAGCGCTATGCCCTCGCCGCTGCCGGGGCCGCCGACGGGCTGTGGGACTGGCACATCGACAGCGGCGAGGTCTATTACTCGCCGCGCTGGAAGGCGATGCTGGGCTTCGATGACGCGGAGATCGCCGGCTCCATCGAAGAATGGTTCCAGCGGGTCACGCCCGGCGACCTGGACGGGCTGCGCACCGCGATCAACCTGCACCTGACCGGCGAGCGCCCGCACCTCCAGCATGAATTCCGCATCCGCGACAAGGCCGGTCAGGAGATGTGGATGCTGGTGCGCGGGCTGGCGGTGCGCAACGACAGCGGCTGCGCCGTCCGGATGGCCGGCTCGATGACCGACATCACCGCGCGCAAGAAGGCCGAACAGCAGATCCTGTTCGACGCCGTCCACGACAGCATGACCGGACTGCCAAACCGCACGCTTCTGCTGGACCGCATCGGGCAGGCGCTGGACCGCAACCGGCGCGTCGGAGCCCGGCCCTTCGCCACCATCATCATCGACCTGGACCGCTTCAAGGCGATCAACGACGCGCTCGGCACCAGCGCCGGCGACGGCGTGCTGCGCATCGTCGCCAGGCGTCTCGACGCCAGCCGCCGCGTCGGCGACACGCTGGCCCGCCTGTCGGCCGACGAGTTCGCGGTGCTGGTGGACGAACTGGACGATGCCGGCGACGCTCTGGAGGCGGCGGAGCGCATGGCCCGCGCCATTTCACGGCCGGTCACGCTGGAGGAGGGGCGCGACATCGTGTTGACCGCCTCGATCGGCGTGGCGCTGAGCCAGACCGGCTACGACCGGGCGGAGGACATGCTGCGCGACGCCAGCCTCGCCATGTACCGTGCCAAGAGCGGCGGGCGGGCGCGCATCGACGTGTTCGACGCCAACCTGCGCCGGCAGGCGATGGCCGCCATGCGGATGGAGGCCGACCTGCGTGCAGGGCTGGAGCAGGGGCAACTCTGCCTGCATTACCAGCCCATCGTCCTGCTGGAGACCGGCGCCATCGCGGGATTCGAGGCGCTGATGCGCTGGAACCACCCCGACCGCGGTCTGGTCTCTCCCGCCGAGTTCATTCCGCTGGCCGAGGAGACCGGCCTGATCGCGCCGATGGGCCGCTGGGCGCTGGGCGAGGCGGTACGGCAACTGGCGGCGTGGCAGGCGCGATTCCCCCGCGCCACCCCGCTGTTCATGAGCGTCAACGTCTCCACCCGGCAGTTCCGTGACGACGACATCGTCGGCGCGGTGCGCGACCTGCTGGATGCCGTGCCGATCCCGCCCTCCAGCCTGAAGCTGGAGCTGACCGAAAGCCTGCTGGTCCAGGATCCGGACGAATGCCGGATGCTGATGCAAAGCCTGCGCGACATGGACGTGCGGCTGTCGATCGACGATTTCGGCACCGGCTACTCCTCGCTCGCCTACCTGCACAAGCTGCCGGTGGACGTGCTGAAGATCGACCGCAGCTTCGTCCGTGCGGTGTCGACGGGGGAGGGCAATGCCGCCATCGTCCAGGTCATCGCCGGCCTTGCCACCATTTTGCGGCTGGACTGCGTGGCGGAAGGGGTGGAAACGGCGGACGAAGCGGTGTATCTGCGCGGTCTGTGCCAATACGCCCAAGGCTATCATTTCGCCCGTCCGGCCTTGCCGGAGGCGGTCGAGCGGCTGCTGGCCGCCGAGGACGAGCACATTGCCCTGCCAGCACCGGTGTAAGCCGCTGCGAGCCGTCGTTTTTTGGAGTTTGTCCGATGTCCGACCGCAACTGCGGTGAATGCACCCTCTGCTGCAAGCTGATGGGCGTGCCCGAGTTGAAGAAGCCCGCCGCCAAATGGTGCGCGTCCTGCGATCAGGGCAAGGGCTGCTCGATCTACGAGGAGCGGCCGCAATCCTGCCGGAACTTCCAGTGCTTCTGGCTGATGGACGAGAATTTCCCCGACGAGTTCCGCCCCGACCGCATCCACGCGCTGGCCGCCTTCAACGACGTGAAGGACAGCTGCGTCCTGCATGTCGATCCCGCCAAGCCGCGCGCCATGGGCAGCCCCGAGGTGCAGGCGCTGACCGACGCGCTGCTGAAGGTCTATTCCAAGGTGTTCTTCCTGTGCGGCAAGGAAAGCGCGATGATGCAGCGCTGAGGGTGCGGGGCGCCGTGACGCCCCGGTTCCTTTACCGCTGAAGCCCGCTGTTGTGGATGCTCACCGCGTCCTCGATGCCGACCGCCAGCATGCGGGCGACACAGTCGTAGCCGACGTCGTTCTGATGGACGCCGTCCGGTCCGATCAGGTCGGCCATGGTCATCCCGCGGGTTTCCACCAGCGACCGCATCACGTCGAAGCGGCGGAACAGGCCGATATGCTGGTCGGTGGCGATCCCGGCGATGCGGGACAGCATTGGGACGACCCCAGTCTTTTCCAGCATCTTCGGGGCGTATTGCAGGTCCATCAGCACCACGTCGATCCCGGCGCGGCGCAGCCGCTCCACCCCCCGGCGAACCGAACGCTCGCTCAAGGTCTGGTCGCCGTCGCGCAGGACCGTGTTGGCGCCGACCTGCCAGATCACAAGATCGGGCTTGGCGTCCAACGCGTCGGCCGCGATCCGCTTTTCGGTCTGGTCGTCGGTCTCGCCGTTGATGCCGCGGTTCAGCACCGCGATGTCGGCGCTGCGGAACCGCTCGCCCAGGTAATGGGCGAGGCGGGCCGGATAGGCCTTGTCCGGCGAACTCGCCCCCGCTCCGGCGGTGGAGGAGGAGCCGATGGCGACGATCCGGATCGGCGCGCCCGCGGCGATGCGCTGGGACAACTGCGGCAGGGGAACCGACAGTGCTGAGGCACCGCGCGGCAACTGGCAGCGTGCGGCGGCGGGATCGGCGGCCAGGGCCGGGACGGAAACGGCCAGGGCGGCGATCAGCGACAGGACGCGGACGGCGGACGACAGGACAAAACTCAATTGGTCGCTCCGGTGCGCCGGGCGATCGACAGGGGGTCGATCATCGTCGCGACGCTTTGCGCCAGCAATTGTCCGATGCATTGGTGAACGAATTCATAAGCACGCCGTTTCGCCTCGTCCGATTCGTCGGCGAAATCGACCCGGCCGTCCTCCACCCAATGCCGCATGATGTCGTAGCGGGGGAAGTGGAAGACGTCCGAACTCTGTGCCAGCCAGGACATGTAGGACACGTAGGGGGCGAAGTCGATCAACTGCGCCGTGTGCATGCTGTACTGCATGTCCATGATGACGATGTCGGCCCCGCGGCGCTGGACCTCGGCGATGCCGGACTGGAGTGCTGTGCCGAAACTCTCGAGATCCAGGCTGCGCATGGCGTCGACCGTGCCGGTCTGCCAGACGACCAGCGCCGGTCGCCGCTCCTCCACCGCCTGGGTCAGCGGAGCGACCATGGCTGGGGCCGCCTCGCCGGGAAGGTTCAGCACGGCGGTGCTGACCTCGCGGCCGGGCAGGCGGCGCTTCAGCTCGTCTTCCAGTCGGGAGGGATAGCCGACGATGCCGGACTTGGCTGCCGATTTGGCGGAATTGACGACCAGGATCGACAGTGGATGCCCGGCAGCCAACTGCGCCGACACGCGCGGCAGCCCGCCGCCGGGGGCAAGGACGGATTCCGGCACGGCGCAAGTGGGGTCAATGGATGGAGCGGCCGCTTGGACAGCCAGGGCGCGATCCGGGGAAACGAACAGCGCGGCCGCCAGCAGGATCGCCGTGACCGTCAGCATCCGCCGTCCCTTCCGTCGTCCCGCCCTCGCGCCATGCACCCCTCATGCGCCCATCTTCGTGGTGGCCGCAACCCGGTGGCGCCGCGCCCGCTCCGCCGACTGGTACCAGTTCAGGAAGCGCGCCATCAGCACCATCGTGGCGATGCCGAGCACGGTAACAAGGAACTGGGCGGAAAGCGAGCCGCTGACATGGACAAGCACGGTCTGCCCGGCGAAGGACAGCAGCACGCCCAGGCAGAACACATGCAGCGACTGCCTCCCGCAGGCGAGCACCGGGGCGGCCAGGGACCCGCGCAGCCAGGACGCCTCCGCCGGCACCAGCCACAGCACCAGATAGGCCAGCGCGAAGAAATGCAGCAGACGCAGCGGGTCGATATCGGTCTTGCTGATGGGATAGAGGATGTCGGTCAGCGACGCCGGGATCAGCGCGTGCAGCGGGGCGAATTTCCAGGACAGCGTCAGGAACAGGCTGGCCAGCAGGACCGTCCCCGCCGCGACCGCCACCGGCATGCGGAAGCGGGTCAGTTCGCCCCGCAACTCCGGCTGGAATTGCAGCGACGCGCCCAGCACGAACAGGAATTGCCAGGTGAAGGGGTTGAAGTACCAGACACCGCCGTCCGGATAGGTGGGCAGGTTCCACCCCCATTGCCGCGCCGCGAGATACAATGCGGCCGACCCTGCCAGCATCCCCAGCGGCCGGCGGCGCAGCACCGGCAGCAGCATGGGAAAGCAGAGCAGAAGCACGATGTAGAGCGGCAGCACGTCCAGGTTCGCCGGCCGGAACTTCAGCACAAGCGCCTGGGTCAGGGCGGTGACGGGGTCCTGGAAATAGCCGGCGATGCCCATCTCCTCCGCGAACAGCGGGCTGTCGAAGGCGCGGGCGGTGTAGGCGATCTGGGCGGTGTAGGCGAAGAACAGGATGATGTAGGTGACGTACAGCGTCCAGCAGCGGTGCAGCACCTGCGCCGCCGCCATCGGCACCCCCTGCCGGTCCAGTGTCCGGCCATAGACCAGGGCCGCGGTGTAACCGGAGATGAAGACGAAGATCTCCGTGGCGTCGCTCAGTCCGAAATTGCGCGGGGTCGCCCACGAGATCTGGTTGGCCGGGATGTGGTTCACGAAGATGAACCACAGGGCCAAGCCACGGAAGAAGTCGAGCCGCAGATCGCGCGCAGCCGCATCGTTCCTGACGTCCGCCACAGTCGCGTTTTTCATGGCCTTCCAACCCGCAAGTGCCTGCTCCGTCCTCGTCAACAGTTCAGCACGGCCGGCGGTTCGCGCCGCACCCGTGCTGGTGTCGCTTTCCTGCGGCCGGGCGCGGTCATCGCAAAAGATGGGGGGCGTCGCCGCCGGATTCGAGAAGCCCGATGGTGAAAGCGCCGCCGCAGGCTGCCGGGCCGTGGTTGAATGGAACCCGCGGCTTCGCGCCGCAGCGTTAAACCTCTGAAATACAGACTTCTATTCCGGTTCGCGCTTGATCCCGACCGTTTGCTTCCTGCATAATCCGGTCAGCAAAAGAAAGCTGGGGCGGATCGGCCGAAAGGCTGGCGGCAAGCCCGGATGGACGGGAGGAAACGCACACCAACGTCGGGATGCCATGGAACCGGGCGGATGGCGCAACGCGCCGGTGCCCACCGGTTCCATGGCTGCCCGCGGTGCGCCGTCCGGGTCGGTCGAGCGTGCATCCCACTCATTCCCGCTTTCCCCGCTCACCCGGCATCGTCCGGTCCCGTGAGGGTCCTGGCATGCGCGGGTGCGGGCAGGCATGCCTTGGCAGGGCATCCGCCGGTCCGGCGATAAGAACGCATAACAGAGAATGGACAAGGGAGCTTCTGCATGAAACGTCGTGCATTTCTGACCTCCGCCGGTGTGGGCGTCGCCGCCAGCACGCTTGCCGCCCCCGCCATCGCCCAGTCCACGCCCGAGATCAAGTGGCGCTGCGCCTCCAGCTTCCCGAAGAGCCTCGACACCATCTATGGCGGTGCGGAGTTCGTCGCGAAGCGCGTGGCCGAACTGACGGACGGCAAGTTCCAGATCCGCGTCTTCGCGGCTGGCGAGATCGTTCCGGCTCTGCAGGTTCTGGACGCGGTCAAGGACGGCACGATCGAGTGCGGCCACACCGTCTCCTACTATTACGTCGGCAAGGATCCGACCTTCGCCTTCGACGCGGCGATGCCGTTCGGTCTGAACGCCCGCCAGCAGAACGCCTGGATGACCCATGGCGGCGGCAAGGAGCTGATGGCGGAGTTCTTCGCCGGCCACAATCTGGTCGCCATCGGCGCCGGCAACACCGGCACCCAGATGGGCGGCTGGTTCCGCAAGGAAATCAAGTCGGTCGAGGACCTGAAGGGCCTGAAGTTCCGCATCGGCGGCTATGCCGGCACCATCATGGCCAAGCTGGGCGTCGTGCCGCAGCAGATCGGCGGCGGCGACATCTATCCGGCGCTGGAAAAGGGCACCATCGACGGCGCCGAGTTCGTCGGCCCCTATGACGACGAGAAGCTCGGCTTCAACAAGGTTGCCAAGTACTACTACTATCCCGGCTGGTGGGAAGGCGGCCCGCAGGTCTCCATGATGTTCGGCAAGGAGAAGTTCGAATCGCTGCCGCCGGCCTACAAGGCGGCGCTGCAGGCGGCCTGCGCCGACGCCACGCTCGACATGCTGGGCAAGTACGACGTCCAGAACATGACCGCGCTGAAGCGTCTGGTCGCCGCCGGCACCCAGCTGCGTCCCTTCCCGAACGAGGTGATGCAAGCCTGCTATCAGGCCGCCATCGAGGTGTACGAGGACGAGGCGGCGAAGAACGAGAAGTTCCGCAAGATCTACGAGGCGTGGAAGAAGTTCCGCGAGGAAGAGTATCTGTGGTTCCGCGTCGCCGAATACAGCTTCGACCGCTTCGTCTACGCGGCCCCGCCGCTTGAAAAGAAGAAGTAAGGGGTTTTTGGGGTGGGGAGGGGCAGGCTCTTGCCCCCTCCCTAACCCTCCCCCGCCTTCAGCGGGAGAGGGAATTGTCGCCGCTCCGCAATCTCTCCCCTCTCTCGCCGAAGGCGGGGGAGGGAAGGGGCCCATGGCATTGCCATGGGAAGGGAGGGGGCAATCGCCGCAGAACACCTTGCCGCATCCCCTCACACCTCGATCACCAGCCCGTCATAAGCCGGCTCGACCCCTTCCGGCAGGATCCGCAGCAGGCTGTCGTAGTCCATGCTGTTGTCCATGTGGGTCAGGAACGCCCGCCGCGGCTTCACCCGTTCGATCCACTCCAGCGTCAGCGCCAGATGCGCATGCACCGGGTGGGGCGGCTCGATCCGGCCGCAATCGACCATCCAGGTGTCCACCCCCGCCAGCGCCTCGAAGGCCCGGTCGTCCAGCCTCACCACGTCGGTGGAATAGGCGAAGCGCCCGAACCGGTAGCCCACCGTCCGCATATAGCCGTGGTCCTGCTCGAACGGCGTGACCTCCAGCCCCTTGACGCGGAACGGCCCGTCGACCCGATGCGCCTTCAGCACCGGCCGGTAGAAGGGATAGCCCTCCGGCAGCGGATCGAAGCAGTAGGGGAAGCGGACCTCGATGTCCCGCAGATGTTCGTCCCAGCCATAGGCGTCGATCGGCGCATGCATGTGCCGGCAGATCTCGCGCAATTCGTCGATGCCGTGGCAATGGTCGGCATGCTGGTGGGTCCACAGCACGGCATCAAGCCGCGCACAGCCGCTGTCCAGCAGCTGCTGCCGCAGGTCGGGAGAGGTGTCGACCAGCACCGATACCTCGCCGCTCTCCACCAGCACCGACGGGCGCATGCGGCGATTCTTCGGATTGGCGGGATCGCAACGGCCCCACTGGCCGCCCGGCAAACCGGCGATCACCGGAACGCCGCGCGAGCCGCCGCAGCCGAGGACGGTCACGCGCATCGCGCCGGATGACGGGCCGGCTTCGCTCATTCAGCAGCCTTGTCTTGGGCGGCCTTGTCGAACAGGCGGAAGAAATTGTCGGTGGTGACCCGCGCCAGCTCCTCCGCCGACACTCCCTTCACCTCCGCCACGCAGGCGGCGGTGTGGGCGACGTAAGCCGGCTCGTTGCGCTTGCCGCGGAAGGGGATCGGCGCGAGGTAGGGCGCGTCGGTCTCCACCAGGATGCGGTCGAGCGGCACGTCCTTCACGATGGCGCGCAGGTCCTCCGACTTCTTGAAAGTGACGATGCCCGACAACGACAGGGTGAAGCCGTACTCCACCGCCTCCTCCGCCAGCGCGCGGCCGGAGCTGAAGCAGTGCAGCAGCCCCTTCACCTTTTGCCCGGCCGCTTCCTCCTTGACGATGCGCATGGTGTCGTCGTCGGCGTCGCGGGTGTGGATGATCAGCGGCAGGCCGGTCTCCAGGCTGGCGCGGATGTGCCGGCGGAAGCACTCCTGCTGCTGGTCGCGTGGGCTCTTGTCATAGAAGTAATCGAGCCCCGTCTCGCCTAGCCCGATCACCTTGGGATGGCGCGACAGCTCCACCAGCGTTTCGGTCGTGGTGATGGCGAACTCCTCCGCCGCCTGGTGGGGATGGACCCCCACCGAGCAGAGGATGTCGTCATAGCGCTCCGCCACCGCCAGGATGCGGTCGAAGCGGCTGATGTAGGTGCAGATGGTGACCATCCGCCCGATGCCGGCCTGCCGGGCGCGGTCGACGACCGCGTCCAGTTCTTCGGCGAAATCGGGAAAGTCGAGATGGCAATGGCTGTCGACGAGCATAAGGGAACTCAGGTCTTCGGTTCTTCGACGTAACGCGGGAAGACGCCCTGCGGCGTCGGCAGCGGCGTGCCGGCGGCCAGCGCCCCCGACGGACCCAATGTGCCGAAGCCGCGCGCATCCGGACCCAGCGCCAGCAGGTCGAGGATCTTGGCGGAGCTGTCCGGCATCACCGGCTGGGTCAGGATGGCGAGGTGGCGGATCGTCTCGGCCAGCACATAGAGCACGGTCGCCATGCGTGCCGGGTCGGTCTTCTTCAGTGCCCACGGGGCCTGTTCGTCGACATAGCGGTTGGCGTCGCCGACCACGGCCCAGATGGCGTCCAGCGCCTTGTGGAAGGCCTGCGCCTTGATCTCCGCCCGGACGATGTCCAGCATGCCGTAGGCCGAGCCGAGCAGCGCATTGTCCGCCTCGGTGAAGTCACCCGGCGTCGGCACGGCGGCGCCGCAGTTCTTGCCGATCATCGACAGGACCCGCTGCACCAGATTGCCGTAATCGTTGGCGAGGTTGCCGTTGATCCGGTTGACCATCTGCTTGTGCGAGAAGTCGCCGTCATTGCCGAACGGCACTTCGCGCAGCAGGAAATAGCGGGTTTGGTCGAGGCCGTAGGTGTTGACCAGCGCTTCCGGCGCGATGACGTTGCCGAGAGACTTCGACATCTTCTGGCCTTCGATCGTCCACCAGCCATGAGCGAAGACACGGCGGGGCGGCTGCAGGCCGGCGGCCATCAGGAAGGCCGGCCAATAGACGGCATGGAAGCGCAGGATGTCCTTGCCGACCATGTGCAGGTCGGCCGGCCAGTACTTGGCATACTCGCCCGTCGTGTCGGGGTAGCCGACGGCGGTGATGTAGTTCGCCAGCGCGTCCAGCCAGACATACATGATGTGGGCGTCGTCGCCCGGCACCGGGATGCCCCACTTGAAGGTTGTGCGGCTGACCGACAGGTCCTTCAGGCCGGACTTGACGAAGGACATCACCTCGTTGCGCTTGCCTGCCGGCGCGATGAAGTCCGGGTTCTGTTCATAGAACTCGATCAGCCGGTCCTGCCAGGCCGAGAGCTTGAAGAAATAGGACGGCTCCTCGACCCATTCGCACTCGGCGCCGGTGGGGGCGATCTTCTTGCCCTCGGCGTTGGTGGTCAGCTCGTCCTCACCATAGAAGGCTTCGTCGCGGACCGAATACCAGCCGGCGTAGGACCCCAGATAGATCTCGCCGCGATCCTTCAGCACCGTCCACAGCGCCTGCACCGACTTGACGTGGCGCGGCTCGGTGGTGCGGATGAAGTCGTCGTTGGAATAGTTCATCAGCGACACGAGATCGCGGAAATTCTGCGACACCCGGTCGGTGAAGTCCTGCGGCGCGATGCCGGCCTTCTCCGCCGACTTCTCCACCTTCTGGCCATGCTCGTCGGTGCCGGTCAGGAACTTCACGTCATAGCCGTCGAGGCGCATGAACCGGGCGAGGACGTCGCAGGCGAGCGTGGTGTAGGCGTGGCCGATGTGCGGCACGTCGTTCACGTAATAGATCGGCGTCGTCAGATAGAAGGTCTTCGGCCCGGCCATTTGCGGCACTTTCTTTCAAGTCAGGTTCAACCGGCAGGTTCTGAAATAACCCTAGGCGGCTGCCGTTTCCAGCGCCGACAGGGCGTTCAGGACCACCTGCTTGCGGTCCAGGTTTGCGGATTCCGCGCGCGCGAAAAGACGCTGAACCTTTTCCCACACCTCCACCCAACGTTCAAGACCGCGGGCGTTGGCCAGCCGGGTCATCAGGGCGGCCTCGCCCGGCACCACCTCCGCCGGCCAGGACCCACGGGCGAGCGACCGGGCGAAGCGGGCCAGCCACCAGACCAGCAGTTCGGTCGCCGTCTCGAACATCCCGTCGTCCTGTTTGCGGGTCAGCTTGTCGCCGAAGGCGTGCGCCGCGACGATGTCGATGCGCGGCAGGTCGGACAGCAGCCCGATCATCTCGCGGTAGAGCGCGAGGCCGCCGGCGTCGGCAAGGTCGATGGCGCGGCCGACGCTGCCCTCCGACAGCCGGGCCAGCGCCGGGCGGTCGTCGGCGGCGATGTCCGGTCGGTGCTGCCCCAGCAGGTCGATCACCGTCTCCTCATCCAGCGGCTTCAGCGTGAGCTTGCGGCAGCGCGAGCGGATGGTCGGTAGCATGCCGCCGGGGTTGTCGCTGACCAGCAGCAGCAGGGCGCCGGGCGGCGGCTCCTCCAGGATTTTCAGGATGGCGTTCAGGCCGCTCAGGTTCATGCGGTCGGCGCCGTCGATCACCGCGACGCGCCAGCCGCCTTCCGCCGAGGTGCGGCGCAGGAAGGGGCCGATCTTGCGCACGTCATCGACGGCGATGTCGCGCTTCAGCCGGCCCTTCTTCTCGTCGCGCTGGCGCTCGACGGTCAGCAGATCGGCATGGCCGCCCGACGCCACCCGGCGGAACACCGGACGGTCGGGGCCGATGTGCAGCGAGGTGACCGGCGCGGCTCCGCCCAATAGACTATTGCCGAACAGGCTGTCGCCCGGCGGGTCTTGCGCCAGGACGAAGCGGGCGAAGCGGAAGGCCAGCGTCGCCTTGCCGATCCCCGGCGTGCCGCCGATCAGCCAGGCATGCGGCAGCCGGCCGGAATTCCAGGCCTCCAGCAGCAGCCGTTCCGCGTCCTCATGCCCGACGAGGTCCGGGTTGCGCCGTGGGGCGAGCGCCTCCTCCGCGGCCGGTGCGGCGGCAGGGGCGGATGTGCGCGGCTTGCTCACGATTGCAGCCCCAGCCGGCCAGCTACGGCATCCCAGACGCGCGCCTGCACGCCGTCCAGGTCGGCGTCGGCATCCACCACCGCGCAACGCCCCGGCTCCAGTCGGGCGATGTCGAGAAAGCCGTCGCGCAGCCGCTGGTGAAAGCCGATGTCCATCCGCTCATAGCGGTCCTCGCCGCCATGGCGCGAGGCGGCGCGGCGCAGACCCTGCTCGACGTCGATGTCGAGGATCAGCGTCAGGTCGGGGCGGAACTCGCCGAGCGCCGCCCGCTGCAAGGTCTCCACCAGTTCCCGCCCCAGCCCCAGCCCATAGCCCTGATAGGCCATGGTGCTGTCGAAGAAGCGGTCGCACAGCACCCACTTGCCGGCCTCCAGCGCCGGCCACACCGTCCGTTCCAGATGGTCGCGGCGGGCGGCGGTGTGCAGCAGAGCCTCAGTCACCGGGCTCCAGCGGCCGGTCTCGCCGGTCACCAGCAGGCCGCGGATTTCCTCCGCCCCCGCCGATCCGCCCGGTTCGCGCGTCGTCACCACGTCGATGCCGCGGGTGCGCAGGGACTCGGCCAGGCGGCGCAGCTGGGTCGACTTGCCGGCCCCTTCGCCGCCTTCCAGCGTGATGAAGCGGCCACGGTTGGCGGAGGCGGTGAAGGTCGGCATGGTCGTCACGATTACAGGCTGTTGCCGAAGACGAGATATTTGGCGGCGGCGAAGGCGCGACCGACGAAGCCGGCCTTCGGCATGTCCTGCGCCGCAACCACCGGCACCTCCTTGCCCGGGAAGCCGGGGGCGGAGATGACCAGCTTGCCGACAGTGTCGCCCTTCTTGATCGGGGCGGCAACCGGCGCGCTGCTGACCAGCGACACCTTCATGCCGGGCCGGTCGGCGCGGGCCATGGTGACGCTGAGGTTCTGCGGCACGGTGACGGGGACGCTGTCCTGCTCGCCCAGCCAGACCGGCACCTGCTCGATCGTCTCGCCGCCCTTGTAGAGGGTGTAGGAGGCGAATTCACGGAAACCCCATTCGATCAGCCGGGCCGATTCGTCGGCGCGCGCCTGCATGCTGGGCAGGCCGTTGACCACCAGCAGCAGGCGCCGCCCCTCGCGCTCGCCGGACGCGGTCAGGCCATAGCCGCCGGCGTCGGTGTGGCCGGTCTTCAGCCCGTCCACATTCATGTTGCGATAGAGCAGCGGGTTGCGGTTGCCCTGGGTGATGCCGTGATACTTGAACTCCCGGATCGAATCATACTTGTAGAATTCGGGGAAATCCTTGATCAGGCGTTCGGCGAGGATCGCCAGATCGCGGGCGGTCATATAGTGGTTCGGGTCGGGCCAGCCGGTGGCGTTGACGAAATTGCTGCTTTTCAGCCCCAACTCGCGCGCCTTTTTGTTCGCCTGTTCGGCGAAGGCCCCTTCCGATCCGGCCAGCCCTTCGGCCAGCACGATGCAGGCGTCGTTGCCGGACTGAACGATCATGCCCTTGAGCAGGTCGTCGACCTTGATGTTGTTGTGAAGCTCCACGAACATCTTGGAGCCCTGCATCCGCCAGGCCCGCTCGCTCACCGGCAGCGTGCTCTCCAGCGTCAGTCGGCCGGCCTTGATCGCCTCGAAGACCATGTAGGCGGTCATGATCTTGCTCATCGACGAGGGCGCCATCCGCTCGTCGGCGTTCTTCTCGAACAGCACGGTGTCCGAGGTCAGATCGACCAGGATCGCCTGCTTGGCGATGGTGTCGATGGTCGCGGCCTGGACCGAGACCGCGGTGAAGCCGGCGCCAATCGTGGCCCCGGCCATCGCAATTCCGGCCGCAACAGCAACGGAACGGCCGAAAACGGCACACAGGCGGACGACATCAGCGTTCATGGCAACAATCCTCCAAGGGCACTCGGTACAGGCATTGGGTCACTGGCGCTCGTGCAGAGCGGCCGGGAATGAGGTCGGGTGGACGGATCAATCCACCACGATTTTGGCCTCCGTAAGGCCGGCCTGGATGATTTGGTTCAGCAGGCTGTCGGCACGCTCCACATTGTCCAGCGGGCCGACGCGGACACGATGCAGGGTCATGCCGGCCGACCGCGTCTGGCTGACGCTGGCGCGCTGGCCGATGGTGGACAGCCGGGCGCGGGCCTTCGCCACATTCTCCTCGCTGCCGAAGGCGCCGACCTGCACATAGATGGCCTCATGGGCCTTCACCGGCAATTGCGCCACGACGGGGGCCGGCACGAATCGTCCCTCCGACATGCTGCCGGCGACGGTGGTCGGCGGCGGAATGGGGGCGCCAACCACCGCCGGGCGGGCGGCGGCCAGGGTCGTCACCGGTCCGCCCGGCCCCGTCACCTCGATCCGGCCGCGCGGAGCGGCCTTCGGCGGCGGACCGTCGAGTTCGGCCAGCATCGGGGCGGGCGTGCCCTGGCGCGCCGCGGCGGCGATGGCGCGGCTTTCCTCCGCCAGGATCTGCACGCGCACCTTGGCGGTGCCGGGACCGTCGAAGCCCAGCAGCTGGGCGCCGCGGCGCGACATGTCGATGATGCGGCCATTGGCGTAGGGGCCGCGGTCGTTGACCCGCACGACGATGGACCGGCCGTTGTCCAGATTGGTCACCCGCACCAGGCTCGGCATCGGCAGCGTCTTGTGCGCGGCGGTCAACTCGTTCTGGTCGTAGATCTCGCCGTTGGCGGTGTTCTTCTCATGGAAGCCGGGGCCGTACCAGGACGCGATGCCGGTCTCGTCGTAGCTGTAATCTTCCTTGGGATAGTACCAGACGCCGTTGATCTGATAGGGCTTGCCCACCTTGTAGACGCCGCTGGTCGGAAGGCCCGAACCGGTGCCGGCGGGCTTCTGCGCGCAGGCGGCGAGCGCTGCCACGCCCACCAGCACGACGACCCTGCTCACCCCGCGCCAGCGACGCATCCGCCAATTTCCTTCTTTCCCGACCCGGCCCCACCACCGGGGCGGCGGCACTCTAGCGGAGTGGCATCGCCGCGCCAATGCCTCGAACGCGGCGGAAACACGATGACACAGCCCGCTCGCGGGCAGGACCCTCAGGGGCCGGGGAACAGGCTTTCGGTGCGGCCCATCAGCCGATAGGCGGTCAGCCCGATCCACTCCCGCACCGCATCGTCCAGGATCACCAGATTCTGCCCGAACTCGAAGCGCAGGTAAGGCTTGGCGTCGTGGCGGGTGCGGTAATCGACGGGGTAGGGGATCACCTCCCACCCGATCTGCCGGAAGATGCCGACCGACCGCGGCATGTGCATGGCCGATGTGACGAGGACCCAGCGCTCCCCCGGCTGAGGCTTGACCATCTCCTTGCTGAAGACGGCGTTTTCCCAGGTGTTGCGGGAGTCCGCCTCATAGATCACGCGGTCTTCGGGAATGCCGGCCTGGAGCAGGGCGGCGCGGGCGGTGACGTCCTCCTTGTACTCCTGCCCCAGCAGCCGGCCGGACCCGCCGGTGAAGACGGCCTTGGCCTCCGGATGGCTGCGGACGAGGTCGGCGAATCCCAGGATCCGCTCCGCCGCCTCATTGACGGAGGGATCGCCGCGGTCGGCGGTGATCGGCGGGTTGACCGCGCCGCCCAGCATGACGATGCCGTCGATCCGCCCCTCCGGCTCTACCCGCGGGAAGCGGTTTTCCAGCGGCAGCGCGACCAGCGCGCCCACCCCCGTATACATGACCAGCAGAAGCAGCACCGCCGCCAGCGTGACCAGCCGCCGCCCCGCGCGTTGCCAGCGCCGCGTCCGCAGCAGCAGCGCCCCCAGCGCCACCGCCAGCACCAGCGCATTGCCGGGCGCGAAGACGCCCCACAGCAGCTTCGACAGGATGAAGGACAGCACCGGGGCATCCATGACTGTGAGCGAGAGGGCGGAGCATAAGCGGGGCGTTCACGGCGAGGCAACCGCGGCCGCAATTGGCACCGTCAGCCTCCGACCGGCGTGCAGAGTTCCACCAGAGTACCGTCGGGACAGCGGAGGAAGGATACGGTCTGACCCCACGGCATGGCCTTCGGCGGTGCCAATTCGGTGGCGCCGGCGGTCAGTGCGGTGGCGTGCGCCGCCTCCACGTCGTCGGTGACCAGGGCGATCTCGACGCCCAGGGGTTTGTCGCTGCCGCTGGCGAACACATAGCCGGCGGGATGGTGCGACAACGCCAGTTCCTGACTGGCGAAGGACAGGGTGGTGGAGCCGGTGTCCAACTCGCCATAGTCGCCCGTTTCGGCGAGGAAGCGCCGGCTCAGGCCGAACGCCTTCTCGAAAAAGGCCAGCGACGCTGCAACGTCGGGAACATAGAGAATCGTATACCCGAATTTCATGGAGGCTCTCGCTGGTTGTGGAGTGACCGGACGGGGATACCCTATCACTCTCCGGCGCGGCGGTACCCCCATACCGAGGCCGGCGGCAGGTTCCGTAGCGTGAAGCCCAGCCTCTCGCCCTTCAGCCCAAGCGCATCGCGGTTCAGCGGCGAATGCGGCATGAAGCTGTAGAGCAGGAAGCGCCCGCCCGGACGCAGGATCCGGAAGGTGGCGTCCAGCACCTCGCGCTGGAACTCCAGCGGGAAGGTGATCATCGGGATGCCGATCACCACCGTGCCGACCTTGCCGCACAGCGCTTCGCCCAGCAGCTCCGGCGCCTTGCGGCAATCGTCGGCGATGACGGTTACGGCCGGGCATCGGACGCGCAGATGGCGGGCGAGGTCGCGGTCGATCTCGAAGCTGTAGAGCCGGTCGGCTGGGATGCCGGACTCCAGGATCGCGGCGGTGATCGGGCCGGTGCCGCCGCCGAACTCCACCACCACCTCGTCGGCCTCACAGCGGATCTCGCGGGTGATCCGGCGGCGCAATGCCCGGGAGGACGGGGCGACCGACCCCATCGCCCAGGGATCGGCCAGCCAGCGGCGGAAGAACAGCCAGGATTCGGAAAGCGTGGCGGATGCTGCCTCGGTCATGCGGGCCTCCCTGGTTTGGGGCGGCCCGTCACCCATCGTCCCGATCCGGCTGCCTTAATGCAGAGTTGCTGCCAGAAGTTGGTGACCGGCGTATGACAGGCTGCTCGCCACCAGCGTCAGGAACACCAGCGCCGCGGCGGTCAGCCCGAGGCCGAGGCCTATGGCGCCGCCGTCGCGCTCGATCAGCCCCAGCGAGATCAGCACCAGCGCGAAGCCCGGCAGCCAGCCGGTCAACGGCAGCGGCACGATGCAGGTCAGAGTCAGGATGAACAGCAGAAGCCCGAACCAACGTTCCTGATCGATGCGGGCAAGCCGGTGGAGCCGCGGCTTCAGCATCCGCTCGATCCCCGTCAGGCGCGGCATGGCGGCATCCAGCGTGCGCGCCGCCAGCCCGGTGCCGATGGACCGCCGCAGCAGCCAGTCCGGCAGCCGCGCCCCGCGCCGGCCGAAGGCGAGTTGGGCGGTGTAGAGCACGATGGGCAGGTCGAACAGGCAGGACACGCCCAGCGGCACCGGCGCGATGGTGGGCAGCGACAGCGCCAGCAGGATGGTGCCGAGCGACCGGTCGCCCAGCGCCCGGATCAGGTCGCCCAGCGTGACCCGGCCGGCCGGCAAATTGGCGCGGAAACGGGCCAGCACGTCCGACGTGCGCTCCTCCTCCTCCGTTCCGCACAGGGCGGGCAGGGCGATGGCGCCGTCGCGCTGCGGCTTGCCGACCTCATCGGCGAGCGGGTGGTCGATGTGATGGTCGGCGTTCAAACGCCGGCCTCCGCCGCGGCGCTCTCGTAGAGTTCGAGCGCCTCCAGCCAGGTTTCCTCTGCGGTCGCCAGCTTCTTCTCCACGGTGCCCAGTTCGATCTGCAGCTTGGTCAGCTTGTCCGACGGACCGCTGTAGAGCGCGGGGTCGGACATCTTCGTCTCGATCTTGCGCTTCTCCTCGCTCAGCTTGGTCACCAGCGCCTCGGCGTCGGTGGCCTTGCGCTTCAGCGGGGCGAGCGCGGTGCGCGCCTCGGCCGCGGCGCGGCGCTGGTCCTTCTTGTTCGGCCCGGCGTCGCGCTCCGCACCGCCTTTGGTGCCGTCATTCTTGGCTGCCGCCCGCTCCGCCTTGGCGCGGTCGAGCAGATAGCGGCGGTAATCGTCCAGGTCGCCGTCATAGGCCTGCACCGTACCGTCGGCGACCAGCAGCAGCCGGTCCACCGTCATCTCGATCAGGTGGGGGTCGTGGCTGATGATGATGACGGCGCCGGGGAAATCGTTGATCGCCTCGATCAGCGCTTCGCGGCTGTCGATGTCCAGATGGTTGGTCGGTTCGTCCAGCATCAGGATGTGCGGGACTTCCCGGCTCATCAGCGCCAGCAGAAGCCGGGCCTTCTCGCCGCCCGACAGGTTGGAAATCTTGGTTTCCGCCTTCGCCTGGGGGAAGCCGAAGCGGCCGAGATGGGCGCGCACCTTCTCCTCCAGCGCCAGCGGCATGATGCGCTGGGTCTGCTGGATCGGCGTCAGCGACAGGTCCAGCTCCTCGGCCTGATGCTGGGCGAAATAGCCGATGCGCAGCTTGGGCGGGCGCCGCATCTCGCCGGCCATCGGCTGCAGCCGGTTGGCCAGCAGCTTGACCAGCGTCGACTTGCCGTTGCCGTTGGCGCCCAGCAGGCCGATGCGGTCCTCCATGTCGATGCGCAGGTTGACCCGCCGCAGGACCACCTTGTCGCCATAGCCGATGCTCACCCCCTCCAGCGCGATCAGCGGCGGCGCCAGCTCGTCGGGGGGAGGGAAGTTGAAGACGACCTCCGGATCGTCCTCCATCAGCGTGATCGACTCCATCTTCTCCAGCAGCTTCAGGCGGCTCTGCGCCTGACGGGCCTTGCTGGCCTTGAAGCGGAAGCGGTCGACATAGGACATCATGTGCTTGCGCCGTGCTTCCTGCTTGGCGGCCATGGAGGCGATGCGCTCCTGGTTGGCGCGGCGCTGCGCCAGGAACTGATCGTAATTGCCGCTGTAGGTGACGAGCTTGCCCTGGTCGATGTGGATCGTCGTGGTCGGCACCGCGTTCAGCAGTTCGCGGTCGTGGCTGACCAGCAGGATGGTGTGCGGATAGTTCTTCAGATAGCCCTCGAGCCAGATGGTCGCTTCGAGGTCGAGGTGGTTGGTCGGCTCGTCCAGCAGCAGCAGGTCGGGGCGGGAGAACAGCACGCCGGCCAGCGCCACGCGCATCCGCCAGCCGCCGGAGAAATCCGAACAGGGCCGCTGCTGCGCTTCGGCGTCGAAGCCCAGGCCGGACAGCACCTGGGCGGCGCGCGACGGGGCGGAATGCGCCTCGATGTCGGCGAGGCGGGCGTGGATCTCGCCGATGCGCATCGGGTCGGTCGCCGTCTCGGCCTCCGCCAGCAGGGCGGTGCGTTCGGTGTCGGCGGCCAGCACGGCGTCGATCAGCGTGGTCGGGCCGCTGGGGGCCTCCTGCGCCACCATGCCCATCCGCATGCCGGCCGGCAGGGTGACTGCGCCGGCATCCGTCTGCAGCTGGCCCGAGATCAGCTTCAGCAGGGTCGATTTCCCGGTGCCGTTGCGCCCGACCAGCGCCACGCGGTGCCCCTTGGGCACCACCGCCGTCGCGTGGTCGAACAACACTCGGCCGCCGAAGCGGAAGGTCAGGTCATTGATGTGCAGCATAGCGCGCGAGGATGTAGCACGAGGGGCCGCCGATTTGAAGCGGGGGCCGCCGAATGGCACGGCTTTGTCTCGCGCGGGGCGGCCCGATTGCCCGGCCCATGAGCGGGTGCGGGCCGAAAAATTTGTTTGAACACGACCAAAGTGGAGAACGGAATCGCCACCCTCTTTTTTTTAATTGAACGTTCAATCAAAAAAAATCAGGCTGTGCTTATGGAAAGATGGTGCTGCGAACCAACGCACCCTTGGGTCCTGGGCTCAGGAGGATAGGAGACAGGAGATGACGCGATTCGGACGGCTGGCCCATTACGTCCACGGTCGCCCCTTCCTGGGCGAGGGTGAGGAGCGCTTCGCCACCGTCAATCCGGCGACCGGGGAAATGCTGGCCGAGGTCGCGCAGGCGACATCCGCGGACGTGGACCGCGCGGTCGACAGCGCACGGGCCGGGCAGGTGGTATGGGCGGCGATGACGGCGATGGAGCGGTCGCGGGTGCTGCGCCGGGCGGTATCCCTACTGCGCGAGCGCAACGACGCGCTGGCGGAAATCGAAACGCTGGACACCGGCAAGCCGCTGAGTGAGACGCGGGCGGTCGACATCGCCACCGGCGCCGACGTGCTGGAATATTACGCCGGTCTCGCCCCCGCGCTGGAAGGGCGGCAGATCCCGCTGCGTCCAAGCTCCTTCGTCTACACGCGGCGCGAGCCGCTGGGGGTGGTGGCCGGGATCGGCGCCTGGAACTATCCGATCCAGATCGCGCTGTGGAAATCGGCACCGGCGCTGGCCGCCGGCAACGCCATGATCTTCAAGCCGAGCGAGGTGACGCCGCTGACCGCCCTCCATCTGGCGGCGATCTACAGCGAGGCCGGGCTGCCCGACGGCGTGTTCAACGTGGTTCAGGGCGATGGCCGGGTCGGCGCCCTGCTGGCGACCCATCCCGGCATCGAGAAGCTGTCCTTCACCGGCGGGGTGGAGACCGGCAAGCGGGTGATGGCCGCGGCCGGCGGATCGACGCTGAAAGAGGTGACGATGGAGCTGGGCGGCAAGTCGCCGCTGATCGTCTTCGCCGATGCCGACCTCGACCGCGCCGCCGACATCGCCATGATGGCGAACTTCTACAGCTCCGGTCAGGTCTGCACCAACGGCACCCGCGTGTTCGTCCACCGCAGCATCGCGACCGCGTTCGAGGAGCGGCTGATGGCCCGCGTGCGCCGCATCCGCATGGGCGATCCGCTGGATCCCGACACCAACTTCGGCCCGCTCGCCAGCTTCGCCCACCGCGACAAGGTGCTGCGCTACATCGAGGCCGGCAAGGAGGAGGGCGCGCGGCTGCTGGCCGGCGGCGGCGTTCCGGAGGGGCCGGCCTTCGCGCGCGGCGCCTATGTGGCGCCCACGATCTTCACCGACTGCCACGACGGCATGACCATCGTGCGCGAGGAGATTTTCGGCCCGGTCCTGTCGATCCTCACCTTCGATGACGAGGAGGAGGTCGTCACGCGGGCCAACGCCACCAGCTACGGCCTCGCCGCCGGGCTGGTCACCACCGATCTGGCCCGTGCCCACCGGGTGATCCACCGGCTGGAGGCCGGCATCTGCTGGATCAACGGCTGGGGCGAATCGCCGCCGGAGATGCCGGTCGGCGGCTACAAGCAGTCGGGCATCGGCCGCGAGAACGGGGTCGAGACGCTCGACCATTACACCCGCGTCAAATCGGTCCAGGTCGAGCTGGGAACCTACCCGTCGGTGTTCTGAGCCCGTCTTTCAAGGAAGCCCGCTTTTCAAAGAAGGGGTGTTCGATGTCGAATTCACCGACCTCCGGGGCCGACGCGCCGGGGAACGGCGCCGCCATGCCCGACGCTATGCCCTCCATCGCCTCTGCGGTGCGCGAGTACGATTACATCATCGTCGGCGCCGGGTCGGCCGGCAACGTCCTCGCCTGCCGCCTGACCGAGGATGCCGGCGTCAGCGTCCTGCTGCTGGAGGCGGGCGGGCCCGACCACCGGCTGGACTACCGCACCCAGATGCCGGCGGCGCTGGCATTCCCGCTCCAGGGCCGCCGCTACAACTGGGCCTACGAGACCGAACCCGAACCGCACATGGACAACCGTCGCATGGAGTGCGGGCGCGGCAAGGGGCTGGGCGGTTCGTCGCTGATCAACGGCATGTGCTACATCCGCGGCAACGCGCTGGACTATGACGGCTGGGCCGAGCTGCCGGGTCTGGAGGACTGGAGCTATCTCGACTGCCTGCCCTATTTCCGCAAGGCGGAGACGCGCGACATCGGCCCCAACGCCTATCACGGCAGCGACGGCCCGCTGTTCGTCACCACCGCCAAGCCGGGCGTCAACCCGCTCTACGAGGCGATGGTGGAGGCGGGGGGGCAGGCCGGCTATGGCCGCACCGACGATCTGAACGGCTACCGCCAGGAGGGCTTCGGCCCGATGGACCGCACGGTGACCGCGCAGGGCCGGCGGTGCAGCACGGCCCGCGGCTATCTCGACCGGGCGCGGGGGCGGCCGGGGCTGACCATCGTCACCCATGCGATGACCGACCGCATCCTGTTTGACGGACGCCGCGCCGTCGGTGTCGCCTATCTGCGCAACGGCACGCCGGTGGCGGCGCGGGCGCGGCGGGAGGTGCTGCTGTGCGCCGGCGCCATCGCTTCCCCGGCGATCCTGCAGCGGTCGGGGGTGGGTCCGTCGCCGCTCCTGCGCGAGCTGGGGGTGGCGACGGTGATCGACCTGCCGGGGGTCGGCGGCGATCTCCAGGACCATCTGGAGATGTACATCCAGTATGAGTGCCGCCAGCCGGTGTCGCTCTATCCCGCGCTGAAATGGTGGAACCAGCCGGCGATCGGCGCCGAATGGCTGTTCCTGGGCACCGGCATCGGCGCCAGCAACCAGTTCGAGGCCGGCGGCTTCATCCGCACCGGTGACGACGTGTCCTGGCCCAACATCCAGTATCACTTCCTTCCCGTGGCCATCAGCTACAACGGCACCAACGCGGTGGAGGCGCACGGCTTCCAGGCCCATGTCGGGTCGATGCGCTCGCCCAGCAAGGGGCGCGTCCATGCCCGCTCGCGCGATCCGGGGCAGGCGCCCAGCATCCTGTTCAACTACATGTCCGATCCGCAGGACTGGCAGGAGTTCCGCGCCGGCATCCGCATCACCCGCGACATCATGCGCCAGCGTGCCCTTGCTCCCTATCGCGGGGAGGAGATCAGCCCAGGCGCCGATTGCGTCACCGATGCCGACCTCGACGCCTTCGTCCGCCATCACGCCGAGACGGCCTATCACCCCTGCGGCACCTGCCGGATGGGGACCGACGACGGCGCGGTGGTGGACGGCCAGGGCCGGGTGCATGGGCTGGAGGGCCTGCGCGTCATCGACGCCTCGATCATGCCGCGCATCATCACCGGCAACCTGAATGCGCCCACCATCATGATGGCGGAGAAGCTGGCCGACGCGGTGCGCGGCCGTCCGCCGCTGCCGCGCGCCGACGTCCCCTATTACGTCGCCGACGCCGCCATCAGACAGAAGGAGTCCCAGAGGGAGTCATTGAAGGACCAGCGACTGCGGGCCTGAGACCCGCGCGCCGAAAACGACAACGATAACCACAAGCAAGGAGAACAGGGATATGGGCAAGACTTTCGGTAAACTCTCGGGCCTGGCCGTCGGCCTGATGCTGGCAGCCGTGACCGCCGCCCTGCCGGCGGGGACGGCTCTCGCCGCCGATCCGGCATCCTGCAAGTCGGTGCGTTTCGGCGATGTGGGTTGGACCGACATCGCGGCGACGACGGCGCTCGCCTCCGTCACGCTGGAGGCGCTGGGCTACCAGCCGACCACCAGCATCTCGTCGGTGCCGGTCGTCTATCTCGGGCTGAAGACCAAGTCGCTGGACGTGTTCCTGGGCAACTGGATGCCCACCATGGAAACCTTCATCAAGCCGGTGCTGGAGGATGGCTCGGTCGAGGTGACGCGCGTCAACCTCGAAGGCGCCAAATACACGCTGGCCGTCCCGACCTATGCCGCCGCCGCCGGGTTGAAGAGCTTCAAGGATCTGGCGAAGTACAAGGACAAGCTGGACGGCAAGATCTACGGCATCGAGGCCGGCAACGACGGCAATCTCATCATCGACAAGATGCTGAAGGCCGATGCATTCGGCTTGAAGGACTTCAAGCTGGTCGAATCCAGCGAGGCCGGCATGTTGGCCGAGGTGAAGCGGGCGACCCGATCCAAGAAATGGATCGCCTTCCTGGGCTGGGCGCCGCACCCGATGAACAAGACGATGGACATCACCTATCTGGCCGACGGCGACGACTGGTTCGGCCCGAACTTCGGCGGCGCCACCGTCAGCACCAACGTGCGCAAGGGCTATGCCGCCGAATGCCCGAACGTCGGCAAGTTCCTGTCCAATCTGGTCTTCACCGTGGACATGGAGAATTCGGTGATGGACGGCATCATGAACGGCGGCCGCAAGCCGGAAGCGGTGGCGGCCGACTGGCTGAAGAAGAATCCCGCAGTCCTGAAGACCTGGCTGTCCGGCGTCACGACGCTGGACGGCAAGGACGGTCTGGCCGCCGCGCAGGCCAGGCTGGCCGCGCTCAAATCCTGACCTGACGCCGTCTTTCCGCATTGCCTCCTCGACTGCTGCCGTGGCGGGATGCCGTCGCGGCCGCATTTTTTCGGGAGGCAGGCGACGTCCGCCTCCAAACGAACGCCTTGCCGCGCCGCGAAAGCGCCTCTATAAAGCGGCCCATCCGGCGCCCCGGTCTTCCGGCGGCGCCTGCGTGTTTTTCAAACGGCGAAAAGCCCCATTCCCGCAGGAGTCACCACCATGGCCGTCGAACGGACCCTCTCGATCATCAAGCCCGATGCCACCCGCCGCAACCTGACCGGCAAGATCAACGCCAAGTTCGAAGACGGCGGCCTGCGCATCATCGCCCAGAAGCGCGTCCAGCTGTCCAAGGCCCAGGCCGAGCAGTTCTACGGCGTGCATCGCGAGCGTCCGTTCTTCGGCGATCTGGTCTCCTTCATGATCTCCGGCCCGGTGGTCCTGCAGGTTCTGGAAGGCGAGAACGCCATCGCCCGCAACCGCGAGATCATGGGCGCCACCAACCCGGCCAACGCCGCCGAGGGCACCATCCGCAAGGAGTTCGCCGAGTCGATCGAGGCGAACTCGGTCCACGGTTCGGACGCCCCGGAGACCGCCGCCCAGGAGATCGCCTTCTTCTTCGCCGGCATCGAGCTGGTGGGCTGATCCTGCTCGCTTGACCGTCGGTCAGGCTTGCCGAAAGGGCCGCTCCCGCAAGGGGGCGGCCTTTTTTGCGTTTTGCGTCAAGCTCTGGCAGTATCGGGGGCCGTGAACATTTTGCCCCGCAGATGCCGGGGCCGATCCCGACAGGAGTTGCCCGCGATGGAATCCCAGTCCGCAAAGCCGATCATCGCGGCGCTGCTGCAACCGCTGCCGGTGCTGACCCAGCCGCAAGCCCGCAACGACCTGTCCGACGAATCCGTGGTGCGCCTTCTGGTCCGCCAGTTCATCGACCTCAGCCTGGACGCCTTCAACCAGGTCCTGCAGGGCAAGCTGGACCAGGACGAGGCGGTGGACGGCATCAATCGTCAGGCTATCGCCCTGAACTCCGTCTTCCTCGGCAACAGCGGCTTCGAATCCGTCATCACCCACCCGTGGAACACGCCGGACCAGCTGGGCGCCTTCCTGAAGGACGTGGTGGCGCTGGAATATCCGGAGGACGACTGCGTCCGCGCCATGCTGATCCATCTGGCGACCCAGGTGATGCACGCGCTGCGCCTTCCCGACGAGGAGCGCAACGAGGAGGTGGAGGCGCTGACCCTCGACGCCGCCGACCTGCTGCTCGGCCGCGCGCCGGAAGACGACGGCGAGATCGACATCGACATCGACGTCTGAGCGTCCGCCTCCCGTATCCCGGCGGCTTCACCCCGCCGGGTTCAGGTTCACTTCGATCAGCACCGTGTCCTCGATGAAGTCGGCGCTGTGCCAGGCTTCGGGGTCGAAGCGTATGACCATCCCCGGCCGCAAATCCACCGGACCGGCTTCGCAGGTCAGCAGGGCGCGGCCTTCCACGACGATGACGAACTGTTCGTGCGCGTGGGCGTGGCGCGTGGCGGCGGTCCCGGCCTTGATGACGATGTGCTTCAGCGACGCACCGGTGCCGGGAAAGCTGCGCCGCTCAACGCCCTCCGCGGTCTGGGCCGGCAGGTTGCTCCAGGTGATCACGTCGGCATTCGGTGCAGCATTCGGGGCGGCCTTCGGCGTGTCGGTGGGCATGGTGGGGTCCTTCCTTGCGAAACTCACCGGCTTTTCAACGTCAACCCGTTGATACGTGCACCGTCGGATCCCGGATCTCCCGCCGCTCGCCGGATCTGCTTCAGGCTGTCGAATTCGTGCCAAATCCGGGGTGCTAAACCTGCTGTTAACGCCTGACCTTCTAAGACGGGACAATCCGGCGGCATTGCCGCCGGACGATCTTCCGGACCGACGGAGGCTATGTGGACGTTGCAGACACCGACCGACCACTCCGCACTGCGGGTGCCGCTGAACCGGTGTCCGGGCCGTCCCGTCTTTCCGCCGCGCTTCCCGGCGCCCTGGCCGGGCTGATCGGCTTCGGCACGCTTCTGGCCCTGTCCGCCTCCGGCAGGATCGATCTGCCGGCCGCCGCCGCGCTGGCCGTCGCCGGCGGGCTATCCCTGTGGGGCGCGGTTCGTGCCGGGTCCGCCGCCTCGGCGCTGGCCCGCTCCGACGCCGCCCAGGTCGAGGCACGGGACGAGTTGGACGGGCTGCGCGCCCGCGCCCGCGACTTTGCCGCCGTCTCCCCCGGCTGGTTGTGGGAAACCGGGTCGGATCACCGTTATCTGTCGCTGTCGGGTGGGCTGACGGCCCTGCTCCGCTGCGATCCGCGGACGGTATTCGGCGATTCGTTGTTCGACCTGGGGACCTTGGTCGCCGACGAGGCGACCTGGGCCGAATACCGTGCCGACATCGAGGCCGGCCGGCCCTTCCGCGACCTGGAGGTGAGCTTCGAAGGGGTGGACGGCCGCGACCTCGTGCTGCGGCTCAACGCCGTGCCGGTGCGCGGCGCCGACGGGCGCTTCCGCGGCTATCGCGGCTGCGGCGTCGATGCCACCGCCGAAACGCTGGCGCTGGTGGAGGCGCGCTTCATGCAAGCGGTGGTGCATGACGCCATCGACAGCGTGTCCGAAGGTTTCGTCCTGTTCAGCGCCGACGGCCGGCTGCTGATCTGCAACGAGCAGTACCGCCGCGCCTATCCGACCATCGCCGACATGCTGACCCCCGGCCGCAGCTTTGCCGAGATCCTGCGCGCGGCGGCCGAACGCGGCGGTTTGGAAGGTGCGGACGACATCGGCGCCTGGGTGGAGCAGCGGCTGACCCGCCATCTGCAGCATTCCGCCCCGGTCGACGGCCGGCTGTCCGACGGGCGCTGGTACCGCATCAGCGAACATGCCACCGGCACCGGCGGCGTGGTGAAGATCCTGATGGACATCACCGAGCTGAAGACGCGGGAGGAGGAGCTTGCCCAGCAGACCGCCCGCCTGGAACAGACGGTCGCCGCCCTGCGCGAAAGCGAACTGCGCTACCGCCAGTTGGTGGAACTGGCGCCCTACGGCATCGTCATCTGGGACCGCGCCGCCATCCGCTTCGCCAACGGCGCCGCCGCCGCGATCCTGGACATGGCGGCCGAAGCGCTGGAGGGCCGGCCGCTCGCCGGCTTCCTGGAGGATGGCGATGCGCTGGCGGCAATGCTCGCCGGTTCCGCCGATGGCGAGGAACAGCGGCTGGAATGCGACGCCCTGCGCCCCGATGGCGAGCGCCGCCGGCTGGAGGTCGCCGCCAGCCAGGCCGTCTACGCCGGCGGGCCGGCGGTGCTGCTGGTGTTGAACGACATCACCGACCGCCGCCGGGTGGAAGGCGAACTGCAGCGCGCCCAGAAGATGGAGGCGGTGGGCCGGATGGCCGGGGGCATCGCCCATGAATTCAACAACATGCTGACCGCCATCGGCGGCTTCGCCCGGTTGGCGGAGCGCAACCCCGCCGATCCCGACCGCGTGCTGACCTGCGTGCAGGAGATCGCCAAGGCGTCCGAACGGGCGGCGGCGCTGACCGGCCAGCTTCTGGACTTCTCCCACCGCCGCGTCACCGACGAACGCGAGGTGGTAGCCGTCGCGCCGCTGGTGCGCGACCTGCGCGTCTTCCTGAAGCCGCTGCTCAGCGCCGGCATCGACGTGGCGATCCTGGCGGAGGATGAGGGCGCGCATGTTCTGGTCAACCCAGTCACGCTGAATCAGGCGCTGCTGAACCTTGCGCTGAATGGGCGCGACGCCATGCCCCACGGCGGCACCCTGACCATCTCCCTGACGATGGAGGTTCCGGACGATGCCTTCTTCGCCCGCCATCGCAGTCTGAGGCCCGGCCGTTACGTGGTGATCCGCGTGACGGACCAGGGCACGGGCATCCCGGCCGAGATCCGCGACCGTATCTGGGAACCCTTCTTCACCACCAAGGAGCCGGGGAAGGGCACCGGGCTCGGCCTGTGGATGGTCTACGGCACGGCGCAGCAGTCCGGCGGTGCCGTCGAACTGGAGGACGTGGCAGGGGAGGCTGGGCACGGCGCCAGCTTCGCCCTCTATCTGCCCGCCGTCGATACGCCCGCCGAGCCGGCCGGGTTCGATCCACTGCACGTCGCCGAGGGAGAAGGGGCGGTCATCCTGCTGGTCGATGACGAGGACTCGGTCCGCCGCTACCTGCGCCTCGTGCTGGAGGAGGCCGGCTGCACGGTGGTGGAGGCGTCGGACGGCCAGGAGGCGCTGACCCGCTATGACGAGGCCGGCGGCCTGTTCGACGCGGTGGTCAGCGACGTGTCGATGCCGCGGATGAACGGCCTGGAACTGGCCCGTGCGCTGGAGACCCGCAACCAGCTTCTGCCCATCCTGTTCCTGACCGGCTATGCCTCGCGCGAGACGGCGGCCGGGCTGACGGCGCAGGAGGGGCGGCAGATCGTGATGAAGCCGGTGACGCCGGAGCGGCTGCTGGCCGCGTTGCGCGATCTTCTGGCCTTGTGAGGGCGGAGATGGAGGCTTCCCGTCACGACAGTCCGGCAAAGGGGCCGGCAGCGGAGCCGGCGCCGGACGAGGCGGAGGGAACGGCCCCCGCCGCCTGTCGCGAGCCTGCCGATTTCTATACGCCCGCCGGCCGCGACGGCGTCGGCCGCTTCTGCCGCCGCTTTCTCGACGAGAATGCGCTGACCGCGACGGAACTGCTGCACCACCCGCGCCACCAGACGGCGCTGTCCAACACCGCCACTTTCGTCGCCATCCTGACCCAGGCAGAGCGGGCGATGGACCGGAAGGGCGGGATGACCCCGCTGGTCAACGAGATCGCCCGGCTGTCGCGCGAGCGGCTGAAGGAAAACCCGCCGCCCGACTTCCTGCCCGACGCCTATCCCGGCACGGCGGCGGAACTGCTGTCGGTCGGCGGCTTCCTCGGCCGCTTCCTGCTCGATGCCGCCGTCACCCAGCACATCGCCGCCTGCCGCAGCTTCGCCGAGAAGGCCGAATCGCTACTCGATCTGGCGGAGACCACCGAGCATCCCGACGCGCTGACGCCGCTGGAGCGGTTGCTGGGCGAAATCCTGCTGAGCGACGCCGGTACCGCGTCCTGCGCGCGCGATGCGTCCTTCGTCACGCTGATCGACTTGATCGTGACGCTGATCGCCGCCGACCGGCCGATGCCGGACGAGGCTCCGCCGGTGTTCCGCCGGCTCGACGCGCTGATGCGCCGGGTGCCGATGCCGGGCTTGCGCGATGCGCTGGCCGCCGCCTTCCGCCGCGAGATGGCCAAGCCTGCCTGCTTCACCATCGCCAGCGCCGGCGACATGTTCGGCATCGAGGCGGTGCAGCGCGAGATCCTGGCGTTGAGCGATCTGTCCGCCCGCCTGCGCGACCGCGAGGGCGCCTATGTCGGCGGCGTCCGCACCGAGGCGGCATTGCAGCGCCGCACCGCCCTGCTGGTCAACGAGGACACGGTTCCGGAGATCACCCGCGGCCGCAATTTCGTGCAGAAGCTGCGCATCCTGCTGGTGCTGCAGAAGATGCCGCTGTCGCCCTCCGCGGCCAAGGCGGTGACCGATTACCTGAAGAGCTTCTTCGACAGCCGCGATTTCGCCGGCCGCCTGCTGGACTGCTGGAAGGACCGGAACGAGAAGCTGAAGGGACTGGCGGAGGTGCAGCGCATGGTGCTGTCCAGCGCCTTCCCGGAGGAGGAGCGGGAATATCTCGGCAGCCAGCTCGACGACATTCAGAACGCCTTCCTGCGCACCCAGCGCGTGTTGGCTCCGCTGATCCAGGCCAAGGACGATCCGCCGGTCGACAGCGTGCTCGACATCGTCCGCTTGGCAGGGGAGGGGGCGATCTGCAGCGGCAAGAGCCGGCTGGCGGTGGCCCGCGTGCTCTACCGCCACTGCCACCGCCCGCGCTTCGTCCGCCACGTGCTGCTGAACGCGCCGGGAGCGAAGGAACGGGCGGCGCGGGCGAACTGGCTGCGGCAATCGCTGGCGATGGTGGGCGTACCCTTCATCGACCTCGCCGCGCAGCGCGTGCTGGTGGTGGATGACGAGGCCGGGCCGCGCGCCCTGGTCGCCTCCGTCCTGCAGGACCTCGGCGTCGGTCATGTCGACACCGCTGCCGATGGGCAGGAGGCGCTGGAGCGTTTCCAGGTCGATGGCACGGCCTACGACCTGATCATCTGCGATTGGATGATGCCGCGTCTGAGCGGTCTCGACCTGCTGAAGCAGGTCCGCGGGTCCCGCAGCGACCTGCCGTTCCTGATGGTCACCGCGCTGGCGACGCTGGAGGCGGTGAAGAAGGCGCTCGCCCATCAGGTCAGCGGCTACATCGCCAAGCCCTTCACGCCAGACCAGTTGGAAGAGAAGATCTTCCTGGTTCTGGCGCAGAAGGGAATCGGCGAGTAGGGGACTTCCGCCGCGCCGGACTGTTGTGGTGTGCGAGACCCCATCGAAGGAGCCATCCCATGACAGACCAGAAATCCGCCAGCAGCAACGTGCTGTCCAACGAACCAGACCGCGACATCGCCGATCCGCTCGACGCGGCCAAGGAGGTGTCGGATACCGGCAAACCGATCACCCCCGATACCGAATCGGCCAAACACATTGACCGCCCGGCGGAGAGGGGCAAGGCCGGGAAAACTGCCGGAAAGTCTAAATAAAGGAGAAGCTCTCTCTCCCAAGGCGGGCGAGAGACATCGGGCTCAGCGCAACTCCAAGCCGGCCTGCTTGAAGGCGCGGGTGAGGGCATCGACGATGGCCGGGTCGACCTCGCCCGTTCCGTAATCGAGATTCATGACGGCGTACCACGGCACGCCGGCCTTGTTCGCCAGCATCCGTGTCGACCAGCCAAGGCGCAGGCGTGCCTCTTGGCACTGCGACCCGGTCATGATGCGTCGACTCCACACGTTAGCGTTTGCCTTCCATGGCCTTGCCCCTGGTCCGCCGCGAGAAGCCCGAATGGCCTATCCCACCCGCAACCTGGGGCTATCCATGATAGTGCAAGAAATTGCCCGGCTTGTCATGTGTCGGGTTGTTGCATAGCGAAACGCTCTGCTTTGCTGGATTGTCATGGAAGGCAATTCGTCGGCATTCGATGAAAACCGCGGGAAGTCCGCAGGGCCATCAATAAGACCGCACCAGTGATGGGGACTTGCCCGGACTGCCGGCTTGTGGATCGAACCGCAGGCTCGACAAGGGATCTGTGAAGATTTTTTGGAGTGAGTTTTACAGAGTGCCTCGCCGCTTCCGGTTGCGTCACTCCGCACGCCTTCAGCCCCAGAGCCCAAAGCCCCAGAGCCCTTAGCCTCAGAGCCCTCAGGCGATGCTCTTGGACAGCAGGATCAGGTTGCGGCCGCCCTCGCGCCGGTAGCTGGCATGGTCCATCGTCTTCTGGACCAGGAACACGCCCAGGCCGCCGACGCGGCGGTCGTCGACCTCGCTGGTCAAATCGGGGGGCGGGGCTTCGGCGAAGGGGTCGAAGGCGTCGGCATCATCCTCCACCTCCGCCCGCAGTTCGGTACCGTCCGCTTCCATCCGCACCCGGATCTCGTGCGGGCCGGCATCGCCATAACCGTAGGACACGGTGTTGGTGATGAGTTCGTCGAAGCAGAGGTTGAACTTGAAGGAGAGGGCGGGGGGCAGGTCGTTGCGTTCGATGAACTCATCCACCGCAGCGGCCAGCCGTTCCAGTTCGGACAGGTCGTTGCGCAGCACCATTTCCAGGCGGTTCGTCACGGTATCGTCCATCCGCTCTGCCCCCATTCCGGCCCCCATTCCGCCCGCTATGCCGCCACGCCGGCCACTGCCCAGCGGCGCAGGGCCGTCAGGGCGATCCGTTCCACCTCACTCCAGCCGAGCCCGCTCGCCATCTCCGCCAGCGCCACCAGACGGCTGCGGGCGCCGGTGTCGCCGACCGGCGCATTGCCCAGGTCGGCGGTCAGCCCGGCGACGAGGCCGTAGAGCATGGTCGACAGGCTGTGCATCAGCGCCGCGCAATCCGGCGCCGTCAGCCGGGTGGCGAACAGATAGAGCTGGCCGACACCGCGCAGCCGGGCGGCGAAGCTCTCCGCCGTGCCGGCTCCAGTCGCGACCTCGCCGCGCAACTCTTCCACCGACAGGCTGGCGAAGCGGCCGGCGGCGGCGATGAACTCGGCCACAGCGTCCTGGGGCAGGCCGCCGGTGGCTTGGCCGCCGGTCTCGAACAGGCGCTGCGCCATGACGATCAGTTCCTCGATGTTGGCGAGGATGATGGCGACGCCGAAGCGGGCCAGCCCGTCGTTGCCGTCGGTGCAGGCGCGCAGGATCTGCGTCACCTTGCGGATGACCTGCACGGCGAACATCAGCATGGCACTGCGGCTCTGCGCCAGTTCGGCCTCGGCGCCCAGCTCCTCCAGCGCGTGCTGCAGGATCTCCAGCCGCAGGAAGTCGAGCGACAGCATCTGGATGTCCGGGTTGTCGCCGTCCATCAGCACGCGGTTCAGCTCGCCGGAATAGAGAAAGAAACGGCCGGACAGGTCGAAGGCGATGCGCGCCGCCGACATCCTGGCCCGATCGGCCGCCGGCGTGCCGGCCAGCGCGCGGGTCATCGCCGCGAACAGCCGGACCATCGGCATCCAGTCGCGCCGCTGGCTGGCGGGCGCGGCGCGCGGCGCCGGGGTGGAGGCGACGATCAATTCGGTCAGCGGCTCGACCCCGTCGCCGAGCAGAATCGACTGCCAGCGCTGAACGTCGCCGCCGCTGCCCGCCTGCCAGTCCGCCAGCATGTCCAGCAGTTCGGTCAGCTTGCGGGCGTCCAGCGGCTGGCCGGGGATGGCGCGCAGGGCCGTTTCCAGCGCCGCCGCCAGCGCATCGCGGTCGCGCAAGGGGGCGACGGTCGGAACCTCCGCATTGAACAGGGTCAGTTCGGCCGTGGGCACCGCCGCCTGCATGGTGCCGGCGACCACCAGCGCGTGGCGCAGCGCCTCGGCGAACTCCGCGGCGCTGGCGTAACGGTCGGCCGGCGCCTTGGCCAACGCCTTCAGGATCACCGTGTCGAAGGGCGGCGGCAGTTCCGGATTGCCGTGCGACGGCGGCGGCGGCTCGACGAACAGGATCTGCTGCATCACCGTGGCGACGGAGCCGGAGAAGGGCCGCCGCTGAGCCAGCAGGTAATAGAGCACCACCCCGGCGGAGAACAGGTCGCTGCGCGCGTCGGCCTTCTCCCCGCGCAGCACCTCCGGCGCCATGTAGGCGGGGGTGCCCAGCAGGTCGCCGGCCTGGGTCAGGTCGGAGGAAGAGATTTGCGCGATGCCGAAATCGGCCAGCTTCGGCGTCAGGTCGTCCTGCACCACGATGTTGGCCGGCTTGATGTCGCGGTGGATGACGTTGCGGGCATGGGCGAAGGCCAGCGCGTCCAGCACCGACGCCATCAGGGCGCCGCCCTGCTGCACCGACAGCGGCGTGTCGGCCTCCAGATACTGCTTCAGCTCCCGCCCCTGGATCAGCTCCATGGCGAGGTAGGGGGCGGCGCCCTGGCCCGCCTCTCCAAGGCCGGCGTCCAAGGTGCCGTAATCATGGACCCGGACGATGTTGGGGTGGTCCAGCTTCAGCCCGATCTGCGCCTCCCGCCCGAAGCGGGCGAGCACGGCGTTGCGCTCCGCCGCCGCCAGCAGCTCGGCGCGCAGCAGCTTCAGCGCGACCGGCCGTCCGGACCGCCCGTCGGTGGCGCGATAGACCACGCTCATCGCACCCTGGCCCAGCACCCCCTCGACCCGATAGGGGCCGATGGGTCCGGGAAGCACGCCGCCTACAGCGCCGTCGGGCATCGGAAACTCTCCAGCAGGTTCTTGCCGAAGGGGTTGTTCACACTGTCGGCCCGCAGGGCGAAGACCGCCTTGCGGGTGCCCACCGTCACCGAGAAGGTGAAGCGGTCGGGCTGCGGCGTGGACTCCAGCTTGCCGTCGGCGAGGAAATGGAACAAGGCCCAGGGACCCTGACGCGAAATGCCGGCCGGTTCGCCCGGCAGCGGCGGGCCGAAGCCGAGACGCACGCTGCTGGTGCCCTCCGCCCCCGGCCATTTCATCACCTGCGGGCGCGGCGGGCCGTGCTGGTAGATCAGCGTCTGGCCGTCGATGTCCATCGCCACCTGGGTCGCCTTGGCGTCCAGTTCCACCGGCGTGATCTCGAACACCACCTTGGCGGCGGTCGCCCCGGCCGGGAACAGGCTGTCGCGGATGCGCGCCGCCCGTTCGAACTGGTCGAGCACGGCGGGCGGAATGCCCAGATCGACCTGATCCACCTTTTGCCAGGCCCAGGGGCTGACCGTCATGTCGACGAAGGGGCGCAGGTTGGTGTTGAAGAACTGGTCGATCATGCCGCCCGGCGCGAACAGCTTGGCGAAATCGGCCGCGGTCACATCGACCGGGCTGTTCGGCACCATGGGGAAACGGTTGTCGAGCGCCGCCCGGCAGAAGGGCAGGACGGTGGACTGCCAGGCCTTGTTGATCTGCACGCGCGCGCCGCCGGCGCTGACCGTCGCCGCGCTCTGCGCCACCGTGGCGACCATGCCGCCGACCGGATCGGGCAGGTCGCGGGCGAGAGTGCGCAGTTGCGCCGCCACCGCACCCTTGTCGCCACCGCCGGCCAGCCCGGCCAGCAGCGCGCCGTTCTGGTCGGGCGCGTTGGCGGCCCGCGCGATCTGCTGGTACAGCTCGCCCAGCAGCTTCAGAGACTCGTCGAGCTTCGGCGGTGCACCGCCTTCGCCCTGAACCAGTTCGCGGAGGGCCTTGAAATGGTCGTTGATCGGCTGGCCCGGTGGCGGTCCTTCCGGCTGCAGCGAAACTCCGGCCAGCCGCGCCAGATAGGCGGCGTTGGTGCCGGTGGACTCCACCGCCTTCTCACCCGCCTGCGCCTGCTGCGCCACCCCGGCCAGCGGCCCGCCGGCCACCGGTCCCTTGCCATCCGCCGGCTTGTCATTCGGGCCGGGCGCCAGCGTGGTCTGCCGCACCATGGCGGTCAGCCACAGCTTCAGCGGCGATTGCGGGCCGGACAGCGTGTTCAGCACGTCGGCGGCCTGGTTGAGGCTGCGCAGCGGCACGATCACGACGTCGCCCAGCATCTCGTCCCACTGGCGGGCGTAGCGGTCGAGATAGACGGCGAGGATGCCCTGTTCCAGCCGTTGCGCGCTGGCCACCGCCTGCGGGCCGCTGCTCGGCTGGCCCAGCACCCAGTTCTCTGCCACCAGCGCCTTTGCGACCTTGGGCAGCGCCGGCAGCACCGCCTTATGGAAACCGTCATAGGTGTAGAGGCCGGGGACGCCGTCCGACAGCGGCTTGCCCGACGGGCGGATCAGCACCCGCCCGGCCAGCGGCCCGGCATTGTCGACCAGCCGCCAGTCGGCCAGCGCCTGGATCTCCGGACGGTCGCGCAGGATGGCGAATCCGCGTTCGGCCAGGGGATAGTTGGTCAGGCTCTGCCGAGCCTCCTCGACCAGCGCCTCGTCCAGCGGCAGGGTGGGAAGGGGGGCGGCCAGCATGGCGTCCAGATGGGTGCGCAGGTCGCGCCGGATGCCGTCATAGGCAGGACCGGGCAGCGAGGCCATCCAGTCCAGCGCCATCCACTCCGACACCAGCGACTTGTCCATCGGCCCCTTGCCGGCCAGCATCAGGTAGACCTTCAGCGCCTGGAACAGGTATTCGGGCCGGCCGCGCTCGTGGCGCAGCTGCCCTTCCACCCGCAGGAAGACGCGCGGCAGCAGCACGGCGTCCAGCGCCCGGCCATAGACCGTCCCGCTCTGCCGGCCCAGCCGGTCGCCCTGATAGAGGCCGCCGGTCATTTCCAGCGGCGGCGGCTCGGTCCAGCCGGCGGGGATGGCGCGCAGCGTGTTCAGCGGCGGCACGATGGTGATGAAATCGGTGTCGTCCACCTTGGTCAGCGACCGCGGCGCGGCGGCGAGCGGCTCCAACTCGGCCTGCGCCTTGGCGGCGGTGGCATCGACCCCGGCGACCAGGGCGGCGTTGCCGGTGAAGCTGTTGGCCCAAAAGGCGGCGACCGCCAGCCCGGCCAGCAGCATCGCCGCCATCGTCCCGCCGCGCAGCAGGCGCCGCCGCCGCTCCAGCCCGCTGTCGGCGCCGACCAGCCCGGCCTCGGCGAACACCACCTCGCGCAGGGTGCGGGTCAGGAAATAGCTGCGCCCGCCGCTGGCCGCCGGCAGCACCGGCCGCTCCAGCCCGAAGGACCCCGCCACCATTTCCGACAGCCGGTCCACCGGGGCGCCGTCCTGGGTGCCGCTGGTCAGATACACGCCGCGCAGCAGCGCCCGTTCCTCATAACGGTTGGGCTCGAAGATCACCATCAGCAGGTCGGCGATGGCCGGCTTCAGCGCAGCGATCTGCGCCGGGAACAGGGTGTCGAGCGACCGGCGCTGGATGTCGGATTCGCCATGGACGCGGTCCAGCACCCGGCGGGCGATCCGTCCGGTCAGTGCGTCGAACTCCTCGCCGAAACGGTAGACCGGGGCGTCGTCGCCCTTCCTGCCGTCGTCCAGCGGGAAGGTGACGCCCCAGACCTGCTCGCGCTCCTCGCGGCTGAGATCGTCGAAGAATTCGGCGAAGCCGGCGATCAGGTCGGCCTTGGTCAGCAGCACATAGACCGGAACGCGCGACCCGACCTGTCCGCGCAGCTCCTTCAGCCTCAGCTTCAGCTGTTCGGCATGACCCTTGCGCTCCGGCTCGCTCCAGGCGGCAAGCTCGGCAAGGCTGACGGCCAGCAGGATGCCGTTGACCGGCTGGCGCGGGCGGTGGCGCTTCAGCAGGGCGATGAAGTTCTTCCACACCTTGCCGTCGATGGCCGGCTGGCTGTCCTGGGTGATGTAGCGCCCGGCGGTGTCGATCAGCACCGCCTCGTCGGTGAACCACCAGTCGCAGTTGCGGGTGCCGCCGACGTCGCGCAGCGCAGCCCGCCCCATCTCCGCCGCCAGCGGAAAGCGCAGGCCGGAATTGGCGAGCGCCGTCGTCTTGCCCGCCCCCGGCGCGCCGATCAGCAGATACCAGGGCAGCTGGTAGAGATAGCGCTGTCCCCATTTGCCGCCGAAGCGCGCCTTTCGCAGCTGGTCCAGCGCCTCGCGCAGCCGGCCGCGCAGCAGGTCGGTCTCCTGGCCCACCGCTTCGGAATCGGGATCGGCCTTGGCGGCCGGCGTCGCCTTGGTCAGCGCCTGCACCATGCGGTCGTTGGCGTTGCGATGGCGGTACAGCGACCATTGCATCGCCAGCGCCCACACCAGCAGGATGCCGAACACCGCCGCCAGCCGGATGGTCGCATCCTCCAGCGGGAAGGCGCCGGACACGGCGACGAGCGGCCCCAGGAACCAGACGATGGCGCCCAGGCACAGCGCCGCGACCAGCGTCAGGAACCAGCGGGAGGTCAGGGCGGAGAGGATGGATTTCAGCATCGGTGTTTCGCCATCGGTCAGGGCGCCAGCACGATGTCGACGCGCCGGTTGGCCTGCCGGCCCTCCGCCGTCGTGTTGGGGGCGATCGGGTCGGTGTTGCCGCGCCCTTCGGCGCTCAGGCGGCTGCCGTTGTCCTGTCCGGCGTCGGCGCCCAGAATCTCGGTCATCAGCCGCTGCACCTTGTCGGCCCGCGCTTCCGACAATTCCTGGTTGGACGGGTAGCGCAGCGAACGGATGGCGACGCTGTCGGTGTTGCCGATCACGGCGATCCGGCCCTTCTCGGGGCGCAGCGCCTCGGCCACATGCTTGAACACCTCGACATAGCGCGGCTCGATGCGGTCGCTGCCCGACGCGAAGACGTTCAGCCGGGTACGGACCAGCACGCGGCCGTCGGTGCCGCCGCTGACCTCGACCAGCCCGGCCTTGATGTCGGCGGCCAGCGCCGCCGCGACGCGGTCGGCCACGGTCCGGCTGGGCGGCGGGGCGGGCAGGGTGGCCGGCGCCTCGATCCGCGCGACCTGAACCGGCTTGTCCGGGATCAGCCCGGCCAGCCGGCGATAGGCGGCGTCGGACTGATCGGCCAGGGCGAAGACGAACCAGGCATAGAGCGCCGCCAGCAGCGCCACGATCATCACCGCCGGAACCCACAGCGGGATGGTGGCCGCCAACGGGCGGAACCCGTCGGCCTGCCCGCGCCAATGGGGCGACAGGTCGCGTTCGGCCTCGCCGCGCTGTTTGCGGATGACGCGGTACAGCCGGTCGCGCAGCTTCGCCAGATCGCTGTAGCCGCGCTGCATGACGCGGAACTTGCCCTCGAACCCCAGCGAAACGCAGAGGTAGAACAGCTCCAGCTCCATCAAATGGCGGTCGGGCGCGTCGGCCATCTGGTCGAGCAGGTCGAAGAAGCGCTCGCCGCCCCAGGTCTCCTTCTGGATGGTGGAGACCATGCTCTTGTGCGCCCACAGGCTCTGGCTGCCCCAGGGGGTCGCCAGCACCACGTCGTCCACCGTGGCGCACAGCGCATAGCCGGCATTGCGGATCTGGGCGGCGGGCAGGCCGGCGCGCACCGTCGCCGCCTCGAACCGCTGCATCTCCGCGATCACCCGCTCGCGCAGGGACTCCACGTCGCGGTGCTGGGGCAGGTCGCGCACCCGCACCACCATCGCCAGGATGGGCGCCGCGGCGGTGATCAGCGGGTTGTCGCTGACCGCGGTCAACGCCGTCAGCGCCGCGTCGTCCAGCGGCCGGAAACCGGGGGAGAATGGCGCCTGGACGGGGGCGGACGCGGATGCCGGCGCGGCGGACGGTTTGGCCGATGCGAAGGCGGGCGGCGAGAAGGCCGCCGGCGAGAAAGCTACCGGAGCGGGGGCGGGGGCGGGGGAAAAGGACGGGGCGCCCTGACCGAAGGCGGGCGGCACCAACCCGGCCGCCGGATTGGCGGCAGGACCGCCGGCCGGCGCGGCCGGGCGCTGGAACGCCATCGGCTGCATCACCGTGGCGTCGATGTCGTCCGGTTCGTCGAACGGGTTCTTGTCGGGCGGCGGCCGGACGCTCATGACGGCCCCTTCACGATCAGGTTGTGCTTGGCGGCGGGCGGCTGGTCGGTGGAGACCTTCGGCGCGGGTTCAGCCTTTTCGGCACCGGGCTTTTCCGTCTTCGGCTTCTCTGCATCCGGCTTATCGGCGTCGGCTTTGTCCGCGTCCGGCTTCTCCGCGTCGGGCTTGTCGCCCTTGGCCCCGCCATCGGCGGCTGCGTCCTCGCCGTCCTCGCCATCCTGCCGGACCAGCGAGATGGTGCTGCCCTTGGCGGTCAGGACGAAATTGTTCGCCTTGTTCGGCTCCACCGGCTGCAGGGCGCGCCAGCCGGCTTCCTCATAGGCGCGGAAGGCGGCGGCGATGGCCAGCGTCTTGACGTCCGGCTTGGGCTGGATCGTCACGGTCTGCCTGTTGTCGGGCTGCACCGCCAGTTCCTGCCGGTCGAGCAGGGTGGGGCCGAGCGTTGCCTTGTCCTGGTCCATGACCTGGAAGAAATCGGCGTTGGCGAAAGCGTCGCTTGGACCGAGCTGGTAGAGCCGCAGCATCACCGGCGACGGCCGGCCGCTCGGATCCGGGTTCAGCGCCTTCGCCCCCACCACGGTCAGCCGGATTGTGGTCGGCGGCGGAGGCTTCGGGGCGGAGGAGCAGGCGGCCAGCGCCAGCGCTGCGGCCAGGGCGGCAGCGGACCATGTCGTCTTCCGGATCCGCATCCAGCCGGCAATCCTCTGCATCACCACACCTTTCCCCTTATACGTTCGGGTATAGCAGGGCACGAACGGATGGTCATCCCCAACCAAAGGCGCCGGCGTGACAATTCCTCGACCGCCGGCTGGAGAGGTTGAACCGGGACCGCCAGCGGGACAGACTCGGGGGGAGGGGACGGTCCACAACGAAGCGGCGAATGGAATAAAGCCGATTCGCGCGCTGTTCGTGTTGCGGATCCCCGGGGGATAATTGACGAAGGTACCAACGCCATGCCCACGCTTTGGACCCGGATGAGAGCCGAACTGGGCGACAGCGACGCGCAGTACCGGCTGGCGGAGATGCTGCGGACGGCCGATGTCGTCGCCTCCATCCCCTGGTACCGGCGCGCGGCCCGCCAGGGCCATGTCGCGGCGCAGACCATGCTGGCCTTCCTGCTCGCCAACGGCATCGGCGTGCCGCCAGACCCGCGCCGGGCGGTGTCCTGGTACCGCCGCGCCGCCGCCAAGGGTGATGTTGGGGCGCAGAACAACCTGGGCTTCATGCATGAACATGGCGCCGGCGTGCCGTGCGACCCGGCCAAGGCGGCGCTGTGGTACCGGCTGGCCGCGCTGCAGCATTCGGCCCCCGCCCAGGTCAACCTCGCCCTTCTGCTGCTCGACGGCCGGGGCGTCGACCGCGACGAGGCCGAGGCGGTGCGCTGGCTGCGCGCCGCCGCCGAGCAGGGCCACCCCGCCGCCCAGTACCGCCTGGGCCTGTGCCTGCGCGAGGGGGTGGGCATCGAGCGGGACGCCGCCGAAGCCGCCCTGTGGCTGCAGGCCGCCGCCGCGGCCGGCGACCGCGAAGCGCTGGTGGCGCTGGCCGAACTGCGCCAGACCGTCGTCCCGGCCTGGGCCGGTGGCGCGGAGGAAAGCGGCGCGGAGGATGAGGACGAGGCGATCGAATGGCGGCATCAGGCGGAACGGCGTCCCATGCAGGACGCCCGCGCCGGAGCGATGCCGCCGGGCTGACGCCCGTCCCGACCGGCCCCTGTCATTCGATCACGCCCAGCTTGCGCCAGACCGGCAGGCTGTTGCGCAGGCACCAGTCCATGCTGTCGGCGATCGCCTTGCGGCTGGCGTCGTCGGCATTCTCCGGCGCGGCCAGCCGGCGCATCGCGTGGCCGACCAGCGCGTCCAGCGTCTCCGGCACGCCTTCGCAGAGGCCGTCATAGAGCAGCGCCTCCATCGTGCTGACATGCAGGCCGGCCCCGCCGACCGAGGCGGCGAAGGCGCTGCTCTTGCGACCCTCGCTGGTGGCGAGTTCGTTGGCGGCGGCGCGGTTGTGGGCCAGCACGCCCGGCAGCGGCGTCACGGTCTCGGGCGGGTTCGGCACCGGGATCGCCTGGTTGGAGCCGGTCAGCATGCCGGCGATCTCCACCGCCGACAGGTTGCCGCCGGCCCGCCGCACCTCCGGCAGGTCGATCAGTTCGGCGATGCGGCGCGGGCCGTCGGCCAGCGCGTCGAAGATCGGCTCGTAATGCTTGGCCTCCAGCGTCGCCTCGCCCAGCGGCACCTGGATGGTGGTGCGGGCATCGGCGCGCGGGATGGTCAGCGCCATCGCCATGTCCATCAGCATCGCGTCGCGCTTGGCCACGCTGATGCGCCGGGCGCCGCGCACGAAGACGTCGCGGCGGAAGGGCCGGCCGACGCAATAATCCTTGAAGGTCTCGCGCAGGCTGGGCACGCCGATGGTGTCGAGCGCCTTGCGCTGGTCGGGCGTCAGGGCAAGGTCCGGGTAGTTCTCGAACAGGGTGGCCGAACCGGCATAGGTCAGCTTCGCCTCGCCCAGTTCGCGCGCGACATCCACATGGTAGAGCGGTTGCCAGCTGCCGTTCAGATACTCGTGCGCCAGATAGACCGACTGGTCGGTGGCGCTCTGCGTCTTGGTCTCGCCGCGCAGCTTGCTGAACATCGCCTCGTCGCCCAGGATCTTGGCCCCGGCCTTGTAGAGCTGTTCGGCGAAGTCGAGCCCCGCCTTGACCTGCCGGTCGCTGCGCTCGTGGACCAGCCCGGAATACTCGTAGAGCAGCCGCTGTAGCGGCATCATCGGCGCCCAGCCCGGCATGGCGTTGTAGCTGACATAGACCAGCCCGCCCGGCTTCAGCTTCTTCGCCAGGAAGCGCGCGATGGCGCCACGGTTCATCGGGCTGACCCAGCTGTAGACGCCGTGCAGCGTGACGAAGTCGAACTCCGGCAGCTCCGGCCCCTCGCCGTCGGCCATCTCGGCGAAGCTCGCCTCATGGAAGCTGATGTTGGTCAGGCCGGCGGCCTCGGCGGCATCGCGGGCGCGGGCGATATGGGCGGGGTGGAAGTCCACCGCATGGAACCGCCCCTGCGGGTTGGCCGCCGCGAACAGCGCCACCGTCGTGCCATGGCCGCAGCCGAGTTCGCAATAGTCGAACCCGTTGGCCGTGGATGGCGGGGCGATGCCGTTGATCAGGCAGCTCAGCGTCAGATGCGCCGGCCCCTGTTCACGGTAGAAGCCCGGCAGATATTCGATGTCCGACACATAGCCGGCGCTCCAGTCGCTCATTGGGTCCTCGTTGGTCTACGGGGTGCGGAGTTTGCGGTGCCCCCTCCCCAACCCTCCCCCGCTTCGCGGGAGAGGGGGCAAGTTGTCCCTCTCCCGCGAAGCGGGGGAGGGAGGGACCCACGCGCAAGCGTGGGAGGGAGGGGGCACCGCGCCCGCACGCCTCACAAATCCTGCATCGGAAACACGGCGTCCTTGCGCTCGACCGGGCTTGGCGCGTGCAGCACCCAGCCGTTCCAGCCCAGCCGCGTGGCGTCGCGGTCGTCCTCCCCGGCGGCCAGCCGGGCGCCCGGCACCTCCGGCGCCTGCAACGTCACCTGAAGCTCGAAATCCAGCTCCGGCCCGACATACATGCGCACCAGATCCCGCAGCTTCCGGAACTCGCGGCCTTCCGGCATGAAATCGCGGAACTGGTCATGGTTCAGCGGGCCGATGCGCAGGCGGAACTTGCCCTGGACGTCCCAGGCGCGGTCGCCGGCCAACGCGTCGATGCCCAGCCGGCAATGCCGGCCCTCCGGTTCGGCCAGCGTCGGCAGCCGGGTCTGCCCGTCCGCGGCGATGGGCAGCCAGCCGCCGACGAAGCTCTCCACCGTCACCGGCCGGCCGAGGAAGTCCGACAGCATCTCCTGCAGATCGACGGCCGAGCGGGTCCCGCGCGACATCAGCCCGGAATAGTGCAGGAGCGTCTCGTCCTCCACCACCAGCCGCTTGGTCAGCGACGGCTGGCCGATGCCGACGAAGCTGGACAGCGTGGTGCTGACCGGATCGGGCTCGCGCGATCCTTGACCCCGCTCGAAGGAAACCGGCAGCCGGTATTTGGCCCAGGCGCGGTAGAACAGCGAGAAGCTGCGGTGATGGAAGACGTCGAAGAAGTCGCGCAGGGAGCGGTTCCGCTCGCGCAGACTGCGGATCATGATCTCGGTGTAGTGCTGCGGCAGCACGCCCAGCGGCCCGACCAGCCCGAGGAAGGCGCCGACCACCGTCGGCGGCCGGCCATCCTGGCCCGGCTCCGCCCCCGCCACCTGATTGCCGGGGAAGGTCAGCGAGGTTTCGGCGCGCAGGCGCACCACCTCCTCGCGCGGGTCATGGTCATGGCCCACGGCGTGGCGGCGGGCGTTGCGCGGGTCGCGCGCATCGCGCCGTGCCTGCCATTCCAGCACCCGCACCGCCTGGAAGAAGTCGAAGCGGTGGGGGGTGCGGAACAGCCGGTCGATCACAGAAGCGGGCGGTTGCCGGCGCGGGCGGGCCATGTGCGGAGCACTCCGGTGCGGCCCTTGACCGTAGCGGTCAGCCGCGTGAAGGAATTGATCGAGCAGTACAGCCCCAGGAAATGGTCGAGGATCATCGCCAGCAGGAACATGCCGCTGCCGCTGAAGCGCTGCGGGTCGAATTCGATGCCGACATCGATGCCGCGGCAGATGGCGTCGCCCCAGGCGACGTCGCCCGGCCGCGACGGCGCCCGCGCGGTGCCGCGCTTGGTCGTCACCTTGACGAGACCGTCGGCGATGCCGCGCGTCTCGGCCGAATCCCGGAAGTCGTAGAGCCGCAGGATCTCGCGCAGCGCCTCCGTCCCCTCCGCCCCGCCGGAAATCGACAGGTGGTTGAGCAGCAGGTGGGAGACGAGACGCCAGCGGTGCCCCTTGCGTTCGGCGATGCGCAAGGTGGGCGTCGGCGGCGTCAGGCAGGCGACACCGGCCACTGCCGCCATCCCCTCCATCAGCTTCAGGTGCGGATGGCCGCCGCCATAGGGCAGTTGCGACGGCAGATCGCGGTTCAGGCAGGTCGTCTCGACCGACAGCACCGATTCCGCCGGGCTGGACGGGTCGAAATCGAGATCGACCAGCGCCAGATGCACCTCCGTTCCCGGATCGCGACCGCCGGCCGGGCGGCGGCTGGCGGTGAAATAGGTGCGGCTGACCGCCTCCACCCCGCCGTGGCGCAGGCCGTAGAAGGGCAGGAAGCGCCGCTGCTTGCCGTCGGGATCGGTGGCCAGCACGCTGTCGACCGAATAGACCTCCAGCGCGCCGGGACGGCGGGCGTCGGGGACCACCCGGTGCTCGTGCTGGGTCTGGGTCAGCGCCACCGGCTCCGCCCGCTGGCGGAACAGGTTGACCACCGGGGTGCAGCCCAGGGCGAAATTGTCCTTCGACACCGCGCGTTCCATGTCGCCGTCGGTGCTGTTCAGATAGATGAAGATCTCCAGCGTGTTGCCGGCACGGCGCAGCACCTTCGGCGAGATGTTCAGGTCGAAGAACAGGAATTTTTCGGGAAAGGCGAAATATTCGGTCAGCAGCCGATAGCCGCCATGGGAGCGGGCGGGGTAGGGCAGCATGCCCTCCTCGTCGCCGAAACCGACCGGGCGGATGGCGTCGGGGCCGAGGATTACCGCGTTCGGGTCATGCGGATCGTCGGCCAGTGCGACCGAGACAGTGTTGTTGAAGATCAGTTCATGCAGGGCATAGACCTGCTGCGGCTGGCCGCGCAGGAAGAAGCGCAGGGTTTCCGGACCCAACTCGGTGAAGGTCATCTCCGGCACACGGCAGCGCAAGGTCAGCCGCAACGCCGCCACCGCGTCGCCCGCACGCGGGTTGGGCGGCGCCACCAGCGGCCGGCCGCTCAGCACCGCCTGATCCAGATCGACCGGCCACAGCGTCGCCGGATAGACGGTGCGGAAACGGCAGGTCTCGCCGCGCAACGCCTCGGTCTCCAGCTCCGTCCCCTTCGGCACGGTGTGGGCGCCGGTCAGGTCGGGGCTGCTCCGCATCTGGACCACCGCCATCGACGGGATCGGCGCCAGATAATGCGGATAGAGCACGTCGAGCAGCGTGTCGACCAGCTCCGGATATTCGTCGTCCAGCTTACGGCTGATGCGGGCGTTGAGGAAGGCGACGCCCTCCAGCAGCCGGGCGACATGCGGGTCCTCCACCGCGTCGGCACTCAGCCGCAGCCGGCCGGCGATCTTCGGATGCGCCTCCGAGAACTCCGCCGCCATGCGGCGCAGATAGGTCAGCTCGCGGTTGTAGTATGGGAGGAGTTCGTCAGCCACGGGCCTTGCTCGTCACGGTGACCATGTTGGAGGTGGGATCGACCACCGAATCGAAGACCATCGGCTCGGGCGCCGGATCGGCATGGATCAGCGCCTCGATCCGGAAGCGCAGCGTGCGGTCCGCGGGGTCGCTGTTCTCGACCATGCTCACCGCAAGTTGGGCGAAGCGCGGCTCCCACCGCCGGATCGCCGCCTCGATCTGCGCCACCACCTCGCGCCGGCGGGATTCGGTGCCGACATTCTCGACCAGCAGGTCGTGGCAGCCATAGCCGAGGATCGAGTCCGCCAGTTCCGTCAGGTCATCCGGCCAGCCCAGCACCCGCCGCCGGGTGTTCAGCAGGTTCTCCAGGTCGCGCCGGATCGCCGCCCGCAGATCCGCCACGGTGTGCGGCCGCGGCGCCATGTGCTCCGGCGTGTCGTCGAGCAGACGGTCCAGGACGGACAGGGTGATGGACTGGTTGCGATCCATGAAGTGGCTTTCCTATGCAGGGGGATCCCGCCCCCTCCCTAACCCTCCCCCGCTTCGCGGGAGAGGGGACTGCCGCTGAACTTCCGCAAAACTCCTACCCCCTCTCCCGCCGCAGGCGGGGGAGGGATGGGGATGGGGCACCCGGCCCGCGCTTCCTCACACCGCCCCCGAAAACTCCAGCGTGCCCAACTGCATCATCGGCACCGCCTCTTCCCCCACCAGGAAGCAGCGCTGACCCTGGCCGCGCACCGGCGCGTCCTCCGACCATTCCGTCACCCGGCCCAGCTTCACCGCGGGGTCGGCATCGGCGGGCGCGCCGGCGTACAGCGCCGGCAGATAGACCTCGCCGTCCGGGCCGCCGCGCACCGTCATGTGGGCCGGGCGCCACAGCAGGTCGCGCGGCCGTTCGGGGGCGCGGAACTCGACCAGTTCCACCGTCTCGGTGGCGATCCAGAAATACTTGCCGGTGCTGGTGAAGACCTCGAAGAAGCCGCCGGCCAGATCGTCCAGGTCGCGGAAATCCTCGAACGGCGTGCCGTCATGGCTGCCGGACACCGGCGGGCGCATCTCCTCCGCCTGGGCCAGCTTCGCCACCGCATCGGCGGTGTCACCGGCGCGGAGCGCCACCAGCGCCTCCAGATGCAGGCGCAGATGGTCGGCGGGCTGGTCGATGAACTCCGGCACGCGGCCGTCGGCGAACAGCTGGCCCCGCGCCTGCTCGGCGCGTACCAGCTGGCGGAACAGCGCCATGGTGACGGCGACCTGCGGTTCCTGCGTGCCGATGGTGTCGAGCTGCAGGTCGGCGCGCTCCAGGTTGCCGGCGAAGCTCAGCAGCTCGGCCAGGAAGACGCGGCGGTCGAGATCGGTCGGCTTCTTCTTGATCTCGCCGTTCAGCGCGGTGATCGCCTCATCGAGGCGGCCCGCCTGGAACAGCTGGGCTGCGGTTTCGCTCATGATCGGTTTCTCCCCTGGATGGAACGCCTGACCTCGCCGGTATCGCCGGGTCACGCCGCTCCGCCGGTTTGGGCCAGCTCCGTCACCAGCTTGAAGGTCGAGAAGACCTGATCGAGCTGGAAGTGCGGCCGTAGATGGATGACGCATTGATAGTTGCCGGGCTTGCCCGGAATGGCGCGGACCTGGATGCTGCCCTCGCGCAAGGGATAGCGCGCCTTCTGGTCCAGGCTGGCATCGTCGTTGCCCAGGCAATAGCCGTGCAGCCAGCTCTGCAGATCGCGCTCGCATTCCTCCGGCGTGACGAAGGCGCCGACGCGGTCGCGCACCATCACCTTCAGGAAATGGGCGAAGCGCGCCACGCAGAACATGTAGCGCATCATGGCCGACAGCCGGGCGTTGGCGGTCGCCGTCATGTTGGTGTACTGCCCGACCCGCTGGACCGACTGGTTGCCGTAGAAGACCAGATAGGGCGTGTCCTTGCAGCGGCTGACCGGGATGAAGCCGAGATCGTCCAGATCCCGTTCCAACTGGTCGGAGATCGAGACCTCGACCGAGAATTTCTGCGCCACCTTGGTGGCGTCGGTGGCGAAATCCGGCACCACCAGTTCGGTCACCAGCCCGCCGCCGACCACGTCGCGTTGCGCGCCGCGGATGTCGGCGAACCAGCCGTGATGCAGGAAGGAGCGGATCAGCACGGTGCCGAAGGCGTAGACCGCGTTGCCCCAGCAATGGTCCTCCAGCCGCATTCCACCTTCACCGCCCAGCGATTCTTCGCGGTAGCGGAAGCCGTGGCGGGCCTGCGGATCGTCGCCATAGGGCTCGCGCATCAGCACGCGTGGAAGCGCGACGCCGATGAAGCGCGAATCCTCGGTCTCCTGGAAGCGGTGCCAGCGCTGGTATTCCGTCTGCCGCAGCACCGATTTCAGGTCCAGCGGCAGGCCAAGCTCGTGGAAGGTCTCCAGCCCGAACAGCTCCGGCGCGGCCCCGACGATGGCCGGGGCGAAAGCCGCGGCGGCGACCTGGGCCAGCCCCTTCAGGCCGGACACGTCATCGGTCGGCCGTTCCTTGGTCGGACGGTGTTGCACCGCATAGTCGCACAGCAGCACGCCGAACGGACGGCCGCCGGGCATGCCGAATTCGTCGCTGTAGACCTTGTTGAACAGCTGGCTCTGGTCGAACTCGATGGCGCGTTCCTGGTCGCGGCACAGTTCGGCCCAGGTCAGGTTCAACAGCCGCAGAACCACCGTCTCGGCGGTCTGCGCCTGCTTCACCAGCGTCCGCACCCCGCGCCACGACGCCTCCAGCGATTGGAAACGCTTGTGATGCAGGATGGCGTTGACCTGTTCGGACAGCAGCGTGTCGATGGCCGCGATGTCGCGGTCGAGCGCGGCGCGCAGCGTGTCCAGGCTGTCGTAGACGGGAAGGGTGATCCCGAACCAGAGCCGAAGCGCCTCGCCCGGCCCTTTCGCCGCCAGAAAGGCGTCGAGCAGGCCGGGGTCGTCGCGGCCGATCGCCATGTCGACCGCCCGCAGACGCAACGGCCGTTCAAGGACCGTCGCCTCCGCGTCGTCGGCATGAAATTCGGCCGCTGCCTCGATCATGCGGCTATCAGCCGGCCTGCGGGATGCGGGCGACCATGCGCATGGAGGTGGTCAGTTCCTCCATCTGCAGCCACGGGCGCATCCAGGCGACGGCGTTGTAGGAGCCGGGCTTGCCCGGGATCTCCTTCACCTGCACCTTGGCTTCGGCCAGCGGGTACTTCGCCTTCATCTCCTGGCCCGCGGCTTCGTTGCCGTTGACGTAGTTCAGGATCCAGCGGTTCAGCCACGCCTCGCAGTCGCTCGCCTCCATGAAGGAGCCGATCTTGTCGCGCGCCATGATCTTCAGGTAATGGGCGAAACGGGAGGTCGCCATGATGTAGGGCAGGCGGGCGGAGATCGCGGCGTTCGCGGTCGCCTCCGGCCGGTCGTACTTCTTGGGCTTCTGCGTCGTCTGGGCGCCGAAGAAGACGGCGTAGTCCTGGTTCTTGTAGTGGCAGAGCGGCAGGAAGCCCAGCTTCGACAGCTCGGCCTCGCGGCGGTCGGTGATGCCGATCTCGGTCGGGCACTTGGCGTCGCTGTCGCCGTCGTCGGAGGTGAAGGTGTGGAAGGGCAGGTTCTCCACCTTGCCGCCGCCCTCGGCGCCGCGGATGGCCGTGCACCAGCCATACTGCGAGAAGGCGTTGGTCAGGCGCTGGCCCATCGCGTAGGAGGCGTTCATCCAGCAATAGTCGTTGTGCGCCATCGGCCGGGCGATGCCGCCCTCGTACGGGGCCTCCTCGTACTCGAACTCCTCGACCGGCTTGGTGTTGGCGCCGTAGGGCATGCGGGCCAGCACGCGCGGCATGGTCAGCGTGACGAAGCGGCTGTCGTCGCTCTCGCGGAAGCTGCGCCACTTGGTGTATTCGACGCTGTCGAAGATCTTCTCAAGGTCGCGCGGCTTCGACAGCTCGGTCATGTCCTCGAAGCCGAACAGCTTGGGGCTGGCGGCGGAGATGAAGGGCGCGAAGGCGGCGGCCGCGACGTTGGAGACGCCGGTCAGCAGCTCCATGTCGTCGGGGTGGTTGGTGAACTCGTAGTCGCCGATCAGGGCGCCGTAGGGTTCGCCGCCGGCGATGCCGAACTCGTTCTCGTAGATCTTCTTGAACAGGTTGCTCTGGTCGAACTCGACCGCCTTCGAGATGTCCTTGTACAGGTCCTTCTTCGGGCAGTTCATGACGCGGATCTTGAGCGTCGAGCCCGTCTCCGAGTTCATGACCAGGTAGTTCAGGCCGCGCCACGATCCTTCCAGCTTCTGGAACTTCTCGTGGTGCATGATGGCGTTGAGCTGCTTGCTGATCTTGGCGTCGATCGCGGCGATCGCCTTGTTGATCGTCTGGCCCAGGTTCTTGTTGAAGGTGACCGTGCCGGCCAGCGCTTCCTGGGTCAGGGTGCGCAGCAGCTCCTGCGCACGGTCCGGCTCGGTCTGCTTGGTGGCGGCGATGGCCTGGTCGAGGATCGAGAGGCCGGTACCTTCGGCAACGGCGCCGGTAGCGCCTGCGCCCTGGGTCTGAGCGTCGCTCATGGGATCAGCCCTCCTTCGTCTCGGTGCCGAGCTCGCCGCTCAGCGTCTTCAGCTCGTCGGTGTTCTGCAGCACGCGCTCCAGCAGACCTTCCAGCTCTTCCGAGCGGTCGGCCTTGCTCAGCAGGTCGCGCAGCTGGTTGCGGGTCTCCAGCAGCTTGCGCAGCGGCTCGACCTGCTGCACGACGCGGCCCGGCTCGAAATCCTCCATCGACTTGAAGGCGAGATCGACCGACAGCTGGGTGCCGTCGTCGGCCAGGGTGTTGTCGACCTTCATCTTCAGGCCGGGCGTCATGCGGGCCATGACGTCGTTGAAGTTGTCGCGGTCGATCTGAATGAACTTGCGGTCCTTCAGCGGCTTCAGCGGCTCGGTCGGATCGCCCGAGAAGTCGCCGAGGACGCCCACGACGAAGGGCAGCTCCTTGACGACGGTCGCGCCTTCGGTCTCGACGTCGTAGGTGATGTGGACGCGGGGCTTGCGCACGCGATCCAGCTTCTGGTGGATACTCGCCATGTGATCGGACCTCCCTGCTCACGCCGTAGGATAGGCGATGATCGTCAATACCCGGATTGCTCTGCCGGCGGCGGCGCCTTGGCGCCGGAGGCGATGAAGAACTGCCGCCGCGTTTCCTCGTCGGTGATGAGTTCCTGCAAAAGCTCCTGCAGCGACATGCGGCCGCGGCGCACCACCTCCTCCAGCGTGTAGGAGATGGGGGAATGGGGTTCCGTCTTGCGGAAGAAATCGGCGACCTGCAAGAGGACCTTGAAGGCCTCCTCGCGCGTTGTCACAGCCCCGCTGGCCTGGACCTTCGCGGTCGCGGCCACTGCCCCGCCGCCGGTCGCCACCAGTTCGGTCGATCCCGAAGGGCTGTCGGCCGCCGCCGGCTCGTCGCCGGACAGGGTCGCCAAACGGTCGCGCGCGGCGTAGTTCACTGCGTCCAGCGCCGCCGTCAGCACGTTGCGGATGTTGCCCGCGGGCGGCGAATCGTAGCCGGCCTTGTCGTACAGGGTCTTGCCCAGCGCCTCGAATTCGTCGATGGCGCCCTGGATGTCCTCGACCAGCGTCTTGAACTCCGGCGCCGGCGTCTCGCGCACGCTCTGCTCGAACTGCTCCCAGGTGACGGCGCCGTTGTCGATTCGCGCCTGTCGGCGCGCCTCGTCGGTGATCTTCGCCAGCTCGATGGCCTGTTCGTACTGCCAGAGCGAATAGGGGATGTCCCCCATCGTCAGCGGCACCTTGCGGATCGGCTGGATCAGCGTGCCGTCGGCCGATTCGCCGTTCAGGCCGGTCAGCGGCCCGACGCGGGTGGCGATGCCGTCCTCGTCCGGCGCGGGATACAGACCGTCCCAGAACCGCTCCACCAGGCCGCGGGCCAGCGCGAAGCCGTCTCGCAGACCGGCATAGCCCTCCGCCCGCAGCAGCGCCTCGATGAACCAGGCGGTGACCTCGAGGTCCTTCGCCTGGGTGCGCAGGATTCTGGGGCTGACCTCCAGGATGGTGCGCCATTCGGGCAGCAGCCCGCCGGCGTCGTCCTCCACATCCATGGAGCGTTCCGCGGCGCGGGCGGCGCTGCGCGCATCCTTCACCGTGTAATAATCGGCCGAGGCATTCTCGCGCAGGTCGATTCCGGATTCGGAATCACCCTCGATCGGCTGCAGAAGCTCTTCAATGTCGAAAATTTGCGGTGACGCCATGTAAGGAGAACACCCTTTCCGCATTCATATGAAGGAAGCGATAGTCGACCGCCGACTCTCCCGCGAGTTTGGGAGCAAGCGTTCGAGCCGCAAAATTGATAGCGTTACTTACAACGGTTCGACAAGGCTATTCGTCATGGTAGGCCTGGACGAACGAAATATTGCAGATGCGTAACAAATTAGCCGGTGGGCTACCCAGACAAGCTTGACGAAACGCAATTGCGGATGAATGCTGCCGGTCTGACGTCGGAACGAAGCCCCTCGGGATGCCTTTTGCGATGACTCCTGGCGCCAATCCGTACAACCCGCAAGGCATGGCCATGGGCCCGCCGGCCGATGTGGCCGTGCCCGTCGAGACCGCCATGCCCGTGCTGGTGGAAAAGCGCGACGCCACCGGCCGGCTGTTGGCACGGGTCGGCATCGCCGCCGGGATGCTGGAGGGACCCTGCTTCTTCTATGCGGAGGATGGCGAGACGGTGGTGTCCCGGATGATGTTCCGCGCCGGCCGTCCGCTTCTGCCGCAACCGCCGGGCGTCCCGTCGCCCTTCCTGTCCGGCAGCCCGGTGGCTGCCGGCGAATCGCCTTTCTGACCGGCCGGAGTCACCAGGATGCCGCCCGCCGCCCGCCTTGGCGACCTGATCAAGCAGGACACGCCGCACTGCCACGCACCGATCCACCCGCCGGCCCCGGTGCCGGCGCCGGCACCCCATCCGGGCCTGCCGCTGGCGATCATCCTGGGCAGTCCGACGGTGCTGATCGGCAAGATGCCGGCAGCGCGGCTGACGGACATCTCCGCCCCCTGCGTTCTGCCCGGCTGCATTCCCGCCGGTCCCGGCATGATCTCGCAAGGGTCCGGCACCGTTCTCATCAACAGCCTGCCGGCTGCCCGGATCAATGACATGACCGCACACACCAGCTGCGTCGCCCCGATCCCCGCACCGGTCGGCAAGGTGCTGCCGCCCGGCTGCCCCACCGTCATCATCGGCGGCTGACCGCATGCGCCTCGGCCATTTCGAGAGCCTGCGCCCGGTCTGCCCGCGCTGCCTCGCCACCGGCGGAGCCGCGGTGCCGCTGGTGCTGGGCATGGTGGAGGAGGCGACGGCGGAGGATGTGCGCTGGGGCACTCTGGTGTGCGGCGACGCCGCCTGCGCCATGGAATATCCCATCGTCGACGGCGTTCCGATCCTGGTTCCCGACCTGCGCGGCTGGATGGCCGCCAACGGTCATCTGCTGACCACGCGCACCGACCTGCCGGCGGCGATGGAGGGTGTGCTGGGCGACGGCTTCGGCCCCGACAGCGCCTTCAACGCCACGCGCCAGCACCTGTCCAGCTATGGCTGGGACCATTACGGCGACCTCGACCCCGAGACGCCGCCGGGCGAGGCGGGGTCGGTGGTGCGCTGTCTCGACGCCGGGCTGGATCGGCTGGGTGCGCTGCCGGCCGGGCCGGTGCTGGATCTCGGCTGCGGCGCCGGACGGACCAGCTTCGAACTGGCCGAACGGACCGGCGGTCTCGTGGTCGGGCTCGACCTGCACTGGCCGCTGCTGATGCTGGCGCGGCGGGTGATGGAACGGGGGGAGGCGGTCTTTCCGCTGCGCCGTTCCGGCATCGCCTATGACCGCCGGCGGATCGAGGCCCGGTTCACCGGGGCGGAGCGGGTCGATTTCTGGATCGGCGATGCGATGTTCCCGCCCTTCGCGCCACGGCGATTCGCCCTGGTCGCTGCGATGAACGTACTGGACTGCGTGGCCTCGCCGCCGGCGCTTCTGCGCGCGATCGACGGGGCGGTGGCGGACGGCGGCGGCGCGATTCTGGCGACGCCCTTCGACTGGTCGACGCAGGCGACCCCGGTGGAGGCCTGGCTCGGCGGCCATTCCCAGCGCGGCGACGATGCCGGCCGCTGCGAAGCGGTGCTGGCCCGGCTGCTGACGCCGGGGGCCCATCCGCAATCGGTCGGGCGGCTGCACGCCGAGGGAGAAGCCCTGGACATGCCATGGACCGTTCGTATGCATGACCGCGCATGCATGCAATATCTTGCGCATATCGTCATGTTGCGGGCGTGAAACGGGCAAGTCGCGGAGTGACAATCCGTCTGCTGCGAGGTATCGCAGTGGATTTTTTGAAATGGCTTGGCCACAGTTCGACTTGCAGCCGCAGGATGAACCACCCGGACGGGGGCCAGCCGGTTACTTGAGGTCGAGCGGGTCCGGTTTTCGATGCGCGCCGTTCGGCGCCGTCTGGCGAAACCGGCCGCAGAAGGTCCGAAGGGCCTTCCAGTCGGAACGATAAGGGTCACACGAAGGGGGTGGAGCTATGGTGGCGGTCGATCTGCAGAGCATGATTTCCCGGCTGAATCCTCTGTGCCGGCGGGCGCTGGAGGCGGCGGCCGGACAGACGCTGTCGCGTACGCATTACAATTGCGAGATCGAGCACTGGCTGCTCCAACTGATCGGTGCCGCGGACGGCGACATCTCCGCCATCCTGCGCGTCTATGAGATCGACGCCGGCCGGCTGTCGGCCGACCTGACGCGGGTGCTGGACAAGCTGAAGACCGGCAACAGCCGCGCCCCTGCACTGTCGCCCAACCTCGTCCAGCTGATGCGCGAGGCGTGGGTGCTGGCCTCCCTGCAATATGGCGAGGGGGCGGTGCGCTCCGGCCATCTGCTGGCCGCTCTGCTGTCCGACGAATCGCTGTCGGCCCAGGCGCGCGACATGTCCGGCCAGTTCGCCAAGATCACCGCGGATGTGCTGCGCCGCGACTTGCCCAAGATCGTCGCCGACACGGCCGAGGCGCGCACCAGTGCGCCGGTTGCCGCCGCCGGTGGTGCTGCCGGCGGGGCCGCCGCGGGCGGCGCGCCGAAGGTGGGCGGAGCGACCCCCAACCTCGACCAGTACACCATCGACCTGACCGACCGCGCCAAGAACGGCAAGATCGATCCGGTGCTGGGCCGCGACGCCGAGATCCGCCAGATCATCGACGTGCTGACCCGCCGCCGCCAGAACAACCCGATCCTGACCGGTGAGGCCGGTGTCGGCAAGACGGCGGTGGTGGAGGGCTTCGCGCTGCGCATCGCCGCCGGCGACGTGCCGCCGGACCTGCGCAATGTGCGCCTGCTGTCGCTCGACCTCGGCCTGCTGCAGGCCGGCGCCGGCATGAAGGGCGAGTTCGAAAACCGGCTGAAGGGCGTCATCGACGAGGTGAAGGGCTCCAGCCAGCCCATCATCATGTTCATCGACGAGGCGCACACCCTGATCGGCGCCGGCGGGCAGGCAGGCCAGAACGACGCCGCCAACCTGCTGAAGCCCGCCCTGGCGCGCGGCGAGATGCGCACCATCGCCGCCACCACCTGGGCCGAGTACAAGAAGTATTTCGAGAAGGACCCGGCGCTGACCCGCCGCTTCCAGGTGGTGAAGGTGGAGGAGCCGGCGGAACCGGTCGCCGTCGACATGATGCGCGGCCTGACCGCCACGCTGGAGAAGCACCACAAGGTCCGCATCGTGACCGAAGGGCTGATCGAATCGGTCCGCCTGTCCAGCCGCTACATCCCGGCGCGCCAGCTGCCCGACAAGGCGGTCAGCCTGCTCGACACCGCCTGCGCCCGCGTGGCGATGAGCCAGACCGCGACCCCGCCCGCCATCGAGGACCGCCGCCGCACCATCCAGCTGACCGAGACCGAGGTCGCGATCCTGGAGCGCGAGGAGGCCATCGGCATCGACCATGCCGAACTGCTTGCCGCGCTGAAGGACAAGATCGCCGCCACCCAGGCCGACCTTGAGGCGCTGGAAGCCCGCTGGACCAAGGAATTGGAGCTGGTCAAGGCGATCAACGAGACGCGCGACCAGCTGGTCGCCGCGCACGAGCAGGCCAAGGCGCCGGCCGCGGAGGGCGCAGCTCCCGCCGAGCCGCTCGATGCCGAGGCGCTGAACGCCAGGCTGAGCGCGCTGACCGCCGAGCTGACCGCGGTGCAGGGCGAGGATCCGCTGGTCAAGGTCGCGGTGGACGGGCAGGCGGTGGCCGAGGTGGTCGCCAACTGGACCGGCGTGCCGGTCGGCCGCATGGTCTCCAACGAGATCAAGACCATCCTGTCGCTCGCCGACCGCATGAAGGAGCGGATCATCGGCCAGGACCACGCGCTGGACGCCATCGCCCAGGCGATGTGGACCAGCCGGGCCAAGTTGACCGACCCGCGCAAGCCGATCGGCGTCTTCCTGATGGTCGGCACGTCGGGCGTCGGCAAGACCGAGACGGCGCTGACCCTGGCCGACCTGATCTATGGCGGCGAGCAGAACGTCACCACCATCAACATGACCGAGTACAAGGAGGAGCATAAGGTCTCCCTGCTGCTCGGTTCGCCTCCCGGCTATGTCGGCTTCGGCGAGGGCGGCGTCCTGACCGAGGCGGTGCGCCGCCGGCCCTACAGCGTCGTGCTGCTGGACGAGTTGGAAAAGGCCCATCCCGGCGTGCAGGACATCTTCTTCCAGGTGTTCGACAAGGGCACGATCAAGGACGGCGAAGGCCGCGACATCGACTTCAAGAACACCGTCATCATCATGACGTCGAACGCCGGCACCGACCTGATCCACAAGCTGTGCGCCGATCCGGAGACCGCGCCGGACGCCGACGGGCTGCTGGAGGCGCTGCATCCGGAACTGCAGAAGAGCTTCAAGCCGGCCTTCCTCGGCCGCTGCACGGTCATCCCCTATTTCCAGCTGTCCGACGAGAATCTGGCGAAGATCGTGGTCCTGCAGTTGAACCGCATCGCCAAGCGGGTGGTGCAGAACTACAAGGCCGCCTTCTCCTACTCCGACGATCTGGTACAGAGCATCGTCAGCCGCTGCCAGGAGGTGTCGAGCGGTGCCCGCAACATCGAGACCATCCTGAGCCGCACGCTGCTGCCGGAAATCTCGTCCCGCATCCTCGCCCGCATGGGCGACGGCGAACCGATCACCCGCGTCCACGTCTCGGTCGATGGCGAAGACCGCTTCGTCTACGACATCGCCTGATACGTAATGACGCGGGAGGGCCGGGGCGGGAGCGTGAAAAAAGACCGGGCGGTGACGCCCGTCACAGCACCCGCCTCAATTCTTTCGTAACCATACTGCACAGATCAAGCTTACCCGTTAAGACCGACCTTCAAAGAGCGAGGAGACCAACATGGCGATCTACATCAAGTACGAAGGCATCGACGGCGAGGCCACCCACGAGACCCACAAGAAGTGGCTGGACGTCGGTTCGCTGCAGTGGGGCGTCGGCCGCGCCATCAGCACCCCGTCGGGTTCGACCGCCAACCGCGAGGCTTCGGAGCCGTCGGTGTCGGAAGTGACCATCACCAAGCTGATGGACAGCTCCTCGCCGAAGTTCTTCGTCGAATCCTGCACCGGCGCCATCGGCAAGAAGGTGCAGATCCACCTCGTCACCACCGGCAGCCCGGGCAACACCTATGCCGAGTACACCCTGACCAACGCCCTGGTCTCGGCCTACTCGATGTCGTCGGGTGGCGACCGTCCGTCGGAGTCGATCTCCATCAGCTTCACCAAGATGGAGTACAAGTTCATCCCCTACGACGACAAGAACAAGGCCGGCACGCCGATCTCGGTCTCCTACGACCTGTCGACGACCAAGAGCGCCTGATAAGCGGTGCCCCCTCCCTAACCCTCCCCCACCTTCGGTGGGAGAGGGGATCTCCCCCTCTCCCGCGAAGCGGGGGAGGGTCGGGGAGGGGGCAAAGCACCTGCCATCACTGACACTTTCTCTTCATCAAGGACCAAGCCCGCATGTCGGATGCGCCCACCATCTCGCAGACCGGCCGGCTTCTGTCGCTGACCTCGCCGTTGGGCGCGGACGTGCTGATCCCGGTGGCCGTCGAGGGGGAGGAAGGGCTGTCGCGCCTGTTCCGCTATACCATCACGATGATCTCTCCGCGGATGACGATCGCGCCGGCCGACATCCTGGGGAAGTCGCTGACGCTGTCCATCGCGCGCAAGGGCGGCGATCCCCGCATCGTCAACGGCATCGTCAGCAGCTTTTCCGCCGGGCCGCTGGCGCTCCGCGGCTACCGCCAATACACCGCCGAGATCGTGCCGACCCTGTGGCTGGCCACGCTGCGCTCCGACTGTCAGGTCTTCCAGGAGAAGACCGTGGTTCAGATCGTCGATGCCATGCTGTCCGACTGCGGCGTCACCGAGGTGAAGAAGCAGGGGCTGTCCGGCACCCACAACGCCCGGCCGGTCTGCGTCCAGTACCGCGAGACGCATTTCGATTTCATCGCCCGCCTGCTGCAGGACGAGGGCATCTATTTCTATTTCCAGCACGAGGCCGGCAAGCACACGCTGGTGCTGAGCGACAGCGCGTCCGGCTACACCGACTGCCTGGACAAGGATGTCATCCACGCCACCTCGGCGCAGGGCAACACGCTGGCCATCGACGGCTGGGCGCATTCGCAATCCTACGTGTCCGGCAAATGGACGCTGAAGGACTATAATTTCGAGACGCCCAGCACCGACCTGACCGCCAGCACCACGACGGTGCTCAGCGTTCCCGCCTTCAAGTCGCACGAGATGTTCGGCTATCCCGGCGGCCATATGGTGAAGGCCGACGGCACCACCCTGTCGCGCCTGCGCATGGAGGAGACGGAGACCGGATACGAGCGGGTGGAGGGCAGCGCCACCTACCGCGGCCTGTTCGCCGGCGGCAAGATCTCGATGACCGGCCATGCGGTGACGGCGGAGGTCGGCAAGGGCTATGTCCTGACCGATCTGGCGCTGAGCGCCCAGGACCAGAGCCATCTTGGCAACGGCGGCGTTCCGCCCTCCTTCTCCTGCCGCTTCGCCGCGATCCCCGACGCCACCGTGTTCCGTCCGCCGCCGGTGCCGCGCCCGCGCACCCATGGGCCTGATACCGCGACCGTGGTCGGCCCCAGCGGCGAGGAGATCTACTGCGACAAGTACGGCCGGGTGCGCGTGCAGTTCCATTGGGACCGCAAGGGCACCAACGACGAGAAGAGCTTCGTCTGGCTGCGCGTCGCCCAGACCATGGCCGGCAAGAACTGGGGCACCATCTTCACCCCGCGCGTCGGCATGGAGGTGCTGGTCGATTACATCGGCGGCGATCCCGACCGGCCCCTGATCGTCGGCTGCGTCTACAACGCGGAGAACATGCCGCCCTACACGCTGCCCGACAACAAGACGCAGAGCGGCATCAAGACCCGCTCCAGCAAGGGCGGCGACGCGGCCACCTTCAACGAACTGCGTTTCGAGGACAAGAAGGACGCGGAGGAGATCTACTTCCACGCCCAGAAGGACTTCACCCGGATGGTGGAGAACGACGACAAGCTGACCGTCGATCACGACCAGACCATCACCATCAAGAACAACCGCACCGAAACGGTATCGGAAGGCAACGAGTCGGTCACCATCGCCAAGGGCAACCGCAGCGTCACCGTGTCGGAAGGCAACGACAGCCACGAGGTGTCGACCGGCAACCAGTCCCTGACGGTGGGGGAAGGCAACCGGACCGTCACCGTCAGCAAGGGCAACGATACCCACACGGTCAGCAAGGGCAACCGAACGGTGGAGGTCGGGCAGGGCAACGACAGCCTCACCGTCGGCCAGGGCAACATGGCGATCGACGTGAAGCAGGGCGACTATGCGCTGAAGCTCGGGCTGGGCGACGTGTCGGTGAAGGCCAGCACCGGCAAGATCACCATGGAGGCCACGACCTCCATCGAGCTGAAGGTCGGCGGCAACAGCGTCAAGATCGACCAGACCGGCGTCACCGTCAAAGGCCTGATGGTCAAGGTCACCGGCGACAGCCAGGTGCAGATCAAGGGTGCGATGACCCAGGTGAACGGCGACGGGATGGTCCAGGTCAAGGGCGGCGTGGTAACCATCAATTGACGAAACACCGTCCAGAGTGGGGCGGTCTTCACAAGCGGGGTTTGGGACGGTGGACATCGGGTTGTTGCCGAAGTTGCGCTTCGCCCGCGCGGCCGAAGCGGTCGCGGGGCTGGACCTGTCGGCGGAGGCGAAGGCGCTGTTCGCGCCGAACGCCCCGACATCCGCCTACCTGAAGGCGCTGATCGACGCCGAGCTGTATGCGGACGCCATCCGTCTGCTGGGCATGGCGCTGCCGCGGCGCGAGGCGGTGTGGTGGGGCTGTCTGGCCGCCCGCGGCGCGCTTCCTGCCGAGCCGGCGCCTGCCGACGGGGCCGCGCTGGAGGCGGCGGAGGCCTGGGTCTTCCGCCCGACGGAGGAGAACCGCCGCGCCTGCTTCGCCCCGGCCGAGGCGATGAATTTCGAGACGGCCTGCGCCAATGCCGCCATGGCCGCCTTCTGGTCCGGCGGCAGCCTCGCCCCGCCCGACGCGGCGGTGGTGGTGCCGCCGGGCGACGGGCTGACCGGCACCGCCGCCGCAGCCGCGGTGCTGCTCGCCGCCGCTGCGGTCCCGAAGGAGATCAAGGCCCGTCACCGCGCGTCGCTGGCCCAGGCGCTGGACATCGCCAATGGCGGCAGCGGCAAGGTGGGGGCTTGATCGGATGAAACTTCGCCTGACCCTGATCCAATGCCCGCCGTCGCAGGGCGCCGACATCGCCCGCGACCTTGGCACCGGCCGGTTGGTGATCGGCCGCGGTCCCGATTGTGACTGGATACTGAACGATCCGGAACGGACGCTGTCCAAGATCCACTGCATGGTGGAGTTCAAGGGCGGCGTCTACATCGTCATCGACAGCTCGACCAACGGCGTCTTCCTCAACGACGCGCCGGCTCCGATCGGCCGCGGCAACTCCGCCGTGGTGGGGGAGGGCGACCGGCTGCGCCTGGGCGGCTTCGTCATGCGCGCCGGCTTCGCCGCGGAGGAGGCGCCGGCCGCCAACGATCCCTTCCTGGCGGTGCTGCGCGGCTCCGGCACTCCGGCGCAGGAGACGCAGGCGGCGGAGGACGACCCCTTCGCCGTGTCGGCCTTCAACAGCGGCGCGGTTCCGGTGATGCCGATCCCGGAGGATGAGGATCTGTTCGGCGACCTGCCGCGTGCCGACGACCGATGGAGCGGCAAGCCGTCCGGCGGCTGGCAGCCCACCGCCGCCCCAGGTCAATCGGCGGCGCATCCCGATGCCTACGGCCGCGATGCCGACTGGGCCGGTGCGGCCCAGCGCGATTTCTCGCCGGACAGCCTCGGCACCATCCGCGTGGAGCCCGAACGACCCGCCTTCGATCAGGGAAGCGGCAGCGCCGCCGGCGGACAGTCGATCCCCGACGACTGGCTGGACGATCCGGTCGATCTGCCGCCGGCCCAGCCGTCGCCGACCCCCGTGGCGCCGGTCTCGCCAGCGCCACCGCCCCTTGCAATGCCCCCACAATCCCTGGCGGACGGCCTTCCGCCCGAGGATTGGGCGGACGATCCGCTGGTGCCGCCCGCCTTCGGCGCGCGCCCGGCGCCTTCCGCGCCCCCGGCCGCTGGCACCGGCCCTGAATCCAGCTTCGCATCCGGCTTCGCGTCGGCTCCCGGTTCCGACCCTCTGGCCCGCGCGCTGGCCGACGTGGTGCTGTCGCTGGTTCGGCGGCAGGCGGCGCTGGAATCGCTGCTCGGCCTCGATCCGGAGGACACGCTGACGCAGGGGAACTCGCCCCTGCTCCGTGCGGCGGATGCCGACGATGCGCTGACCCGGCTGCGCGCCTTGCCGCCGGGCGAGGCGGAGGCGCTGCTGCAGTCGGCCGCGGCCGACGGCGCCGCCCACCAGTCGGCCCTGCTGGCGGCGGTGCGCGAGCTGACGGGCGAGACGGCCGATGGCGGCACCCGGCTGGCGGCGCTCTACCGCCGGCTTCTGCCGATCCACCGCCACGCACTCGGCGGCTGACGGCGGAGGACGACCCATGACGACGACCACCAGCCTGCAAGAGGGAAAGCGCCCATGAGTTGGGACGACAAGGTCATCTGGTCCGAAGGCATGTTCCTGCGGGCGCAGCATTTCCAGCAGCAGGACCGCTATGTCGAACGGCTGGTGCGCGGCCGGGTGGCGGGCTTGCGCCCCTTCGCCTGGGGCATCAGCGAACTGACGATCAACCGCGAGCTTCTGGCCGTCGGCAAGTTCGCCGTGCTGCGCTGCAAGGGCATCCTGGAGGATGGGACGCCGATCAACATCCCCGACGACGATGATCCGCCGCCGCCGCTCGACCTGCCGGAGACGCTGGCGAACAGCATCGTCTATCTGGCGCTGCCGGTGCGCCAGCGCGGCGGCGTCGAGTTCGAGGTGGGCGAGAGCGCCGACGCCGCCACCCGCTATGTCGGCGAGGAGACGGAAACGGTCGACGCCATCGCCGGATCGGCCAGCGTGTCGCGCATCCGCACCGGGCGGCTTCGCCTGCGCTACCGGCTGGAACGGCAGGAGCGCGCCGGCTACCATTGCCTCGGTCTCGCCCGCATCCAGGAGGTGCGGTCGGATCGCCGGGCCACGCTCGACGAGCGCTACATTCCGCCGGCCCTGAACGTCCAGGCGCTGGCCCCTTTGGCCGGCTACGTAACCGAGATCCAGGGCCTGCTGAACAGCCGGTCGGAGGCGCTGGCCGCCCGCGTCGCCGGGTCCAACGGGCGCGGCGCCGGCGAAATGGCCGATTTCCTGATGCTTCAAGTCGCCAACCGCTCCGAACCGCTGTTCGCCAACATCGCCCGCATGCCCGACATCCATCCGGAACGGCTGCACGGCATGATGCTGTCGCTGGCCGGCGAACTGGCCACCTTCACCGCGGTCAACAAGCGGCCACCCACGTTCCCGCCCTATCGGCACGACGACCTGCAGGGGACGATGGAGCCGGTGATGGCGGAGATCCGCCGGTCGCTCAGCGCGGTGCTGGAACAGACCGCCATTCCCATCGACCTTCTGGAACGCAAATACGGCATCCGCGTCGGCACCATCGCCGACCGCTCGCTCATCACCACGGCCACCTTCGTGCTGGCGGTGCGGGCGGACATGCCGGGCGAGGCGCTGCGCCGCAATTTCCCGGCGCTGGTCAAGATCGGTCCGGTCGAACAAATCCGCGAGCTGGTCAATGTCCAGTTGCCCGGCATCCGAGTAAGACCGCTGCCCGTCGCACCCCGGCAACTGCCCTATCATGCCGGGGCGGTGTATTTCGAACTCGAACGCGGTAGCCCGATTTGGAAACAGCTTGCAACGTCGGGCGGAATCGCGGTTCATCTAGCGGGTGACTTCCCCCAAGTGGCGATGGAGCTTTGGGCGATCCGTGGCTGATGCATCACCAATTCGTCATGTAGGGCTGCGATGAGGCTGGGCGGCGTGCTGGCCTTGCGCACTGGCGCCGTCATCGCCGCGACGGTGGCGACGGCCGTTCTACTGTCCGTCGCCCTGTCCGGGCTGAAATTCGAACAGAAGCTGCGCGAGGTCACGACGTCCCGCCTGACGGTGGTGGCGGACGAGATGAGGCGGCGGGTCGAATACGGGCTGACGCTGGGGCTCGATCTGTCCGAACTGGTCGATCTGCAGGCGCAGGCCGAACGCGCCGCCTCCGGCGAGGAGATCCTCGGGGTGGAGGTGGTGGACGACCGCGGCATCGTGCTGTTCGCGTCCGACCGCAACAGCGTCGGCCGCCCCAGCCCGATCCATTGGAACGAGGACCCCGGAAGCATGCTGCGCCAGCGCGTCGACGGCGACGTGCTGGTCATCGGCACCGGCGTGCGCAACAGCTTCGGCCAGACGGTGGGCGAGGTGATCCTGCGTTCCTCCCTCACCGGCCTGAAGGCGCGGGTCGCGGCGGTCGAAGACGGGCTGCGCTTCGGAACCCTGGTCCTGGTGCTGATCGCCGCGCTTGCGACATTCGCCGCCGTCTTCGTCGTCGTGCGCCAGGGCGGCGGTCGCCGCGGACTGGCCGCCGGCGCGGCACCCCTGGGCGTGGTGCGCGACCGTCTGAACCTCGGCATCGCCGACGCCGACCGCGCCATCGAGGACCTGGAGCGGGAGTTGGATGCGATGGTTCCCCGCGGCATTCCATCGGTGAACATGGCATCGCCGATGCCGAAAGGGGCCGCGCCATGACGGGAAAAGGACAGTCCAACGCCGCAAAGGCCGCGCCGGACCGGCAGCGCGACCCGATCAGCGCGCTGGTGCTGCGGCTGACCATCGTCACGGTGGCGGTCCTCCTCGTGGCGGCGGGGGCGGCGTCCTGGCTGTCGCTGCGCAGCTTCGACCCGTTGTTCCAGCCGGAACTCGCGCGCAAGGCACAGACGGTCGGCGGCCTGCTGGCGGTGCAGATCGACCGCGGCCTCGGCGTCCGCATCCCGCTGGACCGCATGGCCGGCCTCGACGCCCTGCTGGCGGCGGAGGTCGATCGCCACGAAGACATCGCCTACATCGCGGTGACCGATCCTGCCGGACGCATCGTGGCGACGGCGGGCAAACCGCTCGCCGGGCTGTCGTCCGTGCCGGCCGACCGGCTGTCCGGCCCCGCCGACGGCCGGCTGGTGAGCGGCTTCGTCGATGTCGAGAACCCGCTGGGCGGGACGAATGCTGCGGCCGGCGCGCTGCATGTCGGCATCGACAGCGCCTTCCTGGCGAAGGCCTCCACCGACCTGGCGCTCGACGTGCTGTCGGTGGTCATCGTCTCCGTCCTGCTGATCTTCGAAGTGCTGCAGCTGGTGGTGAATCTCGCCATGCGGCGGGTGCTGACCCTGCGGCTGCTGGCCGACCGGGCGGAGGAGGGCGATTTCCGCGCCACCTTGCCGGTGATCCCCGAACCCGCCGGAACGCAGGCTGCCGGGGCAAATGACGACCGCGCGCTGGAAGGCGGCGTGCGCGCCGCGCTCGACAGCGTGAATGCCCGCCATGCCGGCCTTGCCGCGCGGGTGGCGGACCTGCGGCGGCGGCTGGGCAACGACGATCCGCGGGTCGACCGGGCGGAGGCCGGGCTGGCCGCGCTCGCCAGCCGTTTCCGCTTCCGGGATCCGCAGTCCGCCACTCCGCCGCCGACACCGCTGAACCTCGTGTTCCTGCGTCTGCCGGTCTTCCTGTTCTGCCTGTCGGAAGAGCTGTCGCGCCCCTTCCTGCCGGCCTATGCCAAATCCTTCGCCGGCGAGGTGCCGTGGCTGACGCCGGACATGGTGGTCAGCCTGCCGATCACGCTGTTCATGCTGATCTGGGCGCTGTCGCAGCCGGGCGGCGCGCGCTTCTCCGAACGCTGGGGCAGGGCGCGCTCATTCACCATTGGGGCGCTGCTCGGCTCCGTCAGCCTGGCGCTGACCGCCTATGCCGACTCGCTGTTCGAACTGATGCTGTGGCGCTGCCTGACCGCGCTCGGCTACGGGTTGGTGCTCATCACCGCGCAGGGCATCGTGGTGGACCACACCACGCCGCGCAACCGGGCGGCCGGCATGGCGATGTTCATCGGCGCCCTGCTGGCGGCCGGCGTCTGCGGTCCGGTCGGCGGCGGCATCATCGCCGATCAGGCGGGCTTCCGCGCCACCTTCCTGCTGGGCGCGGTCCTGGCGCTGGGGTCCGGCCTGTCGGTCAGCCTGCTGCTCCTGCGTGGCCGCTCGGCGGCGCGTCCGGCCGGCGCCGCGCCGCGTCCGGCGATGGGCAGCGCGCTGCCGCTGTTCCGCGATTTCCGTTTCTCAGCCCTGATGGTGCTGAGCGCGATCCCGACCAAGATCGCCTCCACCGCCTTCCTCTTCTGCCTCGTCCCGCTTCTGCTGACCGCCGACGGCGCCACCAAGGCGGAGATCGGCCGGGTGCAGATGATGTATTTCGTCGCCTTCATCCTGGTGTCGCCGCTGGCCGCCAGCCTGTCCGACCGCTGGCAGGCGCGGCGCGGCTTCATCGCCGCCGGCGGCATCGGCACGCTGGCCAGCTGCCTGCCCATCGTCGCCACCGAGGCGCTGTGGGGGCCGCCGCTGGCCATCGCCCTGTTCGGGCTGTCCCAGGCGCTGGTCGGCGCGCCGCAGCTGACGCTGGTCTCGCAGATCGCCCGCGAGGGCGGCCTGCAGGAGACTGCGGCCATCGGCTGGTACCGGCTGATCGAGCGGCTCGGCGGCGCGCTCGGCCCCGTCACCGCGATGGCGGTGGCGGTCGCCACCTCCTACCGGGAGGCGATGCTGGGCATCGGCCTTCTGTGCGGGGCGAGTGCCCTGCTGTTCTGGATTCTCTTTCGCACCGGCCGGCCGGCCACCCCGGCGACCCGGCCGCAGGAGGCTTGACCGCGATGAGCGCGAACTTCTTCGACGAGGACGACCTCCTCCGCATCCGTCGCCGTTCACTGCTGCGGCTGGCCGCCGGCGGGCTGGCGCTGCCGGGCCTGCCGCTGGCCGGCAACTCGCTGATCGGGTCGGCGCTCGCCGCCGCTGTGCCGGACAGGACCTTCCGCATCACCATGGTGCTGGGTCGCGGCGAGAGCGACAATGAATACGGCTTCAAGGACTATCTGGCCCGCCGCGGCTTGAAGGTCGACTACACCATCCGCAACACCGGCGGCGACACCGCCAAGCTGCCGGGCATCATCGAAGAGATCAAGGATACCCGTCCCGATCTGATCTACAGCTGGGGCACGCCGCAGACCCGCGGCCTGATCGGTCCGTTCGACCAGCCCGATCCGCGCAAATACGTCACCGACATCCCGGTCGTCTTCACCTTCGTCGCCGCCCCGGTGGACGCGAAGATCGTGCCCGACCTGGCCCGTTCGGGGCGCAACGTCACCGGCACCATCCACATCGCCCCCATCGCGGTCCAACTGAACACCATCCAGGCCTACCGCCCGATCAAGCGGCTGGGCGTCGTCTACAACCCGCAGGAACGCAACTCCGTCCTCACCATCGAGGGGCTGCGGGCGGAGACGGCGCTGCGCGGGCTGGAACTGATCGAGGAGCCGGTGCCGCTGAACGACCGGGGCGAGCCGATTTCCGCCGCGGTTCCCGACGCCATCGCCCGCGCGGCGCAGCGTGGGGCGGAGATGCTGTATATCGGTCCCGACACCTTCATCGCCTTCCACAACCGCAGCGTCGTGGCGGCGGAGGCGTTGCGGCTGCATCTGCCGACCTTCTCCGTCACCGAGCTGATCGTGCGCACCGACAAGGCAATGCTGGCGCTGGCGAGCAGCGCCTACGGCATCGGCCGCTTCACCGCCTTCAAGGCGGCGCAGATCCTGCTGGATGGCGTCAAGCCGGCCGAAATCCCGGTGGAAACGCTGAAGCGCTTCTCCGTCATCATCAACATGGCCACGGTGCGGTCGCTGGAATATTACCCGCCCATCGGCCTCCTGAATTTCGCGGAAATCATCGAATCGTGAGTGGCGAATTATGAGCGTCCTGCCCCCCGTCCCCCTGCCGTTCGGCGCGATCCCCCTGCGCGGCGACGCCGCGCGCGCGGTCGCCGCCGTCCGCCTGCGGGCGCTGGCCGCCGACCTGCCGGACGGGCTGACCGTCCGCATGATGGACCTGGACGATTCCAATCTGCTCGCCGACTTCCGCATCCGCGTGGTGGCGACGCTGGAGGACCCCGACCATTACCGCATGGCGGGGGAGGTCGGGAACTTCGTCGCCGACCATCTGGGCGACCGCGGCCTGACCGCCGGCATCTTCCGCAAGGGCGCGCTGGTCGCCTATGGCGCGCTGGGCCTGCCGTCGGCCGCCGATCCCAACCGGGGCCGCGATCTCGATCTGCCGGAAGCGGAACTGCCCTGGGTCGCGCACATGTCGTCGGCAATGGTCGATCCCTCGGAGCGCGGGCGCGGTTTGCATCACCGCCTGATCGACTGGCGGATCGAAGTGGCGGAGGCGCTCGGCCGCCGGCATCTCGTCACCACCGTCAGCACGCGCAACCACCGCAGCTGGGGTCATCTGGCGCGGCACGGCATCTATCCGAAGCGGCTGGTCCGCGTCGGCGGCGATCTGGTGCGGCTGCTGGTCCACCGCGATTTCACCGTCGACCCGGTCTTCGACACCGCCAGCGCCGAACTGGTCGCGGTGGAGGAACTGGCCTCCCGCTGGGACGTGTTCGATCGCGGTCATGTCTGGGGCCGCGTCGCGGTGGGCGAGGGAGCGTCGCAACGCTGGTACGCGCTGTGCGGCCGGGAGCGCGATCCGCGCTGATTGGGCTGCGCTGAATGGGTGGCGCTGATCGCGCCGATGCGGATCGGCGTGTGGCCGGAGGGAGAGGACCGGGATGGGATCGGGCAGTTTCGGGGCGCGGCTGGCGGCGTTCGTGGCGGTGGCGGTGTTCGTCGCCGGCCTGTCCGCCGTCGTGCTGTGGACGCGCGAACAGGCGCGCCGCCTGGACGAGGCCGTGACCTCCCAGGTCGGCTTCGTGCTGAGCGAGGCGAAGACCTCGCTCGAAACCCAGCTGAACCTCGGCCTGGCGCTCGGCGACCTGCCGCAGGTCGATGTGCTGCTCGCCCGTGCCCGTGCCGCCCTACCCGGCATCCAGTCCGTCGCGGTCCTCGACGAGGCCGGCACCATCCTCTTCTCCACCAACGCCGTGGAGGTGGGGGAGGCGCTGCCGCCCCGCGCGGCATCGGCGTCCGACGGTCCCGAAGGTGACGTCAGCGGCTTCTGGTCGGAGGAGCGCGGGGCCGAGCGGGTCTATGGCGTCGGTCTTGCCACCAGCTTCGACACCGCGGCCGGCAGCGTCCTGGTGCGCATGCCGTCCGGCGCGATGGCCGAGCCGATGCGCCATTATGCCCTGACCCTTTCCATCGGCGCGGTGCTGATCGTGCTGCCGCTGGCCCTGGTCGGCTGGCTGGCCGGGCTGGGGATCGCCGCCGGGCCGCGCCGCTCGCTGGCCGAACTCGCCGCCGCCCTGGAAGGGCTGGGGGAGGGCGCGACCGCTGTTGCCGCCCCATCCGCCGCCCGGATCGACACCCGATCCACCGCCCAGGCCCTCGGCCTGCCCGCACCCGCCTTCACCGATGCGGTGCGGCGGCGCCTGACCATCCTCGACGAGGCGGAGCGCGAAGTCGCCCGTCTGGACGAACTCGCATGACATCGCGCAGCCACCGCTCCTTCATGCTCGGAATTCCCGCCGTCATCCTGCTGGCGGCAGCGCTGGCGATGGCCGGGGTCGGGCTTCTCGGCACCTGGCTGGCGCAGGAGCAGCTGGGCGAGGCGCGGGCCGCCAAGGCCGCCGCCGTGGCGGAGGCGGTGCAGCACGATCTGGAGCGCGCCATCGGCTACGGCATCCCGCTTCCGCGGATCGAGGGAGTCGGCGCCTTCCTGCAGGGCATCGCCGACCGCAACCCGGATATCGGTTTCCTGGCGCTGACCGGCGCCGACGGCATGCTTCTCCAGTCGGCGTCCAGCGGCGGCTCCCTTCCCGACCGCAAGGAGATGGAGACGCTGGCCGGCTCGCTGCGCAGCCTGCCGACGCCGGAGACCCGCGCCGCGACCCTCCAGCCGATCGAACGCGATGGCTTCCTGATCCTGCGCCTGCCGGTGCGCATCGGCCGCCTGTCGTCGGAAGGCGGCGGCGGCGGGGTGGGGCAGCCGCCCGCCGGCCATGTGCTGGTGGGGGTGCAGCCCGGACAGGTGCGCGGCCAGATCGCCGGGGAGCTGGCGACCGTGACGCTCGGCGGTCTGGCGGTCCTGCTGCTGCTGGCCGAGCTGGCCGGCGTGCTGGCCCGTGCCAGCTTCCGCGCGCCGCTGCGCCGGCTGGCCCGCGCGATGGAGGAGGCAGCGGCCGGCCGTTTCGCCACGCTGCTGGGCCGCCGTCCGCGCGATCAGGTCGGCCGTCTGCTCTTCTCCTTCAACGCCCTTGTCTTCGGCCTGCACGAGCGCCGCCAGCGCTTCGCCGCCCATGCGGAGGAGGTGCGCGCCGCCGTCTTCGACCCGGAGGTCGCCGAGGCCGTCGACCGCACCCGCCGCTCCGCGCTGGAGGCACTCGGCTCCGGTCTTGAGGCCGCTCCCCGGCGCGAGGTGGATTCGCGCGCCGACGACATCCATTCCTTTGCCCTGCTGGCTGCCACCTCCGCGGCGATGCTGGCACCGGGCGCCGGGAACCTGTCCGGCGGCATGCTCGCCGCCCTGCCGGCGGTCGCGCTTGCCGGTCTGGCCGCCGGTTACGTGATTCCCGCCCGGCTGCGCCGGATCGCCGCTCTGCTGACCGCGCTGCTTCTGCTGGCGGCGGCGGTCTCGGCGATCGCCGCGCCGTCTGGGTCCGCTCTGGCGTCCGGTTTCCTCGGCGCGCTGTCGGGAGGCTTCGCCGGCGGGCTGGCGCTGTCCTACGCGCGGCGTCAGGCCGGGGACGGTGGTCTTCCGTCGATCCTGCGGGCGCTGGCCGTCGGTGCCTTGGCCGCGCTGCTTTGGGCGGTGGCGGTCGATTGGGATGGCGGGTTGCTCGCCGCGTCGGCCATGCTTCCCGCCGGGCTGGCCCTGCTGCTGGCGCGGCCCATCGTCGTTCCGCGGAGCTGAGAGACCCCCATGCTGCTCCAGACCCGCATCATCCTGTTCGTGCTCGCCACCGTCACCATCGTGGCCGGCCTGCTTCTCGGATTCGCCGCGCTGCGCGAGGACGCCGCCGACCACCGCGCGCGCGAACTGGAATTGGCCCGGCTCGAAACCTCCTGGCAGCTCGCCGTCTCAGGCGCCGTCGGCCGCATCGACCAGGGCCTCGGCCGGTTGGCCGGCGACGCCGAGATCGCCCGCGCGGTGGAGGTGGAGGAGCGCGGTGCGCTCGACCGCCGGGTCGCCGCGCTGGGGATTCTCGCCGCCCCCGCCACCGGCGGCATCACCGACGTCAACCTGCTGTCGAAATCGGGCGACCTGCTCTACAGCAGCGATCCGGCCTTCGATCCGGCGCCTCTGCTCAATCGCGGCGCGCTCGATGCCATCCTGTCCGGGCAGAAGCTGGCGCGCGGCGTCCGTCTGGTCGATGGCGAGCGTCTGGTGGTGGTGGCCGGCGTGCCGATCTATGCCGGGACCGGGGCCGGCGGCGGCGCGGGCAGTGGCGCCGGTGTCACCGGTGCGGCGGTGGCAGGCTTGGATTTTGTCGCGGCGCTCGACGTGCTGCGGCGGACCACCGGCGGGCGCGTCTTCGCCGTCAGTCGTAGCGGTGCCGCACTGGATGGCGAGACCGATCCGCTCTGGCCGGCGGTCAAGCCGCTGGTCCGCCCGGCGGAGCGCAGCATCGCCCATGTCGCCGACGGCGGGCGCCGCTACGCGCTGGCCAGCCTGCCGGTCGCCGATCTCGCCGGCGGGCGCGTCGCCACCGTGCTGATCGCCACCGACGTCACCCAGGCGGTGGAGGAGCAGGCACTGTGGTCGGTCGCCTATGTCGCGGCGGTCGGACTGGTGCTGCTGGGCGCGCTGGGATTGCTCTACGGCTTCCTGCGGCGGAACTTTTCCACGCTCGACGGGGCGGTGAAGGCGCTTCAGGACCTCTCCCACGGCCGCGTCATGGGCTATGTCGAGCTGCCGGCCGGCAATGACGAGATCGGCCGGATCGCCGGCGCGGTGGAGGTCTTCCGCGGCGTGATGCGTGAGATCGAGCGCAGTGCCGGCCAGCGCGAACGCCGCCTGCGCCGCCAGCAGCGCTTCATCCGCCGCCAGATGGAGGCGCTGGCGGTCACGCTGGAGGAGGATGCCCGCCAGACCCTGCTGGAGGAGCTTCGCCAGATCGAGGCGGAGACCCACGACACCCAATCCGCGCAATCCAAGGGGGTGGGCGACGAGCTTGGTCTGCTGGCGCTGGGCTTCTCCCGTCTGGCGACGCGGGTCAGCACCCAGCAGGTGCAGCTGACCCAGATGGTGCGCGACCTGCGCGAGGCCTTGGAGGACAAGCGCCGCCTCATCAGCCTGCAGCAGGAGCTGGAGATCGCCCGTACCATGCAGCTGACCATCCTGCCCCAGGTCTTCCCCGATCTGGCCGAGCTGGACATCGCGGCGCGCATGATCCCGGCCAAGGAGGTCGGCGGCGATTTCTATGATTTCTTCCCGATCTCCGAGCACAAGGTGGCGCTGGTCATCGCCGACGTGTCGGGCAAGGGCATCCCGGCCGCCTTCTTCATGCTGATCACCCGCACGATGCTGCGCGCCATCGCCGAATCGGGCGTCGGCCCGGCGGAGACGATGCGCCGGGTCAACAACCTGCTGGCGGCGGAGAACGAACAGATGATGTTCGTCACCGTCTTCTATGGCGAGCTGGACCTGCGCACCGGCGTGCTGGCCTATTCCAACGGCGGCCACAACCCGCCGCTGCGCATGACCGCGTCCGGGACGGTGAAGGAGCTGGAGCGCACCCCCGGCATCGCGCTGGCCGCCATGCCCGACATGCCCTTCGGCGAGAAGAGCCTCATGCTCGACACCGGCGACATGGTCTTTCTGTTCACCGACGGCGTCACCGAGGCGTTCAACGGCGAGAATGTGATGTATGGCGACCCCCGTCTTTCCGCCGCTGTCGCCGGCCAGTCCAGCGCGTCCGCCCGCGACGGGCTGGACGGGGTGCTGACCGACGTGGCCCGGTTCACCGCCGGCGCGCCGCAGTCAGACGACATCACCTGTCTCGTCCTGCGCTGGCGCGGGGCGGCGGACGCTCCGGTGTCCGCCCTGGCGGCGCTGTCCGATCCGGTCGCCTGACGGCGGCGGCCGGGAGGAATCATCCGCTGCACCGCGAATGCATCGTCGGGCGACTGCCGACATGGTATAAGCACCAACGTGGTAATACGAGGCGAGGGCAGGGTATGAACATCACCGAACAGTCGGTCAACGGCGTCACCGTTCTGCGGGCGGAGGGTCGGATCGACAGCGGCAATGCCGGCGAATTCGAATCGGCTCTGCTGTCGGCCATCGGTGCCGAAGGCACGCGGCTTGTTGTCGATATGGCCCAGCTTTCCTACATCAGTTCAGCCGGGCTTCGCTGCCTGCTGGTCGCCGCCAAGGCGGCCCGGACGAAGCGCGGTTCGATCGCCCTTTCGGCCATGGCGCCGCACATCCGCGAGGTGTTCGACGTCAGCGGCTTCTCGTCCCTGTTCGAGATCCATGCCGACGCGGCTGCGGCGGTCACGGCACTCGGCGGGTGAGGGGATAAGGGGGCGGGCTTCCGCCGGCCGTTGCCGGCTTTTCGATAAGGCGGTTCCCAAAAGGAACCGGGTGCATGATGGGAAGTGCCATTCGGCCCAACATCCTGGTCGTGGAGGATTCTCCGGCCGTCCGTTTGTCCGTCGCCGGCTATCTGGAAGGGCGCGGTTTCGAGGTGACGGAGGCGGAGAACGGACGCGCGGCCATCCGCGCGCTTGACCGCCGCAGCTTCGACCTGATCGTCACCGACGTGCTGATGCCCGAGGTCGACGGCATCGAACTGATCAAGGCCGCGCGCAACGCCCAGCCCGAGGTGAAGATCCTCGCCATGTCCGGCGGGGCGCCCAACATGCCGGCGGGCTATCTCTTGAAGATGACGCGCATGTTCAATGCGGATGAGATCATCTACAAGCCTTTCCTCAATGAAGAGTTGGGGGCCGCGGTTGCCCGTCTGCTCGACCAACCGCTGCCAAATTAAGCAGATCGAGGCGTCTGCCCAATAATGGGGCGCAAAAGAAAACGGCTTCGGTGCATGAAGCGCCGAAGCCGCAAGTGATGCGTGGAACCAACCGCTCTCCGCCACGCAAGCACCGTGCCAGAACCCTCGGGATCGCCGGGGGCCGGCTGCCGAAAATCCGGAACGCCGTTCGATTGCTCCTGTTGTTCGGGGAAGGACGGGCGCGCCCACGCCATTCGTGGGGCGAAGCCCGCAATCCGAGAATCCGGAAATGAGGGAGCCGACCACGATGGCGCAGTATGAGAATCGGTGGCGGGGCGAAGGCCGCGACTGGCGCGACGACGACCGGGAGCCGAACCGGCATCGCGACTGGGGCGAGGGGCCGCAGCGCAGCGGCGTCTATGGCCAGGACGACGACCACCGTCACGAAAGCATGTATCGCCCGCAGGCCCACCGCCACCAGGACGACCAGGGCCGCAGCTACCGCGATGCCGGTTACGGCGGGCGCGTTGGCAACGAATCTGGCAGCTACGGCCGCGAATCCTATTCCGACAGCGACGACCGCCGAGGCGACAATTCCCGCGAGATGGAGCGGGTCTATGACCGCAGCTTCGGCGGCGGCCGTGACATGAGCCGCGGCGGCTACGGCGCCGGCTATGGCGGGCGCTCCGGCAGCAGCGGTTATGGCGGCTATGCCGGGGCCGGCAATGCCGGGACCGAGGGCAACTATACCAGCCGCGACATCGGCAGCGCAGATTACCGCGACCGCGATTACGGTGTGCGCCCCTATGGCGAGACCGACCGGGGCGTGCGTGGCCGCGGCTCGCTCGGCCATGGCGGCCGGGAGTATGGCGAGCGCGACGATCGCAACCGCGATTACGGTTCGCGCGGCCATGGTTTCCAGGGTGGCTATGGCGGCGGCTACGGGGCTGACGACCGCAACCGCTCCTGGGGCGAGGACCGCGGCACCATGTTCCGTGGCGGGGAAAGCCGCCGCGATTATGGCGGCGGCTATGCCGACGACCGGTACGAGCGCCGGGGCGACGACCGTGGCCGGAACCGCGATCGCGGCTTCTGGGAACAGGCCGGCGACGAGATCGCCTCCTGGTTCGGCGACGACGATGCCGAGCGGCGCCGCCACGAGGACGAACGCCGTGCCGCCCAGCATAGAGGCCGGGGCCCGCGCGGCTACAGCCGCTCCGACGATCGGGTGCGCGAGGATGTCAGCGACCGCCTGACCGACGATGCCTATGTCGACGCCTCCGACATCGAGGTGACGGTCAGCGGCGGCGAGGTGACGCTGACCGGCATGGTCCCCGACCGCCACACCAAGCGCCGCGCCGAGGATGTCGCCGAATCGGTGTCCGGCGTCACCCATGTGCAGAACAACCTGCGCGTCCGCAGCCAGACCGGAAGCCAGGGCGGCACCGGCTGGGGCAGCTCCACCGGCGCCGGTGCCTCCGCCATGGCGAGTGCTGGCAGCGGCACCACCTCCGGGTCGATGTCCGGAACCACCGGCGGGCATCAGGGCTCCGACACCGCCACGGGCACCACCACCGGCACCGCCGGCGGGCTGGGCGCCGGCACCAGCGGCGGCCCGGCCGGCGCCTCGGCGGGCACCGGGTCGATGGCCGGCTCCACCACCGGCGTGACCGGCTCCACCGGCACCGGCCGCTCCCCCACCACGCGGAGCTGACCGGCAGGCATCGCATGCTGCCGTAAGGGCGCGAAGACCGGCCTCCCAGGCATCTCCGCCTGGGCGGGTCGGGCTTCGCGCCCGTTTCATTTGGGGGACGGCGCCTGCCGCGGTGACGCCGTCAGTCCCTTGCCGGGCAAGGGTTTTCCACAGATGACGTGGAATTCATTTTTCTTGGAGACTGGTTCCTTGACACTCTAAGGATCTCGACTATCGTCAGTTTTTGAAACCCGTGAGTTCCATTCATGCCTCTTGATGCGGAAGAGATACCTGACTGGCGCGCTCGCCGGCGCGAGGTGATCCTCAACGCCGCGGCGGAGCTGTTTGCCGGCCGCGATTACGCCTCCGTCCAGGTTGAGGAGGTGGCGAAGCGGGCTGGCGTGGGCAAGGCCACGCTCTACCGCTACTTCCCCTCCAAGGAAGAGTTGTATCTGGAATCGCTCGAACGGGCGCTGGGTGGGCTGGAGCACAAGCTGAACGCCGAACTGGCGCCGCAGCAGGTTCCCGCCTCCGTCCGCCTGTCGGCGATGGTCTCCGCCCTGGTCGATACGCTGAGCGAGCAGCTGCAGACGTTGAAGCTTCTGGGCGGCGATCAGTCCGATCTGGCCGACCGCACCCGCCGCATCCTGCGCCGCCGCAGCCAGCGCAGCGCGACGGCCCTGCAGCAGGTCCTGGCGGATGGCATGCAGTCGGGCGAATTCCGCAAGATCGACCTGGAAATCGTTCCGTTGCTGATCATCGGCATGGTCCGTGGCGGGATCATGCAGGTGGGCGACCGCCCGCGCGAGGCGCTGGAGCGCTCCGTCATCGATCTTCTGATGTCCGGCATAACCAACCTGCCCCCCTTCATATAAGCGTTTGCCGGCCACAGGCTCCGGCGTTTGGAGTCCCATCCGATGAGACGGTTTTTCCTGGTCCTGCTGATCGCCGCACTGATCGGCGGCGGCGGGTACTACTGGTATGCCTTCCACAATGCCGGGGCAGGTGGGCATAGCGCGGCGGGCAATGGGCCGAAGGCGCAGGCGCAGGCATCCGCCCGCACCGTGCCGGTGGTGACCCAGACGGTGGCGGTGCAGGCCGTGCCGGAGCAGATCGTCACCATCGGCAGCGTCCAGCCCATCGCCGCCATCGCGATCAAGGCCCGCGTCGACAGCGTGGTGGATACGGTTGCCTTCACCGAGGGACAGGAGGTGAAGGCCGGCGACACGCTGTTCACGCTCGACAGCCGCTCTCTCGACGCCCAGCTGCGTCAGGCCCAGGCCAATCTGGAGCGCGACCGCGCCAATCTGGACAAGGCCAGGGGTGACGTGAAGCGCTATGGCGAACTGGTGCGCACCAGCGCCATCTCCCGCACCACCTACGACGCCGCCGTCGCCACCGCCGACGCGCTGGAAGGGACGGTGAAGGCCGACCTCGCGGCGATCGAGGCGGCGAAGGTGTCGCTCAGCTTCACCCGCATCACCGCGCCGATGGACGGCCGCACCGGCACGATCACCGCCAAGGTCGGCGCCATGGTGCGCGCCGCCGACGCCAACCCGCTGGTCACCCTGACCCAGCTTCGCCCGATCAATGTCTCCTTCAACGTCCCGGAAAAACATCTGCCGGCGATCCGCGCCGCGATGGCTGGCGGTTCGCTTCCGGTCACCGCCACCATCGCCGGCAGCCGCGGTGAGAAGGCGGAGGGTAAGCTGTCCTTCGTCGACAGCCAGGTCGACCAGCAGACCGGCACAATCCTGGTGAAGGGCGAGTTCCCGAACGCCGACACCCGGCTTTGGCCGGGCCAGTTCGTCGACACCGTCCTGACCCTGCGGGTCGAGCAGAACGCCCTGACCATCCCCGATCTGGCGGTGCAGACCGGCCAGAAGGGCCGCTTCGTCTATGTCGTCAAGGCCGACGAGACGGTGGAGGTCCGCCCGGTCACCATCGAGCGCAGCCACGGCGGCCTCAGCGTCGTCGCCTCCGGCCTGCAGGCGGGGGAACGGGTGGTGGTCGACGGCCAGTCGCGCCTGTTCCCCGGCGCGAAGATCAGCGAACGCGCCGGCAAGCCGGCCGCTCCCCCGCCCGGCGAGACGGCCGAGGGAGGGCGGCGGCAGGGCTCCGCCGCCCAGGGTTCCGCCGCCAAGGGTTCCGCTGTCGAGGAGACCGCCGGCACCCGGACGCAGACCGCCGGGGGTGCGACGTGAACCTCTCCGAACTCTGCATCCGCCGTCCGGTGATGACCATCCTCCTGACGGCGGCGCTGGTGCTGGGCGGTTTGGCGGCCTACCGCCAACTGCCCACCGCGGCGTTGCCTCGGGTGGATTTCCCGGTGGTCAGCGTCACCGCCACCCTGCCGGGCGCCTCGCCGGAAACCATGGCGGCGTCGGTCGCCAGCCCGCTGGAGCGCGAGTTCTCCACCATCGCCGGCATCGACACCATCACGTCGAACAGCACGCTCGGCAACACCAGCATCACCATTCAGTTCGTGCTGGAGCGCGACATCGACGCGGCGGCGGCCGACGTGCAAGCGGCGATCGCCCGCACCCAGCGCCGTCTGCCGGCGGAGATGACGACCCCGCCCAGCTACCGCAAGGTCAATCCGGCCGACCAGCCGATCCTGTTCCTGTCGCTGAACTCGCCGACCCTGCCGCTGTCGCAGCTGAACGACATTGCCGAAACGCTGATCCAGCCCAAGGTCGCCACCCTGCCGGGCGTCGCCCAGGTACAGATCTACGGCTCGCAGAAATATGCGGTGCGGGTGCAGGTCAACCCTAACGCCCTGGCCCTGCGCGGCATCGGCATCGACGAGCTGCAGAAGGCGCTGGCCGCTGCCAACGCCAACACCCCGGTCGGGACCCTGACCGGCCAGCAGCAACAGCTGGTGATCGCCGCCAACCCGCAGCTTCCCGATGCCGCCGCCTTTCGCCAGCTGATCGTCGCCTACCGCAACAACGCCCCCGTCCGGCTGGGCGACGTGGCGCAGGTGCTGGACAGCGTGGAGAACGACCGCACCGCCAGTTGGCTGAACGGCACCCGCAGCATCATGCTGGCGGTCCAGCGCCAGCCCGACGCCAACACCGTCGACGTGGTGGACCGTGTGCGCGAACTGGTGCCGGTGTTCCAGGCCCAGCTTCCGGCGTCGACCGCCATCCAAGTGGTCAACGACCGTTCGCAATCGATCCGGCAAGCGGTGGAGGACGTGCAGTTCACGCTCGCCCTCACCATCGTGCTGGTCGTTCTGGTGATCTTCCTGTTCCTGCGCCGGCTGTCGGCGACGCTGATCCCGGCGCTGGCCGTGCCGATCTCGCTGATCGCGACCGCGGGCGGCATGCACCTGCTGGGTTTTTCCGTCGACAACATCTCGCTGATGGCGCTGACGCTTGCTGTCGGACTCGTGGTGGACGACGCCATCGTCATGATGGAGAACATCGTCCGCTATGTCGAAGAGGGGATGAAGCCGTTCGAGGCCGCCATCAAGGGCTCGCGCGAGATCGGCTTCACCATCCTGTCGATCACCCTGTCGCTGGTCGCCGTCTTCATCCCGATCCTGCTGATGGGCGGCGTGGTCGGGCGGCTGTTTCACGAATTCGCCCTGGTCGTCACCATGTCGATCGGCGCATCGGCCTTCGTGTCGCTGACGCTGACGCCGATGATGTGCTCGCGCTTCCTCACCCATGCCCATGACCAGAAGGAGAACTGGTTCGGCCGCACGCTGGAGGCCGGCTTTTCCGCCCTGCTGAATGGCTATGGCCGCACGCTGCGCTGGACCCTGCGGCACCGCCCGCTGATGGGTCTGGTGATGATCGGCACCGTCGTCGGCACCGCGCTGCTCTATCAGGCGATCCCCAAGGGCTTCTTCCCGACCGAGGACATCGGCCAGATCCAGGTGACGACGGAGGCGCGGGCCGACATCGCCTTCCCGTCGATGGCGGAACGGCAGCAGCAGGTCGCCGCGATCATGAAGGCGAACCCCGCGGTGGTGGACGTGATCTCCTCCATCGGCGTCGGCGGCAGCACCGGCAACCAGGGGCGCATGTTCATCACCCTGAAGCCGCGCGACGAGCGTCCCTCGGCGACCGAGGTGATCCAGCAACTCCGTCGGCAGGTCAACGGCATCCCCGGCATGGCCGTCTACATGCAGCCGGTGCAGAACCTGCGCATCGGCGGCCGTTCGTCCAAGAGCCTGTACCAGTACACCATCCAGGGCCTGGACCTGGAAGAGCTGTACCAGTGGTCCGGCCGGCTGGAGCAGGCGCTGCGCGGCATCCCGATCCTGCAGGACGTGACCAGCGACCTTCAGCTCAACAACCCGCAGGCTTATGTCCACATCGACCGCGAGAAGGCGGCGACGCTGGGCATCGGCGTCGATCAGGTGCGCTCGACCCTCTACAGCGCCTTCGGCCAGCGGCAGGTCTCGACCATCTACACCCCCAGCAACGATTATCAGGTGCTGATCGAGCTGGAGCCGAAATACCAGGGCGACGACAGTTCGCTGTCGCGCATCTATGTCCGTTCCGCCACCAGCGGCAAGCTGGTGCCGCTCGACGCCTTCGCGCGGGTGGAGCGCACCGCCGGCCCGCTGGCGGTGGCGCACCAGGGGCAGCTTCCCGCCGTCACCCTGTCCTTCAACCTCGCCCCCGGCGCCTCGCTTGGGCAGGCGGTCGACCTGATCCGCGGGGCGGAGCGCGAGATGGGGCTGCCCGCCACCATCACCACCGGCTTCGCCGGCACCGCGCAGGTGTTCCAGGACGCCCAGTCGGGGCAGGCCCTGCTGCTGGCGGCGGCGGTGCTGGTGATCTACATCGTGCTGGGCGTGCTGTATGAAAGCTTCATCCACCCGCTGACCATCCTGTCGGGCCTGCCCTCGGCGGCCATCGGGGCGCTGGCGACGCTGATTCTGTTCGACACCGAACTCAGCGTCATCGCCATCATCGGCATCCTGATGCTGATCGGAATCGTGAAGAAGAACGCGATCATGATGATCGACTTCGCGGTGGAGGCCCGGCGCAACGGCATGGCGGCCCGCGACGCCATCGAGCAGGCCTGCCTGCTGCGCTTCCGCCCGATCATGATGACCACCATGGCGGCGATCATGGGCACCCTGCCCATCGCCATCGCCCACGGTGCCGCCGCCGAACTGCGCCAGCCCCTGGGCCTCGCCGTGGTCGGCGGGCTGTGCGTGTCGCAGGTGCTGACGCTCTACATCACGCCGTCACTCTACCTCTACATGGAAGATTTCGGCCACTTCGTCGGCAACCTGTTCCGCAGCCGCAAGGCGGACGTGCCCCACGGCCCGATGCCGGCCAGCGGCGACGATTGAGGGGCAACAGGGGGGACGCTTAAACCGCGATCTGCGTGACCATCGGCGTGTTCACCCCGGCATCGGCGCGGCGGTAAGCGTCGATGGCCTCCGACCAGGGTTCGATGGTCAGGCCGCTGCCCATGGCTTCCTGATGGATGCTTTGCGCGACATAGCCGGCATTGGGAAGTGCGTTCAGCGGCACCGGCCCGCCATTGACCGGCCCGGCGTTCTCATCCGCACCGCCGATGGCAAATCCGCCGGTCGAACCGGCCGACGATTTCGCCCGTGTCGCCGTCGAGTCGGCATCGGCGCGCCCGCTGCTCTGCAGGGCGTCGCCGGTCGCCTCGGTGCCGTCCTTGCCGCGTTTGCGTTCCTCCTCACCAGGGATGCGGCGGATCGGCTGGACAGCCGCGGCGTCGCTCGCCAGCATCTGACGCAGCTTCGCGAGTCCCGCGTTGGGCGACGCGCCGGTCGGTGCGGGAAGGGCGGCCAGTCCGGACAAGGGGCGGTTACCTCAGAACTGCCAATGGGAGACGGGGTAGCGATGCAGTGCTCAAGCAGTATCGCTCATCCGGCGATCTTGCACAAACCACCGACGATTCGAAACAGGGTAGTGCGGCAAAGGTTCCGAAATACTTAAAATGCCCCACAAATGTCCCCGGATTGCGACTCCATGGCGCAGAGGAGAACTCGGCAGGAGGGAATGGGGCTGTTACAGTAGCCCGTTCGATAGCGGACCAGCAAAACGATGGATGGCGCGCAGACCTTGCCAGCCCAAATTCCCGACCTACCGACGACCCGTCTCCTTCCTGGTGATGGACCTGGGCCGGAGCCCGTGGCCGGCGAGGATCTCGCCGTGCTGGCTTTGGAGCAGATGGACCAGGGCGTGATGCTGGTCGATGCCGACCTGACGGTGCGCGTCATCAACGGCCGGATGTACGAGATGTTCGAGGTGCCGCGCGGCTACCTGCCCGGCGCCGACTATGCCCGTATCGTCCATTACCTCGCCCAACGCGGCGAATACGGTCCCGGCGACCCCGAGGCCATCGCCGCCCGCCATCTGGATCGTGCGCTCCGCGCCGACCCGCCCCTATACGAGCACCGCCGCCCCAACGGCCGGGTGCTGGAGGTGCGGACCCGCCCGACCTCCGGCGGCGGCTTCGTCCGCACCTACTCCGACGTGACCGAGCGGCGGCGGGCGGAGGACGATCTGGCGACCCAGCGCCACCTGCTGCGCCTGACGCTGGAGAATATGGGGCAGGGCATCGTCCTGCTCGACCGCGACCTGCATTACATCGCCTGGAACAGCAACGCGCTGGACATATTGGGCGTCACCGAGGAGGTGATACGCGCCAACCCGGCGTTGCCCGACCTGGTGCGGCACCAGATCGCCAGCGGCATGGTCGGCCTGCCGTCCGGCGCCCCCGACTTCGGCGACGACCTGGACGCCAAGACCGTATATCTGATGGACCGCATCGGCCGGCCGGAACGGGAGTTCGTCTATGCCCGACCCCAGGGCGACGGCCGCTTCATCGAGGTGCGGGTGGTGCCGCTGCCGGACGGCGGGCAGGTGCGGACTTTCACCGACATCACCGACCGCCTGATCGCCGACGAGGCGCTACGCCAGAGCCGCGAGATCCTGACCGGGGTGATCGACGCCATCCCGGCCCTGATCGACGTGAAGGACCGCGACGGCACGGTGCGCCTGACCAACCGCTACTACCGCGAGACCTATGGCCCCGCCGCCGCCCCGCCGCCCGGCCCATCCACCGACCGCGCCATCGCTCTCGACCGGCTGGTGGTGGACAGTGGCCAGGGCGTTCCCTTCCACGAGGACCGCGCCCCCGACGGCGACGGCGCGATGCGCGACTGGCTGACCACCAAGATGCCGCTGACCGACGATGACGGCGAGGTCACCCACATCGTCACCGTGGCGCTGGACATCACCGCGAGAAAGCGGGCGGAGGCCGAGCTGCGCGACGCCCAGGCCAGCCTGATCCAGGCGGAAAAGCTGTCTTCGCTGGCCCAGCTGGTCGCCGGCGTGGCGCATGAGGTGAACACCCCCATCGGCGTCACCCTGACCGCCATCTCCCATCTGGCGGAGGAGGTCGGCCGCATCCGCACATTGTTCGAGGAGAACCGCATCCGCCGCAGCGATTTCCAGGAATTCCTGGACGTCGCATGGGAATCGACGCGGATGATCCTGTCGAACGTGGAGCGCGCCACCGGCCTGATCCAGAGCTTCAAGCAGGTCGCCTCCGATCAGGCCAGCGGCGAGCGCCGCGCCTTCGACCTTGCCGCCTATGTCGACGAGGTCCTGCTGAGCCTGCGCCCGCGCCTGCGCCGCACGCGGGTGACAGTGGAAGTGGACATCCCCACCGGCCTGATCGTCGACGGCTATCCCGGTTCCTTCGCGCAGGTGCTGTCGAACCTGATCATCAACGCCCTGGTCCACGCCTTTGACGAGGGCGAACCCGGCCGCATCCTGCTGTCCGCCCGCGAGCAGCCGGCCGGCTGGATCGAGATGCATTACGCCGACGATGGCAAGGGCATCCCCACCGACATCCGCTCCCGCATCTTCGACCCGTTCTTCACCACCAAGCGCAGCCTGGGCGCCAGCGGGTTGGGCCTCAGCATCTGTGCCAACATCATGACCGGCACCATGCGCGGCAGCATCGCGCTGGAGGACGGCGAGGGGAAAGGCACGCGCTTCGTGCTGCGGTTTCCGGTGGGAAATTAATGGGTTCTCTTCGCTAAGAGTCCTTTGCATGTCCTATTGAGAGAGATGTGGCGGAGCGTGACGATACACGCGGCCGTATCGACTTCCGGTTTTTCTATGAATGAGCCTTGCCTTCCCCGCAAAGCGATCATCAAGGGAAAGCTCAATTTTTAGAAGAAGCCTTGATAAAGCTCGGTTGAAAATTGTAGTTTCATAGAGCCATCGTTCAAGGGGAGAGCGGTTGGATATGTTTTCAGCCTAGGATTACCGAAACTCGCATTTTGTTTGTTTCCGGAGGGATCAATGTTCACCGCTGAACCGATTGTTTCGAGCGATCAGGATCTCATGGGGCGTCGTCGCTATGTGAACGAAATTTATAAAAGAACAGTCGATCTATGGAATCGTGAGAAACGTACGGTTCGGATTGGAATTACAGGAACACAAGGATGTGGCAAGACTTCATTAATAAATATGTTCAAAGAAAAGGTGATAAAAAGCGCCCCTGAGACGATAGTTATCGACTGCTATTTTGGAATGGATGACAATAGTGCGTCTATTGTGACATCTATTCTTTCATCTATTTCTGGGGGTTTGTCAAGTTATCTTGATAGCAAGCCTGATATCATGGAAAGGATCTATGATCTTCTTGTAGAATTCAAAGGTTCTATATCGTCGGCCGGAAATGCAATTGCAGCGCCAATCGGAGGCGTGATCGTTAATGCGGTAGAGTATAGTGGAAAGTTCATAAAAGATAATAAAAGTAAGAGCGTGAACGAAATAGCTCGTCAGATAAATAATAATCTGGATGATTTGAACAGGCCTGTTATCGTAATTTTTGACGATTTTGATAGACTTTCATACGATAAAATAAAATCTGCTACTGATGCTCTTATTTACATACTTGGGAAAATTAATATTTCGTGTATTATTTCGTACGACGGAATTGCTGTCGAAAGCACAATTCAAAACCACTATACGGACAAGGCCAGAGCCAGAGACTACTATGTATCCTTGATCAATAAGCTTGTCAGTGAGCGAATTGACATCAAAGTCGGTGATCGTTCGGAAATTCAGGAACTCTTTATCAGGGGAATGGAGGGTCTTGCAGACCCGCTCAACCTGCCGGACGAGTGGGGGGCTTCAGAGCGCTTCAGGGCTGTTCTCGGATTGCTCGTTCCTCCCTTCATCGAGACGGCGAGGGACATCATCAGCATACTGAAAGAATATTGGTATCTGCGTTCCCAGATCATGGATGCGGTCGATTGGGTCGATCTTCTCGCCTATTCGGTTGTCACAATGAGAATGTCCTGGTGCTGTGACGTGATTGAAAAAACCATAGACAAACTGGTTGTGGACCCTCGGGCCTGCTCCATACTCAAACTGCAGAGCGATCGGGAAACTGGAGACGCCATTTCCCATATCTTTGGTCAATCTGTTGCCAAGGAAAACGAAAAACAGCTGTTGCGGTTTTTATTTCCACGGATTCAGTTGATAGATCAGCGCATAGATACCGTTGAAAGGCGGCAGGAATTGGAGAATCAAATATCCTCCACGTCAATTTCTTACAGAACTTCTCTTGCACTCGCCTTGGGAAAGGGCAAGCCGCTTGGCGGGTTTGATGACGAATATTTTGAAGAATTCGAATACTTCAATTGGGATAGAAAGAAAGACGAAATATCAAAGGCGTTGAAGTATCATAAAATCGACGATTTTCTTTTCATGATTGGTGGATATATTAGGCGGAAGGATGAGACGAAGAAACTTGAGATAATTTCCAGCATACTCAGATATTGCATTAATGAGGAGATGAAGCCTGTATCGTTTCACGGGCACAGGGGTTGGTTTGTGGACGCTATCACGAGATGGTTTAATGAGGTATCTGTTAACAGAGTGATACCAATAACTTCTGTAGAGAGAATAATAGAAGAGCAAACAAAGAAAGGAAACCTAAATTTTGTTTCTCATTTGATAGAGCGTGATAGAAGAATTTACGATCAGCCAGTTGAAAAGCGGGAGGTGTTGCCAACCCTTCCTCCTGGGATTGCCTCAAGGTACTCCAGGCAAATTTCGTCGATTGCTCGTGAGGGATTAATCGGTCGTGACATTTTTAACCGGCTCTATACAGGATCACCTCTGATGCTTATGGTTAGGGACAATGTCTTTGATGACGAATGCCAGAGATCTGTCAATGAATATATAAATACAGATGGTGGGAGAGATGCTTTCGTTCTTCTGATGTGCGGCGGAAATTTTGATGTGGATGGGTATTATATAAATATGATGATGTCAAACGATGATCTGGATTATTTTGGATTCTTCAGAAATCGTGTGGAAAGTATATGCAGAGATTTTAGCAATAGCAAAAGACATGACTCTGTTTCTTTTGCATATCGAAGGATATATGAGAGAATGAATGAGTATATAGTTAGAAGGTCGTCCGGGATACTTGGTCCTGTGGCGACGCTGTCAGGAATCTAAACGGCTTTTCGTTCCACAAGAACTTTGATGGCTGGCGTGCGTTGCTCCTGTCTCTGTGATTCGGAGACAGGGTAACGACGCATCGCTGCATTTTCCAAACCCTTGCGAATTCGCAATGCCACCCGCACACCACTCCATTAGCCTGCGCTCATATTTCCCATCAAAGCCGCCCGCGCGGCACCGGAATGGAGCACATGCCATGGCCACCCACACCGACCTGAACGCCCCGATCTATGAGCACTTCAACCTGGGCATCTTCGTACTCGGGCTGCTCGCGGCGGCGTTGATGCTGCTGATCCTGCCGATCGGCTTCATCTTCCACCCGAGCATCATCCTCTACGCGGCCCTTCTCGGCACGGCGCTGTTCTTCGTTGCGATCTGGAAGATGACTGCCGGGTCGAAGCGGCCCTGAAAATAGGAAGGCGCTCTCTCCAGCATCACCGGGGAGGGCGCCTTCGCCTCACGTTACTTCACTGAACCACCCGAACCACCTCACTCCGCCGCGATCGGCTGCGGGGCGGCGACCGGGGTGCGGAACGTCTCCAGCAGCTTGGCTTCCTTCGCCTTCGCTGCCGCAACATTGCGGGCCTTCACCGGGCCATAGCCGCGCATCTCCATCGGCAGCGAGGCGATCTCCACCGCCAGAGCCAGCTTCTCGCGGGTCAGGCCGTTCAGCAACTCGCCCACCACCGCCTCGTAATCGGCGATCAGCTGGCGTTCCTGCCGGCGCTCGGCGGTGCGGCCGAACGGGTCCAGCCGGGTGCCGCGCAGGCGCTTGCCCTTGGCCAACAGGCGCAGGGCGTGCAGCATCCATGGGCCGAAGGTCTTCTTCTTCGGTTCGCCGCCGTCCACCTCGGTCTCGCCCATCACCGGCGGGGCCATGTGGAAGGTCAGCTTCCAGTCGCCTTCGAACATGCGCTGGACATTCTCGACGAAGCCGCTGTCGGTGTAGAGGCGCGCCACCTCATACTCGTCCTTGTAGGCCATCAGCTTGAAGTGCGCGCGGGCGACCGCCTCGGTCAGCGCGGTGGAGCCGGGGACCTTCTGCTGCTCCGTCCGGCGGGTCCAGTCGATCAGCGCGTGATAGCGGGCGGCATAGGCGGCGTCCTGGTAGTCCACCAGGAAGCGGTGGCGGCGCTCGATCACCTCCTCCAGGCTGCCGGACTGGCGGCGCTGGTCGAGCAGCAGCGACGGCGTGGTCTGCACCGCGTCCTGCGGCTTCGCGGCGGCTTCCACCGCGGCCAGATCGACGGCGGCGCGGCGGCCCCACTGGAAGGCATCGAGGTTCAGCTTCACCGACACGCCGTTCAGCTCGATCGCCTTGACAATCGACTCCTCGGTCAGCGGGATCAGCCCCTTCTGCCACGCATAGCCCATCAGGAACGGGTTGGCGTAGATGCTGTCGCCCAGCAGCGCGGTGGCCAGCTTCGTCGCGTCGAAGGCATCGACATTGGCGTCGCCGCCGCAGGCCTTGCGGATGTCGCTGACCAGATCGCGCACCGGGATCACCATGTCCGGCTTCTTGATGAAGTCGGCGGTGATGCTGTCATGGGTGTTGATGACGGCGCGGGTGCGGCCGGCGGTCATCTTGGACAGGCCGTCGCCCGCTGCCGCGACGATCAGGTCGCAGCCCAGCACCGCGTCGGCGCCGCCGGCGGCGATGCGGACGGAGTGGATGTCCTCCGGCGTGTTGGCGATGCGGATGTGGCTGGTCACCGCGCCGCCCTTCTGGGCGAGGCCGGTCATGTCGAGCACGCCGACGCCCTTGCCCTCGATGTGGGCGGCCATGCCCAGCAGCGCGCCGATGGTGACGACGCCGGTGCCGCCGACGCCGGTGACATACAGGCTCCAGGTCTTGTCGAAGGCCGGGATGGCGGGGGCAGGCAGGGGGGTGGCGTCGGCCGACTTCGCCTGCGCGGGTTTCGGCTTGCGCAGCTGCCCGCCTTCCACCGTCACGAAGCTGGGGCAGAAACCCTTGGTGCAGGAATAGTCCTTGTTGCAGCTGGACTGGTCGATCTGGCGCTTGCGGCCGAACTCGGTCTCCTGCGGGATCACCGACACGCAGGACGACTTCGCGGAGCAATCGCCGCAGCCTTCGCAGACCAGTTCGTTGATGACCACGCGCTTGGCCGGGTCGACCATCTTGCCGCGCTTGCGGCGGCGGCGCTTCTCGGTGGCGCAGGTCTGGTCATAGATCAGGACGCTGACGCCGGGGACCTCGCGCATTTCCTTCTGCACGCGGTCGAGGTCGTCGCGGTGCTCGACGTTGGCGTATTGCGGCAGGCCGCTGTTGATGCCGTACTTCTCCGGCTCGTCGGAGACGACGGTGATGCGCTGGACGCCCTCCGCCCGCAGGACGTTGGCGATGGACTGCACGGTCAGCGTGCCGTCGAAGGGCTGGCCGCCGGTCATGGCGACCGCGTCGTTGAACAGGATCTTGTAGGTGATGTTCACCTTGGCGGCGATGGCCTGACGGATCGCCAGGATGCCGGAGTGGAAATAGGTGCCGTCGCCCAGGTTGGCGAAGATGTGCTTTTCATCGGTGAAGGCGGCCTGACCGACCCACGGCACGCCTTCGCCGCCCATCTGGGTGAAGGTGTCGGTCGAGCGGTCCAGCCACGTCGCCATGTAATGGCAGCCGATGCCGCCCAGCGCCCGGCTTCCCTCCGGCACGACGGTGGAGGTGTTGTGCGGGCAGCCGGAGCAGAAGGTCGGCTTGCGCACCACGCGGGCGACATGGGCCTTCTGCTTCTCCTGCGCGTCGAGGAAGGCGATGCGGCGGACGAGGTTCTCGTTGTCGATGAAGCGCTGCAGGCGGCGGCCGATCACGACGGCGATCTGCGCCGGGGTCAGCTCGCCGGCGCTGGGAAGGATCCATTCGCCCTGTTCGTCGAACTTGCCGACCACCTTCGGGCGGACGTCGGGGTTCCAGTTGTACAGCTGTTCCTTCAGCTGGTTCTCGATGACCGCGCGCTTCTCCTCGACGACGACGATCTCTTCAAGACCCTCGGCGAAGTGGCGGACGCCATCGCGCTCCAGCGGCCAGGGCATGCCGACCTTGTAGACGGTGATGCCCCAGTCGGCCGCCATCTCCTCGGTGATGCCCAGCTCGTCGAAGGCCTGACGGACGTCGAGATAGCTCTTGCCGGTGGTGACGATGCCGAAGCGCGGACGCGGGCTCTCCATCACCACCTTGTCCAGCTTGTTGGCACGTGCGAACGCCAGGGCGGCGTACAGCTTGTGCTTCATCAGCCGGTGTTCCTGTTCCAGCGGCGGGTCGGGCCAGCGGATGTTCAGGCCGCCCGGCGGCATCGGGAAGTCGGCGGGGATGATCGGGGACACGCGGTGCGGGTCGATATAGACCGAAGCCGAGGTGTCAACCGTCTCCGCGATCGTCTTCATGGCGATCCAGCAGCCGGAAAAGCGGCTCATCTGCCAGCCGATCAGGCCGTAATCCAGGATCTCCTGCACCCCCGACGGGTTCAGCACCGGGATCATGGCGTGCATGTAGGCGTGTTCGGACTGGTGCGGGAAGGTGGAGGATTTGCAGTTGTGGTCGTCGCCGGTCAGCACCAGCACGCCACCGTGCTTCGACGTGCCGGCCGCGTTTGCATGCTTGAACACGTCGCCGGAGCGATCGACGCCGGGGCCCTTGCCGTACCACATGGCGAAGACGCCGTCATACTTGGCGCCCTTGAACATGCCGACCTGCTGGCTGCCCCAGACGGCGGTGGCGCCAAGCTCCTCGTTCACGCCGGGCTGGAACTGGATGTGGTTCTTTTCCAGGAACTTGCGGGCGTTCCACAGATTCTGGTCGAAGCCGCCCAGCGGCGAGCCGCGATAGCCGGAAATGAAGCAGCCGGTGTTCAGCCCGGCGGCGAGATCGCGCTGGCGCTGCATCATCGGCAGGCGCACTAGCGCCTGGGTGCCGGTGAGATAAACGCGCCCCTCTTCGAGCGCGTACTTGTCTTCCAGTGAGACAGTTGCGAGCGCCATTCTTCATTTCCTCCCATCGGTCGGCAACCTGGCAAACTCCTGGACGGAGTGCTGGGGCGCCGATTTGTTCGCTGGGCAAAAAGGTAATGAAGGCTGTCTTATATCGCAACGCCTGTGGCCGGCCGGATCGCAAAAAGCAAGGATCGGCCGGCAACCGGCGGTCTTCCGTAACGGAGCGTATGGAATGCCCTGCCTTGCGGAAATTCCCGCTCCGTTTCCTTCTCGCCCAGAGCCCGTCCAAGCGATATGGGGATGGACTCAGCGGCCGGTGAGGGGGGATTTGCCCGGAGGGGTCGGGCTGCCGCCTTCGGGCCAGGTGCCGAAGTCGCCGTGGCCGCGGGCGGCGAGGGTGCGAACGCTGGCGCGCAACGTGCGGATCAGGCAAAGCGCCACCGCCATCGACTGGGTGCTGCCGTCCGATCCCACCAGCCAGCGCAATGCCGCGGCATGGGCCTGCAGGGCGTCGGTATAGCCCTCGACGTCCGGCTCCACCCAGGTGACGCAGGTGGACAGCGACGCGACGATGGAGGACGCGGCGGAATCGCCGGCAGTGGCGATCTGCAGATCGGACAGGGAGTGGCGCAGCCGGCTGCCGATCGGGTCGGGCCGGTCGATGGCCGCCTCCAGCTTGTCGAGCGCCAACAGCAGCCGTACCCGCTTCGGATCGTCGCTTCGCATGGTGGCGGCGCTGCGATCCGGCGGTACCGCAGATGCGGGGACGGCTGAGGGCGGGAAGGTTGAGGGCGGGGTGGGAGGGGGCAGCTGTGCCGCACCGCTTGCCGCCGGGCGCGGCGCCGCGGGCCGGGGGGAGGGCAGTCCGGCGGCGGAAGCACCACCTTGATCGGCCGGACGCGCACTGTCGCGGCTCGGCTCCGCATTGCCGGTCCGGGCGGCGCCGTCACGGCGGTTCAGCACCGCGTCGATGCGCCGGGCCAGCGTGGCGGCCGGCACCGGCTTGGCCAGCACGGAATCGGCGCCGGCATCCCAGGCGCTGCGCACGGTGGCGAGGTCGGCGTTGGCGGTCAGCACGATGATCGGCATGTTGGGCCGCAGGCTGCCCGGCGACTGACGGATCCATTGGATCAGCTGCGCGCCGCCCACCGGCTCCATCACCCAGTCGGTCACCATCAGGTCGAACACCTCGCGCCGCAGGGCGTCCTTGGCCTCCTGCCCGTTGGCGACCGCGGTGATCTGGCCGACGCCCCAAAGCCCCAGCATGTCCTTCAACGCCCGCTGCAGCAGCGGATTGTCGTCGACAATCAGGATCTTGATGGGGGAGGCGGGGCGCTTCGTCATGGAGTGGTTCCGATGATGCGGCTGTGTCTGTCCCCATATCCGCCTCGCTCCGCTCCTTTTCATGGAGGGGGACGGGTAAGCGACCAATGAGACGCCCGATGCGCCGTTGGGTGGACCGGGTTATCCCCTGAGCCGTTCGAAAGGGTAGCAGGCTGGCGGCTCCACCCCTTTCGATGCGCAGCCATGGATTCGGCGCATATCAGGAAATACTGATGGCGATGGACGCGCCGGCCCCGTGCTCCTATGATTCCCACCATTCTCCTATGGGAAAGGGCGGTGCGATGGATGGCGGATGCGGTGGCGGATCCTGCGGCGGCGGATCTTGCGGCGGAGGGTCATCTCGTCCGTCCGGCGGGCCGGACGACCTGAAGCACACGATGCGGATGGCGATGGTGGTGAACGGGCTGCTCGGCGCCCTGCTGCTCGCCGCCGCCAACGCGACGCAGGCGGTGTCGCTGTGGGCGGCGGCGCTGCTGGTGCTGAACCACGCCGCCGGCCATGCGGTGACCCTGGCCGGAATGGGGCGGCGACCCGACCTGCGCGCCCGGTTGTCGCTGCTGCAGGGGGTGGCGCTGGCCGTCGCCGCCGTGGCCTTGGTGGTGACGGCCGGGCGCAGCATTGCCGGCATGGCGATGCCCGACGTGCCGCTCGCCAGCCTTGCCCTGCTGCTGGCCATCGGCGTGACGGTGGCGAGCGCGACCCTGCTGTTCGCCAACCGGCGCGGCACGCTGACCCTGCGGGCGATCTGGCTGTGTTCGCGCAAGGATGTTCTGCCGCTCGCCGCCGGGCTGGTCGGTCTGGCGGCAAGCTGGCTTCTGCTGGACGGCGCGCCGGATGCGCTGGTCGGCGCCGGCGTGGCGGCGGTTCTGCTGGCCGGCGCCTGGGGGCTGCTGCGCGGCTGGATGGTGGGGGAGGGGAAGTCTGCGCCGATGCGTTAGACCGCCCCCCGACGACGCCGCCCTTACGACCGCTGCCGCAACCGCTCCAGCAGTCCCTTGGTGGCGAAGCCGTCCGGGATTTCCCCGATGGACGCCTGGAACCGCCGCACCGCGTTGCGCGTGTTGGCCCCGACGATGCCGTCCGCCGCGCCCGGCTCCATGCCGAGCGCCCCAAGCCGCTGCTGCAGGTCGATGCGCTCGTCACGGGTCAGCGCCTGTTCCTCGCGCGGCCAGCTGCCGCGGACGCCGGGCTTGCCGGTCATGCGGTCGGCCAGCAATGCAACGGCCAGCGAATAGCTGGTCGACGGGTTGTAGCGCATGATCGCGCGGAAATTGTCACGCACCAGGAACGCCGGCCCGCGATGCCCGGCCAGCACCAGGATCGCCGCGGACCCGTCGCCGTCCAGCTCGCTTCCGTCCAGCGGACGCACGCCCAGCCGGCGCCATTCCGAAAGCGGCTTGGTGATGCTCAGCTCCGCCTGATCGTAGGGGAAGCCGTCGGGCAGCCGCACCTCCTGACCCCAGGACTCGCCCGGCCGCCAGCCGTTGGCGAGCACGAACTTGGCGGTGGAGGCCAGCACGTCGGGCATGCTGCCCCAGATGTCGCGGTGACCGTCGCCGTCCTCGTCCACCGCGTTGCGCAGGAACACGGTCGGCATGAACTGGGTCTGGCCCATGGCCCCGGCCCAGGAGCCGCTCATCCGTTCCGGCGCGATGTCGCCGGACTCGAGGATGCGAAGGGCCGCCAGCAGTTCCGAGCGGAAATAGGCGGCACGGCGGCCTTCGAAGGCCAGCGTCGTCAGCGCGTCGATGACCGAGAAGTTGCCGGTGGACTTGCCGAAATCGGACTCCACCCCCCAGAAGGCGACCAGGATCTCCCCCGGCACGCCGGTGCGGCGGGTGATGCGGGAAAGCAACGCCGCATGCTCCTGCAGCTTCTGCCGGCCGTCCTGGACGCGCTTTTCATTCACGGCGCTGTCCAAATACTGCCACACTTGCCGGGTGAACTCGGGCTGTGCCGAGTCCAGTTCCACCACGCGGTCGGACAGCTTCACCCGCTGGAAGGCGCGGTCGAAGGTCTGCGGTCGGATGCCCTGGCTCAGCGCCTCGGCACGCAGGGCCGCCAGCCATTCGGCGAAGGAGACGGACTGCTGCGCCGCCGCCGGGGCCGGGATGGCGGCAGTCGGCATGCCGGTGGTGGCGGTGCCGGAGACGACCGGGGCGGTGGCGCCGGTGCTCTGGCAGCCGGCCATCAGCAGGGTGGCGAGAAGGAGGCGGGCGGGATGACGGAACGGGACTCGCATGCGCTCGACCGTGATCGGAGGGGGAACCGGGGCGTGACCCTAAGGCTCCCGGCCGCAAGGCTCAACCGACAAATGGACGCCTCCGGGGTGGAACCCCCGATTGCGGGGACGACACGCTTGCAGGGCCGGCGGACCGGTCCATATCAAAATCCAATGCATCGCTTTCGCAATTCCCGTCCGGCGGGGCTCCACCCTTCGGCGATGGTCCCGGGAAGACCGGTTCCCGACAGGGTTGACGGGACGGGAGCGAAATCCGGAACACCGCCTTCCTCAATCGCGTTGAACTGGAGGCGCTTCGATCCGGAAACCGCATCGATCGGGTGCCGCTTCGACGAAGAGGCCGCCTTCTGTCACGGAACGCCAAGGGTGCCGTCGCCATGAAAATCGTGATCTTCGGCTTGACCAACGGGTATCGCCATGATGGCGGGCACAGATCGCGCTGGCGTGCGCTGATCCAGGCGCTGGCGATCCGCGGCCATCGCGTCGTCGCGGTCGAACGCAGCGGCCCGGATGCGCCGACGCCCTGGACGATTCCCGGCGGCGACGTGCTGTCCTACGGCGCCTGGGACGATGTCGCGGTGGAGGCGGCGGCGCAGGCCGACGATGCCGGCGTTGCGCTGGTGGTGGCGCAAGGGCCGGACGCCCGCCATGCCGCCGACCTCGTCCGCCAGTCCAAGGCGCCGCGCCGTGTGCTCTACGATCCCGAAGCGGCGGTCAGCCTGACCGCGCTGGAGGCGGGGGAGAGCGTGGCCCATCTGCCGGCCGACGGGCTGGGCGGCTTCGACATGGTGCTCGCCTCCTGCGGCGGGCCGGCGCTGGACCGCTATCGCGCCAAGGCCGGTGCGGAGTCGGTGGTCCCGCTCTATCCCTGGATCGTTCCGGAGGTGGACAAGCCCGGTGATTTCAAGCGGGAGTATCTGGGCGACCTCTGCTGCATCGTCGGCGGGCCGGACGGCATCCGCGAAGGGCTGGACAATTTCTTCATCAACCCCGCCCAGCGGCTGACCCGCCGTCGCTTCGTGCTGGTCGGCGCCGATTTGCCGGACGGCGTGCCGCGCGCCTCCAACATCCTGACCTTCCCCGATCTCGACCCGGCGCAGCATGCCGACGTGCTCGCTTCGGCCAGCCTGGCGCTGACGCTGGCCCGTGACGACGAGCGCAGGATCGGCTGGTGCCCGTCCGACCGGCTGTTCCTGGCCGCCGCCTGCGGCTCCGCCATCGTCGCCGACCAGTGGGAGGGGCTGGACAGCTTCTTCGAGCCCGGCCGCGAGATCCTGGTGGCCGCCCAGACCGACGACGTCACCACGGCAATGATGCTGCCGCGCAACCACCTGACCGACCTCGGCCGCCGGGCGCGCAAGCGGGTGCTGGCCGAACACAGCGCCGAACGCCGCGTGCAGGAACTGCGCGGCATCCTCGACCTGAAGGGCGGCGGCGACGACTGACGGCGTCATGTTCAACGGGAGTGCACAAGAGCGGGGAGCGGGCTATGGTCCGCTCCCCGTTTCGTTTGCCCCAAATCAGGGAGCCTGTCACCGATGCCGACCGTCACCATCCGCCCTGCCGTCGAAGAGGACTGCTCCACCATCCTGCGCTTCGTCCGCGAACTGGCGGAGTTCGAGCGCGAGGCCGATGCGGTCAAGGCGACCGAGGAGGATTTCCGCCGCGACGGCTGGGGACCGCAGCCGGTGTTCGAGGCGCTGATCGCCGAACTGGACGGCACGCCGGCCGGCTTCGCGCTGACCTTCCGCAACTTCTCCACCTGGGAGGGGCGGCCCGGCCTGTATGTCGAGGACCTCTACGTCACCCCCGACGCGCGGCGCTACGGCGTCGGCCGCAAGTTGCTGGCCGCGGTGGCGCAACGCGCGGTGGAGCGCGGCTACCGTCGCGTCGATCTGAGTGTCCTGGATTGGAACCCGGCGCGGGGCTTCTACGACCGGATCGGGTTCAGCCAGATGAAGGAATGGCTTCCCTACCGCCTGACCGGCGAAGCGCTGGCCAATCTCGCGGCCGAGGGTTTGGCCGGGGAGAAGTAAGGCGGGGGATCAGACGGCGCGGTTCAACGCGGACGCGCCGATGATCTCGGCATAGTCGGCGCGTTCGTTGCGCAAGTTGGCCAGGAGATCGACCAAGCTGTCGCGAACGAAAGCGTCGTCCTGCTCGACGATGGTGTCTTGGGTCAATCGAATGAACTGATCGAGAAGCGCGATATGGGCCACAGAGGACGCGTTGATCTTCTTGGTGTTGACGGCGCCGATCATGTAAATCTCCCTTGGCCTGAGCGTTCCCGATGACTTCATAAAGCCATCGGTCCAGTTAAAGACTTCCTAACAGGACTATGTAGCAGGTGGTATCTTCGGGGGTACTTCCGATCTATGGTCGCGTCGCCTACGACCACTCGGAAGAGTTACCTCGAGCGTCTGGGGTGACGCTCGATACCCTGCAACAATGGGTCACTGCCGGATGTCCCGGCGGGTGGCATGCACTATGACAACACGCACCGCTATGTCTGGTTGCTCAGACCGCCCGAGGGAATTGGAGGGAGGGACTACCAAAGGGTGCAGTCCCGTCAACCCCGTTGGGGATCGGGCCCCCTGAAAATGCCGGCGGCCCGATGTGATCAGGCGGCGCGGCGGGCGGTCATGCGGTCGCGTGCGTCGGCGCGTTCCAGCGCGCGGGCGACCAGATCGTCGAAAATCCCGCCGATGGGCGCATCCAGCACGGCGGCCCGCCCGGCCAGCATCGGGCCTTCCATCAGGACGGATCCTTCCTCCCCCGTGCCGAGAACGCGCCAGCCGCGGCTCTTCATCTCCGAAACGCGCGTCCGGGCAATGAAGGCGCGGATATGGTCGTGTGCCAGATCGTCCATTCTGTTCCCCCTGTCGCTGTCGCCCAATGCTGTCGCCGAAATTTGTCGATGACCGCCCGACTTGCGGCGGCTCAACCGGTCACTCGGAAAAGGGTACGGAAGAACTGCGAACGCAACAAGAACAAATTCGGGGGTGAAGCGAGGATTCCTGCCGAGTCGCCCAAGCTCCCGCTTGGATCGCCCCGAAACGCCCCGTCAATCCGCCCCTTGCCGTCCGTGCCTTCACCGCAAAGATCAGGCGGGGCGGGAGCATTTGCAACCCGCCCCATCCGTGACCAAAAGCGGCGATCAGGAAAGGTCCGACCATGAGCGGTGTCCGCACCGAAACCGACAGCTTCGGCCCCATAGACGTTCCGGCCGACCGTTACTGGGGCGCGCAGACCCAGCGCTCGCTCCAGAATTTCCGCATTGGCGGGGAACGCATGCCGGCCCCGCTGGTGCGTGCGCTGGGCATCCAGAAGCGCGCCGCCGCCGCCGCCAACCTGAAGCTGGGCGTGCTCGATCCCAAACTGGGCGCCGCGATCATGGAGGCGGCGGACGAGGTGATCGACGGCCGGCTGGCCGACCATTTCCCGTTGGTGGTCTGGCAGACCGGCTCCGGCACCCAGTCCAACATGAACGCCAACGAGGTGATCGCCAACCGCGCCATCGAGAAGCTCGGCGGCACCATGGGGTCGAAGACGCCGGTCCACCCCAACGACCATGTCAACATGGGGCAGTCGTCCAACGACAGTTTCCCCACCGCCATGCACATCGCGGCGGCCGACGAGATCGTGCGCAGCCTGATCCCGGCGCTGGAGCATCTGCGCACGGCGCTGGACGCCAAGTCCGATGCCTTCCAGGACATCGTCAAGATCGGCCGCACCCATCTGCAGGATGCCACTCCGCTGACCCTGGGACAGGAGTTCTCCGGCTATGCCGCCCAGGTCTCCTACGGCATCGCGCGGGTGAAGGGCGCGCTGCCGCAGATCTACCGGCTGGCCCAGGGCGGCACGGCGGTCGGCACCGGCCTGAACGCCAAGCCCGGCTTCGCCGAGGCGTTCGCGGAGGAGGTGGCGGCCTTCACCGGCCTTCCCTTCGTCACCGCGGAGAATAAGTTCGAAGCGCTGGCGACCCATGATTCGCTGGTCGACGTGCACGGGCACCTGAACACGCTGGCGGTGTCGCTGATGAAGATCGCCAACGACATCCGCCTCTTGGGCTCCGGCCCGCGGTCGGGCATCGGCGAGTTGTCGCTGCCGGAGAACGAGCCCGGCTCCTCCATCATGCCCGGCAAGGTCAACCCGACCCAGTCGGAGGCGATGACGATGGTCTGCGCCCAGGTGATGGGCAACCACACCACCGTGACGATCGCCGGCGCCACCGGACATTTCGAACTGAATGTGTTCAAGCCGGTGATCGCCTTCAACGTTTTGCAGTCGATCCGTCTGCTGGCCGATGCGGCGAACAGCTTCACCGACAATTGCGTGGTGGGAATCGAGGCCAACCGCGACCGCATCGCCAAGCTGGTGTCGGACAGCCTGATGCTGGTGACGGCGCTCAATCCCCACATCGGCTATGACAATGCGGCGAAGATCGCCAAGAAAGCCCACAAGGAAGGGACAAGTCTAAAGGAGGCCGGACGCGAACTCGGACTCCTGACGGATGAGCAATTCGATCAATGGGTTCGACCCGAACGGATGGTTGGTCCCGGTTAAGCTTGGGGTTAGGGTGGGGTGGTTCCCGGCCGTTCCGGCCTTCCTCTGACCACCCCCATCCCCCACTTGCGGTGCGTGCGTGACGATGAAGAAGCGTTCGGTCCTGATCGCCGGCCACCCCACCAGCGTCTCCCTCGAGGAGGAGTTCTGGGACGCCCTGAAATCGGTCGCCCAGGCCCGCGGTCTGTCGGTGAACGCCCTGATCGAGGAGATCGACCAGACCCGCACCGGCAATCTCTCCAGCGCGATCCGCGTCCATGTCCTGAAGGCGGTGCAGGGGCGCGGAGCCGGGGAGGGGTAAGAGAGTGGTTCGCGGACAGCCGCAATGGACAGCCGTCCGCCACCGGCGTACACGCTTGCTGGCCGTCCGCCTCCCGACGAGATCCCGCCGCCATGCCCGCCGACGTCACCACGCTCGACATCATCGCCTTCGTCTGGTTCGTCGGCTCCTGGGTCGGCTTCACCATCACCCAGGACCATCTGCTGACCGGCCGAAACGTGCTGAACCAGCATCTGCGGATCGTGCGCCGTCACTGGATCGAACGGATGCTGGAGCGGGACAACCGCATCATCGATTCGCAGCTGTTCGGCCACACCATGCACAGCTGCACCTTCTTCGCCTCCACCAACATGCTGGTGCTGGCCGGCCTGATCGGGTCCTTCGGCGCGGCGGAACGGGCACAGCAGTTCGTCTCCGGCCTGTCCTTCGCCGTCCAGACCTCGCCCCAGCTGTTCGAGATCAAGATGCTGCTGATGGTGGTGATCTTCACCTTCGGCTTCTTCAAGTTCACCTGGGCACTGCGCCAGTACAATTACTGCTGCGCCCTGATCGGCTCGGCCCCGATGCCGCCGGTGCCGCCGGAAGACCGCAAGGTCATCGCCCAGTCCATTGGCGAGGCCTTGACCCTGGCGATCACCGCGCTGAACGGCGGTATCCGCGCCTATTACTTCGCCCTGGCCGCCCTGGTCTGGGTCATCGGCCCGATTCCCCTGATCGCGGCGTCCAGCGGCGTTGTTCTGGTTCTTACCCGCCGTCAGGCATTTTCCGCCACCGAGAAGGTCATCCGCGCGCAGACGCAATGGCTGGAGAGAAACGATTCAACCAAGATGAAATAACAATTAAAAAGCCGTCATTTCTCCCGCGTGTGCGACCAAATATCCTCTACCTGATGGCGAGTTGCAGCGTCTAAGGTCGACGCATCCAAGACGGAGCGCCGTACTTCCCGCGCGGCGCAGAGGATATGAGGGCGACGATGGACGCCGATACCGCACTGAGCATCATGGATACCCTGGACCAGGCCGAAGCGCTGCTGCGCCGCGTGCACCTGCGTGACGGATGTGCGGGCGCGAATGCGCTCGCCCATAACCGGCAACTGCTGGACGCCGCCCGCCACCGGTTGGAGCAGGTCCACAGCATCGACGGGATGGGTGACTTCGCTGGAGCGACGGCGCTCGCCTGATCCGGCCGGCCCGGCTCAGCCCTTCAGCAGCACCTTGCCGCCGCTGCGCACCTTCGACCAGTCCTTGGCGAAATAGGCGAAGTCCCGCGACGGCCGGCTGAACAGGAAGCCCTGGGCCAGCGACACCCCCAGCCCGGTCAGCAGGTCGGCGTGCACCGTCTCTTCCACCTGCTCGCCGATCAGGTCCAGCCCCAGCTGGCGGCAGACGTCGACCATCGACCGCAGCATGGCCATGTCGCGCGGGTTGCCGACGGCGCCGCGGACGAAACTGCCGTCGATCTTGGCGTAATCGGCCTGGATGCCGTACAGCGACTGGAAGCTGGTCGAACCGGCGCCGACATCGTCCAGGCAGATGCGGAATCCGCCCTCGCGCAGCTTCTGCAGCACCTCGTTCAGCTTGGCGATGTCGGTGACGACCACGGTTTCCGTCACCTCGATCAGCAGCTTCGCGGCCAGATCGCCATAGGGGGCGACGACCGACTGGAACTGCTTGAGGAAGATCGGGCTCATCAGCGTCTTGGCCGACAGGTTGATCGCCACGTCCGGCAGCTTTGGCTCCTTGCGGAATTCCTGCAGCGTGTCCAGCACCGTCCGGGTCAGCAGCAGGTCGAAATCGTAGATCAGCCCGACATCCTCGGCGAAGGTGATGAAGTCGGCCGGCGACTTCATCCCGTCGACACGGGTCAGCGCCTCCAGATGGTGGACGGCGCCGGTGCCGATGTCGACGATCGGCTGGTAGACGACGATGAAGTCGCGGTTGTCGATCGTCGCGCGCAGCTGGCCGATCCGTTCCACCGCGCCGGCCATCAGCCGGTTGGCGCCATCCTCCAGGCTGGAGATGGTGAACTCCCCGCCCTGCGCCGAGGCGAAGGCCTGCACCGTATAGACCAGCGCGCGGGCCGCATCCGCCGCGTCCAGCCGGTCGTCGGCCATGTCCAGCGTCCAGGACCGGATGCCGCCGGGCAGGGCGCCGCCCGCCGCCTCGATGATCTGGGCGATGTGGCCTTGCACCTCGTTCCCGTCGATGTCGGTGGCATGGACGATGCCGTACCGGTCGCCGGTCAGCTGCCCGGCGCTGTCGCCGTCGGCGGAGATGCCGCGCAGATAGGCGTCGATGCCCTCGCGCACCTCCGCCGCGGCGCCTTCCGGCATCGCCTCCACCATCGCCTGCAGACCTTCGACGAGCAGCAGGGTCAGTCCCTGGTCGAGCCCCTTCTCGCGGGCGGCGAGGATCCGCTCCTCCAGGATGCCGGCGAAGCCGGTCTGGTCCAGCAACTCGCCCTGCGCGGCGGCGGCTGCACCGGCGCCGTGGCGTTGCGGTGCGGTCAACAGCACGGTCAGGAACAGCGACCCCGGACAGGAATCGAGCCGGCACCCGCCCAGCAGGGCCGGGAACTGCTGCCCGTCGAAGGCCTGGAACAGCACGCGCGACGGCTTGATCCGCGCCTTCTCCCGGATGCGGTCGAACAGGACATGGACGTATTTGCGGTCGCCGGGCGCGACCACCTCCATCAGATTGGTGCCGACCAGACCGCCGACCTCGCCCTTGGTCAGACGGCAGCGTGCCCCTGCGGAAAACAGGATGTTGCCGTGCGCATCCGTTTCGATCAGCAGATCGGCGGCGGCGAACGCAAAGCCGACGAAGCGGTCGCGGTCGCGGCTCGACGCCTGACGGCGCGGCGCCGCCGAACCGGCAGCCGGCGTCACCACCGGGCCGATGGCCGGCGCCATCACCGGGGCGGAGCGTCCTGCACTGTCTTGCGCCAACGGCATCGTCATGAGGTTACAAATTGCATCAAAGTTTAGAGAGTTTCAGGATGAATGTGACCGAGAGTAACCAATATCGCCATAGGTTAGAAGAGAGTCTGTTGCCGACGACCTCCGGCTTAACAAAGCGCGGCAATTTGTGTCATCTATCCCGCAAATGCTAACAATCCTGCGGTGCCTTGCCTTCTGCCTGTCTTCTCGAAAATTATCGTTACCGAAAACTTGACGCCATCATTCCGCTGCCGCAACGATCGCCGTTCGGAGTGCCGGTCGGGAATCGACGGCTCTCGCGAGTGGGTTGTCGAGGGGCCGCCACAATTCCCGCGCCCTGAGCGCCGGCTCAGGTGACTTCCACGGTTGCCGGCTGCGCTGTGGGTTTGCGCCGGCCCAGAAGCACTGCGTTGACGCTGGTCTGTCCGGGCATCTCGACGAAGCGGTAGGTCAGGGCGGACACCCCGACCACCATCGCCAGATAGGCGAGGGCAAGCCCATCCATCACCCAGGTCGCACCGAAGAAGATCAGCCGCGACTCGCCGCCGTCGACCGCCGTCTCGACGAACATCGGCTGGCCCAGCAGCTTCTGCATCACCGCCGCAGTCTTCTGGTACAGGGCGATGACCAGCGCATGCACCATGTAGATGGAGTAGGAACGGGCGCCCAGCCACTGGAAGGGCCGCTTCGCCAGCAGCCGCGAGAACGATCCACCCTCGAAGGCGAACACCCAGACCACCAGACCGAACAGCAGAGGCGAGGCGAAGGATAGGGCGTTGCCGCGCGCCATCGCCACGAAAACGATCACCGCGGCCAGACAGGCCGCCTCGATCAGCCCCGCCATCGGCAGCCTTGCCAGCCCGGCGCTGCGGGCGGTCAGGAACAGGCGGTACACGATATGCCCGGCGAAGAAGCCGTACAGGCAGCGGAAATAGCCAAGGTCGAAACTGCTGTCGATGTATTGGTCCGACCATCCCATGACGACGAAGGCGCCGGCGGCCGACAGAGCCACGGCGGACGCCGTCACCAGCCAGGGGCGGCGGGCCAGCAGGCAGACCAGGGCAAAGGTGACATAGGCGAAAAGCTCCGCACTGATCGACCAGCTCGGCATGTTCCAGGTCAGTTCGCCCTCGACGCCCAGCGAATGGACCAGGAAGAGGTTGCTGAGGATGGACGACGGCGCGAAGCGGCCGGTGAACGCCCCGGCCTCGCCGTGGATCGCCAACGCCTTGACGATCTCCAGCGGAATGAAGGCGACCAGGGTGACCGCATGCAGGGGCCAGACACGGCCCAACCGCCGGACAAGAAAACTCCCGGCCTCCGGGGCCGAGTTCAGGCGCCCGAGATAGGCATGGGTGATGACGAAGCCGCTAAGGACAAAGAAGAAGTCGACAAACAAATAACTGCCGCGAATGAACGGATTAAAATAGAAATTCCCTAATGCGCTAAAATGAAACAAAGCCACGAATAAGGCGCATAAACCGCGCCAGCCGTCGAGCACTGGAAAGCGCATTGGGATTCTCCAAATCCGGGTGTCATCTCAGTCAGGTCATTTCGGCTGCCGATACTATGGTTGCGGCGAATTATTCCTTCGAATGGTAAGGAATATTGCGTTCAATAACCGCCGGGTGAAAGTAAATGCCGGCCATGCAGCCAAATAGTCGAAAATACGGCTTATTGCGAAGGATTGCGGTGGCTACCTCCGTCAGGTCGCCCGTGTGGAGTGTATAATTCCCAGGGTGTGCGGATGCGCCGGGTTGGCGGACGGTCATATCGCCGATCGCGCGGGACACCGCACGGATTCGCTTCCCTGCCACCTGCTGGTTGCCGCCGGGGCGGTACGCCTCCTGCGACCAGCGGTTGAACGTCCCCGTGATTGTGCCCGGCCGTTCGGCCCGGCATCCTTCATCCATCTCGTCGCGGCCGGAAAACCGGATGATGCCCATCCACCGGCGCAGCGCGTGCAGTGGCTGCAGATCGGCCGTGGCGAGAACGAACTTCGCCCTGTCATGAATCCTGGCATGAAAAAGGCCCCGCGACCGGTCCGGTCGGCGGGGCCTTCACGTCTTTGCGCGATCCGGACCGTCAGCGGCGCGCGAACAGCCGGTTGACGTGGCCCATCTTGCGGCCGGGCCGCGCCTCCGCCTTGCCGTACAGGTGCAGCCGGGCGCCGGGTTCGGCCAGCAGGTCAGGCCAGCGCAGCACGTCGTCGCCGATCAGGTTGGTCATCTCGGCATCCGCCACCCGCTCCACCGATCCCAGCGGCAGGCCGCAGACCGCGCGCACCAGCTGTTCGAACTGGCAGGTGGCGCAGGCGTCCATGGTCCAGTGTCCGGAATTGTGCGGGCGCGGCGCCATTTCGTTGACCAGCACCCTGCCGTCGGCGGTGACGAACATCTCCACCGCCAGCACGCCGACCAGATCCAAAGCCTCGGCGATGCGGCGCGCGATGCGGTCGGCCTCCGCCGCGGTCCGATCCGACACCTTGTCCGCCGAGGCCGGGGCAATGGTGACGTCGAGGATGCCGTCCTTGTGGCGGTTCTCCACCGCCGGGTAGGCGACCATCGCGCCGTCGGCGCCGCGGGCGACGATCACCGACACCTCGCAGGCGAAGGTGACGAAGCCCTCGACGATGCCCTCCACCCCCGGCTTGCCGCCGCCAATGCCGGCCCAGGCGGCGGCCGGATCGCTGCCGCTGTCGAGCCGCGCCTGCCCCTTGCCGTCATAACCGAGCCGCGTCGATTTCAGCACGCAGCGCGGACCAACCTCGGCCACCGCGCGGGCAACCTCCTCGGCGCTGTTGGCCGCGCGCCAGGGGGCGGTGGCGATGCCGAGCCCGTTGACGAAGCTCTTCTCGGCGATGCGGTCCTGCGCCACCGACAGCACGTTCGGGCCGGGGTTCAGATTGGTGAAGCGGCGCAGATGCTCGGCCGTGGCGACCGGCACATTCTCCCATTCCAGAGTCACCACGTCGACCGAGCGGGCGAAGCGCTCCAGCGCCTCCAGATCATCCCAGTCCGCCACCGTCGCGGCGGCGCTGACCTGCGCCGCCGGACTGTCGGCCGCGTCGGGGGCATAGACATGGGTCTTGTAGCCCAGCCGCGCGGCGGCAAGCGCCGTCATCCGGCCGAGCTGTCCGGCACCCAGCATGCCGATGGTGGAACCGGGGGCGAGGCGGGGCAGGGGGGTGCCGGTTGGCTTGCCGGTCATGGCGGTCGGGCTTTCTGTCTGTCTGGCAGGATCGCGTCAGGTGGGATCGTCGACGGGGGCCTCGGCCACTGCGGCGGTCTGGCGGGCGCGCCAGCCGTCCAGCGCCTCTGCCACCGCCGGGTCCATCAGCGCGATGACCGAGCCGGCCAGCAATGCCGCGTTGATGGCGCCGGCCTTGCCGATGGCCAGCGTGCCGACCGGGACGCCGCCCGGCATCTGCACGATCGACAGCAGGCTGTCCATGCCCTTCAGCGCGTGGCTTTCGACCGGGACGCCGAACACCGGCAGCGGCGTCATCGACGCGGCCATGCCCGGCAGATGGGCGGCGCCGCCGGCCCCGGCGATTACCACCTTCAGCCCGCGCGCCTTGGCGGTGGTGGCGTATTCCACCAGCCGGTGCGGGGTGCGGTGGGCGGAAACGATGCGGACCTCGTGCGGGACGCCCAGCGCCGCCAGCGTGTCGGCGGCATGCTTCATCGTCGTCCAATCGGACTGGCTGCCCATGATGATGCCGACCAGCGGCTGGGCGCCGGCAGCCGAAGGGGTGCTGTTCGGGGAGTGATCGGCGGTCACGGCCTGGCGCTTTCCTCAAGGTCCGGAAAGCGGCGCATTATAGGAAGAGTCGGGCGCCTGTCCAGAGGCGCCTCTGCGCCTCTTCCTCCGGCCAGGATGAATCCGAGCCTGCGGCTGCGACATTCCGGCCCTTCCGATGGAACATGGTTCCACCTATGGTGCCGTCATATATGGACTGGATAGACCCTGCTCATTCCCGGAACCGGACCCATCGCATGACCGACGCCGCTCCCATTGAAGACCCCAACGACGACCGGCGCAAAGAGCACCGCGACATCCGCACCGCGATGGCGGAGGAACGGATGGCCGCCGTCGGCATCGACGAGGCGTCGATCGAGACGCTGGTGCGGACCTTCTACGGCAAGATCATGAAGGACGAGGAGCTTGGTCCGATCTTCGGCCGCGCCATCACCGATTGGGAACCGCATCTGCGCAAGATGATGGATTTCTGGTCGTCCATCGCGCTGCTGACCCAGCGTTACGACGGCCGCCCGATGCCGGTCCACATCTCGCTTGGGCTGGAGCCGCCGCATTTCGAGCGCTGGCTCGGCCTGTTCCGCGAGACCGCCCACGAGGTCCTGCCGGCCGAGGGCGCCAATTTCCTGATCGGCAAGGCCGAGAACATCGCCCGCAGCTTCCAGATGGGCATCCAGTTCTTCACCGTGCCCAAGAAGGAGTGAGGGTGCTTTCCCGTCAGGCAAGCCGTCATTCCCGCGAAGGCGGGAATCCAGGCTTTTCAGGTGCCTGATCGGGAAGCCTGGATCCCCGCCTTCGCGGGGACGACGTCCACAGGCCCGTTTGGTTAAGCAATGATGTCCGGCAGCAGCCGGCTCTCCAGGACCATGATCTGGTCCTTCAGCATCAGCTTGCGCTTTTTCAGCCGCTGCATCTGCAACTGGTCATAGGGCGCGCGTTCGACCAGCCGGGCGATGACGTCGTCCAGGTCGCGGTGCTCGCTGCGCAAGCTCGCCAGCTTTTCCTTCAAAATCTCTTGCTCGTTCATCGCGCCCGTTAGGAATGGCCGTTGCCCCGGGTGGGTCGGGGGTGCTCTTGCGGGTGACCCGTTGGCTGGGCGGGCCGAACTATACCAGAAATCCGGCGGCACGGCACCGCCAAACCGCCGGTTCGGTCCTTTGGCCATCCGGGATATCGCCGCGGCGAGGGGATCGGCCCGATGCCTCCTTTGCGGATACCGGCAATGATTGCGGGAAACGCCTGTTCCGGTAACATGGTGGTCCATTTCAATGAACAGGCGAACGGGACGGGAAACCCTCAATGACTGCCCCAATTAAAGCCGGCAAGCGTATCGGCATCCTGACCAGCGGCGGCGATTGCGCCGGGCTGAACGCGGTCATCCGTGCGGTGGTCCACCGCGCCACCGGCTATGGCTGGCAGGTGCTGGGCATCAAGGAAGGCACCCAGGGCCTGCTCCAGCGTCCGGTGCAGTACCAGACGCTCGACCTCGGCTCCGTCGACGGGCACATGATGCGCCAGGGCGGCACCATCCTGGGCACGACCAACCGCGGCGACCCCTTCGCCTATCCGATGCCCGACGGCACGCTGAAGGACCGTTCCGACGAGATCATCGGCGGTTACCGCGAACTCGGCCTGGATGCGCTGATCGGCATCGGCGGCGACGGCAGCTTCGCCATTCTGCACAAGCTGGCGCAGAAGGGCGGCTTCCCGATGGTGGGCGTGCCCAAGACCATCGACAACGACCTGGGCAAGACCGAGGTGTCGGTCGGCTACGACACCGCCGTCGCCGTGGCGGTGGAGGCGCTGGACCGCCTGCAGCCCACCGCCGCCAGCCACCACCGCGTGATGGTTCTGGAGGTGATGGGCCGCGATGCCGGCCACATCGCGCTGGCGGCCGGCATCGCCGGCGGGGCCGACGTGATCCTGATCCCGGAAATCCCCTATTCCATCGAAAGCATCGCCACCAAGATCAAGGACGTCCGCGATTCGGGGCGCAATTTCGCCCTGGTCGTGGTGTCCGAAGCGGTGAAGACGCTGGAAGGCACCGGTGTGAAGAAGATCCTCCAGGGCGGCGAGAAGCGCTATGGCGGCATCGGCGACTATATCGGCGAGAAGATCGCCGACGCCACCGGGGCCGAGACCCGCGTCACCGTGCTCGGCCATGTCCAGCGCGGCAGCATGCCCAGCCCGCGCGACCGCCTGATCGCGTCGGCCTTCGGCGTCCATGCCGTCGACCTGATCGCGGAAGGCAAGTTCAACCGCATGGTCGCCTGGTCCAACCGCAGCGTCATCGACGTGCCGATCACCGAGGCGATCGAGCATTACTCCTGTGTCGAACTGGACGGCGCGCTGGTGAAGACCGCCCGCGGCCTGAACATCAGCTTCGGCGACTGACGGGCGCCTCATGAGCGGCGCCCCATGACAGGCTCGATGTCGGCGAACCCGTTCTGGGACTTCTCCCTGGCCGTCTACGGACGGCCGGGGGTGCCCGCCTGCTGTCTGGCCTTGCAAGACCGGCGCGGGGTGGACGTCAATGTCCTGCTGTTCGCCGCCTGGGCCGGGCTGGATTGCGGCATCCGCCTGTCCGCCGAGGACATTGCCCGCATCGACGGATCGGTGTCCGGCTGGCGCGATGAGATGGTGCGCCCGCTGCGTGCCCTGCGCCGCCGCGCCAAGACGGAGGACGACGCCCTCTACCGCCGCATGAAGGCCGCGGAACTGGAGGCTGAGCGCGTCCAGCAGGACCGCCTGTTCGCCGCCGGCGGGTTCCTGCCGCAGCCGGGCGGCAGCGTGGAACTGGCCGCCGCCAACATGGCGCTGCTGGTGCCGGGCGGCGACCAGGCGCTGGACGAACTGGTCGGGGTGCTGAGTTAGACCGCCTACCTGTTCAGAATCAGCTCGTCCGGATTGCGGGTGACGTTCGACACCAGCACCGGCTTGCCCGCATAGAAGGCGCTGCAGCGCTTGCCACTGACCAGACGGGTCAGCGCCGCTTCCCACTCGCGCCCCTTGGGGCCGATGATGCGCAGCTTCAGCTGGTCGACCAGCGGGACGACCTTGAAGGACTCGATCTCGATCGGCTCGGCGCTGGTGGTGGTGAAGACATCCTGCTTCAGCGTCAGGGTCTTGCCGTTGATCTCCAGCGTCACGTCCTGCGCCCACGGGCAGCCGTTCGACTTGGCGCCTTCGTTGGCCTGCGCGGCAGCGATCCCGAAGCCCAGCAACAGGGCGGCGGCGAGAGTGACCCGGTGGAGGCCGGATTGGCCCCGGCGGAAGCCGGATTGGCCTCGGCGGAAGCCGGATTGGCGAAGTGCCCGGATTGGGCGGGAGTTCATGATCCGCTCCTCAGGAGTGCGGCGCGGACAATAGCGATGCGTCAGCCTCATGACAATCCAGGGAAAATCCCGATTCTGTGACCGTTTGCGACGATTTCCGACCGTGCCCGGCTGGACCGGGGAGGGGGTGCCGGGGCATGATCTGGGCCCCGGCAACGCGCCCGCCAACCCGCAAGAGTTCCGATGGTTACTTTGTCGCAGGCCCTGCTGATCGCCCTCGACCACCATCAGGCGGGCAGGGTGGCGGAGGCGGAGGACCTCTATCGCCGAATCCTCAACGCCGATCCGGAACATGCCGATGCCATGGAACTGCTGGGCGTGCTCGCCGCCCAGACCGGCCGCTTCGGCTCGGCTGGCCGCATCCTGCGCTTTGCGGTGGCGTTGCGTCCCGACGGCGCCGGCGGCCTTTCCAACCTCGCCGGGGTGGAGCAGTCGGCCGCTGCATTGGACAATGCCGTGCGGCTCTATGGCCGGGCGTTGCGTCTCATGCCCGACCTTGCCGACGCCCACGCCAGCCGTGCCGGTGCCCTGCGCCGGCTGGGGCGAACGGAGGCGGCGCTGCTCGCCACCGCCAAGGCGCTGGCCCTGGTGCCCGGCCATGCCGACGCACTGGCGAACCGGGCCGCCGCCCTGCTGTCGTCCGGCGATCCCGCATCGGCCGAGCGCTGTGCCCGTCGCTCGCTCCGTCCGAACGCCCGCTCCGCCGTCGCGCACGCGACCCTGGCCGCAGCGCTCGCCGCGCAACGCCGCTGGGCGGAGGCGGAGACCGCCGCCCGCGATTCGCTGGCGCTCGACCGGAATGCCGGCGAGGCGTGGGAGGTGCAGGGTGCCGTCCTGGCCAAGCTTGGCCGCTTCCCGGAGTCGCTGGAGGCCTTCACGGTGGCCGAACGACTGCGGCCCGGTCCGTCGCTGTATGCGGCCCGCGGCACCGCCCTGATCGCCATGGCCCGCCCGGCGGAGGCGGCTGCCGACTTCGAGCGCGCCCTGGCCGACCGGCCGCAGGATGGCGGCCTGCACTGGAATTGCGGCTTCGCCCGCTTGATGGCCGGCGATTACGCGCGCGGCTGGCCGGAGTTCGACTGGCGCCGCCATGACGACCGTGCCGAGCCGCCCTGGCGCCGCCTCAATCAGCCGACATGGCGCGGCGAGCCGCTGAACGGCCGGACCATCCTGCTCTATGCCGAACAGGGGTTGGGCGACACGCTGCAGTTTCTGCGCTATGTCCCGTTGGTGGCGGCCCGCGGCGGCCGGGTGGTTCTGGAGGTGCAGCGCCCCCTGCTGCCCCTGCTGGAGCCGATGCCGGGTGTGGAGGGGGCGGCGCAGGTCATCGCCCGCGGCGACCCGTTGCCGCCCTTCGACCTCGAATGCCCGCTGATGAGCCTGCCGCGCGCCTTCGCCACCGTCGTGGACGGCGTGCCGGCCGATATCCCCTATCTGCGCCCCGATCCCCAGCGTGTCGCCCGCTGGCGAGGCCGGCTGGGGGCGCATGGCGCGATGCGCGTCGGGCTCGTCTGGGCCGGCAACCCGCGCTTTCCCGGCGACGAGGAGCGCTCACCCAGGCTGGCCGGTCTGCGCGGGCTGCTCGACGTGCCGGGATGCCGCTTCTACGGTTTGCAGATGGGGCCGGGGCGCGCCGACCTCGCCGATGCCGTCCTGCCGGACAGCTTCACCGACCTGGGGCCGGAGATCGGCGACTTCGCCGACACCGCGGCGATCATGGCCAACCTCGACCTCGTGGTGTCGTCCTGCACCGGGCCGGCCCATCTGGCAGGCGCGCTCGGCGCGCCGCTGTGGCTGGCGCTGCCCTTTTCGCCCGACTGGCGCTGGCTGACCGGCCGCGACGACAGCCCCTGGTATCCGACCGCCCGCCTGTTCCGGCAGCCGGCGCCCGGCGACTGGCCGTCGGTCGCCGGGCACATGGCTGCCGAACTGGCGGCGCTGGCTCAGCGTTTCAGGCCGTTGCCGTAGCGCGAGCAGTCGTAATCGTCGGTCCCGGCCTCTGCCCGGCCGCCGTTGGAGGTGTTGTAGCGCGGGTCGTCGCAGCGGCCGTTGCGGGCATAGGACGAATCGGAACCTCCCGACCCGAACAGCCCGCCGCCGCTGCCGCCGAACAGGCCGCCGCCACTGCCGCTGCTGCTGGTCTGGTTGCAGGCGGCGAGCGCCAGCGGCACGGCGGCGATGATAAGGACTCGAAGCGCGGTCTTCATGGCATTCCCTTCCCGGTTGGTGGTGGCGAAGAAAAAGCATTCCTTCGCCTTCAACAGGGCAGGGCGCCGATAAATTCCCGCGTCTGCGCTTCGCTCGATCTTTACTCGAACGGCTGGAACAGGCGCGTGGTGGGATTGATCGCCCACATTTCGCCCGTCTGGATGTCGAACCACCAGCCATGGATGTTCAGCGTGCCTGCTTCCACTCCTTCGCGCACGAAGGGGAAGGTCATCAGGTTGTCGACAGACGCGCGGACCGCCGCCCGCTCGATCACTGCCGGGGTGTCCTGCAGCTTTTCCGCATCGGCCCGTGCCTGTTCGGAGCCTTCCGGTCCGACATAGGGGTCGAGCGCCGAACCGGCGATGGATACCCAGGGGGAAATGAAATCGTCCTCCGACTTCTGGCCGGCGCGCAGCCGGATCAGGCCCTGGATGCCGCCGCACTGGGCATGGCCCAGCACGATGATCTCCGACACCTTCAGCGACTTGACCGCGTATTCGATGGCGGCCGAGGTGCCGTGATAGGCGCCGTCGGGCTGATAGGGCGGGACGAGGTTGGCGACGTTGCGCACGACGAACAGCTCGCCCGGTTCGGCGGTGGTCAGCAGGGCGGGATCGACCCGACTGTCGGAACAGCCGATCACCAGAACCTCCGGGTGCTGCCCTTCGGTCACCAGTTGCCGCATGCTGTCGGGCCGGCGTTCGTAGTAACGGGCGCGGAAGGACTTGATGCCGGCCAGAAGCTGGCGGATGGGCTCGCTCGGTTTGCTGCTGAAGGGCATGGTCGGCCTGTTCCCGTTGCTGCCGGCCGGCGGCGTTGCCGGCTCCGCGTCATGATTCATTGACAGCGGTATAACGGCATTGCGTCCGCGCACCAAGCCGCCAGTTGCGTGGTGCCGCAACAAGCCGTTCGCGGCGGCGGCCGGTCAGGCCTCCTCCGGCCGTTCGCCCCACCGCCGCAGGTTGCCGGCGTCCAGTCCGAACAGGTCCAGCACCCGCCCCACCGAATGGTCGACCAGATCGTCGATGCTCTGCGGCTTGGCATAAAAGGCGGGGACCGGCGGCGCGATCACCGCACCCATTTCCGCCAGCGCGGTCATGGTGCGCAGATGGCCCAGATGCAGCGGCGTCTCCCGCACCATCAGCACCAGCCGCCGCCGCTCCTTCAGCGCCACGTCGGCCGCCCGCGTCAGCAGGGTGGAGGTGACGCCGCTGGCGATCTCGCTCATCGTGCGGACGGAGCAGGGAGCGACCACCATGCCCAGCGTGCGGAAGCTGCCGCTGGACACCGCCGCGCCGATGTCGGCGGCGGCATAGCTGACATCGGCGAGCGCCCGCAGCTCCGCCACCTTCATGCTGGTTTCGTGGGCCAGCGTGACCTCGGCGGAGCGGCTGACGACCAGATGCGATTCGACGCCGACCCGCCGCAGCGTCTGCAGCATGCGAATGCCATAGATCACCCCCGACGCGCCGCTGATGCCGACGACGAGCCGGGGCGGAGGGGTGGTGGGGTCGGTCATGGCGGGATTCTATGCTCTCTTCAAGCCCTCTCCCGTCCCGGGAGAGGGAGGGGACCCGCGCCGCAGGCGTGGGGAGGGTGAGGGGTAGGGCAAGGAACCAGAAGCGCATGGCTTCGTACCTTACCCCTCACCCTTCCCATGCTGCGCATGGGCCCCTTCCCTCTCCCGGGACGGGAGAGGGAGTCCCCTCAGTGCGCGTCTTCCTGTTCGGAATAGCGGTCGTCGTCGCGGTTCTCGCCATAGAAGTCCTCGGCGGCTTCCTCCGGCGGGCGGGGCACGCCGCCGCGGCGGATGGCCAGCGCCAGCGCTTCTTCCAGTTCGCGCTGCGAGCAGAGGCCCAGCATCACCGGGCCGCGCGGCTTGATGTTGGCGACGTTCCAGTGGGTGCGGTCGCGCACCGCGGCGATGGTCGGCTTGGTGGTGCCGATCAGGCGGCAGATCTGGGCGTCCGACAGCTCCGGATGGTGCTTCAGCAACCAGGCGATGGCGTCGGGCTTGTCGCCGCGCTTGGTGATCGGGGTATAGCGCGGGCCCTTGGACCGGGAAGCGACCTGCGGCAGGTCGGCGACCAGAAGCTTCAGGCGCAGATCCTGGTTCTTCTCGCAGCGCTCGATTTCCTGCTTGGTCAGCTGGCCGTTGGCGATGGGGTCCAGCCCCACCATGCCGACCGCGACCTCGCCGTCGGCGATGGCCTGGACTTCCAGCGAATGCATGCCGCAGAAGGCGGCGATCTGCTCGAAGGACAAGGACGTGTTCTCGACCAGCCAGACGGCTGTCGCTTTCGGCATCAAGGGCAGTGCCATCATCCCTCCTGACAAACTCTTCACCGGTCGCACCCGCTGGCGGGTGGTGCGGCCGGTCGTTCGAACTGGTTATGCGGTGCGGGGGCGGCTTCGCGACCCCGGGGCGGCCGCCCCTTTCTCGTCACCACGATATAGGGCGAATACCGGTCCGCGTAAGCATGCTTGCGCAGGCGCACCGGGAAATCCCGGCCGCCCGCTCGCCTCTGCTAACCTGTCTTGCCCGTCGATGGCAAGCCCGACGGCGCGGATATGGCGAAGAAAAGCGCAAAATCAGGTGGCGTCCGGCCCGACCGTCAGCACGATCTTGCCGATATGCGCGCTGCTTTCCATCAGCCGGTGCGCTTCGTCCGCCTGTTCCAGCGGGAAGGTGCTGTGAATCTGCGGCCTGATGCCGCCTGATTCCAGCAGCGGCCAGACATGCTCGCGGAGCGCCGCGGCGATGCGGCCCTTCTCCGCCACCGGCCGGGCGCGCAGGGTCGATCCGGTCAGGGTCAGCCGCTTGGTCATCACCGGGGCCATGTTCAGCGACACCTTCGCCCCCTGCAGGAAGGCGATGGAGACGTGGCGGCCGTCCACCGCCATGATGTCGATGTCGCGGGCGATGTAGTCGCCGCCGACCATGTCGAGCACGACGTCGACGCCGCGCCCGCCGGTCGCCTCGCGGATCACCGCGACGAAATCCTCGGTCTTGTAATTGATGGCGCGGTCGGCCCCCAGTTCCTCGCAGGCGCGGCACTTGTCGTCGCTGCCGGCGGTGGTGAACACGGTGGCGCCGAAGGCCTTGGCCAGCTGGATCGCCGTGGTGCCGATGCCGCTCGACCCGCCATGGATCAGCAGGGTCTCGCCGCGCTTCAGCGCGCCGCGCTCGAACACGTTGGTCCAGACGGTGAAGAAGGTCTCCGGCACCGCCGCCGCCTCGACCATCGACAGCGGGGCGGGGACGGGCAGGGCCTGCACCGCCGGCACCACGCAATATTCGGCATAGCCGCCGCCGGCCACCAGCGCGCAGACCTTGTCGCCGCTGGCCCAGTTCTCCACCCCCTCGCCGATGGCGATCACCGTGCCGGACAACTCCAGCCCAGGCAGGTCGGACGCGCCCGGCGGCGGGTCGTAACGGCCCTGGCGTTGCAGCGTATCGGGGCGGTTCACCCCGGCGGCGGCGACCTCCACCAGGATCTCGCCGGGACCGGGCACCGGCACCGGGCGGCGGGCCGGGTGCAGCACCTCCGGCCCTCCGGGCTGGGTGATCTCGACGCATCGCATGCTGTCGGGCAGGCTCAAGCCCATGGCGGTCGTCCCTTCCATTATTGTCTGTCCGTTCCGGCGCCTGACGGCACCGGCACGTTGGCATTCTCCGGTGCGAAAGGTAGATTTGCCGGACCGGCCTGACAAGGCGAACCACGTGGCAGGGGAGGGACCCACAGCATGGCCATTGACGACCGTTTCGAGGATCTGGAACCGCGCAAGGCCAAGCCGGCGCCCAAGGACCTGACCGTGATGGGCGTGGCCGAGATCGAGGCCTACATCGCCACGCTGGAGGCGGAGATCGACCGCGCCCGCGCCGCCATTGCCGCCAAGCAGGCGCAGAAATCGGCGGCGGAAGCGTTCTTCAGGAAGGGCTGAGGCGCCAAAGGAAAAGGCCCTTCCCGCCGGGGGGGAGGGCCTTGAATTCCAAGTGTTTATCTTACCGCCCGATGCCGACCAGATCGCGGTAGCAGTGCCACGACGCGTGCCCGATCACCGGCAGGGCGATCGCCAGCCCGAGAAAGGCGGTGACCATCCCGGCGCTCATGAACAGGGCGATCAGGAAGGCCCAGGCGATCATCGGCTTGATGTTGGCGCGCACCACGGCGATGCTGGTCGCCATGGCGGTGAAGACGTCGGTCTCGCGGTCCAGCAGCATCGGCACCGACACCACGGCGATGGAGAACACCGCGGTGGCGATGATTCCGCCGAACACGGTCCCGGTCAGCAGGAACGGAATGGTCTCCGCCGAGAAGAAGATGCGGTCGACCAACTGGTCCAGCGCCGGCGGCTCGCCCGAGAAGAACAGGGCGAAGATCAGGAAGGCGACGCGGATCCAGGCCAGCATCGCCAGCATCAGCACCAGACCGACTCCGGCGATCTGCACCCCGTTGCGGCGATAGGCCGCCACCACCTTGCCGAAGGTCGGCCGTTCCCCCAGCTCCAGCAGGCGGCTGGTCTCGTACAGCCCGACCGCGAACAGCGGCCCGACGAGCATGAAGCCCGCCGCCATCGGCAGCAGGAGATATTCCATGTCCAGCATCGCCAGCCCGACCACCAGGACCAGGCTGGAGATCACCGCCAGCGCGCCATAGGCGAAGCTGATTACCGGTGCCGCCATCATGTCCTGCCAAGCCGACGACAGCCAAACCCATGGACGGTCAATCTCGACCGTCCGGATCGGCGGCAGCCAAGCGGGAGTATGGCCGGGGGTGTGCGTCTGTGGCGATTGAACCGATCCGCGAAACGACGTCATGTCGACCATGATGACGGCCCTCCCCATGAACCAAGGACAGCGCCCGCCGGCGCTCATGAAGGCACTCTCACACAGTCGCTCTGATAGTCGCAATAGGGAACTATCGGCATACCCAATAGTAACAAATCAGCTGAGGTTATTCCTACTCCCAAGCTTGGTCTTTTCCGTCCTTTCGGTCGATGACGTCAGTCCTCGCCGTCAAGCTTATGTCCGTCCAAAGTCTGAGTTCTCCGCTCGGCTTCCTTGCGGTCGCGTTCCTTCTCCGCTTTGGTGCGGCCGAATCGGGCCCGATTCGCCTCGGCTTCCTTGGTGCGCTCGGCCTTGTCGCGGGTCTTGCGGAAACGATTGAGGTTGACCACGTCGCCCATGGCACGGTCTCCGGTGGCTGATTTCAATGGTTCGGGCGCCGCGCGGCCGGTCGCGGCGCTCGGCGGGCGGGAATTTTCGCGGAAAAAATTCGGGCCGGCCCCGACTTGGCCGTGGGATTGCCCAAATTGCTTGTTTCTTCTGCGGGCGCTAGCTTACCGAAGGACGGCGCGCACCGGAAGCGAACGGTGCGGCGGGTGGGGGAACGAGTCTTTGTATCGACGTGGCAAAGGGGCGCGGCCGACGACAAGGCCGGTCGCAGGGAAGGCGGAAACCCGGTGAAGAAGATCCTGATCGCTGCACTGGCCGGACTGGCGGTTCTGGCCGGCCTGCTGTTGGCGGCGCCTAGCCTTATCGACTGGAACGCCTACAAGGGCGCCATCGCCGAGCGGGTGTCGCAGGCGACCGGCCGGCAGGTGGAGTTGCATGGCGACGTCGGCTTCACGCTGCTGCCGTCGCCGGCCCTGACGGTACGCGACGCCCGGCTCGCCAATGCCGCCGGCGCCGCCGAACCCGACATGGTTCGCCTGAAGAAGCTGGACGCCCGGGTGGCGCTCGGTCCCCTGCTGGGCGGGCGCATCCAGGTTGAGAGCATCGCGCTGGTCGAGCCCACCTTCGTGGTGGAGGTGCTGAAGGACGGCCGCATCAATTGGGACCTGTCCACCGCCGGCACCCGCGCCGGCGACGGTCTGGGCGCCGCCGAGGGGCTGGTCTCCGCCGTCAGCTTCGATCAGGTGATGATCGACAACGGCACCATCATCTACCGCGACGACCGCAACGGCCGGACCGAGACGGTCGAGAAGCTGAACGCCCGCATCGCCGCCGGCAGCCTGAACGGCCCCTTCCAGCTTCAGGGCGATTTCCATCTGCGCGGCCTGTCCCTGCATGGCGAGGCGACCGCCGGCCGCTTCACCGAAGGGGCGGCGGTGCCGGTGCGCGCCACCCTGTCGATGCCCCACACCGACGCGACCCTGCGCTTCGCCGGCATCCTGACCGGCGGCGGGGCCGGCGGCGGGTCCAAGGTGCAGGGCGACCTGCGCGCCGAGGGCAGCGACTTCGCCAAGCTGGTGGACGCCCCCGCTTCCGGCTGGGCTCCCGCCGCGCTGAGTCAGTCCTTCGGCCTGCGCGCGACGGTGGAGGCGGGGACCAGCCTTGCCACCTTCTCCGGCCTGGAAGCGCAGCTGGGCGACACGCGGGCCACCGGCAACGCCACTCTTCGCGCCGGCGATCCGGCCAAGCGCGAGATTCCGCGCACCGAACTGACCCTCGCCGTCAACCGGCTGGACCTGGATGCCTGGCTGGCCCAGGGCGGGCGCAACGGCACCGCGGCCGGCGGCGGCAGCGGCCGGGGCACCCCCGCTCCCGCCGCCGGCGCCACGGGCGCCACGGGCGCCACGGGCGACAAGGCGCCGCTTCCGTCCTTCGCGCTGCCGACCGGCGTGGAGGCGAAGTTGGACGTCGCCATCGACGCCATCGGATACAACCGCGGCGTGGTGCGCCAGGGCCGGATCGAGGCCAGCCTGTCCGCCGGAAGGCTCAATATAGACCGGGTCAGCGCGCTGCTGCCCGGCGGTTCCGACTTCGTCGCGGCCGGCGAGGTGACGACGCCGGGCGGGCAGCCGACGCTCGACCTGCGGATGGAGGCGAATGCCGACAACCTGCGCGCCCTGCTGGAGTGGGCGAAGCTGGACCCGCGCGGCGTCCCGGCCGATCGGCTGCGCCGCGCCTCGCTGTCGGCCCGGCTGCAGGGCCATGCCGACCGTTTCGAACTGTCGGGCCTGGATTTCCGCTTCGACAGCAGCCGGCTCAGCGGCGCCGTCGCCTACGTCGACCGCGGCCGGCCGGCCTTCGGCGCGCGGCTGGAGCTGGACCGCCTGAACCTGGACGGCTATCTGCCGGCCGATCCCGCCACCACGCAGCCCACACCCCAAACCCAGCCGGCTCCGCGCGCCACCGCATCCGACAGCGGCCAGACCCCGCAGCGGCTTCTCGGCCTTGCCGACGCCAACCTCGATCTGCGGGTCGGCCAGCTGACGGTCGGCGGCCTGCCGGTCCAGGGGATTCATCTCGACGCCACGGTCGCGTCCGGGGCGCTGACGGTGCGCGAGGCCAAGGTGGACGACCTCGCCGGCCTGCAGGCACGGATCGACGGGCAGGTCGCCAGCCTGATCCCGCTGCGCGGCGTCAACCTCGCCCTGGCGGCGCAGGCGCAGTCGCTCGGCGGCCTGCCCAGCGCCGTGTCCTGGCCACCCGGCCTGCCGGTGCCGGAACGCCTGGGCGCGGTCAGCGTCAAGGCACGGCTGGCCGGCGACGGCGAGCGGCTGGCGGTGGAGGCCTCGGCCGGCATGCTCGGCGGCACGCTCGACGCCGGCGGCGCCCTGCTCGGCCTCGACCGCAAGCCCGAAGCCGATCTGAAGCTGCGCGTCACCCATCCGGAGATGGGGCGCATCGCCGCCCTGTTCACCGACAGCGGCCTTGCCCGCGCCTATGGCCCGCTGGACCTCTATGGCGAGCTGTCGGGCAATGCGGCATCCCCCGTCCTGAAGAACCTCCAGGGGCTGGTCGCCGGCATCCCCGTGCGCGGCAAGCTGACCCTCGACCGCAAGTCGGAGCGGACCGTCTTCCAGGCCGACATCCAGACCGGCGACCTCGATCTCGACCGGCTGCGCAATGCGCCGCTGGTCGGCGACGGCGCCGGCCGCTCCACGACCGCCGCCGCCGATCCCGCCGACCTGCCGCCCGCCGACCCGTTTTCGGACCTCGGCTGGATGCGGTCGCTGGACGGGCGGCTCGGTCTGACCTCCACCTCCCTGACGGTGGCGGGGCAGCGCATCGTCCAGCCGGCGCTGCGTGCGACCCTGGACAACGGCATCGCGACCCTGGAGCAGCTGGACGGCGAATGGCAGGGCGGGCAGATCGGCCTCAGCGGCCGGCTCGCCGCCACGCCGGGGCAGGCGCCGAAGCTCGATGCCGACCTCACCGTCATCAAGGCCGACATGGGCGGCGCGCTGTCCGGCTTCGCCGGGCTTGGCCTCAGCGGCGGCACCGTCGATCTCGACGTGACCCTTTCGGGCAGCGGCCGTGGCGACGCGCTGCTGCGCAGCCTGACCGGCCGGGGCCGGGCGGTGGCGTCGGGCGGCGTGCTGCGCGGCGTCGACCTCGCAGCATTGCGCAGCCGTCTCGCCGGGGCGGAGCGCACGCAGGAGGTGCTGGGCGCCGTCGCCGGCGCGCTGCAGGGTGGCGAGACCAAGCTGGACCGGCTGGACGCCCGCTTCGCCATCGACAAGGGGGTGATCCGCACCGAGGACGCCCGCCTGACCACCGCGCCGGCCGACGGCACGCTGACCGGCACGGTCTCCCTTCCCGACGAACGGGTGGATCTGGGACTGGCGCTGGCGGTGAAGGCGGACGGCGATCTGCCGCCGCTGACGCTGCGCATGGCAGGTCCCTGGTCCGCGCCGAACCAGACGCTGGACCTGAAGGCCCTTCGTGACCACTTCAACGCAGCCGCGCCCGGCAAATAAGGCACGACCGAAACCACGTCCCACCTACACGGGCCCACCCACACGGCCGACCCACGGGCTACGGGCGTTCCAAGGGCGTTGAAGTCGCGGCGTGTGGCGTCCATAATGAACGAACGGTAACCGGAAGTCAGAGCGATGCAGGTGGACAACAGGATTTTGGACGACCTCGCCCGTGTGGCAGGTGGCGCGCTCGGCGCCTTCTCGTCCTTGCGCGAAGAGGCCGAAGGCCAACTGCGGGCCCAGCTCGAACGGGTTCTGTCACGGATGGACGTCGTCAGCCGCGAGGAGTACGAGGCTGTCCGCGCCATGGCCGCCAAGGCCCGCGAGGAGCAGGAGGCGATGGCCGAGCGGCTTGCCGCGCTGGAGGCCACCGTCGCATCGTTGAGCGCCGCGAAGGCACCGCAGCCGGTCTCGGCCCGTTCCGAGCCCACCGCCGCAGGCGAGGACAAGCCCGACACCACGGCCGTCCCGGCACCCTGATCGGCAGCGCCGCCGCACCTACCGGACCCTTCCTCCCGTCGACACGCGCGGTCATCCCGCGGCGCGTGTCGACGGGAGGGGCGGTCTGCGGCAGCGCCACGCCCGGCCTCGGCCCAGCCCGCCTTTTCATCATCTTCGGGGTATTGCCCCGGACCGCGCGCCAACGCCGGCGCGTCGCTGCGGTCCGGGTGAACGGTACCGCCCATAGCGCCTTCACAGGAGGACGCGCACATGTCGGCAGTCGCCGTAGAGACCACCACTTCCGCCCACAATCCGCTCGACGTGGTCGAGGAGATCGTTACCGCCAACGAATGGCCCTTCGACCGCGCCACCGAGGACGAGCTGGTCGTCGAGATCGGCGGGCGCTGGTGCGATTACCGGCTTTATTTCGTCTGGCAGCCGGACGTCAGCGCGATGCAGTTTTCCTGCCAGTTCGACATGAAGGTCCAGGCCGCCCGCCGCACCGCGGTCGCCGAACTGCTGGCCGAGGTCAACGGCCGGATGTGGCTCGGCCATTTCGACGTCTGCTCCGAGGAGCACACGCCGATGTTCCGCCAGACCATGCTGCTGCGGGGTTCGCGCGGCGCCGCGGTGGAGCAGCTCGAGGATCTGGTGGAGATCGCCCTGTCGGAGTGCGAGCGCTTCTATCCCGCGTTCCAGTTCGTGATCTGGGGTGGGAAATCGGCGCCGGAGGCGGTGTCCGCCGCCATTCTCGACACCATGGGCGAAGCGTAAAAGACAAGAAGCCTGAGCGAAGGGAGAGGTCACGGTCATGACGGCGGAATCGGGTGCGTCGCTGCTGCTGGTCGGTTGCGGGAAGATGGGCGGGGCGATGCTGGACGGTTGGCTCGCCGCCGGGACCGCGTCGCGCGTCGTGGTGGTCGACCGCGCCGGCCTGCCGCAGTCGGTGGCGGGCGATTCCCGCGTCACACTGGCATCCGGCGCCGACTCCCTGCCGGACGGCTTCGTTCCCGACGTGATCGTCCTGGCGGTCAAGCCGCAGGTGATGGAGGACGCGCTGCCGTCCTACCGCGCCCTGGTCCGCCCCGGCACCGTCTTCCTGTCGATCGCCGCCGGCAAGACCATCGCTTATTTCGAGCGGCTGCTGGGGGAGGGGGCGGTCGTCGTCCGCTCCATGCCCAACACGCCGGCCGCCATCGGTCGCGGCATGACCGTCGCCGTTCCGAACTCCCGTGTCAGTGCCGCCCAGCGCGATCTGTCCGACCGCCTGCTGCGCGCCGTCGGCGACGTCGCCTGGGTTGAGGACGAAGGGCTGCTAGACCCCGTCACCGCCGTGTCCGGTAGCGGACCGGCCTATGTCTTCTTCCTGGTCGAGGCGATGGCCAAGGCCGGCGAGGCCGCCGGTCTGCCCGCCGATCTGGCGATGCGGCTGGCCCGCGCCACCGTGTCGGGGGCCGGCGCCCTGCTCGACGCTTCGCCCCAGCAGGAGGCCGCCGACCTGCGCAAGGCGGTGACCAGCCCCAACGGCACCACGCAGGCGGCCCTTGAGGTGCTGATGGCCGATGACGGTTTGCAGCCGGTGATGAGCGCCGCCATCGCCGCCGCCACCCGGCGGTCGCGCGAGCTGGCCGGTTGAGGGGGCGCTGCCATGACCGCCCTCAGCCCTTCCGCCGCCCGCGTCCAGGCACTGCTGGACAGCATCGGCCTCGGCCATCGTGTGATCGAGCATGAAGGCAGCACCCGCACCTCGGAAGACGCCGCCAATTCCGTCGGCTGCGAGGTGGCGCAGATCGCCAAATCGCTGATCTTCCGCACCAAGGAGACCGGCCGTCCGGTCCTGGTCGTCGCCAGCGGCGCCAACCGGGTGGACGAGAAGGCGGTCGGCCGTCTGATCGGCGAGAAGATCGAGCGCGCCGACCCGGAGTTCGTGCGCGAGTCGACCGGCTTCGCCATCGGCGGCGTTCCGCCCATCGGCCATGCCGTCCCGCCTCTGGTGCTGATCGACGACGACCTGCTGCGGCTGGAAACCATCTGGGCCGCCGCCGGCACCCCCAACGCCGTCTTCCGCCTGACCCCCGCCGATCTGGTCAGCATGACCGGCGGCCGGGTGGAGACCGTGCGCAAGGCATAACTGAAGGGGGGGACGGGTGACGTTCGCCCGTCCGCACACCACCTTATCAGGCGATCCCTGTCGCCTGGAGGTGGTGCCATGTCCGACATGTCGTCCGACAAGCCTGAAGATAACAGCTTCCGCTCAGACCCCGCCCGGGATTTTGCGGACCCCGACGCCCTTGACCGTGCCGTGGCATCGGCGGCGATGGGGCTGGCGGCCGAGAAGGGCTGGCGCCACGTCAGCCTGCTGGAGGTCGCGCACACCGCCGGCATCCCGCTGTCGCGCTTCCATCACCGCTTTCGAGGGCGCGCCGACCTGCTGGCGGCGGTGTCGCGGGTTGCCGATGAAACCGTCCTTGCCGGCGATATCGCCGCCGATCCGACCGAATCGGCACGCGACCGGCTGTTCGACGTGATGATGCGCCGCTTCGACGCTCTGCGCCCCTTCCGCGACGGTCTGCGGTCGGTGGTGCGCGACCTGCCGGCCGATCCGGCGACCGCGCTGGCCTTTTCTTGCGCCTTCGGCCGATCCATGGCCTGGATGCTGCGTGCCGCGGGGATCGATCCGGACCAGCGCGGCGGCGCGGCGCTGGTCGCCGGCCTCGGAACCGTCCATGCGCGGGTGATGCGTGTGTTCCTGAACGACGACACCGCCGACCTGTCGCGCACCATGGCGGCGCTGGACAACGCGTTGCGCGGGGCGGAGCGCTGGGGCGCGACCTTCTGCCGCTGGACCAACCGGCGCGGTTCGCTGCACCGGACGTCGGGAACAGAGTCCATGTCGTCAGGCATTTAGCGACGTGCGGGAGTTCCGCGGCGGGGGCTTTCTCCCGCCAAGGTTATGCTGCGGCGCAAAAACCGCATTGACTAACTTTTCGGCACTCTGCATAGTCGGCATCTGTAATGTTGCGACGCAACATGTCCGTATTCAGATGCGGGCGGCAAACACCGATACTGGGATGAGAAACATGGCCAAGATCAGCGGTAACCCCTTCCTCGAATTCGATCCGTCCAAGCTGATGGGCGACCTGAAGGTGCCGGGCGTGGACGTCGAGTCCATCATCGCCAGCCAGCGCCGCAACATCGAGGCGGTGACCGCTGCCAACCAACTGGCCTTCGAAGGCTTCCAGGCCATCGTCCGTCGTCAGGCCGAGGTGCTGCGCACCGTCGCCGAGGACGTGAACCGCGCCGTCGGTGAACTGACCGCCGCCGGCACCCCGGAAGAGAAGGCCGCCAAGCAGGCCGATCTGGTCAAGACCGCCTTCGAGAAGTCGCTGGCCAACATCCGCGAGCTGAGCGAGATGATCGCCAAGTCGAACACCGAGGCCGCCGAGATCCTGACCAAGCGCGTGTCGGACAGCCTGGACGAGGTCAAGGCCGCCATCGCCAAGGCGAAGTCCTGATCCACTCCGGTCCGCCGGAAATCAGCGAAGAGGGGTCGCCGTCGGTGGCCCCTTTTTCGTTTGCGCCTGACGGTCCGGACGCGCCTTCCCGGTTCCGATGCCGGCGTCGCCGCGCTACGCTGGCGCCGACCGCCAGAACCTCATCGGACCCGTCATGACCATTTCTTACGACGACTTCGCCAAGGTCGACATCCGCGTCGGCACCGTCCGCGCCGTCGATGCCTTTCCCGAGGCGCGCAAGCCGGCATACAAGCTGACCATCGATTTCGGCGGCGAGATAGGCACCAAGCGCAGTTCCGCCCAGATCACCAGCCACTACGCCGCCGACGCGCTGGTCGGCCGTCAGGTGTTGGCGGTGGTGAATTTCCCGCCCAAGCGCATCGGCCCCTTCACCAGCGAGGTTCTGTGCCTGGGCCTGCCCGACGCCGAGGGCGCCGTGGTGCTGGTCGGGCCGGATCATGCGGTTCCCGACGGCGCGCGGCTGTTCTGATTTCGTCCGTTTTCCTGGGGCGGCATGAAAGATTCGATCATGCCGCACCTACGAAAAAATCACCCCGAGGTTGAATTCATGCGGCTCCCATAAGGCGACAAGTTGCCGCAGGGTTCGTATGTATTTTAAATGAATGCAGTCTAAACCGGGATGGCATAGTGCGGCGCGACTGCGACTTCGCACCTGCAACATGTCTCCTGTTGGATGGCACTCATGGACGCCCTTCGCGCCTTCGTCGGCCGGCTTTCGATCTCCACGAAAGTCACGGTGTTGAACCTCTTCGGCATGCTGGTCCTCAGCACGGCCATCCTGTTCGCGATCGGTCAGGTGATCGTGCGCGATCTCGAACGGCAGGCCATCGAGATGCAGCGGCTCAGCATGGACATCGCCTGGTCGTCGCTGCAGGAGCGCGGCGGCCAGTTCTCCGTTGCCGACGGCAAGCTGCTGCTGGACGGGGTCGTGATGAACGACAACAACCTCGTGGTCGACAAGATCAAACGCATCACCGGGGGGACCGCCACCCTGTTCCTGGGCGACCGCCGGATCGCCACCAACGTCGCCAAGCCCGACGGCACGCGCGCCGTCGGCACCACGCTGGCACAGGGTCCGGCCTATGAGTCGGTGCTGCGCCAGGGCGTTCCCTTCCGCGGCATGGTCGATATCCTGGGCGAGCCCTATTACGCCGCCTATGATCCGATCAAGGACGCTGCCGGCAAACCGGTCGGCATCCTCTATGTCGGCATCAAGAAGGCGGAGGTGTTCAAGACCTTCGACGACAGCATGCGCTTCGCCACCATGCTGGTGGTGATCTGCGCCCTGGTTCTGGCGGTGCCGGGCTATCTGGTGTCGCGTTGGCTGCTGCGTCCGCTGGGGCAGCTCAGCCAGGTGATGACCGCGCTGTCCTCCGGCGATCTGTCGGCCAGCGTCGCCGGCGTGAACCGCCTGGACGAGATCGGCGCGATGTCGCGCTCCGTCCTCGTCTTCCGCGACGGCATGGCCGAGGCGGAGCGTCTGCGCGCCGAGCAGGAGCATCAGCGCATCCAGGGCGAGGCGCAGAAGCGCAAGGCGCTGCAGTCGATGGCCGACACGGTGGAGCAGGAAAGCCGCAGCGCGGTCGAACGCGTCGCCGCCCGCACGCAGGAGATGGACCGCAACGCCGGCGCCATGGCGACATCGGCCGGGCTGGTCGGCTCAAACGCCCAGAACGTCGCCGCCGCTGCGGCCCAGGCGCTCAGCAACGCCCAGGCGGTGGCCTCCGCCGCCGAGCAGCTCTCGGCATCCATCGAGGAGATCGGCAATCAGGTCGGCCATGCCGCCGGGGTCACCCGCGCTGCCGTCGCCGCCAGCAATCGGACCGAGACCACCATCGAATCGCTGTCCTCGGCGGTCAGCCGCATCGGCGACGTGGCGGAACTGATCCAGGGCATCGCCGCCCAGACCAACCTGCTCGCCCTGAACGCCACCATCGAGGCGGCGCGGGCCGGCGAGGCGGGGAAGGGCTTCGCGGTCGTCGCCGGCGAGGTGAAGAACCTCGCCAACCAGACCTCGCGCTCGACCGAGGAAATCTCGCGCCTGATCACCGAAATCCAGTCGGTCACCGCCCGCAGCGTGGAGGAGGTGCGCGACATCAGCCGGACCATCGGCGAGATCGACGCCATTTCCGGCACCGTCGCCGCCGCGGTGGAACAGCAGGCGTCGGCGACCCAGGAGATCTCGCGCAATGTCGGTCAGACCGCCGGCGCGGCCACCGATGTCTCCATCCGCATCGACGAGGTGTCGCGCGAGGCCAAGGTGACGGAGGAGCGCGCCGACATGCTGCGCGCCGGGGCGTCGGAAGTGACCCACAGCATCGACGAGCTGATGCATGTGCTGGTGCGCGCCGTGCGCACGGCGACCGACGACGTGGATCGCCGCAGCGTGCCGCGCTATCGCGTCGAGGCACCCTGCATCGTGGAGGGGGCGGAGGGTCGGCTGACGGTGCGGCTGCTGGACATTTCGCGCCATGGCGCGGCGCTGGGCGAGGCCGACGCCGTCGGCACCCGCGGCACCCTGCTGTTCGACAGCCTGGGCGTGGCGCTGCCCTTCGACGCCTTCAATCGGGAGGAGGGGGTGGTGCGCATCCGTTTCCGGCTGGCTGAGATCGACCGCCAGGCCTTCGATACCCGCTTCGACCGCTTCGAAGAGGCGATGGCCGGGCGCCGCCTGGCTGGCTGATCCCGGTCTGCCGGGTCAGAACTGGCTGGGCGGCAATGGCGGACCGCGCGATGTACCGGCGGGCGGGCTAGGGCAGCCCCTTAGACCCCGGCCCGGCGGACGGCGGCGGCGTGGACGGGCGGCGGCGTCATGCCGGTCCGCGCCTGTTCCAGGGCACCCTGCTGCCGGGCGGCGAAGACGCCGGCCTCCGTCCGGTTGCGGAAATGCAGCTTGGACAGAACGCTGCGCACCATCGACTTGATGACCGCTTCCGACAGGTCCAACGCGTTGGCGATGGTGCGGTTGTTCATGCCCTCGCCCAGCAGGCGCAGCGTCTCGAATTCCGGATCGGACAGGCGCGGCAGAAGCGTCAGCCGGATCTCGTCGACGCCAAGGCGTGACAGGAACTGCTTGGGCATCAGGCAATGGCCTTCCAGCCCCAAATCCAGCAGCTCGTTGATGCGGTCGACGTTCAGATCCTCGAACACCCACGCGTCGGCGAAGGCCAGGATATGGGCGGCGTCCAGCAGCTCACGCGAAGACAGCACGACGACGATCCGCGAGCGGCGGGACAGCCGCAGATAGACCATCGGTTCGTTCTCGCGCAACGCGGTGAACTGCTGCAGCCCGATCAGGATCGCATCCGGCGTCAGCGCGCTCTGGGTCAGCTCCCCGATGTCGTGCAGAACCGTGACCCGGTGACGACCGCCACGGTCCAGTTGCTGCACCACGTTCTCGGTCAGCGCGTTGTTGTCGAGAATCAGGCAGACATGCATGGGAGTCACCGCGTTGCGGGTCTGGTGAGATGCTTTCTCATGGGCGTACTCATGGTGTGTGTGCATGGGTCAGCTCTGTCTGGAGGAGGCATCCACGGCCGGCCCGGCTCAGGGCATTGCCGCCTGCGTCTAAGGGTTGAAGAGGAACCGGCCGGTTGGCCCAGGCACGTCATCATAAAACTCACGTCATCCGGAAAATTATTGTGGGCATCGAAGTATTTCCGCGCGGACTGCAAACTCCCCCTTCATCGGGATCGGGGAAGTCCTGTTCGCACCGCGTGATTTAGAAATGAACCGGGCTCCGCGTAAATCAGGCGATGGATGATCAGCCAAGATCGCCTATCGTCTCCTTGTTGGTCGCCTCAGGTTTCGAAACGGTAACACCTATGGAATGATGTGTGCTGAGCGGGTCACAGGGGAATGCGCGTTGGTACAGGCATCCATCAGGGATATCCTTTCGGTTTGGTCGCCGGTTTTCCTTACTCTTCTGCGCGTTCGAATCGGGATTAACCAAATCCCTGCCACACGAACGCCGCAAAGATGGCAAGGTTCCAGAAAAATTCCCGTCGCTAATGGAGACAACAGGTCTCTTTTCGAATGATCCCGATCGGGCCAAGTGAATCCGATGCGCTCGCGCGATAACTCTCTTCGCGCGCGCAGAAGAAACTATGACTTTTGGCGGAAGTAATTCTTGGTCGTACCATGACCAAAGGTGCCTCGAAGAGGCATGTCGGCTTCGAATGACCTATGGCCCTTGTCAGGATACAGGGTCCCGACCGATCGTGGTATCAGATACCCAACACAGCGAAGAACAAGCCCACAACGGCAGACGGTCTTCCGGCCGATGTCCGCAGAGGGCGTACAGACCAATCGACCACCAAGCCATGTATTCGGCGTGAATGTGGTGATCCGGGTGCCGCGGGGGCGTGCCGGGCAACATCGACAACAGCCCTGACGGGCGGTCGTTCGCAAGCGGACGGCACCGGCAAGGGTCGGCGAGCGAGGATGACGGGGACCATGAAGATTCTGATCGGGGACGACCATCTGCTGTTTCGCGAAGGCCTGCGGCGTCTGCTGGAACAACTGCAGGGCGAGGCCAGCTTCGTCGAGGCCGGGACATTCGACGAGGTGCTGGACCAGTGCCGGGCCGGCAGCACCTTCGACATCATCCTGATGGACCTGCATATGCCGAACTGGCCGGGCTTCGACGGCCTGCGCGAGATCCAGGCGCTGCAGCCGGGGGTGCCGGTGGTTGTGATCTCCGCGTCGGAGGCCCTGGGTGACATCCGTGGCGCGCTCGACCATGGTGCGACCGGCTACATCCCGAAGTCGAGCAGCGTGAAGGTGATGATGGGCGCCCTGAACCTGGTGTTCTCGGGCGGCATCTATCTGCCGCCGGGCGCGCTGACCGCCAGCATGGAGGCCGCGCCGCGCCGCCGCACGGTGGACATGTCCGACCGCAGCGCCGGCTATGGTCTGACCCAGCGCCAGCGCGAAGTGCTGGAATGCCTGCGTCTCGGCAAGTCGAACAAGCAGATCGCCTATGAGTTGGGCCTGTCGGAAGGCACGGTGAAGATCCACGTCACCGCCATCTTCAAGTCGCTGGGCGTCAAGAACCGCACCCAGGCGGTCATCGCCGCCGCCGCCATGTCGGCGTAAGAGTCGAGGGTCCGAACAACGTCGACCGATCCGGGGCACGTACGGGTCGCGGAACTGGGCCGTGGGGCATCGCCTCCGCGGCCCGTTTTCTTTTGGCGGCAACGGCCGGACACCCGTCCACGGCAGTGAGCCTCTTGACCCGGCGGGTTGCCCGATGCTATCCGCCCCTCTTGATCTTGTGGAATCATCCGACCGGCTTACCGGCCGGACGGGTTCCGCCTGACCCGCGCCGCCATCCGGGCCGTGCGCGACGCCGCCACCGCAGGGACGCAACCGCAGCGCCATGAGCGATATTTTCCGCGAAGTCGACGAGGATCTGCGCCGGGACCGCGCGGAGCACCTGTTCAAGAGGTATGGCGGCGCCATGATCGCCGCGGCCGTCCTGGTCGTCGCCGGCACCGGCGGCTACAGCTACTGGCGCCATTGGCAGGCGCAGCAGAAGCAGGAGCAGACCGCCGCCCTGGTCACCGCCATCTCTCAGAGTGCCCAGGGACCGGAGAAGGGGGTGGAGGCGCTGTCGGCCTTCGCCGGCTCCGCCAAGCCCGACCTCGCCGCCATCGCCCAGTTCAACGCCGCCGCGCTGCTGATCCGCCAGACCAAGCCGGACGAGGCTGCGACCATCTATGACGGCATCGCCGCCAACGGCTCCGTGCCGGCCGAGTACCGCGACCTCGCCACCCTGCTGGCGGTGACGCAGCGTGCGGAAAAGGGCGACCCGGCCCAGCTGACGGCGAAGCTGCAGCCTTTGACCGCCGACACCAGCCCCTGGCGCTTCACGGCGCGCGAGCTGACGGCGATGCTGGCCGCCCGCGCCGGTGACACGGAAAAGGCGCGCACGCTCTACAAGCAACTGGCGGATGACCAGCAAGCGCCGTCGGGCGTGCGTGGCCGTGCCGCCGATCTCGCCTCCCTCTACGGCAAGGGCTGATCCAGGGCCATGAAGAACAACAAGATGAAGGCCGGCTCCATCCGCCGCGCGGCGCTGCTGTCCGCATCGCTGCTGTCCGTCTTTCTCGCCGGCTGCGACACCATCGACGGCTGGTTCGGCAAGACGCCCGATCCGCCCCTGCCGGGCAAGCGCGTCGCCGTCCTCCAGCGCGAGCGCAAGGTGGAGCCGGATGCCCAGCTCGCCGCCGTCGCCGTCACCGTGCCGCCGCCGGTCGCCAATGCGGCCTGGGCGCAGCCGGGCGGCACGCCGGACCATGTGCTGGGCAACCTCGCTTTGTCGGCCAACCCGTCCGACGCCTGGCGCGCCGACATCGGCTCCGGTTCCAGCAGCTCGCGCGCGCTGCTCGGCACGCCGGTGATCGCCGACGGCCGCATCTTCGCGATGGACGCCGACTCGCGCGTCTCCGCGCTGAACGAGCGAAGCGGCCAGTCGCTGTGGCGGGTCGACACCCGGCCGGAGAATGAGCGTGGCGGTGCCACCGGCGGCGGTGTCGCTTATGCCGACGGCCGCGTCTATGCCGCCACCGGCTTTGCCGAGGTGCTGTCGCTCGACGCCGCCACCGGCAAGATCCTGTGGCGCAAGCGCATCGCCGGCCCGGTTCGCGGCGCGCCCACGGTGGTCGGCGGTAGGGTGCTGGTCATCACGCTCGACAACCAGACCATCGCGCTCTCCACCGACGACGGCGCGGTGCAGTGGTCGCAGCAGGGCATCCTGGAGACCGCCGGCCTGCTCGGCGCCGCCAGCCCCGCCGCCACCGGCACGCTGGTCGTCTCCCCCTATTCCTCGGGCGAGCTGTTCGGCCTGCGCCCGGAAAATGGCCGCGTGTCCTGGCAGGACAGCCTCGCCGCCATCCGCCGCACCGGCCAGCTGAGCAATCTGGCCGACATCCGCGGCCTGCCGGTGGTCGACCGCGGCAATGTCTACGCCATCGGCCATTCCGGCCGCATGGTCGCCATCGACGAGCGAATCGGCGCCCGCATCTGGGAAACGGAAATCGGCGGCGTCCAGACCCCCTGGCTGGCCGGCGACTACCTGTTCACCGTCACCAACGACCAGGAGGTCGTCGCGGTGGCGCGCCAGAACGGCAAGGTCCGTTGGGTGGCGCCGCTCGCCCGCTTCAAGGATCCGGAGGACAAGTCGGGCCCGATCGTCTGGTCCGGCCCGGTGATGGCGGGCAGCCGCCTCTGGGTCACCGGCTCCAACGGCCAGCTGCTCGGCCTGTCGCCGTCCGACGGCCAGGTGGAGGTGACCCGTTCGCTCCCCACCGGTTCCTACTTGCCGCCGGTCGTTGCCAACAACACTCTTTATGTGCTGTGCGACAACGGAACGCTCGTCGCGTTCCGCTGATCGCGGATTTCCTCCGTCTGTTGTGAAAGGCCTTTGGCCCCATGTCGTTCACCGTGGTCCTCGTCGGTCGGCCGAATGTCGGCAAATCGACTCTCTTCAACCGTCTGGCCGGCAAGAAGCTGGCCCTGGTGGACGATACGCCGGGCGTCACCCGTGACTGGCGCTCGGCCCCGGCCCATGTCGGCGGCCTGTCCTTCACGGTGGTCGATACCGCCGGCCTGGAGGACGTGACCGACGACAGCCTGGAGGCGCGGATGCGCCGCCAGACCGAGCAGGCGCTGGAGCGCGCCGACGTGGCGCTGTTCATCATCGACGCCCGCGCCGGCATCACGCCGCTGGACCGCCATTTCGCCAACCTGCTGCGCCGGAGCAAGACCCCGGTCCTGCTGGTTGCCAACAAGACCGAAGGCAAGGCCAGCCAGCCCGGCATGTTCGAATCCTACGAGCTGGGCTTGGGCGATCCGATCCCGCTGTCCGCCGAGCATGGCGAGGGCATGGCCGATCTGGTCGAGGCGCTGCTGCCCTACGCCCCGCCGGAAGACACCGGCGAGGTCGAGGAGAAGGACGACGGCTTCGATCCCTCCATTCCGGTCGGCGACCAGCCGGAGCCGGAAGAGGACCGCAGCAAGCCGATCCAGATCGCCATCGTCGGCCGTCCGAATGTCGGCAAATCGACCCTGCTGAACAGCCTGCTCGGTGAGGAGCGCGTGCTGACCGGCCCCGAGGCCGGCATGACCCGCGACGCCATCTCCGTCGACTGGGAATGGCGCGACCGCCGCTTCAAGCTGGTCGACACCGCCGGCATGCGCCGCCGCGCCCGTGTGGACGAGAAGGTGGAGAAGCTGGCGGTCGCCGACAGCCTGCGCGTCATCCGCATGGCCAATGTCGTGGTGCTGGTGGTCGATGCCGCCGCCATCCTCGACAAGCAGGACCTGACCATCGCGCGCCTGGTGATCTCGGAGGGCCGCGCCCTGGTGATCGCCGTCAACAAGTGGGACACGGTCGATGACCGCGCCATGGCGCTGCGTCAGGTCGAGGACAAGCTGCAGGCCTCGCTCGGCTACATCAAGGGCGTGAAGGTCGTCACCATCTCGGCACTGAAGGGCCACAAGCTCGACACGCTGCTGGACGGTGTGCTGGAGACCTACAATGTCTGGAACCGCCGCATCCCGACGGCGCAGCTGAACCGCTGGATCGAAGGCGTCCTGGAGCACCACCCGCCGCCCCTGGTCGAGGGTCGCCGGGTCAAGATCCGCTACGTCACCCAGGTGAAGACCCGCCCGCCGACCTTCGCGCTGTTCGTCAACAAGCCGCTGGATCTGCCGGAGAGCTACCAGCGCTACCTGACCACCCACTTGCGCGACAGCTTCGACATGCCCGGCGTGCCGGTGCGCCTGCTGCTGCGCAAGGGCAAGAACCCCTACGCCGAGGATTGATCCGGAGAGTCCCTCTCTCCACAGGCGGGGAGAGGGAAGAATGTGAGTGGGGCAAACGCCGCCACAGAGCCAACCCGACTCAATAATGCGGCGGCGGCCGGTCGTCCTGCGGGGAAGCGATGGCATACTCCGCCGCCTCCACCCGATCGCGCATGCGCTTCAGCTGAGCGGTCAGGCGGTCGATGGTCTGGCCTTGGGCGAAGATGACCTCGGACATTTCCTCCGCCATGCGCTCGTGATGGGCGAGGCGGCTTTCCAGATCGGCGAGGCGTTGTTCGAGAGCGGGATCCATTAGGCACCGGTCAGGGTAAGGGAAAACGGGCCGCAAGATGGACCATTCCCCGCTCCGGGTCGAGATGCCTTTCCGCTCACACCATCGCGGTGGTGCCGGCCAGCCAGCCGGACAGGCCGGTCAGCACCAGCACGGTCAGGCTGGCCAGCCGCAGGGTCAGCGGCGCCATCGCCAGCCCGCCCATCAGCTTGTCGTTGCGCAGCAGCAACAGCATCGGGATCAGGATGACGGGCAGGGTGAGCGCCAGCACCACCTGACTCAGCACCAGCAACCCGTCCACCGCGCCGTCGCCGGCACTGCCCAGAAACGCCAGCGCCGGGATCAACGAGGCGCCGCGGGTGATCAGCGCGCGGGTGATCGGGCGCAGCCGCAGATTCAGGAAGCCTTCCGTCACCATCTGCCCGGCCATGGTGCCGGTGGTGGTGGAGCTTTGGCCCGCGGCCAGCAGGGCGATGGCGAAGACCAGCGCGGCGACGCCGCCGATGCTGCTGCCCAGCAGGGCGTGCGCGTCCTCGATGCCGGGGGCGCTGCCGGCTCCGGCCCCCTGAAAGGCTACGGCGGCCACCGCCAGGATGGAACCGTTGACCAGACCGGCCAGGGCCAGCGCGGACGACAGGTCGATGGTCAGCCAGCGGGCGGCCTGCCGGCGCTCCTCCGCCGTCTTTACCCCGGCCAGCCGGGAGCGCACCAGACCGGAATGCAGGAACAGGTTGTGCGGCATGACGGTGGCACCGATGATGCCCAGCGACAGGTAGAGCATCTGCGGATCGCGGGCCAACTCGACGCTGGGCATCAGGCCGGCGAGCAAGGCGGCGGGGTCTGGGCGGGCGATCACCAGCTCCCAGGCGAAGCAGACCACCACCACGCTCATCAGTGCGCCGACGACCAGTTCCGGGGCGCGGCCACGGGCGCCGGGCAGGGCCAGGATCCCGAAGGTCAGCACGGCCGAGATCACCACGCCGGCCATGATCGGGATGCCGAACAGCAGCTTCAGCGCGATGGCGCTGCCCAGCAACTCGGCCAGATCGGTGGCGATCATCGCCAGTTCCGACACCGCCCACACCAGCATCGCCACCGGGCGCGGGAAGCGCTGGCGGATCAGCCGTGCCAGATCGGTGCCGGTCGCCAGCGTCAGCCGGACGATCAGCCCCTGCAGGAAAATGCCGGCCAGGCTGGCGATCAGCACCGCCGACAGCAGCGCGAAGCCGAAACTGGACCCTGCCGCGATGTCCGTCGCCCAGTTGCCGGGGTCCATGTAGCCGACCGCCACCACGAAGCCGGGGCCGAGCATGGTCCAGAAGCGGCGCCCGCCCGCCGGGGCGGCGGTGTGGACGGTATCGGCGATGGTGGTGGATGCGGTCTTCACGCCGGTTGCTCCTGAACGGTCCGATGGCGGCCACAGGCTTGGCTGCCGATGCAACATGGCAAGATATTTCGATAGCGTCCAATCGATGGATTCTAACATCGAGATAGGTGTTTCCTATCGATTTGGGCGCTCTGCCAAGGCAGGTCCAGTTCAGAACAGTGGGGTGGTCACTTCATTCGCAGTGCAGCAGCGCCATGCGAATGAATTTCGCCGGGAACCATCCGGGATGTTTAGCGGCGGCGTTTATCGTCGACGGGGGCCGAAGCGCTTGCGCGGGGCACCGCGGAAACCGGCGGCCGGCGGCGGTTCACGGCGGCGGGCGCGGGAAGCCAGCGCTTCGGACAGGCGCTGGCCGATGACGTCGCGGGCGCTGCGCACACGCTCCCTATCGGGCAGCGCATCCGGGAACTTGCGCGAGGCCCAGAAATAGAGGTCGCAGGCGCGCGATGCCGCTTCCAGCACATCGGCGGCCAGACCGTCGAGCCGCGCCGGGATCAACCGGCCGAGCGGCAGGGTCTCCCCAGCCTCGACCGCGTCGAGAATGGCGGCGAAGACCTTGGCGTCCTCCGGCTCCTCCAGATCGGCGGGGGCGAGCAGCAGATCGAGCTTGGCGGCCAGCGCCAGCCGCCGGGCGTCCAGCATCGGGGCTGCACGGCGCAGCCCCGACAGGTCGGCCAGCCGGAAAGGGGAGCCGGTGGTGGCGGCGCCGCCGAAGCACTCCACCAGCAGCCGCGTCTCGTCGCTGTCGATGTGGCTGGCGAGGCGGGCCAGCATGGCGCGGGTCGGGCGGACGGGCAGGGGGGCGTCGGCGCGCAGTCGGCGGTCTGGCGCCTCCAGCAGGCGCTTCAGCGCGGCGGGGGTGCCGCGGGCGATGACGCCGAAATGCCCCTCCTCGAACTGGCCGAAGCGGCCGGCGCGGCCGGCGATCTGCTTCACCTCCGTCGCGGTCAGCGGGCGGACGCTGCTGCCGTCGAACTTCTCCAGCGCGGTGAACAGCACGCGGCGGCAGGGCAGGTTCAGGCCCATGCCGATTGCGTCGGTCGCCACCACCACGTCGGCCTCGCCGGCCAGGAAACGCGCCGCCTCACGCCGCCGCACCGCCGGGGCCAGCGCGCCGTAGATGGCGGCGACCGACAGGCCCTGGGCCAACAGCGTGTCGCGGACGCTGTGGACCTCGCGGCGGGAGAAGGCGATCAGGGCGTCGCCGCGCTCCACCTCCGCCCAGTCGAGTCGGCGGTCGAGCATCGACAGCGGGGTCTTGCGGTCGAGTTCCACCACCTCCAGCGCCTCGCCGAGATGGGCGGCGGCGCGCTCCACCAGCGGGCGGACTTCGGGCGCGCCGAGGATATAGACGGTCTCGGCCGGCACGCCCATCAGCGCGGCGGTCCAGGCCCAGCCGCGCGCCGGGTCGGCCAGCATCTGGATCTCGTCGATCACCGCGACCTCGACCGGGCGGTCGGGGTCCATCACCTCGATGGTGGAGGCGGTGTGGCGGGCGCCGGGGGTGCGGATCTCCTCCTCCCCCGTGATCAGGGTGGTGGGCGTGCCTTCGGCGTTCAGCCGCTCCATCACCTCCAGCGCCAGCAGGCGAAGGGGGGCGAGATAGACGCCGTCGCGCGCCTCGCGGAGCGCGGTGATGGCCCGGTGGGTCTTGCCGGAGTTGGTCGGGCCGATCACCAGGACCAGCCGGCGGTTCATGCCGCGCGCCACCGGAAACAGCCGTTCGAAGCGGGAGAAGTCGAAATGGCGGTCGACATATAGCCGGCCGCGCGCTTCCGCCCGGTCACGGCGCCACTGGTCGTATTCACGGTCCCAGCGGTCGAGAAGTTCGTCGGCGTCGGTGCGGTTGCGGGCGGCCTTGCCCAACCGCTCGGCGAGGCTGGCGAAGCCCCAGTCGGGGCCGTCTCCAGCCCGCTCCGCCAGATCGCGCAACCTGGTGGCGACGCGGGACAGGGCGTCGTCCAGGGCGGCGCGCAGGGCCGGGTCATGGTCGAGCCGGGCCGACAGTTCGGCATCGGACAGGTCCGACAGTTCCAGCGCGTCGAAGGTCCGGGAGACTTGCAGGCGGATTGCCGGTGACAGGCCGGGCCAGGGAAGGTCGTCGGCGCGGATGGCGCGGACGCGGGTGCGGTCCTCGCAGGACAGCAACACGGTGTGGGTTCCGGCCAGCGCGCGGCGGCCCTGGGCCAGCAGTGCGTCGCGGCGGTGGGCCCGGTCGATACGGCCGGTGATCTCCAGCAGGATGGCCTCGCGCCGCTCCGCCGGGACCAGCAGGTCGCGCTTGCCCTTCGGCAGCGGCAGGCCGAGCGGCACCAGCCCGCGCGCCTCGGCGTCATGCATCCGCAGCACGCCGGCCGCCCCCAGCGTCGTCACCTCCGGATGGGCGACGGCGAGGTCGTGGACCAGATGCGGATCGGCGGCGGGTGTGGTGGTGTCGTCAGTCATGCAGCCTGTCCGGAGGCGATGTGGTGCAGCACGATGCCGCTGGTGGTCGCCACGTTGAGGGAGTCGAAGCCGCCGGCCATCGGGATGCGGACGCTGCGGGCGCGGGCGAGCAGGGCAGGGGGCAAGCCCGGCCCCTCCGACCCGAACAGCAGGGCGGCGCGGCGGGGCGGGGTCAGGGCGGCCAGCGTCTCGGCACCGGCGGGGCTGAGCGCCACCGCCTCGAACCCGAACCGGTCGAGCAGGGCGAGCGGGTCCTCGCCGGCGGCGAGCTTGGCCGTCGGCACCAGCAGGGTCGCCCCCACCGACACACGGATCGCCTTGCGGTAGAGCGGATCGCAACAGCCGGGATCTAGGATCACCGCATCGGCGCCGAAGGCGGCGGCATTGCGGAAGATGCCGCCCATGTTGTCGTGGTTGCCGATGCCGAACAGCATGACGATCCGGGCGACCGGGCCGCAGGCATCCAGCAGGTCCGCCGCGGTGGGTACGGCGGTCTTTTCCCCCACCGCCAGGATGCCGCGATGCAGGGGAAAGCCGGCGATGCGGTCGAGCACGGCCTGCGTGGCGGTGTAGACGGGGGTGTCCGCAGGCAGCGCAGCCAACATCGGCTCCAGCGCCGTCACCCGCTTGTCGGCGATCAGCAGAGAGCGGGCGCGGTAGCGGGTGGATTGGACGAGGCTTCGCACCACCACAGCCCCTTCGGCGATGAATAGCCCGTCGCGGCCGACGAGATCGCGCTCCCGCACGTCGCGGTAAGGCTCGATGCGCGGGTCCTCGGGGTCGGTGATCGGGATGATGGTGGGCAAGGGACGGCTCGGTATCTGGAGTGTGCGCCTACTTAGTGCATGTGGGGGCGGGTTTCCAATGCCGTTGCCCGCATGCTTCCATGGGTATAGCCCCTTGCCGATGCACAAGCCCCCGCTCATGTTGCGATGCAGCAAAAGAAAGTTGGAGGCGTGCCGGCCATGACCATGATCCGAAAGTTGTGGGACCGCATGCGCGGCAAGGGGATGCCCGCACCTCGCGCTTTGCCGGCGGAACCCCTGCCGGCGGAACCGCTGGAACTGTCGGGACCGGGGCCGATGCTGGCCCTGCCGCGGCCCAAGCCGACGCTGGCGCTGGCGTTGCAGGGCGGTGGGGCGCATGGCGCCTTCACCTGGGGTGTGCTCGACAGGCTGCTGGAGGAGGACATCCGGCTGGTGGGCGTCAGCGGCGCCAGTGCCGGGGCGATGAACGCGACGATGCTCGTGCAGGGCTGGGCAAGGGGCGGTCGTGACGGGGCCCGGGCCGAACTGGCGAATTTCTGGGAGCGGGTGAGCGCCGCCGGGCGGCTGGGGCCGATCCGGCCGAGCGTGACCGGCCGTCTGCTCGGCCGCTGGAACGTCGACCACGCGCCCGGATCGCATCTGGTGGATTGGGCAAAGCGCTGGATCACCCCCTATCAGACGCAGTCCGCGGATTTCCACCCCTTGCGTGGCCTGCTGGCCGAGATGGTGGAGCCGGAACTGATCCGGCGGAGCGGTCTTCGGCTGTTCGTCAGCGCCACCAATGTGCGGACCGGAGCCCTGAGGCTTTTCGACGAGACGGAGGTCGATGTCGACCATCTGCTCGCCTCGGCCTGCCTGCCGAACCTGTTCCGCGCCGTGCGGATCGACGGACAGGATTACTGGGACGGCGGCTATCTCGCCAACCCGCCGCTTTCGCCGCTGGCGGAGGCCTGTCCCGGCGCCGATCTGATGGTGGTGGCGATCAACCCCTTCACCTGCGCCACCACGCCGGAGGACCCCGCCGGTATTGCTGCCCGGTTGAACCAGATCACCTTCAACGCCGCCCTGCTGCAGGAGATGCGATGCCTGTCCGCGTGCGGCGACGCCCCCCGCCTGCACCTGATCGGCGCCGACGAGCATCTGCAGGACCTGGGGCTCTATTCGAAGCTGATGACCGACTGGAGCTTCCTGAACTGGCTGCGCGACGCCGGGCGCGAGGCGGCGGGGCGGTGGGTGGCGGAGAATCTGGGCCGTGTCGGCATGGAAGGCTCCGCCCGGTCGCCGGCCCTGGCGTGACCCTCACTCCGCCGGGTGCTGCTGCTGGGCGTCGGGGTCGGTGTGGGCGAACCAGCGCTTCATCCGGCGCGACAGCCCGTCCAGATAGGTCAGCGCCACCGGCACCACCAGCAGCGTCAGGATGGTGGAGGACAGGAGGCCGCCGATCACCGCATGGGCCATCGGCGCCCGCTGCTGCGCGCCCTCGCCGATGCCGAGCGCCAGCGGGATCATGCCGAAGATCATCGCTGCGGTCGTCATCACGATGGGACGCAGGCGGATGATGCCGGCCTCCACCAGCGCGTCGTGCAGGCTGGCGCCGCGCTTGCGTGCCTGATTGGCGAAATCGACCAGCAGGATGGCGTTCTTGGTCACCAGACCCATCAGCATGATGAAGCCGATGGCGCTGAAGATGTTCAGCGTCGATCCCGCCACCAGCAGGCCCAGGAACACGCCGACCAGCGACAGCGGCAGCGAGGCCATGATGGCGAGCGGCTGCAGGAAGCTGCCGAACTGCGAGGCCAGGATCAGGTAGATCAGGATGACGGCGAGCGCCAGCGCCTGTGCCGCGTAGCCGCTGGTCTCCGCGATGTCCTTGGTCGAGCCGCCGAAGACGATGCGGTAGCCGGGCGGCAACTCGATCTTGGCGAGCGCCGCCTGCAATTCGCGCCCGGCATCGCCGGCGGCGCGGCCCTGGACGTTGGCCTGGACATTCACCTCGCGCTGCAGATCGCGGCGGTTGATCTGCGAGGCGCCGAGCGTCGTCGTCACCGCCGCCACCTGGGACAGCGGGATCATGCGCGGCGTGCCGTTGGCGTCCACGCCGCCCGACAGATAGATGCGGTCGAGGTCGGCGCGGCCGGCGCGGGCGGCCTCCGGCAGGCGGACCAGAACGTCGTAGCTCTCGCCGTCGGGCGCCTTCCAGCTCGACACCGTGTCGCCGGCGAACAGCGGGCGCAGCGTGTCGGCCACCATGGTGGTGCTGATGCCGAGGTCGCTGGCAAGGTCGCGCTCCAGCCGCACGGCCAGCGTCGGCTTGGCCGCCTTCAGCGTGCTGTCGACATCGACGAAGCCGGGGATCGCGCGCATGGCGCCGACGACCTTCTGCGACAGCCGGTCCAACTCGGCGATGTCGCGGCCCTGCACCGACACCTGGATCTGCTTCTGCACGCCGCCGACGCCGGGAATGGCGATGCCCATGGTGACGCCGGGGATCGCCGACAGCCGTTGGCGCAAAAGCGGGGCGAGGTCGTTCGGCGAGCGCTTGCGTTGGTCGATGGGGACGTAGCGCAGATAGATGCTGCCGCGGTTGTGGCCGATCGACACGCCGGTGTTGACGGTGCTGTAGGTGTAGGCGATTTCCGGGAACTCGCGGATCGCGGCCTCGACCTGTTTGGTCTTGGCGGTGGTCGCGGCGAGCGAGGAGCCGACGGGGGTTTCCACCTCGACGATCTGTTCGCCCAGGTCGGCGGCGGGCACGAACTCCACGCCGATGCGCGGCACCAGCAGGAAGCTGCCGAAGAAGATCGCCAGCGCCGCGATCATCACCACCCAGCGCCGCCGCAGGCCCCAGCGCAGCAGCCGGCCATAGCCGTGCGAGACGGCGGTGAAGCCGCGTTCGAATGCCGCCGCGAAACGGCCGAAGATGGAGCGGCCGTGCTTGCCGTGGGCCGCCGGATCGTACCAGACGCTGGACAGCATGGGGTCGAGCGTGAAGGACACGAACAGCGAGATCAGCACCGCCGCCGAGACGGTGATGCCGAATTGCAGGAAGAAGCGGCCGATGATGCCACCCATGAAGGCGACCGGCAGGAACACCGCGACGATGGTCAGCGTGGTCGCCAGCACCGCCAGCCCGATCTCCGCCGTGCCGTCTAGCGCGGCCTGCCGATGGCCCTGGCCGCGCGCGAGGTGGCGCATGATGTTCTCGCGCACCACGATGGCGTCGTCGATCAGGATGCCGATGGCGAGCGACAGCGCCATCAGCGTCATCATGTTCAGCGTGAAGCCCATCGCCGCCAGCATGCCGAAGGTGCCGAGCACGGCGACCGGCAGGGTCAGGGCGGTGATGACCGTGCTGCGCCAGGACCCAAGGAAGACCATGACGATCAGGATGGTCAGGATGCCACCCTCGACCAGTGTCTTCTGCACGTTGCTGAGCGAGTTGGTGATGCCGCGGGAGCTGTCGCGCACCACCGCCAGCGTCACGTCGGGCGGCAGGGAGCCGTTGGTCCGCAAATCCTCGATCGCCGCCTGCAGGCCGCGCGCGACCTCCACCGTGTTGGCGCCCTGGACCTTGACCACATCGACGGCCAGCGCCGGGTTGCCGTTCAGCAATGCTGCGGAGTCCTGCTCCTCCTGGCCGTCGATCACCTCGGCGACCTGACCCAGCCGCACCGGGCTGTTGCCGCGGCGGGCGACGATCAGGTCTAGCAGGTCGCGCGGGTTGCGCACGCGCCCCTCCACCTGCACCACGCGCTCCCGCCCCTGGCCGGTGACGGTGCCGGCGGGGACGTCCTGATTCTCGCCTGTGACGGTGGCGATCACCTCGTCGACGCCGACGTTCAGCGCCTCCAGCTTTTCCGGCTTCAGGCGGACCAGGATCTGGCGCTTCACCCCGCCGGCGATGGTGGCCTTGCCGACGCCGCGGACATTCTGCAGCCGTTTCAGGATGATCTGGTCGGTCAGCGTGGTGAGGTCGCGCAAGGACCGCAGGTCGGAGGTGACGGCGATGGACAGGATCGGCTGGTCATCCGGGTTGAAGCGGGTGATCTGCGGGTCCTTCACCTCGTCCCGGAAGGTGGCGCGGATGGCCGAGACCTTTTCGCGCACGTCCTGCAACGCCTGGACCGAGGAGGTCTTCAGGTCGAACTCCGCGATCACCACCGACTGCCCCTCGTACGAGCGCGAGGTCAGCGTCTTGATGCCGGCGATGGTGTTGATCGCATCCTCGACCGGGCGGGTGATGTCGGTCTCCACCGTCTCCGGGCTGGCGCCGGGATAGCTGGTGCTGACCACCACCACCGGGAAATCGACGTCGGGAAACAGGTCGACGCCCAGCCGGTTGTAGGAAAAGAGGCCGAGCACCATCAGCGCCACCATCATCATGGTGGCGAAGACGGGGTTGTCGACGCTGATGCGGGTGATCGGCATGGGGGCGGGTCCGGGTCAGGTGCCGGCAATCTTGACGGGGCGGCCGGCGGTCAGGCCGGGCAGGTTGCCGGTGACGACGCGGTCGGTCGGCGCCAGCCCCTCCACCTGCACCAGATCGCCACGCGCCCATGACGCCACCCGCGTGACCGGCCGGCGCAGGGTGTGGCCGTCGGCGACGACCAGGACGAAGTCGCCCTGCTCGTCATGGCGGACGGCGACCGTCGGCACCGCGATGGCGCCCGATGCCTGCGCCACCAGGACCTCGCCGCTGGCGAACATGCCGCCGCGCAGCGCGCCGTCCTTGTTGTCGATCGTCACATAGACGGGAATGGCGCGCGATCCCGCCCGCGCCATCGGATTGATGCGGGCGACGCGGCCGGCGAACTCGCGCTCGCCGAAGCCTTCCACCCGCAGGGCCGCGGTCTGGCCGACGGCGAGCCGCGCCACCTGCTCCGCCGGGACGGTCGCCTCGACCTCCACCCGCGACAGGTCGACGATGGTGAACATGGCGGCGTTCACCGCCAGATTCTCCCCCGGATTGACGGAGCGGGTGGCGACCATGCCGTCGATGGGGCTGACGACCACGGCGTCGCGCAGGGCCTTGCGCGCCAGTTCCACCTGGGCGGCCAGCGCATCGACCTGGGCGCGCTGGAAACCGAAGCTGCTTTCGGCCTGATCCAGGCTGGTGTCGGAAACGATGTTGCTGCGGTTCAACGTGCGGTTCTTGGCCAATGTCTTTTCGGCCAGCACCATTTGGGCGCGGGCGCCCTCCAGATTGGCCTGCTTCTCGTTCAGGCGTGCCGTAAGCTCGACCGTGTCGAAGCGGGCCAGCACCTCGCCGCGGCGGACCGCCTGCCCCTCGCGCACCAGCACCTCGGCCAGCCTCGCGGCCACTTCCGCCTTCACCGCCGACTGCTCCATGGGGGAGACGGAGCCGCTGAGGCGCACGGTTTCCGTCAGCGCGCGCGGTGCGACCGCCGTCACTTCCAACGCCGTCAGTTCCACCGGCCGTTCCGCCGCCGGTACGGGCGGAGCGGCGGGCGGTGCCGCGCTGCTGCGGGCACGCCACAGGGCAACGCCGCCGCCGGCGACGAGCAGCACCAGAAGGACCAGCAGCAGCCGGCCGAACCGCCGCCGCGGACGGGGCGGGGGCGGGGCATCGCCCTGCGGCAGATGCCGCTGGGGCTGCAAAGGCTGGGGAGCCGGTGTGAAGGTCCGTTGCGGGGCGGTCATGATGGTCGATCCAGTTCGGCCGGCCCAGGGCCAACAAGAGGCACGATCAAGGCATGCGATCGGGGCGGCGTCGGTTGAGGTCGTGGCCGGTGCCCTCCATTAGGGGTGGCGTGGATGTTCCGTCAAGGTTCTCATTGTCGCGCCTTATGACAGGATGGGAGCACGGGATGGTCCTATCCAGATGGGCAGCGAAGATTGGCATACCAGCATTTGCCAAAAATCCTAATTGTCGACTTCGTTACAAGGGATAAATCGGGCAACTTTGAGGCATCTTCGGGACAGGATTCGATAAACGGCCGTGATGTCGCTTGACAGGCGTGGCCTATACATTGAAAAGCGATCCAACTCTTGCCCCGCCCGCGCCAACAGCACGGAAATTCACTCGTGGTCATACGAAACCTCGCGACGATCAACGCCGCCGGTGCAATGCTGTGCCTCGCCCTCGGTCTGGCCGGCTGCGCCTCCGAAGCGCCGCAGGTGCAGACGGCCCCGCCGGTCGAAGCCGCTTATGTCCCGGACCCGAACGATCCGCTGTCGCGCTGGGTCCCGCTGATCCGCGAGGCTTCCCAGAAATACGACATGCCGGAGAAATGGATCCGCGCGGTGATGATGCGGGAGAGCAATGGCCGTGCGACCACCAACAGCGGCAAGGTGCTGACCAGTTCCGCCGGGGCGATCGGACTGATGCAGGTGATGCCCGGCACCTATGAGCTGATGCGGACGCAGTACGGTCTCGGTCCCGACCCGTCGAACCCGCGCGACAACATCATGGCCGGCACCGCGTATCTGCGCGAGATGTACGACCTGTTTGGCGCCCCCGGCTTCCTGGCGGCCTACAACTGCGGCCCGGCCTGCTATGCCCAGCATCTGGCCGGCAAGCAGCGGTTGCCGCGCGAGACGAAGATGTATCTGGCGGCGCTGACCCCGGTGCTGCGCGGCGCGGCGCCGCGCGAGCCGTCGCAGGCCGCCGGTGCCTCGGCCATCGAGGTGGCGGTCGTGCCGAACGACGCGCCGAAGCCGCAAGGCGGCAATCCGACCGCTCCGCCGCAGCGGTCCGAGCCGGCGCCGGTCGTGGTGGCCTCCGCCGCCCCCGAATCCCGCCCCACCGAATCCCGTGCGGTCGAGCCGCGCCGTATGGAACCGCGCCCGGCCGAGCCGAAAATCGCCGAGCCGGCCCCGGCCCCGGCACCCGTGGCGGTGGCATCGCTGCCCGCACCCGTGCCCCCCGCCGCCAAGCCGGTCCAAGTCGCCAGTCTCGACTCGGCGCCGCCGACCACGCATCGGGTCAGCCCGCAATTCACCACCCAGGTCGCCGAAGCGCTGCTTCCCCCGCAGTCGGTCGGCAAGGGAGAGCGCGTGGTGATGCGCTTCGTCTCCCAGCGCGCCGACGGCTGCGGCAGTCTCGCCGGTCGCGACCGCGCCTGCGTCGCCTTGGCCGACGCACGGTAAGAAGACAGGGGCCGGCCGCTTTTCCCCATTGCGGGAGAACTCGGCCGGCCGCCGTCCTCTCAGCGTGAGCTGAGCGATTTTTTTGCGCCCTTGCGGTCTGATTTGATCCGCATCACTTACGGATCGCCTCGCCACTGGCATAACGGTGAGATGGACCGGTCCGAACACACATCCAGCCCATATCCCCCCTGCACCTGTTGCGGTAAAGAGGTGCTGCTTGGCGAGCCAATGTATTGGACGCCGGAGCGGCCGGGTCATGTCTGGCACGACCTGTGCGCCCAGCGGGAGGGCCTGCTGCCGGCCAGCCCCAAGCCGATCCGCGGCAAGCGGCGCAATCCCAGGACGCAGACGGTCGAGTCGCTGTTTTGACCGGCACCTGAACGGACAAAAGAAAAGGGGCGGTTTCCCGCCCCTTCGTCCTTTGCCGGCGGAACCTTCCGCTTGCCTTACTCCCATTCGATGGTGCCCGGCGGCTTCGACGTGATGTCGTAGACGACGCGGTTGACGCCGCGGACTTCGTTGACGATCCGGTTCGACACGCGCGCCAGGAAGTCGTGGGGGAAGGGATACCAGTCGGCGGTCATGCCGTCGGTGGAGGTCACCGCGCGCAGAGCCAGCACATGGTCGTAGGTGCGGCCGTCGCCCATCACGCCGACGGTGCGGACCGGCAGCAGCACGGCGAACGCCTGCCAGATCGCGTCGTAGAGGCCGGCGTTGCGGATTTCCTCCAGATAGATCGTGTCGGCCTTGCGCAGGATCTCCAGCTTCTCCGGCGTGATCTCGCCGGGGACGCGGATGGCGAGGCCCGGACCGGGGAAGGGGTGGCGGCCGATGAAGGCCGGCGGCAGGCCGAGTTCGCGGCCCAAAGCGCGGACCTCGTCCTTGAACAGTTCGCGCAGCGGCTCGACCAGCTTCAGCTTCATCCGCTCCGGCAGGCCGCCGACATTGTGGTGTGACTTGATGGTGACCGACGGGCCGCCGGTGAAGGACACGCTCTCGATGACGTCGGGATAGAGGGTGCCCTGGGCCAGGAACTCCGCACCGCCGATCTTGGCGCTTTCCTCGTCGAAGACGTCGATGAACAGGCCGCCGATGATCTTGCGCTTCTGCTCCGGATCGGTGACGCCGGCCAGCTTGCCCAGGAACAGGTCCGACGCCTCGCGGTGGACCAGCGGGATGTTGTAGTGGTCGCGGAACAGCCGCACGACCTCCTCCGACTCGCCGGCGCGCATCAGGCCGGTGTCGACGAAGATGCAGGTCAGCTGGTCGCCGATGGCCTCGTGGATCAGCACGGCCGCAACCGACGAATCGACGCCGCCCGACAGGCCGCAGATCACCTTGCCCTTGCCGACCTGGGCGCGGATCTTCTCGATGGCCTGCTGCTTGAAGGCGGCCATGGTCCAGTCGCCCTTGATGCCGGCGACGCGATGGACGAAGTTCGCCAGCAGCTGGGCGCCGTGCGGGGTGTGGACCACCTCCGGGTGGAACTGCACGCCGTACATGCGGCGCTGGTCGTTGGCGATGGCGGCGAAGGGCGCGCCGTCGCTGACCGCCACGGCGCGGAAGCCGTCGGGCAGGGCGGTGACACGGTCGCCGTGGCTCATCCACACCTGTTCCTTCGACCCGACCTCCCACAGCCCGTCGAACAGGGCGCAGGGCTCCTTGATCTCGATGAAGGCGCGGCCGAATTCGCGGTGGTCGGAGCCGGAGACGTTGCCGCCCAGCTGCTGGCACATCGTCTGCTGGCCATAGCAGATGCCGAGCACCGGGACCTTCAGGTCGAACACCGCCTGCGGCGCGCGCGGGCCGTTCGCCTCGGTGACGGAGGCCGGGCTGCCCGACAGGATGATCGCCTTCGGGTCATACTCGCGGATACGCTCGTCGCTCATGCCGAAGGGATGGATTTCGCAATAGACCCCGCTCTCGCGCACACGGCGGGCGATGAGCTGGGTGACCTGCGACCCGAAATCGAGAATGAGGACGCGTTCGGCGGAAAGGGAAGCGGCGCTGGACATCGACGAATCCTGATGCGGGGGACTCAAGGCCCCTCACTACCGCACCTCCGGCCCTGCCGACAAGCGTGCAAGCGGCGTCAGGTCGCGCCAGCCATAGGCGATCTCCACCAGATCGGTGCTGGCGAAGCGGATCGGCCGCTCCGCCACCTTGATGCCGCCCAACCGTTCGTAGAACCAGCGGGACGGGTTGTCGCGCAGGCACCACACCGCGGCCGAACGGACACCGGCCGCCAGAAAACGGTCGGCCATTGCCGCCATCAGCCGCCGTCCGATGCCGTAACCCTTTGCATCATCAAGCAGATAGAGCGCGTGGAACTCTCCCGCATGGCCCTGCACCGCGACCCGCCGCGTGCCGAAGGAGGCGATGCCGACGATGGTGCCGGGGGCGGCGATCCCGCCGGCGACATCGACGGCGACGAAGGCGCCCTGGCCGGGGCCGCGCGTCTCGGCGATGGCTGCCCAGCGCTGGGCGGCGGCCGGCTCGGACAAATTGACCAGGAACTGCGCGGGGATCAGGCCGGGATAGGTCGACCGCCAGCTCTGCACATGGACGCGGGCCATGCCGTCGGCGTCCGACGCGCGCGCCCGGCGGATTGCGACCGTGGTGTCCGTCATCGACCGACCCTCCCGTGCAGCCTCTATACCAACAGTTTGGGGTGCGGATGCAGGAAGTCCAGCCGGAAAAGGAGGCAGGAATGAGTCACCAACGATAGGGCCGCGCGATTGGCGGGAGGGAGGCCTGCCCCCGGCCCGGTTGTCATCGCGCCGCAACAGGGGTAAACAGCCGGGACTGTTCCGGCGGGGGCCCGCACCGATCCAATCGGGCGGGGCCGCGCCAGTCCGCCTCAAGCGCCATGGCGGCGCGTCGGGCGGGGCTCCGGAGACCGGACACCGCATGTATTCCTCGCCTACGCTTTCCCGTTACATCGGGCGGCAGTTCATCGTCTGGTTCTGCCTGCTGATGGTGATCCTGCTCGCCATCGTGCTGCTGCTGGATACGGTGGAGCTGCTGCGCCGCGCCGGCACCAAACCACATGTGACCTTCGGGCTGGTGGTGGAAATGGCGCTGCTGAAGCTGCCGGAGATCGGGCAGCAGATCTTCCCCTTCGTCATCCTGTTCGCGGGCATGTTCACCTTCTGGCGGCTGACGCGCAGCGCCGAACTGGTGGTCGCCCGCGCCGTCGGCGTTTCGGCCTGGCAGTTCCTGATGCCGGTGATGTTCGCCGCCGCCGCCATCGGCGTGGTGAAGGTCACGCTGATCAATCCGGTCGGCGCCGTGTTCATCGCCAAGTACGAGCAGTTGCAGGACCGCTATCTGAAACTGCAGTCGAGCACGCTGAACATATCCCGCTCCGGCCTGTGGCTGCGCCAGACCAACGAAAAGGAACAGTTCTTCATCCATGCGGAGCTGGTGAACCCGGTGACCTTCGAGCTGTCGAACGTCATCGTCTTCCTGTTCGATGCCGACCAGAACTATCTGGGCCGCGTCGACGCGCCCAGCGCCGAGCTGAAGGACCGCAAGTGGGAACTGCAGGACGCCGTTCTGAACCGGGCCAAGAAGGATCCGGAGAAGCTCGACAGCTACACGATCCCGACCGAGCTGGACATGGCCACCATCGAGGAGAGCTTCGCCCCGCCGGAGACGATCTCCTTCTGGGAGCTGCCGCGCTTCATCCACACGCTGGAGACCACCGGCTTCCCCGCGGTGCGGCACCGGCTGCATTACCAGTCGCTGCTGGCCCAGCCCTTCCTGTTCCTGGCGATGGTGCTGTTCGCCGCCGCATTCTCGCTGCGGCTGCCGCGGCGCGGCGGGACGATGGCGATGGTCACCGGCGGCGTGCTGACCGGATTCGTCCTGTTCGTGATGACCGACGTGGTCCGCACCTTCGGCATGTCGGAGACGATCCCCATCGTGATGGCGGCCTGGAGTCCCGCCGGCATCAGCCTGCTGCTGGGAACCGCGGCCCTTCTTCATCTGGAGGACGGCTGACGCAAGCCGGCCGGATGGGGGTGGGGCCATTCGCCGCAAAGCGGCCGGTTGGCCCCTTCGGTCATAATTCCGCCCAGTTGGGTTTGCACTGGTTTGCCGGGACCGATTCCGTTTGCATGGGGCACCGGCCCCACCGTAATAACGGGCGACCCGTTTTTGGAGCTTGAGCAGCATGTCGAGTTTGCGAGCCGTCCGGACCACCGTCGCCGTGGCGACCGCCTGCGCGCTTCTGGCCCTGCCCGCCGCGGCGCAGTCCGTCAAGGCGGCCGCCGGTGCGGCGGCGCCCCGACCGACCGACCAGGGCACGCAGATGGCGCGGGCACCGGGGTCCGAAGGCATCGCCGCCGTGGTGAATGACGAGGTCGTCTCGGTTTCGGACGTCAACGCCCGCATCCGCATGGCTCTGCTGAATTCCGGTACCGCCGGCAATCCCGAGACGATCAAGCGCCTGACCCCGCAGGTCATGCGCCTGCTGATCGACGAGCGCCTGCAGATGCAGGAGGCCAAGCGCCTCGGCATCACGGTGTCCGCCTCCGAGATCGAGGACGCGATCAAGCGCATCGCCGAGCAGAACCGGATGAACGGCCAGCAGCTTCAGGAAACCCTGAAGCGGCAGAATGTCCCGGTCTCCACCCTGAAGGATCAGATTCGCGCGCTGCTTGGCTGGCAGAAGGTGATGCAGCGCCGCATCCGTCAGGAGGTCGTCGTCGGCGAGGACGAGATCGACGCGGCGATGGAGCGGCTGAAGGCCAACATCGGCAAGCCGGAATATCTGGTCGCCGAGATCTTCCTGGCGGTGGACAGCCCCGACCAGGACGACGAGGTTCGCCGCAATGCCGAACGTCTGGTCGAAGAGGTGAAGCGCGGCGGCAACTTCGCCGCCCTGGCCCGCCAGTTCTCGCAGTCGGCCGGCGCCGCGTCGGGCGGCGATCTCGGCTGGGTGCGCAGCGGCGAACTGTCGCCGGAGGTGGACAAGGCGCTGGCCGGGATGCGCGGCGGGCAGCTGTCGGCGCCGGTCCGCACGGCCACCGGCTATCATATCCTGCTGGTGCGCGGCCAGCGGCCCTTCGGCAGCAGCGGCGGCGAGATGCCGATGCCGGTCGCCCAACCGCCGGCGCCCCGTCCGCAGGCGCGGCCCGACGTGGCCAAGGCCACGGTCAACATGAAGCAGATCATCATCCCGATCGAGTCCAAGGAGCAGGCCAAGGCCGTCAAGGAGCAGGCGGAAAAGCTGCGGAAGTCGATCAAGAGCTGCTCCGACTTCCAGGCCCGCGCCAAGGAAACCGGCATGCCGGAGTCCGGTGACATGGGAACCATGCGCGTGAAGGACATGGCGCCGGGCCTGCAGAACCTCGCGCTCGGCATCCCGCTGGGGCAGGCCAGCCCGGTGCTGATGAGCCCGGCCGCCGCGGTGATCCTGATCGTCTGCAAGCGCGACGTGCCGATGATCCAGCCGCCGCCGCAGGCCCAGCCGGCGCCGCCGCCGCCGCCGGCCCCGACTCCGGTCCAGGAAGCCAAGCTGCCCGGCCGCGACGAGATCGAGCGCGAACTGATCTCCGAGCGGGCGGACCTGCTGTCGCGCCGCTATCTCCGCGACCTGCGCCGCACCGCCTTCATCGAGACGCGCCTGTGACCGCCGCCCCGCCGGACAACCTGCCGCTGGCCCTCACCATGGGGGAGCCGGCCGGCATCGGCGGGGACATCACGCTGAAGGCCTGGGTGGCCCGGCATGACGCCGGCTTGCCGCCCTTTGTCGTCCTCGACGATCCTGCGCGGCTGGCGGCGCTCGCCGCGACGCTCGGGCTGGCGGTTCCGGTCCAGGTGGTGTCGTCCCCGGACGAGGCTGTGGCGCTGTTCGACCGGGCGCTGCCGGTTCTGCCGGTGGGACTCGGCACGGCTGTCGTCGCCGGCAAACCTGACCCGGCCAACGGTGCGGCGGTGATCGCCAGCATCGACCGGGCGGTCGCCCTGGTGCAGGGCGGGCTTGCGGCTGCCGTGGTCACCAACCCGATCCAGAAGTCCTCGCTCTACGCCGCCGGCTTCCGCCATCCCGGCCACACCGAATATCTGGCGCATTTGGCCGGATTGGCCGACGAGCCGATCATGATGCTGGCGGCGGCCGATCTGCGGGTGGTGCCGGTCACCATCCATGTCTCGGTGCGCGACGCGGTGACCCTGCTGACCACAGAGGCCATCGTCCATGCCGGCCGCGTCACCGCGGCGTCACTGGCGCGTGATTTCGGCATCGTGCGGCCGAGGCTGGCCGTCGCCGGGCTCAATCCCCATGCGGGGGAGGGGGGGGCGATGGGGCGCGAAGAGATCGACATCATCGAGCCGGCCATCGCCATCCTGCGCGCCGACGGTATCGACGTCTCCGGCCCGCGCCCGCCCGACACGATGTTCCATGCCGCCGCCCGCCGCGGATATGACGCCGCTTTGTGCATGTACCACGATCAGGCGCTGATCCCGGTGAAGACGGTGGATTTCGACGGCGGCGTGAACATCACGCTGGGCCTGCCCTTCGTCCGCACATCGCCCGACCACGGGACCGCGCTGGACATCGCCGGTACGGGCGCCGCCAACGCGACCAGCCTGATCGCAGCGCTGAAAACGGCCGACCGGATGGCGCGGAATCGGCGGCGGACAAGCGCTCCTTAAACGCGGCAAATCACCGCCGCAAATGAAAAAGGAGCGCTCGTGCGCTCCTTTTTTGATGCCGGTCTTCCGGTGCGATCAGCCCCGATCGTCGGGATCGTACATCGTCGGTCCACCCTGTTGGTCATGGTGTGACGGCCCCTGCTCGCGGTGATGGTGAGTGCGGGCGATGAAGGGCGCCAGTTCCTGGAGTTCGATGAAGTTGTCGGCCTGACGACGCAGTTCGTCGGCGACCATCGGCGGCTGCGAGCGGACGGTGCTGACGACGCTGAAACGCACGCCCTTGCGTTGCACCGCCTCAACCAGCCGGCGGAAGTCGCCGTCGCCGGAGAAGAGCAGGATGTGATCGACATGGTCGGCCATCTCCATCACGTCGATGGCCAGCTCGATGTCCATGTTGCCCTTGATCTTGCGCCGGCCCGATGCGTCGGTGAATTCCTTGGTCGGCTTGGTCACCATGGTGTAGCCGTTGTAGTCGAGCCAGTCGACCAGCGGCCGAATCGGGGAGTATTCCTGATCCTCGACCAGCGCGGTGTAGTAGAAGGCACGGACCAGCCGGCCTTCCCCGGCAAACCCATCGCGCAACCTTTTGTAATCTATGTCGAACCCCAACGAACGCGCCGCGGCGTAGAGGTTGGCGCCATCTATGAACAGAGCGAGACGCTCTTCCTTGTAAAACAACTTGCTGACATCACGCGGCAAAGTCGAATTGCGGTCCAATGCCAGGATCCTTTCATTGCTGTTTGTGAAAAAATGGATGGATTACGCGGAAAGACCCGCGTTCCAATTTTGAAATCTAGTGTATTGGGCGCAAACATACAAGGGGGCAGCGGCCACCGACTGTGCCGGAACACCACATTGATGTATAAGGACACTTCCGGGACGTTACCCTGGCGCAATGCAGCAACGCTGTCGTTCGCGCTTGCACCTATCGGGCCACATCCATATAGTCTAGAGCCTCCTTTGACTCCGGAGTTCGTCTGGCATGGCCCGCGTTACCGTTGAAGATTGCGTCCTGAAGGTTCCGAACCGTTTCGAGCTGGTCATGATGGCCGCCCAGCGCGCCCGCGAGGTCGCGAGCGGCGCTCCGCTGTCGATCGACCGCGACAACGACAAGAACCCGGTCGTGGCGCTCCGCGAGATCGCGGACGAGACGGTGTCGCTGGACTATCTGAAGAACGCCCTGATCAAGGGCCATCAGAAGCATGTCGAGCCGGACGAGCCGGAGGAAGAGATCGTCGAGCTGATGGCCGGCGAGAACGACTGGGCTGCGCGCGGCAACACCTCGCTGGGCGACGAAGACGGCATGAGCGAGAGCGACGGCGAGGAACTGGGCGAAGAGGACGACATCGCCGCGGACATGGATGCCGAGCCGGGCGCTGGTTTCGCCATGACCGAGGATCCCGACGGAGACCTCTGATTCTGGACAACGACCGCAGAACACGGAGGGGGCTCGACGCCCCCTCGTCGAAGAATGGGGTGGGGAGCATCCGGCTCCCTTTCGGTTCGTTCAGGACCACCACGCACACATTTGAGGCGCCGCGCGCGCCGGGTCGGGCCGCATGATCCGGCAATACGAGCTTGTCGAGCGCGTCAAGGCGTATGATCCCTCGGCCGACGAGGATCTGCTCAACCGCGCCTATGTCTACTCGATGAAGGCGCACGGGTCGCAGACGCGCGCGTCGGGCGATCCCTACTTCCTCCATCCGCTGGAGGTCGCCGGTATCCTGACCCAGATGAAGCTGGACGCCGGCACCATCGCCACGGCGCTGCTTCACGATACGGTCGAGGACACCGTCGCGACGCTCGAGGACATCGAGCGGGTGTTCGGCAAGGAGATCGCCCGGCTGGTCGATGGCGTCACCAAGCTGTCGCGGCTGGAACTGAACAGCGAGCAGGCCAAGCAGGCGGAGAATTTCCGCAAGCTGGTGCTGGCCATGTCGGAGGACATCCGTGTCCTGCTGGTGAAGCTGGCCGACCGGCTTCACAACATGCGCACGCTGTTCCACCTGAAAAAGCCGGAAAAGCGCCGCCGCATCGCCCGCGAAACCATCGAAATCTACTCGCCCTTGGCCGAACGCATCGGCATGCACAAGATCAAGGACGAGCTGGACGATCTCGCCTTCGCCGAACTGAACCCCGACGCGCGCGACAGCATCCTGGCCCAGCTGGCCCGCCTGCGCAGCGAGGGCGAGAACCGCGTCCAGACCATCATCACCGAGCTGCGCGAACTGCTGGCGGCCGAAGGGCTGCCCGACGTATCGGTGACCGGCCGCGAGAAGTCGGCCTATTCGATCTGGCGCAAACTGCAGCGCAAGAATGTCAGCTTCGAACAGCTGTCCGACATCATGGCCTTCCGCATCACGGTCGGCACCGTCGGGGAATGCTATCAGGCTCTGGGCATCGTGCACGCCCATTATCCGGTCGTACCGGGGCGCTTCAAGGACTACATCTCCACGCCCAAGCCCAACGGCTACCGCAGCCTGCACACCGGCGTGATCGGTCCCGGCCGCAACCGGATCGAGGTGCAGATCCGCACCCAGGACATGCACGAGATCGCCGAACTGGGCGTCGCCGCCCACTGGGCCTACAAGCAGGATCACCAGCCGCGCCCGACCGGCGGCGAATACCGCTGGCTGCGCGAACTGCTGGACATCCTGGAGCATGCGCAGAAGCCGGAAGAGTTCCTGGAACACACCAAGCTGGAGCTGTTCCAGGATCAGGTCTTCTGCTTCACCCCGAAGGGCGACCTGATCGCGCTGCCGCGCGGCGCCACGCCGGTCGACTTCGCCTATGCCGTCCACTCGCAGGTCGGCGACCATTGCGTCGGCGCCAAGATCAACGGCCGCATGCTGCCGCTGCGCACCCAGCTGCAGAACGGCGATCAGGTCGACATCGTCACCTCCAAAGCGCAGACGCCGGTTCCGGGCTGGGAACGCTTCGTCGTAACCGGCAAGGCGCGCGCCCGCATCCGCAAGTTCCTGCGCACCCAGCAGCGCGCCCAGTATATGGAACTGGGCCGCGGCATGTTGATGCGGCAGTTCAAGTCGGAAGGCTACGAGTTCACCGAAAAGGCTCTGGAAAACGCGGCCAAGATCTTCCAGCAGCCGACGGTGGACGATCTGATGGCCGGCGTCGGCTCCGGCCTGCATTCGGTGCGCGAGGTCTTCCACGCCGTCTTCCCCGGCCACAAGGCGCAGGCCGCCCCCGCCCTCCGCGAGACGGAGGAGAGCGCGCCGAAGCCGAAGGCGAAGAACCGCAAGGAATCGGCGCTGCCGATCCGCGGCCTGATCCCGGGCATGGCCGTGCATTATGCCCGCTGCTGCCACCCGCTGCCCGGCGACCGCATCGTCGGCATCGTCACCACCGGCAAGGGCGTGACGATCCACACCATCGACTGCGAGACGCTGGAAAGCTTCCACGAATCGCCGGAACGTTGGATCGACGTGTCGTGGGAGACCGGCCCGGATTCGCCGGAGGAGCATGTCGGCCGCATCAGCGTCGTCATCGCCAATGAACAGGGCTCGCTCGGCACGCTGTTCACGGTGATCGGCAAGAACCAGGGCAACGTCATCCATCAGAAGATCACGAACCGCAGCACCGACTATTTCGAGCTGCTGATCGACATCGACGTGAAGGATGCCAAGCACCTGACCAACATCATGGCCGCCTTGCGCGCCACCCCGGCCATCCATTCGGTGGAGCGGGCGCGGGGACGCTGAGATCTCCGTCATTCGACGGTAAATTCCCTGTCATCCGCGGGTAAATCGGTCGGTTCGGCGTGACGGAACGCCGGAGCACCGCTATATAGACGGAATCGCCCCCGCCCGTTCCGGCGGGCGGCGACGCTTTGGAGTCCGTGCATGTCCCGTTTCCTGCGCCTCGGCGTGAACATCGACCATGTGGCGACCGTCCGCAACGCACGCGGCGGGGCGCATCCCGACCCCGTGCGCGCGGCGAAGCTGGCCATCGAGGCCGGGGCCGACGGGATCACCGCCCACCTGCGCGAGGACCGACGCCACATCGTGGATCGCGACATCGAACGGCTGATGGCCGAGATCGACCGTCCGCTGAACTTCGAGATGGCGGCGACCGACGAGATGCTGGGCGTCGCCCTGCGCCACAAGCCGCATGCCGCATGCCTCGTCCCGGAAAAGCGCACCGAAGTCACGACCGAAGGCGGGCTGGACGTGATCGGCCAGTACGACCATCTGGTCCGTCCGGTCGGCGAGCTGGGCGCCGCGGGCATCCGTGTCTCGCTGTTCATCGATCCGGAGCCGGCGCAGCTCGACGCCGCGAAGCGCCTCGGCGCGCCGGTGGTGGAACTGCACACCGGCGCCTATTGCGATGCCCACAGCCCGGCGGAGCGCGAGGCGGAATTGGCGCGCATCGTCCGCGCCGCCGTCCATGCCGAGGCGATCGGGCTGGAATGCCATGCCGGCCACGGCTTGAACTACGACACCGTCGGCCCGGTGGCGGCGATCCAGACCATCGTCGAACTGAACATCGGCCATTTCCTGATCGGCGAGGCCATCTTCGTCGGGCTGACCAACTCGATCGCCCGCATGCGCAAGGCCATGGACACGGCGCGGAACGCGGCGGCGCCCGCCTCATGATGATGTCCGGCACAATCCTCGGCATCGGCAACGACCTGATCGACATCCGTCGGGTCGAGAAGTCGCTGGAGCGTTTCGGCAAGCGCTTCATCGACCGCATCTTCACCGATGTCGAGCAGGCCAAGTCGGAACGCCGCGCCGGCTCCGCCGCGAAGAACAACGCCCGCGCCTCGACCTATGCCAAGCGCTTCGCCGCCAAGGAGGCGTGCTCCAAGGCGCTCGGCACCGGGTTCCGCGACGGCGTGTTCTGGCGCGACATGGGGGTGGTCAACCTGCCGTCCGGCCAGCCGACCATGCGCCTGACCGGCGGGGCACTGGCGCGGCTGGAGGCGATCACGCCGCCGGGCATGCGCGCCCGCATCCATGTGACGCTGACCGACGAATACCCGATGGCCGAGGCCTTCGTCGTCATCAGCGCCGAACCGATCGAGTCCACTCCCACCGAATCCGCCCCCGGCGTGTCCGCAATGCCCACCAAGACGGCGAACCCAGAATGACCTTTCAGAAAGAAACGGCGACCAGCGCCAAAACCAAGGAATCCGGGTTCGCCGAAACCGTCAAGACGGTGATCTTCGCCGTGCTGATCGCCTTCGGTGTTCGGACGTTCGCTTTCGAGCCGTTCAACATCCCGTCCGGGTCGATGATCCCGACCCTGCTGATCGGCGACTATCTGTTCGTGTCGAAATACAGCTACGGCTACAGCAAATACACGGTCGGTTTCGGCCTGCCGGTATTCGAGGGCCGCATCCTCGGCTCCATGCCCGAACGTGGCGACGTGGCGGTGTTCAAGCTGCCGCGCGACAACAAGACCGACTACATCAAGCGGGTGATCGGGCTGCCGGGCGACACCATCCAGATGATCGGCGGGATTCTGCACATCAACGGCCAGCCGGTGAAGCGCGAGCGGATCGAGGACTACGTCACCACCGATCCGCTGGGCCGCAGCATCCGCACCGCGCAGTTCATCGAGACGCTGCCGAACGGCCGTACCCACCGCATCATCGAGGAGTCGGACAACGGTCCGCTCGACAACACCCCGGTGTTCAAGGTGCCGGCCGGCCATCTGTTCATGATGGGCGACAACCGCGACAACTCGCTGGACAGCCGCGTGCCGTCGCAGGTTGGCTTCGTTCCCATCGAAAACATGGTCGGCCGCGCCGAATTCCTGTTCTTCTCGCTCGACGAGGGCACGCGCTTCTACGAGATCTGGCGCTGGCCGGTCGATCTGCGCTTCAGCCGCCTGTTCAACGGAGTCCGGTAAGTGTCCATCGTCACCAAGGCGCCTGCCGACGCGGGCGCCGGCTCCGAACCCGAGGCCGATGGCGCCGTCCAGTCGGCGGATGTCGCCGGCCTCGCGCGTGCTCTGGGCTACGAGTTTTCCAACCCGTCGCTCCTGCGCGACGCCGTCACCCACCCGAGCCTGATGGGGCTGGAACGGGCAGGCCGCAAGTCGCACAAGGGGCCGGGCATCGCCTATGAGCGGCTGGAGTTCCTGGGCGACCGCGTCGTCGGGCTGGTGGTCGCGCAATGGCTGCTGGAGCGCTACCCGAACGAGCGCGAAGGGGCGCTGGCCAAGCGGCATGCCGCGCTGGTTCGCCGGGAATCGCTGGGCCGCGTCGCCGACGCCATCGGGCTGGGGGCCTACCTGCGCCTGTCGCCGGCGGAAGCGCAAAGCGGCGGACGGGAGAACCGCACCATCCTGGGCGATGCCTGCGAGGCGGTGCTGGGCGCCATGTATCTCGACGGCGGGTTGGAGCCAGTGACGCGCTTCGTCCGCGAGGCGCTCGCCAGCGAGATCGACAAGGCGACGCCGCCGCCGCTGGACAGCAAGACGACGCTGCAGGAATGGGCGCAGGGGCGCGGAAAGCCGCTGCCCCGCTATGAACTGATCGAACGCAGCGGCCCGGCGCACGAGCCGCTGTTCGTGGTTGCGGTGCATGTCGCGGGGATGGAACCGGTCAGCGGATCCGGCTCGTCGAAGCGCGTCGCGGAAAAGAAGGCGGCCAGCGCATTGCTGCGCCAGGTGGGAGTACAGGTCGATGACTGACGGTCGCGACGACATCGACAAGATGCAGAACAAGACGCCGGGTTCCGAAGCTGCGGAGCCGTTGCCGGAGTCGGTGACGGACGACGAAGCGCTCGGCCATGAGGATGGCGGCGATAACGGCGACGTCGGGGCCAAGGACGCCGACGAGGGCGCCGACGAGGACGCCGAAGAGGGCGACTTCGACGACGAAGACGGCGAATACGAGGACGATGAGTACGAGGATGATGAGGATGCCCCGCGCGGGCAGCCCATCTCCGTCCTGCCGCCGCTGCCGACGATGCCGGAGCATCCGAGCTGCGGCTTCATCGCCCTGGTCGGCGCGCCCAATGCCGGCAAGTCGACGCTGCTGAACGCGATGATCGGCAGCAAGGTGTCGATCGTCAGCCCGAAGGTGCAGACCACCCGCACCCGCGTGCTGGGCATCACCATCCAGGGCGACGCCCAGATGATCTTCGTCGACACCCCCGGCATCTTCAAACCGAAGCGCCGGCTGGACCGCGCCATGGTGGCGGCGGCCTGGCAGGGGGCGGAGGACGCCGACGTGATCGGCGTGCTGTACGACGTGTCGCGGCGCTCGATCGACGAGGACACCCGCAGCATCGTCGCCCGGCTGAAGGAGCAGGGGCGCGAGGCGATCCTGATCCTGAACAAGATCGATCTGGTGAAGCGCGACGTCCTGCTGGGCATCGCCGACGCCTTCCAGCAGGAGGGCATCTTCTCCGACATCTTCATGGTGTCGGCCTTCACCGAGGACGGCGTCGCCGATCTGAAGCAGTTTCTGGCGAACCGGTTGCCGGAAGGGCCTTGGCATTTCCCGGAGGACCAGATCTCCGACATGCCGATGCGTCTGCTGGCGGCGGAGATCACCCGAGAGAAGCTGTTCCTGCAGCTTCATCAGGAACTTCCCTATTCCGCCACGGTCGAGACCGAGGTGTGGGAGGAGTTCGACGACGGATCGGTGAAGATCTCGCAGGTCATCTTCGTGCAGCGCGAAAGCCAGAAGGCCATCGTGTTGGGCAAGGGCGGCCAGCGGATCAAGGCGTTGGGTTCCGCCGCGCGGTCCGAGTTGACGTCGATGCTGGAGCGCCGCGTCCACCTGATCCTGTTCGTGAAGGTGCGCGAGGGGTGGGTCGACGATCCGGAACGCTATTCGGCCTGGGGGCTGGATTTCGGGGCGTCCTGAACGACAAAGGCCCTCTCCCGCGGGAGAGGGCCTTTTCCATTCCAGGGCCGGTAAAGCCTCAGGCGGCCATAAGGCGCAGATGGCCGTCGAAGTCGTCCAGTGCGCGCATCAGATCCATCATCGCCTGATCCGCTTGGGCACGGGCGAAGGGCCAGGCGTCGTCATCGGCCATATGAGCGGCCTCGATGCGGGCGGTGGCGCGATTGTTCAGGCCGCGGAGGCGGTCGAGCGTGCGCTCCCACGTCTCCCGCCGGTCGCTGTCCGCGCGCTCCACCATGGATCGCAGGGTTTCCATGCGGTCGGTGGCGCGCAGCACAAGCTCACGGCTCAGCGTGTCGAAGGCTTGCCGGTTGCGGCGGCTCATGAGATGTCCTCCTTTGATCCTCAACCGATTTTGACCTCTCGGCCGGCTGGCAGGTTAGCCCCGCGCCGACACTGCGCAAACGCACCGGAAGCGCAGTCGTCACAGCCCCTTTGGGAGAAGCGGTAACGATTTTGCAATGCGATTTAGCAGTTGCGGGATATCCGTCCGAATCCAAATCCCGCCGGGTTGCCCAGGCCTGAAAAGGACAAGGCAAACCCGGTGGCCGAGGAAGTCTTCCTGGTTGGATTGCGTTTCCTCCTGGGCCGGTTTCATCCGGCCCGTTGGCGCTTTTATACGCCGCCTTTTTGACGGCGTTCTTTTGTTTTGGTGACGCTTTTGTGCCGGATTGGCAGGGCAGGGTCAATCCGCCCAAAAATCATAGACGGCGCGCAATCTGTCGCAGCCTAAAGGCGAGGTTGTAACCCTGGAATCGGGCGGAAAGTCGGAAGTGGTAGAGCGTTCGTGTGCGCGCTCACTCGGCCGCGACGGCGTAGGCGGGAATGGCTTCGAGGTTGGCCGGTTCCGGCATCGCCGTGCCGCAGCAGGGGGCGGTCGCGGGCGTCGCGGCGATGGCCGCCTGTTGGGCCATGGCGGCGCGATGCTCGCTGGCCATGCTGCGCATGGTGGGCACGCATTTGCCGCATTGGACCTGGCAATTGTGATGGCGGAACACCGAGGCCGGGGTGGTGGCGCCCTGGTCGAGCGCGGCCTTGACCTTCTTGTCGTTCAGCGCGTGGCAGATGCAGACGTACATTGGCCCTCGGCGACGGTCGGTGTGGCAAGAACTCCGAACCCAGCAATAGCTGAGACTGAGAATCGTTGTCAATGCCGCTATTGCGAACCAATCGCATATAAGAGCTTTCGCGACGCTTTGTCACAACCTCCTTCGCGTCAGTTCGAAAGGGGGGATCCCGCATCCTTGCGCTTGCATTCGGCGGCCGGCGGCGGTAGCCCGTGGGGCATGGACGACAGCACCCCCAAAAACGCCTCCCTCAACGCTCCGCAGCCCTCGCCGGGCGCGGTGGTGACCCCGCTCGGCCAGACGATCTATCTGGCGGCGGACGGCTTCCTCGACGATCTGGTGGCGGAACTGGGGGAGATCGCGTCGGTCGACGGCCGGCTGGTCTTCGTCGACGGACCGGCTCGGCCGGCCGCCTGGGCACAGAACATCTGGTACGACCCGGTGCGCATCGACTTCGCCTCGATCAAGGGCGGTGCCAAGGCGTTGCGCGGGATCCAGCGCAATTGGGCATTGTGGTCGCAGCGGCATCATCGCCGCGCCGCCCTGATCCAGGAGAACCTGCCGCACGTGTCGGCCAAGCCGGTGGTCTTCCCGTCGCCCCTGCCGACGGCGCCGCTGGGCTCCTGGACGCTGACCGACGAGTCCACCATCATCGCCGCGGCACGCTGCTCCAGCCCCTTCCGCAACGGCGAGGTGACCTTCGTCGAGAACCGCACCGTGCCGCCCAACCGCGCCTATCTGAAGCTGTGGGAGGCGCTGACCCTGTTCGGGGAGCAACCGGGGCCGGGCGACCGCTGCCTCGACCTCGGCGCCTGTCCGGGCGGCTGGACCTGGGTGCTGCATGAATTGGGGGCGTCGGTGGTCAGCGTCGACAAGGCGCCGCTCGACCCCGCCATCGCCGCCCTGCCGCGGGTGGAAATCCGCCAGGAAAGCGCCTTCGGGCTGAAGCCGGCGGCGGTCGGCCCGGTGGATTGGCTGTGCTGCGACGTGATCTGCTACCCGACGCGGCTGTTGCGGCTGGTGAAGGAGTGGATGGACAGCGGGCTGGCCAAGCGCTTCATCTGCACGCTGAAGTTCCAGGCGGAGACCGACCATGAGACCGCCCGCGCCTTCGCGGCGATCCCCGGCGGCCGGGTGATCCACCTGCACCACAACAAGCACGAACTGACCTGGATGTGGCCGGCGCAGTGAGCGCCGTCCCTTTGCCCACGTCCCTCAGGCCAGCGCCCGCCCTTCGGCATAGCCGAAGCTGACATAATGCTGCCGGGCGCCGGACAGGCTGCCGCCGACGGCGGCGTTTACGTCCGGGTTGGCGGCAAGATAGGCGGCAGCATTGAATCTGCTGATGGACCGTCCCTCGAAGCGGCCGAACTGGATGTAATGCAGTTCCACGGCCTCGCGGTTGTTGCCATAGGCGGCGATCAGGTCGGGATTGCTGGCTTCGTAGGACAGCGTGTCGAACAGGCTGGCGTTGCGGCCCTCGCGATAGCCGTTGCTGATGAAATGACGGGTCGCCGCGGTGGCGTCGGTTCCGAAGGCCGAGATCAGATCGCCATAGCCGGCCAGATAGTTATAAGGGTCGAATCCGCTGAGGCTGCGGCCTTCGTAAACGCCGGAGTTGGCGAGATGCTGCGCCGCCGCCGCCGTGTCGGTGCCGAACGCGGTGATCAGGTCGCCATTCGACGCGATGTAGCGCAAGGTGTCGAAGCTGCCGGACACGGTGGCCGACAGCGCGCTGCTGCTGTCGGAAAAGCGCAGATATTCGATGTTGGTCAGGACGTCGGTGCCGTTAGGGCCGTTGACGATGGTGCGGCTGCCGTCCAGCTGTTGGACGCTGTATTGTGCGCGGCTGCCGCTGAACACCACCGTATCGGTGCCGGCGCCACCATCCAGCACATTGCCCAGGCTGTTGACGGTGAAGCTGTCGTTGCCGCTGCCGCCGATCGCCTGCTGCATCTTCGTGCCGTACGCCAGCGCCAGGAAGGTGGTGGATCCGGCGCTGCTGAACTGGCCGTCGCGCAGGTCCAGCGACAGCGATGCCGTCTGGGCGCTGCCGTTCAGGCTGTTGTGGCCGTTGGGATCCCACAGGGTGGTGAAGCTGCCGGTGTTCAGCGAATAGCTGGTGTCGCCGGGGGCGGCCGACATGTTGGCGCCGTAGAGATACTGGATCGCCGCGATGTCGTAGAGGCTGGGGCCGGTCAGATAGGTGCCCGACGGCAGGGCGTCGCTGTCGTTGTAGGACATGATGCTGTAGGCATAATTGTCCTGTGCGGACGACAGGTACGGACCCTCCGTCCCCCCGTCGGAGCCGGCATTGTAGTTGCCTGGATGCTTCAGGCCCAGCGCATGGCCGATCTCGTGGATGACCGTCATGTAGCCGTAGCTGCCCGTCGTCGGGTTGGTGTTCGTTGAGCTGTCGTTGGCCAGGAAGACCTGACCGCCCTGGGAGGCGGTGGAGGGGTAATAGGCGTAGGCCGCCGACTGGCCGTATTGGCGGTTGGTGCCGAAGGCCACATCCGCGGTGCTGGGATTGGCGACCTCGGTGAAGGTGATGTTGGCGACCGCGCTCCATGCCGCCAGCGCCTGCCGGACGGCAGCCTGCTGGGCGCTGTTCATCGCAGCGAAACCGGTGGCATCGGATGAGGAGACTTGCCGCGCGCTGGTCAGGAAACCATAGGTCACGGTCACTGCGGCGCCGACGGAACTGCCATTCAGCACGGTGCCGTTGTTGCCCCAATGTGGCGTCCCGCTGGGGAGCAGGGCGGAAATGCTGGAGGTCAGCGCTGACTGGCTCATGGACGCTCGGTTCCCGCGGCGGTCGGTTGGGATGTCCAGAGGGATTCCGGACTACCGCTTATACGAAATACGAGCACGGTTCCCAGCGCAACAGGTCAGGCACGGCGCAGCGCCATTTCGATGGATGGACGCAGCATCGAGGCGGCGGCATGGCCGATCTCCACTGCCTCAGCCGCGCGGTCGAACTCCAGGATGCCGATATGGGCCAGCCGCGGCGCGATCAGCACATCCGGCGGCTCGCCCGCCAGGCGCGAGCGGGTGATGCGGTCCTGCATGATGTCGATGGAGCCGGCCATCACCTCCAGGGCGTTCGGCATCGGCTTGTGGGCCTGGGCATCGTCGATCTGATCGGCCAGGAAACGGGTCCGCCGGGTGGGCTTGCGGCCGAGCCAGGTGGAGATCTGGCTGGTCAGGTGCGAAAAGGCGGGCGAGCCGGCATCGCCGCCGGCGACCACCGGTTCCGGCACCTTGGCCGCCACCGCTTTGACTCCATCCGATTTGCCGCGGCCGTTCGGCCGGCCCAGCGGCGACAGCTCGCTGTTCAGGTTGACCGCCACCACCACGTCGGCACCAAGGGCCCTGCACAGCGAGACCGGCACCGGATTGACCAGCGCGCCGTCGACCAGCAGGTGATGGTCGCGCCGCACCGCTGGGAACAGGCCGGGCATCGCGGCCGACGCCAGCACCGCCGACATCAGCGGCCCGTCGCGCAGCCACATCTCGCGCCCGGTCGACAGGTCGGTGGCGACGGTGGCGAAGGGCAGGGGCAGATCCTCGATCAGGACATTGCTTCGTTCGTTGTCGAAACGGCCGAACGCCTTCTCGGCGGCGACCAGACCGCCGCGGCGGAAGGTGAGGTCGATGATGCCCAGCATGCCCAGCCAGCCCATCTTCTGCGCCCAGGACTGCAACTCGTCCATCTGGTCGGTCAGATAGGCGGCCCCGACCGCGGCCCCGATGGAGGTGCCGCAGATGATGTCGGGCTTGATCCCGATCTCCTCCAGCGCGCGCAGGACGCCGATATGCGCCCAACCGCGCGCGGCGCCGCTGCCCAGCGCAAGCCCGATCTTCAGGTCGGTTCCCTTCGCCATCCGCTTCCCCTGTCAGCGCCCCCGCCGGCTTCCGATAGCGGCTGGCGGCTTGATCTAGAGCTTATCATCTAGGCATCGCCGCCCGGTATCGGAAGCTGCCGGAAGTGGCACGCCGCCGGAGCGCCTGCGATCGCCGCAGTTGAAATGGCGAATGGAGAAAATTTATCCGATCTTTGACTTGGATCATCGGCTTCAGGGCGGCGACTGTGGCATTTCTGTGCCAGTACGAAGGTATGATCGCCATTCCGGCTGATTTTAACCATGCGTCAACTGGACCCGGTGCATTTTCGTTGCGTTGCAGTGTAGTTCCCGAACGCGGAAGGCTCGCCATGGCCGACGAACTGAAAAGCTTCAGAAAGGACTGGAAACGCTGGTCGACCGCGGAGCGGCTGATTGCCGTCACCTTGCTGGTCCTGGCTGCGCTTCTTGGTGCGCCGGCCGCCGCCGGGCTGTTCTGAGCCACGACCCGACACCATTCGGTCGCACGCGCCACAGTGTTGCGCGCCGGCAACTTCAGTGCCGCCATGGAAGCCGCGGCGCGGTCCTCTTTACGGGCTATTAACCGTCACGACCCTAGGCTTGGTCGGCTCGGACAGTTCCTGGGACGGTTGGGCGCCACGATCGGACGGAGCGTCGAACCTCCGCCGCAAGGGCACTCGACGGGCGCTCGCTGGAGGGCGCGGACCGGGGTGGTTCCGGCATATTCCGCCAAGGCCTCGCCCCTCTCGCTGGACACGCCCGATGACCTTTTCCGCCCAATCCGCCGTGACGGAACAGAAGCTCCTGAGACAGCGCCTCGACGCCGCCTTCGCGGAAGCAGCAACGCCGCTGTCGCGCGACGAGGTGACGGATATCGTCCGCAACATCCTGGGCAGCATGGACGGCGACATTTCCGCGACCGACCTGCGCCTTTACAAAGAGGTCGTTGACCTCGCCAAGTTCATCGAGACGGCCAAGCAGGAAATCGCGGCGCTGCAGCCGGCCGAAATCCGCGACGAACATATCCGCACCGCCACGGACGAACTGGACGCGGTGATCGGCGCGACCGAGAAGGCGACCTTCGCCATCTTCGACGCCTGCGACGCCATCGGCGCCATCGCCGGCCAGACGGACGCGGACAACTCGGCGAAGCTGAACGACCAGATCACCAAAATCTACGAGGCCTGCAACTTCCAGGACATTACCGGCCAGCGCATCAGCAAGGTGGTGCGGACGCTGAAGCACATCGAATCGAAGGTCGACATGATCGTCGCCGCCTTCGGCAGCGAAGTGCGGCAGAACCACGCCCCGCGGCTGGCTAAGCTGGCGGCGGAGGAGGCGGAGGCCGCCGTCCATTACGAACCGATGAGCGCGGAAGAGGCGGACAAGCAGCTTCTGCACGGGCCGCAGATGCCGGGCAATGCCATGGACCAGGACGAGATCGACCGTCTGCTGGCCAGCTTCGACTGACGCCATGCTGCCCGGCGCACCCTTCAGCAGGCCCACCGGCGGCCACACGGCCCAAGGTGCAGGACCGGGGACGGGGAATGCCGGACTGCCGCCGTTGCGGGTGGCGCGTGCGGGTGTCGGCGTGGGCGGACATGCCAACCCGAACAACGGCAGCATCCTGCTTCTGCTGTCGCTGTTCCTGCTGCTTCTGGTCTTCTTCATCGTGCTGAACGCCAATTCGGTGCAGACGGTGCAGAAGGTGAAGGCGGTCGCCGCCTCGCTGGAGCGGACCTTTCCCAACTTCGTCATCGACCCGCGCCTGCGCGAGGGTGCCGAACCGGTGGCATCGCGCGCCGGCACGGTGTTCGCCGTGCAGCGGCTGGAGGATGTCGGCACCCTGTTCGCCACCGCGGTGGCGGTCGCCAAGGTGGAGGTGGTCGCCCCCGGCCAATTGCTGGAGGTCCGGCTGCCGGCCGACGACCTGTTCCTTCCCGGCACCATGGCCCTGCGGCCGGACCGCCAGGGCCTGATCGACCGCATCGCCGACGCCCTGCGCCAGTCGCGCCAGGGCGAGCGGGTGGAACTGGACGCGCTGCTCGGCATCGGGCCGACGGGAACGCCCAGCCAGCCGCCGGGCCCGGTTGCCCGTGCCGGGGTTCTGGCCCGCGCGCTGGTCGAGGATGGGGCGCCGGCCGGCAATGTCACCATCGGGATCGAACGCGGGGAGCCGGGCGGCGTGCGGCTGCTGTTCTCCCTGCGCTGGGACGAGGACGGGGCGGCGGCGAAGGCGGCCCCCAAGCCGGCCCCGAAGGCGGGGAAGACGGAGGTGCGGAAATGATCCGCATTCCGGGCGTCGTCAACAAGGCCGAGGCGGCGGCGGAAGATCGCAGCGGCCAGCGCAAGACGCTGTGGCTGATCAGCTTCACCGATCTGATCTCCCTGATGCTCGCCTTCTTCGTCCTGATGTATTCGATGAGCGAGCCGGAGGCGGAGCGCTGGACCCATCTGGCGAAAGGCGTGGCGGAGGCGATCCCCGCCGCGCGGTCGACCGCCAGCAGCCCGTCGGACCGGCCCGCCGATCCCGGCGCCGCCTTCAACGCCAAGGCGGTGGAGGCCAGGGCGGCCATCGACCTGCATTATCTGGCGGCCCTGCTGGGAAGTCAGCTGCGGTCGAATACGGAACTGGCGGTGATCGACGTTCGGCGCGAAGATGACCGTGTCGTCATCCGTCTGCCGGGCGAGCGAATGTTCGATCCCACCGGTGCCGCCTTCACCGAGGAGGGGCGGCGGGTGCTGTTCCTGCTGGGCGCCGTCATCGGCCGGATCGGCAACCGGATCGAGCTGGTCGGCCATGCGGAGCACGAGGATGCGACCGGCGGCGTGGCCTGGGAACGGGCGCTGACGCGGGCGGTCGCCGTTTCCGCCGCGCTGCGCGAGACCGGCTATCGCCGCGATCTGGTGGCACGCGCGGTGATGATGCCGGTCGATGGGGCGGGGGGTGCCGGCAACGGGCGCCTGCCGGTCGACATCGTGGTGCGAGAGGAAGGAGCGAATTGAGGTGACGGACCGGACGGCCCAAGAGTGGAAGCGCTGGCTGCGCGGCTGTGCCGCCGCGGTGGCGCTGCTTGCCGTGCCGGTCCTGCTGTCTCCCCTGGCCGCCGACGCCGCCACGGTTCCGGTGCGCGGCGGCACCCATAAGGATTTCGGCCGACTGGTCTTCGACTGGCCGGGCAAGGTCGATTACACCGCGTCGGTCGAGGGCGATCGGCTGGTCGTCACCTTCACGGACAGCATCGACGCCCCGCTCGACCGTCTGGTGCGGGCGCTGCCCGGCTATCTGGCCGCCGGACGGGTCGAGGCGGATGGCAAGACGGTCTCGTTCGACCTGAAGCGCCCGGTCTCGCTGAAAAGCTTCCGCAATGGCAACGCCATCGCCATCGACCTGTCGCCGGCCGCGCCGCAGACGGCCGCCAAGGCAGAGGACGCGAAACCCGAACCCGCGAAACCCGAACCCGCGAAAGCCGAGGCTGCGAAGCCGGTGCCCTCCGCCGGACGGCTGCGCGTGCGCGGGGCCGACCAGCCGGACCAGAGCCGCCTGACCTTCGAATGGCCGTCGCCGGTCGGCTACACGGTCACGCGCGACGGCGCCGCGGTCACGGTCGCTTTCGACAAGGGCGGCACCGCCGACCTGTCGGCGGTCGCCAAGGCGGCACTGCGCAACATCCGGAATGTGGAAGCCTATCGGCGGGCCGACGGCGCGCTGGCGGTTACGCTGGCCGTGCCGCAGGATGCCGAGGTGACCGACAGCGCATCCGGCAAATCGGTGGTGCTGTCCGTCGGCAATCCCGGCTCGCGCGCCGGCCTGCCCAAAAGCGACGGCGCTCAGCCTGCCGCCGGTTCCCAGGGGACCGCAGCGGGGCAGGGCAGCAGCCAGGGAAGCAGCCAGCCGGCGCCGGCCAAGGAAACAGCCAGGGAAGGCGGCAGGGACACGCCCACGATGGCTTCGGCCACCTCCGGCCGCTCCGCCATCGCGGCGAATGCCGCGGCGCCACACTCGGCGGCAAATGCCGCGGCGCCCAACACTCCGCCGGCGGAGGCGAAGGCCGCGCCCGCGGCGCCTGCCGATGCCAAGGCCCAGCCGGCGGCGGGTCCGAAGGGACCGGTGCTGACCTTCGACACCGGCGGACCGGCCTCCATCGCCGTCTATCCGCGGGCGGGCCAGCTTTACGTCGTGTTCGACCGGCCGATGCCGATCGGCGCCGGGAAGCTCAGCGGCCCGGGGGCCGAACTGATGGGTGCGGTGGAGCCGGTGCCGGCGACCGGCGGCAGCGTGTTCCGCACCAAGATCGGCCCGATGGTCTGGCCGACGGTGGAACGGCAGGGCACCACATGGCGCATCCTGTCCTCCGCCCGCCCGGCCAACATGGGCAGCGCCGGCGATCTGCGGGTGGAGCCCGATCCCGATTTCCTTCTGGGCGCCCGGCTGCTGGTGCGCGCGCCCGACGCGGCGAACATCGTGCAGTTCGCCGATCCCGACGTCGGCGACCGCATCCAGGTGGTTCCGCTGCCCAGCCCGGGGCAGGGCGTGCCCGAACCACACCGTTACCCCGACCTGGAAGTGATGCCGTCCTATCAGGGCGTGGTGGTACGACCGATCTCCGACAATGTGACGGTGCGCGCGATCAAGGAGGGGGTGGAACTGACCACCGCCGGCGGCCTGCACCTGTCGCCGGCCGCCGACGCCGGCAACCCGGCGGTCGTGCCGCCGCCGCCGCCCCTTGCCCCGGCATCCGCCCCCCAGCCGGTTCCGTCGCAGCTGGCTGCGGCGCCGCTTCCGGTCACCCCTCCGCCCGGCGGCGCCTCGTCCGCCATGGAGCCGCCGAAGGCACAGCCCGCCCAGATGCAGGGCCGCCGCCTGTTCAACCTGCCGGCCTGGAAACATGGCGACCTCGACCATTTCACCGAGGCGCGGCAGGACCTGCAGTTGGCCGTCGTCAATGCGCCGGAATCGGAGCGGCCGAAGGCGCAGCTCGACCTCGCGCGGTTCTATTTCGCCAATGGTTTCGGGCAGGAGACGCTCGGCATGCTGGACGTGCTGCAGCAGAACCAGCCCGACCTGGAAGGCTGGCCGGAGTTCCGCGCGCTGCGCGGTGCCGCCCGCGTGCTGACCGGCGACCTCGACGGGGCGGAGGCCGACCTGTCGATCCCGTCGCTGGCCGGCAATCCGGAAGCCAATCTGTGGCGCGCCGCCATCGCCGCCGACCGCCGCGACTGGCCCAAGGCGATGGCCGGCTTCAAGGCGTCCGGCCCGATCCTGAACAGCTACCCCGAACCCATGATCGGGAAGCTCGGCCTGCGGGCGGCGGAAGCGGCGCTGGAGACGCGCGACACCGGCACCGCCAAGCGGCTGTTCGACCGGGTGATCGAGCACAGCGGCCCGGATCAGGAGGAAAACCCGCAGACGCAATATCTGCGCGGTCTGCTCTTTGCCCAGACCGGCGAGATCGATCAGGCGCGGGAACAGCTGACCGCCGCCTACAACAGCTATGACCGGCTCTATCGCGCCAAGGCCGGGCTGGCGCTGACCAATCTGGAGCTGTCGGAAGGCAAGATGTCGCCGACCGCCGCGGCGGAGCAGTTGGCCGGCCTGACCTTCACCTGGCGCGGCGACGATCTGGAGATGCAGATCCGCTCGCGCATGGGCGAGGTGCTGATCGCCGGCGGCGAATATGCCAAGGGCTTCAACACGATGAAGGAAACGGCGGCCCTGGTCGCCGACACGCCCAGGGCCGAGGCGATCACCAAGGAGATGTCGCGCATCTTCGCCGACCTGTTCAAGGACGGGGCGCAGCGCCTGCCGACGCTCGACGCGCTGCAGCTCTACGACCAGTTCCGCGAGCTGACCCCGGTGGGCGAGGCCGGCGACGAGATCATCCGGCAGCTGGCGGAACGGCTGATCTCCATCGATCTGCTGAACCGTGCGGCCGACCTGCTGCAGCATCAGGTGGAATACCGTCTGTCCGGTCTGGACAAGGCGCGGGTCGGCACGCGGCTGGCCTCCGTCCGGCTGCTCGACAACAAGCCGGAAGAGGCGCTGAAGGCGCTGGAACTGTCCAATGTCGCCGGACTGCCGGCCGACCTGACGGCCGAACGGCGGCTGATGCAGGCCAAGGCGCTGGCCGAGCTGAACCGCGGCGACGAGGCGATGCAGCTTCTGGCGCAGGACGACAGCACCAACGCCAACCTGCTGCGCGTCGATATCGCGTGGAAGGGGCAGAAATGGGATGCGGCGGCGCTGGCCCTGAACAAGGTGATCGGCCCGCCCCCCGCAACCGGCAAGCCGCTGGATCCCAACATGTCGCAGCTGGTGCTGAACCGGGCGGTGGCGCTGGCGCTGGCCGGCGACGGCAACGGGTTGAACCTGCTGAAGAAGGATTTCGAAGGGTCGATGAAGGGCGGGCCGAATGAGGACGCCTTCCGCATCCTGACCCGCCCTGAACAGGCGATGGGCCTGATCGACGTCGGCACCATCCGCTCCCGCGTCGCGGAAGTGGATATGTTCAAGAAGTTTTTGAAGGAATATCGCGGCGGAAAGCAGGCCGGCGATAAGCCGACCTCATAAGGCGGCGGGACGCCTTGCGGGGGATAGCTGCGCCCCGCCGCCCGCTCCGCGCCGTTGGCCGTTGGCCGTTACTTCGGCAGCAGAACCTTGTCGATGACATGGACGACGCCGTTGGACTGCTCGACGTCGGCGATTGTGACACGAGCCATGGTGCCGGAGGCGTCGGCGACCATCACGGCGTCGCCGGACTGGGTGAAGGTCAGCGGCATGCCTTCCACCGTCTTCAGCATGGCCTTGCCGTTGCCCTTCTTGATGTCCGCCACGATGTCCCTGGCGTCCAGCTTGCCGGGAACGACGTGGTAGGTCAGCACCTTGGTCAGCTGAGCCTTGTTCTCCGGCTTCAGCAGGGTGTCGACGGTGCCGGCGGGCAGGGCGGCGAAGGCCTCGTTGGTGGGTGCGAAGACGGTGAAGGGACCCTTGCCGTTCAGCGTGTCGACCAGCCCGGCGGCCTTCACGGCGGCGACGAGGGTGGTGTGGTCCTTGGACTGGGACGCATTCTCCACGATGGTCTTGCTGGGGTACATCGGCGCGCCGCCGACCATCTTTTCCATGGCCGCGTTGGCGCAACCGGCAAAAAGAAGGGTGGCGATCGCCACGGTGGCAACCTTCTTCATAGCATTCCCTCTTATCGGTGAAGGTCCGCTTCCCGCGGACACATCACCGTTACGGGGGAGGCTTCCAGTCAGATCACAGCAGCTTCTGTGCGTGATGCTGATTTTTGTTTGCGTGAAAGAGGTAATTCTTTGGTGGTGAGGACGCCTCCTCCCGCCGGCTAGAGCTGTACCTGCGTTCCCAGCTCCACCACACGGTTGGGCGGCAGCTTGAAGAAGTCGGTGGCGCTGACCGAAGTGCGGGACATCACCACGAACAGCTTCTCCCGCCACAGAGCCATCTGGGAGTTCATCTGCGGGATCAGCGTCTCCCGGCCCAGGAAGAAGGAGGTCGCCATCACGTCGAACTCCAGCCCGAAGGCCTTGCACAACCTCAGCGCCTTGGGGATGTTCGGCTCCTGCGAGAAGCCGTAGCGCACGGTGATGCGGTAGAAGCCGTCGGCCAGCCCCTCCACCACCACGCGGTCCTTGGCGGGGACTCGCGGCACATCCTCCACCACCACGGTGACGAAGACGACGCGTTCGTGCAGGACCTGATTGTGCTTCAGGTTGTGCAGCAGGGCGATCGGCACGGTGTTGGAGCTGGAGGTCATGAAGACCGCCGTGCCCTTCACCCGCTGGATGTCGCCCTTCTTCGCCTGACGCTGGATGAAGGCGTCCAGCGGCAGCGACTCCTCGGCCAGCCGTTTGGTCAGCACGGCCCGGCCGCGGCGCCAAGTGGACATCAGCCCCAGAGTGACGCAAGCGATCACCAGCGGCACCCAGCCGCCATGGGGAATCTTCACCGCGTTGGCGGCGAAGAAGGAAACCTCCACCGTCAGGAAGGTCGCACCGACGGCGAAGCAGAGCGGCAGGCTCCAGTTCCAGCGCCGCCGCGCCACCACCAGGAACAGGGTGGTGGTGATGATCATGTCGCCGGTCACCGCGATGCCATAGGCGGCGGCGAGACGGCTGGAGGATTGGAAGACCAGCACCAGTCCCAGCACCGCGGCCAGCAGGCCCCAGTTGGCGCGGGGAATGTAGATCTGCCCCTCCTCCTCGTTGGAGGTGTGGCGGATGTCGAGGCGCGGACAGAGGCCCAGTTGCACCGCCTGCCGGGTCAGCGAGAAGACGCCGGAGATCACCGCCTGGCTGGCGATGACGGTGGCGGCGGTGGACAGGCCGATCAGCGGATAGAGCCCCCATTCCGGCGCCAGCAGGTAGAAGGGGCTGCGCACCGCCGTCGGGTCGTTCAGCAGAAGCGCGCACTGGCCCAGATAGTTCAGCAGCAGGCCCGGCAGCACCACGGCCAGCCAAGCCACCTGGATCGGGCGACGGCCGAAATGGCCCATGTCGGCATAGAGCGCCTCGCCGCCGGTCACCGCCAGCACCACGGCGCCCAGCACAAGGAAACCGACCATGCCGTGTTCGGCGAAGAAGGCGATGGCATAGTACGGATTGAAGGCGACCAGCACGCTCGGCTGCCGGATCACCTCCAGCAGCCCGAGGATGCCGAGCGTGGAGAACCACGCCAGCATGATCGGGCCGAACAACGCGCCGACGCGCGAGGTGCCATGGCTCTGGATGGCGAACAGGGCGATCAGGATGGCGACGGTCAGCGGCACCACGGCCGATTCCAGCGCCGGTTCCGCCACGCCCAGCCCCTCGACCGCGGACAGCACGGACATCGCCGGGGTGATCATGCCGTCGCCGTAGAACAGCGAGGCGCCGAACAGGCCGAGCGCCGTCAGGATGGTCAGCTTGCCCGACGCATCCGGCCGCGTCTTGGACGCCAGCGCCAGAAGCGAGAGGATGCCGCCCTCGCCCTTGTTGTCGGCCCGCATGACGAAGCCCACATACTTGACGGTGACGACCATCACCAGCGCCCAGAACACCAGCGACATGATGCCCAGGACGTTGTCATGAGTCAGGGCGAGGCCATGTTCGCCGGCGAAGCATTCTCGCAGCGTGTAGAGCGGGCTGGTGCCGATGTCGCCATACACGACCCCGAGGGCACCCAGGGTCAACGTCGCGAGCTTGCCGGAGTCGGGCGGCGCGGCCTTCAAAGCGGTATCAGTCATGCAGTGATTGCGGTCCGAAGTTGGTCCGTCGTTCGATGGCGCCCGATGCGGCGGCGATGGTCCGGTCCGTCGCTCCTTCGGCGGCGGCGAACGGGCGGAGCCATCCGGCGGAACCGGCTTACCGGCCAATCATCCCACCGACGCACATCGCCTTTCCTCATACGCGCTTACGGCGCACAACGCCAGCACGGGCTTGCGCCGCGAAGGCCAAGCCCGGGGGCTGCGACGAAGTGCGCAGGGCTTTTCCCGCTATGCGCGCAATTTCAGAGAGTGCCGAAGCTGCGCGCCAGCGATCCGGCGATCAGATACCACCCGTCGACCAGCACGAAGAAGATGATCTTGAACGGGATGGCGACCATGGTCGGCGGCAGCATCATCATGCCCATCGACATCAGGATCGACGACACCACCATGTCGATGATGAGGAAGGGCAGGAACAGCAGGAAGCCGATCTCGAACCCGCGCTTGATCTCCGAGATCATGAAGGCCGGGACCAGGACGTGCAGCGGCATGTCGTTCGGCTCCTGCACGTTCTGCAGGCGGGCCATGTCCATGAACAGGCGCAGGTCCTTCTCGCTGGTGTGATGCAGCATGAAATCGCGCAAGGGCGCCACCGTGCGGCGGAACGCCTCCATCTCGTCGATTTCCTGGTTCATCAGCGGCTGGATGCCCTGGGTGTAGCTGCGCTCGAACACCGGAGCCATGACGAAGAAGGTCAGGAACAGCGCCAGCGACATCATCACCGTGGTCGGCGGCACCTGCTGCACGCCCAGCGCATTGCGCAGGAAGGACAGCACGATGACGATGCGGGTGAAGGCGGTCATCATGATGAGGATCGACGGCGCCAGCGACAGCACCGTGATCAGGCCGATGGTCTGGACGATGCGGCCGGTGGCGGTGCCGCCGGCGTCGCCCAGGTCGAAGGTCAGGCTCTGCGCCAGCGCCGGCCCGGCGCTCAATCCCAGCACCACGCCCACAACGAGCGCCAGAGCCAGTCCGGCAAAAACCGGCTTCCAGACCGGCTTCCACCAGGAACTCAGTCGCCTCGGTATGGCCGCCGTCATCGCGGCTGGCTCCCGGCCGGCGTGGAAGCCGCGGGCGTGTCGGCCGTCCCGGCGAGCGCCGTGTCGAACCCCCCGGCCGGGGCGCTGTCGACCAGCAGGTCCCCGTTGGCGCTCAGCAGGATCAGATGCTCGCGGTCGTCGCGGCGGACCAGGATCAGGCGCCGCTTGGCGTCGACCGGCAGCGCCTCCACCACGCTCAGCCGGCGTTGGCGGGCACGTCCGCGCACGGTGCCGCCGGCCATGCCGACCCGGCGCATCACCCAGGCAACGACCATGATGAGCGCCACCACGAAGACGAGCGCCATCAGGAAACGGATATACTGGTCGAGATCCATGGAAACGGCAGGCTTTCTCTGTCAGGGCGTATCGTCGGGACGGCCCGGAGCGGCCGGCCCCCCGGAGCGGCCATAGGCGGCGGCCGCGCGCTGGCGGGCGGTGTGCGGATCGTCGCGGCCGGCCAGCGCGGCGGCGATGGTCTCCTCCCGCCGGGCCTGCTGGTCGGTCAGCGCGGCGGCCAGCGGCGCCAGCGCCGCGACCAGATCGCCGAGCGGGCCGAGCAGGGTCCGCGCCTCCCCCCGCGGCAAGGCTTCGGCGGCGAGGCAAAGATGGGCGACGCGCTCCTCCAGCCCGACAAGGTCGATCAACACGCCGGCCCCGGCCTGCGTGCGCGCGTCGTCGAGCGTTGCACCCAGCGCCGCCGCCTGTTCCGCGATCCGGCCGGCCGACTCGGTGCTTTCGGGCGAGGGGGAAGCGGTTGGCGGCCGGATCACGGCTTGTCCTCCTCCATGATGTCCTCGGAGCGCGGTTCCGACGGCATCGTGCCGTTGGCGCGATAGACATAAGCGAGAATTTCCGCCACGGCGGCGATGGCTTCGACGGGGATGTCGCTGTCGACCTCGATTGCGGACAGGATCTCGACCAGGTCGGCGTCCTCGCGCACCTTCACGCCGTTGGCGAAGGCGACCTCCAGGATCTGCTCCGCCACCGTGCCCTTGCCGGTGGCGACGATCCGCGGCAGCGTCTCGGTCCCCAGATGGTATTTCAGCGCAACCGCGACCGGCCGCCGGGCATTGGGACCCCGGGCAGGGGACTGCGTCTTGCCGGCTGGCGGCGAGGCGGGTGGGCGGGCTTGCGCGGACAACAGGGCGGCCTTGTCGAGGGGGGCGTCGAGGGGGTCCTTCCTGGGCCGTATCCTGGACCGGTAGGCTTAACGAACTGTAAAGGCGGCAGGGCCGGCCAATTCGCGTCGGTAGAGATTCATCCTTCGTTAACGCAAACGCGTGACCATCGGAGACTGTGGCGATGCCCGTCCTGGGCGGCGTTCAGCGGAATTGGCAGCGGTATTCCAGCGGCATTGGGGCGGGATCAGGGCCATGGACCTCGGAAATCTCGGCATCTTCAAACTGATGTCGCGCAAGATGGACTGGTTGACCCAGCGTCAGGAAGTCATCTCGCAGAACATCGCCAACGCCGACACGCCGGAGTACAAGGGCCGCGACCTGAAGCCCTTCACCTTCCGCGACGCGCTCGGCGACAGCCGGCGGCTGACCCCGGTGGCGACCAACGCGTCCCATCTGGCAGGATCCCGCGGACCGGGCGGCATGGCACAGGAACAGAAGGTGCGCGATCCGTACGAGACGGCGCCGGACGGCAACAACGTCGTCCTGGAAGACCAGATGATGCGGATGAGCCAGAATTCGATGGATTACCAGACCATCACCAACCTGTACAAAAAGCAGGTGGCGATGATCAAGTCGGCGATCCGCTCGGGCAGCTGAGGCCTTGGGCCGGGGATTTGGCCTGGAGTTGGAACGGCCGGCGGGTATTTGAGGAGGCGGTGCGATGGATCTCTACAAGTCGATGGCGGTTTCCGCCTCGGGCATGAAGGCGCAGGGCACGCGCCTGAAGGTCATTTCGGAGAATCTGGCGAACGCCAACACCACCGCGGAAACGCCGGGCGATCTGCCCTATCGCCGCAAGACGGTCATCTTCAAGAACGAGCTGGACCGCGCGATGGACGTCGACAAGGTCCGCGTCGCCAAGGTCGATGTGGACAAGAGCGATTTCCAGCGCCGCTACGATCCCTCCCACCCGTCGGCCGACGCCGACGGCTATGTGCTGATGCCGAACGTCAATTCGGTGGTCGAGGCGATGGACATGCGCGAGGCCCAGCGCAGCTACGAAGCCAACCTCTCGGCCATCGACACGGCGCGCCAGATGCTGACCCGCACCATCGACATCCTGCGTGCCTGACCTCGTCCCGCCCAATCGCTCCTGAACCTCCCGACCGACCGGAACCGCCGCCATGATCAATCCGCTGAACGCCGCCGCGGCCTACGCCACCACCGCCGCCAAGACGACCGGCCCCGGCATGGCCGCGCGCGATGGCCTCTCCTTCGGTGACGTGCTGGAGCAGGCGGCCAAGGAAAGCATCGGCACCATGAAGAAGAGCGAGGACATGTCGGCCCTGGCCGCCGTCGGCAAGGCCGATCTGAACGACGTCGTCCAGGCCGTGACCAACGCCGAGGTGACGCTGCAGACCGTCACCGCCGTGCGCGACAAGGTGCTGAACGCCTATCAGGAAATCCTGCGCATGCCGATGTGACGGCATCCGTTCCGCACCTTCCGCCGTCCTGAACCCGCCGTCATGAACGAGACCGAAGTCATAGAGCTTTGCCGCACGTCCATCGTCACGCTGGTGATGGTGTGCGGGCCGATTCTGGTCATCATGATGGCGGTCGGCACCGTCATCTCCATCTTCCAGGCGGTTACCCAGATCAGCGAGCAGACCCTCGCCATGGTGCCGAAGGTGCTGCTGGTCTTCGGTCTCAGCATCCTGCTGATGCCCTTCATGTTGGGCAAGCTGACCGATTTTTTCGAACATGAGGTCGCCGACCGCATCGTCGCGATCGGCGTCGGCGCCACCGACAATGGCGGCGCGCCCTTCACGCCCGGCACCGGCGTGACGCCGCCCCCGGCACCAACCGCGGCCGCGGCGGGCCAATGAACGTCCTGCAGCAACTGCTGGGCGAACAGATCTTCGTCTGGATGTTGGTCTTCATGCGGGTCGGCACCGCCTTCAGCGTGATGCCGACCATCGGCGACGCCTTCGTTCCCACCCGCATGCGCCTGCTGTTCGCGCTGGCGGTCAGCACGCTGGTGGCGCCGGCGATCCGGCCGATGCTGCCGCCGATGCCCGGCAATCCGTTCCAACTGATGGTGCTGGTGGCCGGCGAGATGACGGTGGGAATTTTCCTCGGCACCATCGCCCGGCTGCTGATGGGCGCGCTGGAGGTGGCCGGCACCATCATCAGCCTGCAGAGCGGCCTTGCCAACGCGCAGATCTTCAACCCGGCGCTGGCGACATCGGGCTCTCTGCCCGGCTCGCTGATGGGCTGGCTGGGGCTGCTTCTGATTTTCGTCACCGACCTGCATCATCTGCTGATCATGGCGGTGGTCGACAGCTACGCCACCTTTACGCCGGGAGCGACGATCCCGATCGACGACATGGCGAACGTGGTCGGGCAGCTGGTGTCGAAAAGCTTCATGCTGGGGGTGCAGATGGCCGCCCCCTTCCTGATCACCGGCATGCTGTTCGCGCTGGCGCTGGGGCTGCTGAACAAGCTGGCGCCGCAGGTGCAGGTGTTCCAGCTGTTCACGTCCGTCCAGGTGCTGCTCGGCCTGTTCATGTTCGCGCTGACGCTGGGTGCGATGATGCTGTTCTGGCTGTCGCGCTTCGAATCGACCTTCATCGAATTCCTGAAGCCGCTGTAGAGGGGGAACGCCGGTGTCGGAAGAGGCGGACGAGTCCTCCAAAACAGAGGACCCGACATCCAAGAAGCTCGACGAGGCCCACAAACAGGGCCAGTTCGCGATGACCCGCGAGGCCGCGAACTGGTTGATGGTCGCGGCGATGCTGGTGGTGCTGGTCTCCATCCTGCCCGGCACCATGAAGGGGCTGGTGTTCCGGCTTAATTACTATTTCGAGAATCTGGACCAGTTCACCTTCGACAGGGCCGGTGTCGGCGCGCTGCTGTTCCGGGTGATGCGCGACGTCATGTGGGCGCTGTGGCTGCCCATCCTGCTGTTCGTGGTGGCCGGCGTGCTGTCGACCATCGGGCAGACCGGTTTCCACGTCTCCTGGGAGCTGATCTCCCCGAAGTTCGGCAAGCTGAACCCGCTGCCCGGCCTGATGAACATGTTCAAGGCCAACCAGGGGGTGGAACTGCTGAAGAGCATCGTCAAGCTGGCGGTGGTCGGCGGCGTCGCCTACATGGCGCTCGTGCCGATGTTCGGCGGCATCGAGGCCTATATCGGCATCGACATCGTCACCTTGCTGCTGCAGATGGACGGGCTGGCCCACCGGCTGCTGATCTGGGTCCTGGTGGTCCTGACCTTCATCGCTGCCGGCGACTTCCTGTGGCAGAAGCAGCAGTTCGACAAGAAGATGAAGATGACCAAGCAGGAGGTGAAGGACGAGCACAAGCAGCAGGAAGGCGATCCAGTCGTCAAGGGCCGCATCCGGCAGTTGCGGTTCGAGCGCGCGCGCAAGCGCATGATGGCCGCGGTGCCGAACGCCGACGTGGTGGTCACCAACCCGACCCACTTCGCGGTCGCGCTGAAATACGACCCGACCCAGATGGGCGCGCCGATGGTGCTGGCGAAGGGCGTCGACCAGGTCGCCTTCAAGATTCGCGAGATCGCCGAATCGAACAATGTTCCGGTCATAGAAAACCCGCCCCTCGCCCGTGCGCTCTATGCCGCTTGCGATATCGACGAAGAAGTTCCGTCCGAGCACTATCGGGCGGTCGCCGAAGTCATTACCTATGTCTTCAAGCTCAAAGGGCGGGCGCTGCGCAACTGATCCGGCTCCGTAACGGTTGACGGGACCGGGTGGAGCGGCCGACCATCTCAGGTGGCGCGATGGAGGTGCCCGGTCGGTAACATCCGGTCCGGGGCAACTCCCAGGAAGACCGTGTGGGGTTTGGAGTATTGGTGGACGACACAACTTCCCTTTCCGACACCGCACGCAATGCAGCGAACCACCGGGCATCGTCCGGCGGAGTGCTGATGCTCATCCAATATGCGCTGGCGCCGGCCGGTCTGCTGGTGCTGGCCATCGGCCTGCTGCTGGACCGCGACGAGGTCGGCTGGCTGGGCGCCGGGCTGGCGGCTGCGGGCGTGGCGCTGCTGATCGGCCGCAGCGTGTCGGTGGTGCGGCGGTCGGCGCGAATCGGCGCGCTGCTGAGCGGTGCGCTGGAAGGGATGCCGGCCGGCCAGCTGGTCTGCGACGGGGCCGACGAGGTGGTGTTCGTCAATGCCGCCTTCCGCGAACTGGCGGGTTGGCGCCGCGGTGAACGGCCGCTGGACGCCCTGGCGCGCCAGTTCTCCGGCGACCCCGACAGCGCCCGCGAATTCCGCCGCCTGCGCGAGCGGGTGAGGGCCGGTTCCGCCGCTTCGGCCGAGCTGGCGATCCCGGCGCTGGACAACCGCCCGCCGGAATGGCGCAAGGTGCAGGGGCAGCCGGTCGCCGGCTTCCCCGGCTCCGTCCATTGGCGGATCGAGGACATCACCGCGCGGTGGGAGCTTGAGCATGTCATGCTGCGCGAGCAGGCCAAACTGGCCGACTTCATGGAGCATGCGCCGGTCGGCTTCTTCTCGGTCGATCAGAACGGCCACTTCCTGTTCGTCAACGCCACGCTGGCCCAATGGCTGGAGGCGGCGCCCGGCGACCTGACCGACGGCGAATCGCGGCTGCATGGCATCCTGGCGGCGCCCCCCGTCTCCGCAGCACCCTACGACCTGTTCGACCATGGCGGCGGCGAGCAGCGCGGCGAGTTGACCATGGTGGGGCTGCGCGGCCGGCGTTTCCAGGTTGCGGTGGCGCAAAGCGTGGTGCGGGCCGACGACGGCACCATCCACACCCGGTCGGTGGTGCGCGACCTGTCGCCCGAACGGGAATGGCAGGAGGCTCTGCGCCAGTCCGAACAGCGGTTCCAGCGCTTCTTCGAAGACGCGCCGATCGGCATCGCCTTGGTCGACGAAACCGGCCAGCTGACCGAATGCAACGAGGCCTTCCTGGCGCTGATCGGCAGCGAGGCCGGCAGCGTCATCAACCGCCCGATGGCCGACCTGATCGTCCCGGCGGAGCGCGAGGCGGTGACGGCGCGGCTGAAATCGGTGCAGGGCGGCGCCGACCCGGCCCACCCGCTGGAGGTGCGGTTGTCAGGCGGGCGGGAACTGACCGCCCAGCTCTATGCCCGGCGCCTCGCCAACCCGGTGCGCACCGATGGCCGCACGGATGGCGGCAAGGGAGATGGGGTGGGTCTGATCCTGCACTTCATCGACATGACCGAGCGCAAGAGCCTGGAGGCGCAGTTCGCCCAGTCGCAGAAGATGCAGGCGGTCGGCCAGCTGGCCGGCGGCGTGGCGCACGACTTCAACAACCTGCTGACGGCGATGATCGGCTTCTGCGACCTGCTGCTGCTGCGGCACAAGCCGGGCGACCAGTCCTTCAGCGACATCATGCAGATCAAGCAGAACGCCAACCGCGCCGCCAACCTCGTGCGGCAGCTGCTGGCCTTCTCGCGCCAGCAGACCCTGCAGCCGCGCGTCATCAACGTGACGGACGTGCTGGCGGAGCTGGCGAACCTGCTGCGCCGGCTGATCGGCGAGAACATCGAACTGAAGATGATCCATGGCCGCGACCTGGGGCTGGTCAAGGTCGACCAGAACCAGTTGGAGCAGGTCATCATCAATCTGGTGGTCAATGCCCGCGACGCCATGGCCGGCGGTGGCAAGCTGATCATCAACACCACCAATTACGTCGTCACCCAGCCTGAACGGAGGGAGCACGAGACGATCCCGTCCGGCAGCTATGTCTCCATCGAGGTGATCGACACCGGCTGCGGCATCGCGCGCGAGAACCTGCAGCGCATCTTCGAGCCCTTCTACACGACCAAGGAGGTCGGGTCGGGCACCGGGCTGGGCCTGTCGACGGTGTACGGCATCGTCCGGCAGACCGGCGGCTTCGTGCTGGTCGATTCGGCGGTGGGGGAGGGGACGACCTTCACCATCCTGCTGCCGCATCATCAGGGCGAACTGCGACCGGTCGACACCGCCGAACCGCGGGAGCGGCGCGGCAGCGACCTGACCGGCACCGGCACCATCCTGCTGGTGGAGGACGAGGACGCCGTGCGCGTCTTCTCCGCCCGGGCGCTCCGCAACAAGGGCTATCAGGTGCTGGAGGCCAAGAACGGCGAGGCGGCGCTGCAGCAGATCGAGACCAACGGCGCCTCCATCGACCTGCTGATCACCGACGTGGTGATGCCGCAGATGGACGGCCCGACGCTCGCCCGCCATGTCCGCAAGCTGCGCCCGGAGATGCGGGTGATCTTCATCTCCGGCTATGCCGAGGACCGGCTGGGCGAGATCGACGGCGTCGAAGTCGCCCATTTCCTGCCCAAGCCATTCTCGCTGAAGCAGCTGGCCTCCAAAGTGAAGGAGGTCATCCGCGACGGACGGTGAGAGCGAAAAATCGCCTGCAAGAATGCCCCCGGACATGCCCCGGAAAATAGGAACGCACAGGCAACATCAGGCCTTGCAAACGAGAACGAAGAGAGTACATTCAGCCTCGTTGCAAGAGCGCCGACCGTGTGTTCTAAGAGAGGGGTACCGGGCATGTCGTCCGCACAGCTTCGTTTGGTCGAGAAGGATTCCATGGACAAGCAGAAGGCGCTCGATGCCGCCCTGAGCCAGATCGAACGCGCGTTCGGCAAGGGCTCGATCATGAAGCTTGGCGCCCGTGAGAACTTGGTCGAGACGGAGGTCATCTCCACCGGCTCCCTTGGTCTCGATATCGCGCTGGGCATCGGTGGCCTGCCTAAGGGCCGCATTGTCGAAATCTACGGGCCGGAAAGCTCGGGCAAGACCACGCTGGCGCTGCACGCCATCGCCCAGGCCCAAAAGGCCGGCGGCACCTGCGCCTTCGTCGACGCGGAGCATGCGCTCGACCCGTCCTATGCCCGCAAGCTGGGCGTCAACATCGACGAGCTGCTGATCTCCCAGCCGGATGCCGGCGAGCAGGCTCTGGAGATCGCTGACACGCTGGTGCGCTCCGGCGCCATCGACGTGCTGGTGGTCGACTCGGTGGCAGCGCTCGTTCCGCGCGCCGAACTGGAAGGCGAGATGGGCGACAGCCACGTCGGCCTGCACGCCCGCCTGATGAGCCAGGCTCTGCGCAAGCTGACCGGCTCGATCTCCAAGTCGAACTGCCTGGTGATCTTCATCAACCAGATCCGCCTGAAGATCGGCGTGATGTTCGGCAACCCGGAGACGACGACCGGCGGCAACGCGCTGAAGTTCTATGCCTCCGTCCGCCTCGACATCCGCCGCATCGGCTCGATCAAGGACCGCGACACCGTCGTCGGCAACCAGACCCGCGTCAAGGTGGTGAAGAACAAGATGGCCCCGCCGTTCCGCGTGGTCGAGTTCGACATCATGTACGGCGAGGGCGTGTCGAAGGTGGGCGAACTGCTCGATCTCGGCATCCAGGCGGGTGTGGTCGACAAGTCGGGTGCGTGGTTCAGCTATGACGGCACCCGCATCGGCCAGGGCCGCGAGAACGCCAAGACCTATCTGCGCAACAACCCCGAGATGGCCGACGCGATCGAGGCCAAGATCCGCGGCAACGCCGGTCTGGTCGCCGATGCGATGATGGGCACCCCGGAAGCCGACGGCGAAGCCTCCACTCCGGAGTGACGCCGAGCGCATGTGGAAAGAAAGGCCCCGCCTTCCGAAAGGGAGGCGGGGCCTTTTGCTTTTGGTGGTGCGGCTGGTGTGGGAGGCGAATACCCCCTCCCTAACCCTCCCCCACCTACGGTGGGAGAGGGGACTGCCGCCGCTTTGCGGTTTAAATTACGCGGCCAAGCATTCTACCCCCTCCACCGCTGGTAAGCGGGGGAGGGATGGGGCATAGGCGCTAACATGAGAGGGAAGCGATAGACGGGTCGGGCGTGACGAATTGCGCTGGGCTGTGTTTTTCCTGGATGTTTGCGACCGATCCCACCGATGCCCCCTGGCACGCGGTTGAGACGCTGGTCCGCTCGGTCATCG